>JBBARR010000023.1:6079-33090 GCA_040399645.1 Caulobacteraceae bacterium | reverse complement strand
ATGACCTGGCCATAGAACATCAACAGGAAATAGTTGAAGGCATTATCTGTCACCCCATTGGCCGCAGCCCCAAACCCATAGGCAAGCTTGGTCCAGAGCGTTGGTGCGGCCGATAGGGTGCCTGTCATGTCATTGGGTTCCTGGTCACAAGGCGGTCAGGCCTGAAAGCCTGATCCCCCTTGCTGCCCATCTGATCCTTATGGTGCTTCTGACGCGGCCTTGATCTGACCGAGCATCAGCTTCAAGAAGCCGCGGCGCTCCGCAATCTTGGCGTCACGCGTGGCTGGGTCGCCGCCAAAGGTCGGGTCTAACAGCAGCGTATAAATCACCACAGACTTTCCTGGACCGTCAGGCAGGACCTCAACCGTACCGTGATAGAGGTTTGGGGCCATGGGCTGAGTATAGGTGTAGGAGGTCGAGGTCTTGGCGACCAAGATTTCATTGACCCGGCCAGCGATCAGGCGGTTCGAACCGACATCCCCGTTGCCTGAGGTGATCACACAGGTGGTCTTCAACATCGCACCAATATCGCAATAGCCCCCGGTCTTCTTCCAGACCACCTCAGGCGAGGCAGCGACCTGAGCGCGGTCGGAGATAACCGCCAGGTTCAGAGGGGCAGCCGCAGGCGTTTCCGCCGCGACGACTTGGCCCGCCGCTCCAGAAAGGACCAGCGCAGCGACGATCGCGCCAAGGCGAGGGGTCGATGGAGCGAAGGGCCGGAAAATCATCATTTTTTTCCTTCAAGGAATTGATTTTGTTTTTGTTTTACGTCATCAGGCCAATCTGGTAGTCGCGCGCCAACAGGCTCGGCACCGGGCTGCAGAGCCGGAACATATTTCGCGTGGCAGGCCTTGCAGGTTTTGTACATCTCCGCGCCGGCAACAAACATCCGATCGGAATCTTTGGCTTCAGTCGCGGCCTTGGCCTCGAGCCCATCCTGGGTGAGCTTTTTCGCCAAGCGGATCCATTCTTCATCGCGAACACGGCCCGGCAACAGCAGCAAGTTACCGCTCTCGGCGACCTGAACGGCACCATTTTCGGCCGCAAGCCACCCCTCTTCCGTCGTCGGCCTTAGGCTCTTGGTACCCGCTTCTTCAGTCACTTCGCCGGATGCTCGCCAAAAGGCCCAAGCACCCGGATCGATCAGGTGATCCATCACCTCCATGACCGGAAGGCTGGTGTCATAGAGCGAAGGCTTCGGCTTGCTACAAGAGGTCAGCAGCAAGACTGCCGTCAGCCCCAAGGCCCAAATCGATCCGTTCCTACCCATGTTTGTTGCCCCAAATCCTACAGTCTGCTGACTACTTCTTCTCGGACGTGTCAGCGCCATCCTTCGGCGCGCCGGTTCCGCTGGAGCCCATGAACAGCTTTTGGCCATTCTCAAGCGTCAGGTCGCGGCCATTGGCGCGGCACTGGGGCGTGCAGAGGTGATCTTTACTTTGATAGCCGCGCACGATGATCGTCGTGCCGGGGCGCAGCGAGGCCTTGTTGATGCCAGAACGGAACAATGTGTTGGGCGTGCCGCCCTCAACCATCCACTCCTGATCAGGCTTACCGGGAGCCTGAAAGACAAGATGAACCCAAGCATGGGGGTTGATCCACTCCACCCGCGTGACCTTGCCACGCAGCAGAACAGGCGAGTTGCTGTCGAACTCAGCAGCGAAGGCGTGGTGTGCCTGAGCCTGGCCAGAGGCCCCAAGGGCCAAGGCAAGGGCGATGGATGCGAATTTAAGAGCACGGGTCATGGGCGTTTAGGCTCCAAAAAGGGCGTTAGAGAATTGGGTTTCGGGACTATTTCAGCGGTTCTTTGCGCAGATCGCCATACAGAAGCTCTGTCACATGTTCCACGCACTTGAACTGCCCAAGCGTGACGTCTGGACCGACCGCCCTATAGAGGGTCATCTCCATCTTCCACGGCTTGGTATAGGTCTCTGGATCAGTGATCTCCGCCTCGTATCGCATGGTCACTGCGCTGGTGGGCGTGTAGCGCTCAACCACCGTCATTATGTCCGAATGGAAGTTACCGGCGCGGTCGAGCCAAGACTGATCATTGAGCGCGGTCACCTTGACGACCAGCGTGTCGCCGTCCCAGGTCGCGACGGACTGGCCCATCCAGCTATCAGCGGGATATTCGCCGGGATCCTTGAATAGAATGGTCCGGGTCGCGCTGGCGTACTGATAGGCAATTATCATCTTGTCTTGCCCCTGCACGATTTGAAACGGTTGGGGCATGTAGGTGGCGCGCGGCACGCCGGGCAGATAGCATTTGATTTCAGGATCGCGGCTTAGCCACTGGGCCTTGTTCTCATCGCGCTTGGCCAAGGCCTCTGGCTTGTAGGGGATTGTGCCCCCGACCACGACGCCGGGTCCGGGAGGAACCGAACCCACAGCGCCAAGAGCGACAACCTCTTTGGCCGGAACCGGGATAACCGGTCCTGAACGCATCGCCATAGCCGCCGAGCTCAGGTGCGGCTCAATATTGTAGTTGGCAGAATTCAAGACCTGCCAGACGCCGTTCAGGTCTGGATGGACCTTATCCGGGCCTCGGGGTGCCTTATAGGCTGGGCCTTGCGCCATCGCTGCGCTGCCGAGCGCACAGGCCATTGCCACAACGGCCATCAAGGTGGCTTTTTTCGATAACATGGGTTCCCTCACCATTTTATGGCATCACAGCGGATCAACTCGGTGATCCTTGGTTAGATGTGATACTTGAAGATGCTGCACAGCCAATCTAGTCCTTGTCAACGCTTGCAACGAATTTGATTGGCGCGCTTGCAATCAGGTGGCTCCTGCCGCAACCTTCCATTCGGGGTCCATAATCAAGTCCGCGCAAAATAAGGGCCCTGCATGTCACCGGACCAACGGCTTATGCAGAACAGCGGCACGGGGGGATACGGGTGCTAAGATCCTTTTTAGTTTGGCTACAGACGTCTCTGGGTAAGGGTCCAGGAGAGTTCGATCCATCGTGGAGCGAGGCTCTTTTGGGGTCCTTGAACTTCTGGGGTCTGCTTGAGGGCACGCACCTGATCAGCCTGATGCTGTTTGCCGGCGTGATGCTGGTGATCGATTTGAGGCTCATGGGCGTGGCGCTCAAGACCATACCGAACTCCGTTATCACCCGGCGACTACTGCCCCTCGTGCTCGGTGGATTTGCTATTATGGTCATTACGGGGACGGCGCTATTTTTCGCCAAGCCATTGGTTTATTATCATAATATATGGTTCAGACTAAAGCTTTGCTTCCTTGTCTTGGCTGGCTTGAACATCCTTTGGTTTCATCTTGTGCTCCATCGCCATCAAGACCAATGGGACACTCTGGAGCGCCCCCCCACCGCGGTTAGACTGTCAGGACTGGCCTCCCTAACCCTATGGCTACTGGTCATCATTATGGGCCGGTACATTGCCTATAACTGGTACGAGTGCGGCAAGCCGCAGACCGCCTTCATCAATCAGGTTCAGGCCTGCGTGACCTCTGAACAGGGCGCAGTTGCCATTGAGGCAGCTCACCAATGACCCTATCCGAACTGTTTCCAGCCCTTCAGCCCTTCGTCGTCCATCTGGTCAAGGTTTGGCCGGCCTATGACATCAAGGCCAATTTCGCGATCTGGGAGGTGTTTCACATCGTCTCGGTCCTGACGCTAGGCGGCGCAACCGCGCTGGTGAGCCTAAGAATTCTTGGCGTTGGTCTTGTGGAACGCCCGATCGAGGAGACCTATCGCGGCGTCGCCCAGCTCATAACGATCGGCGTCTTGGCTACCAGCATAAGCGGTCTGCTGATCGGAATGGCCAATGCCGAGCGGCTCTATAATAGCGCCGCCTTCCTAGCCAAGTTCATCGCCCTGATCGGTGGGGTCGTGCTGAGCTTCAAGGTCCTTGGCCCCGTCGCCTTACAGGACCGTCGATCAGACACACGCCTATGGGCCGGACTGGGCCTTGGTCTCTGGGCGGTATCGGTCTTTGTTTTAGCCACAGGCGGGTTGGTGACGCCGGGTCTGCTGCACGTCTTGAGCGCAGGTAGCCTGATTGTTCTGGTCGTAGTGCAGGGCCGCGCGCGCTGGCTCTATGGTGCCGGATGCCTTGTGATCTTGGCCGCCATGGTCGTGGCGACCCATCTGATGTTCAAGCCGGAGGACATGGCCAGCATCGACATGGCCAATATCGTGCTCTCTGGCCTTTGGTTCCTCTGGGTCCTAGCCTTTGCGGTCATGCGAGGCAGGGCTATCATCAAAGACGGCGGCCCGACCGCCTTTGCTCAAACCATCGCCTATGCCCAGATCCTCGTCTGGGTCACCGCAGCCGCAGGCGGACGCTGGATCGCCTTCGCCTAGGGGCGTATCCCTTACGAATATCCCAAACTGGAGAAGGTCATGCCTATTCCTAAGGAGTTCACTCAAGCCTACCTCGATCGCAATGATGGCGAAAAGCTCGGCTATGGCGCATTCTATACCAATGGCGAGCCCTATCGGTCCCTGATGCGGCACAACCCCGCCATGCGTCCTCCCAAGCCGACGGACACTTTGGAATGGGGTGCTGGGCGCTATTATGACACGACCGTGGCCCGCAAACATGACTATTGGCGCCATCAAGACCTGCCGCAGCCCACCAAGGACCTCAACCAGCTTCGCGCCGACTTTACCCGCTGGGGCTATGGTCTGATCGAAGATGGCGTGTCGCCTGACCAGTGCCAAAGCCTGCACGAACGGGTCATCGAACAGGCTGCCGCCGAACGAGGCTTAGGTCTGGCCCATATCAGTCCTGCCCAGCAGCATGTCTGGGCTCTGGTCAATAAGGGCGACATGTTCACCCAGTGCATGGAACATGATCCCAGCGCCGTACAGGCCGGGCCCTTGATCGAGCGGTTCATGGATGAGGCCCTTGGGCCCGGTTGGAACCATTATAGTTTCTTGGCCAACATCTCTTTTCCAGGCTGTCATCCGCAGGCGCTTCATCAGGATCAATCCTTTCCTGTGCCCTTCCGCTTCCTCGACGCCCCAGCGCTGGTCAATTCGATCTACATCCTGCAGGACGTCAATGAGGTGAACGGCGGCACGCTGGTGGTACCCGGTTCTCATCAGATGAAGGATGGTCCAGAGGCCTATGGACCCTTGCCGCCCCCCATCAACCTTGAGGCTCCAGCGGGCACGATCCTTCTGATGGACGGGCGATTGCTCCATGCCGGCGCGGTTAATCACTCTGATCGGCTGCGCTATATTCTAACCAACTCGATCGTTAAATCCTGGGTGCGTCAGCAGGAGAACTTCCTACTGACCGTTTCGCCCGAGGTCTTGGCCAAGGCCAGTGACAAGCTGCTTTGGCGCATGGGGTTCAATGCCACCTCCATCGCCAATATGGTTGAGGGCTATGGCTATTTTGGTGACGGTACGCCCGGCGATCCAAACGGCAATATCAAGGCCGTGCGCCAACGCATTGACCAAGGGACCTATCGGCGCATGGCGGCCCTCACGCCGGACAGCGCGCAGGACCCGGCCTTGGCAGGCCTGGGCCTCGCCCAGATCAAGGACGCTCACGAAACCCATCGCGGGCGGCGCTTTCAGGCCTTGCTTGACACGATGCAGACGGCCAAGCGCTGATTGGGCCTATTTGCCATCCACCGAGAAGGCCAGCAGGACGTTGCGACCATTGCCTGCTACGCGAGAGGCGCCGTTAAAGCCGGACATGACAAAGACCATGCCGTCGGCAATGGTGGGGCCCATGCCGTCAAAGCCGCCGCCAAGTTGATTTGGAACGCCATTGGCTGTCGTGAAGGTCTGAGCCGTGCTGGAATATTCCCAGATGATTTTGCCGGTCTTGGCCTCGTAGGCGCGAAGCCAGCCATCGGTCGTGCCGGAGATGATCGCACCTGGAATGACGCTCGGCGCAGCCGATTGGGCACGGATACAGCCCTTTAGATCATAGGTGGACTTATGAAGTCCGCAGGGCGCAGCCGGTGACGGCGTATTCCACTTGATCTTACCGGTTGCAGGATCGAGCGCCGAAAGGCCAGGCTTGGCGAGATCTGGGCTCTTATCGCCCGAGGCTTGACGAAACAGACCCGTTAGATCGGCCATGGCGACATAGAGCTGCACCCGATCAGCGGCCATGCCCCACTCGATACCTCCCAAGGCGCCGCCGACACCGACCTGCGTGTTCCACAGCTGCTTGCCATCATCTGGCGAAAGGCCATAGGCCATGCCTGATTTCTGACCTGCAAGCAGGATCTGCTTACCACCCGCAAGGGTGAAAAGGATCGGTGAGGCCCCAAAATCATGGTCCGGTCCCATGGGCGATGGACAGTTGCCTGTCGCAGCCGCTCCCTTGCGGTCGCAGCCCATGACGAAGTTGTCAGCCTGAGTAACTTGGCGCTTCCAGCGGATCTTGCCGGTGGCCATGTCGAAGGCAACGATCGCATCTGACCCATCGTTCTCCAGATCAGTATAGCTGTCTCCCGTCGCGGCATAGACCAGGCCGCGTGCGGGATCGACCGTAGGCGCGGACCAGATCGCGCCGCCAGCCGGGCCCTTCAAGCCCATGCCCGAAGCATTGGCGCGGGCATAGTCATGCGAAGCCTGTTCGATCACATAGGTTTTCCATTTCTGAGCACCAGTCCGAAGATCCAGCGCGACCAGCGCACCGCGGAAGGTACAGCAGGCATAGGCCTTGGACATGGACACGGCCTCCTCGTAGGAGCTGACTGGCACATAGAGGGTGTCACCCGATACGGTGGTTGCCCCCGTCAATGAGGCGGCCACATGGTCATCCAGCACAGGGCTGCGCCAAAGGGTCTTACCGTCCTGAGCGTCAAAGGCGCGGACACGCTTATCCAACTGTCCGATCACCACCATCCAGCCGCTGGGCGAGGCCGTGCTCTTCAGCACAAGCGGTGTGTTGCGCGACTGGGCATCCAAGACGGACCAAATCACACAGCCGGTCTTGCCGTCCAAGGCATAGAAGGTGCCGTTACGGTTGGTGGCAAAGACCCAGCCGTCAAGGACCACCGGCTGGCCGCCGCCCTCCATCGAGAATGACCATTTCACCTTTAAGCGAGATACATTCTGCGCGTTCAGGGCGGACTGAGTTTGGAACCGGCTCGAGGCCCCGTCAAAGCCAGACAGGGCCCAACTGGAGGCGCTGGCCTTTAGCGTCTTGCCCGCAGGACAGAGCTTGTCGACCGTGGCAGATTTGGAGAGGGGCGGGTTGAGCATACTGGTCAGGCTATCAGACTTGCCAGATGAGGTCAGATAGCCGGCTATGTCCTTCATATCCGTATCGGACAGGCCATCAGACATGGCCTTCATCGCCCCCGACTTGAGGGCGACAAAAATGTCTGCGGGATTGCGCTGGGCCAATTGCTCACGGCCAGGCGCGCGGCCCTGGGCAGGCTCGTGGCAGCTTTTGCAGCGCTCATTATAGAGGGCTTGGCCCGCCGGTAGCGGCTCCGGCACGGGAACCGCGAAGGCGTGAACCGGCAAGATCAGGGCCACCATCAAGGCCAAGGCCCGAACCACGCTTAAATCTGATCGCGACATATGCAATTTCCCCTGCTGCCGCCTTGATCAGCGGTCCTGCGTCTGTGGGCCAGAGTGTCAAAGCTCTGACCTGATCTTTCAAGCCAATTCGTGCGCCATCGCCCAAAAAGAAAAACCCCCGGACGTGGTGAACGCCCGGGGGTCTAACTTTCAGTCTAGAGGCTGGCTCTAGAACTTATATTGCAGCTCGATACCGAAGGTGCGTGGTGGCACCACCGAGTAGGTCTTCTGAATGCCTTCGATCGTCGGGGTCATGGTTGCGGCTGCATAACCCAAGCTTCCTGCTGGTCGGATAAATCCCGCCATCCGGGTTCCGTACGCACCAGCGTCATAGCCGATCACATCGGTCAGGTTTTTAACGTAGCCAATGATCTTGTAACGACCTTCGGCTTGGGTCCAGATCAGACGCGCGTCAACCTGAGCCCATGCAGGCGCCTCGTTATATGAACGCTCGAACAGGGTACCATATTGCTTGTCGCGCCAGACGTAGCTGGCTGATGCCACCAGATAACCAGGCTGGAAGTCCCAGCTATAGTTGACATTGACAGCCAGCTTTTGCTTCGCCGCGTTTGGCAACTGGCTACCGTTTAGGTTCTGCATCCGGGTATAACCACCCGTGAACACATCGATCGGGCAGGTGGTTGTACCAGCGACGATCACCGCGCACTGAGCCAAGGTCAAAACCGGCTTAGCCTTCGGGTTCAAAGCCAGCGGGTCGACAGAGTCGACCGCAGTGCCGGCCTCAAGGTGGGTATCATTGAAGGAATAGTTGAACAGAACCTGCATGTTTGGAGTGGGCTTCCAGGTCGTTTCCATCTCAAAGCCCTGAGACACTGATTTGGGTACGTTATAAAAGTCAGTTGCCGTCGTTGGTCCAGGACCAACTTCACCCACGGCGCCGGTCGCAATACGCGTGATGGGGATCTGTAGGTTTGTATAGTTGTAGCGGAACACAGCAAAGTTGGCCTGCAAGTTGCGTCCGATATCTTTCTTCAGGCCGATTTCGAAGGCGTCGACTGTTTCTTCGTCCGTGGTTGGGAAGAAGCTCAAGACCGTAAAGATACCGATGTTGAAGCCGCCCGACTTATAGCCTTTGCTATATTTGAAATAGGCCATGGTGTCTTGGTCGGGGGTCCATTCGATCCCGGCAGTACCGGTAACGGCAGACCACTGATAGTCCTGCTTACGGGTCGCAAAGCCGGTAAGCGGATCCCACACCGTCTTACCAACCACACCCTTTGGAAGGGCGTTACCATTGGCCACGACACTGCCGGTCTGGGTAATGTCGATTGCGGGTGGCGTCCCGTAAGGTGCAGAGTAGTCGCAACCCGAAACGGCGAAGCAGAGAATGCGGACCGATTCTTGACCATATTTGCGGTCATGAGAGTAACGCAGACCGCCCGTCATTTTCCAATGGTCGCTGACCTTCCAGTCGAGCTGTCCAAAGGTAGCGTAGGACTCGGCGTTCACGTCCGGACGGTTATCAAACCGGCGATTGGTCGTTGAGGTTGGACAGGCGCCGCCTGGGCTGGCCGGGCAGAGCGCAAAGGCGAACGGACCGTTCCATTGCTTCTGGGCTAGGTTTTCAGTGTAAACAGGCTGAGTATAGTGCTGCTTGAAGTAGTAAGCACCCGCCACCCACTGCAACGGACTGTTGCCAGTCGAGATGAAGTTGACCTCGTGGCTCCAGAACGAGTTGTCCTCTTGATAGACAAAGCTTTCGTTCGGATAGATCGTCAAAGGCCCACGATAGCCCACGGCTGGGAGCGTATATTGGGTAATAGGCGCCGCACGGTTGGTGTCGGTAGTACCCTTCAGGATATAGTGATAGTGCACGCCGCCGGTCAGATATTTAATATCGAACTTATCGGCGTGATAGACCCAGTTGCTGTGGATCGTCAGGGCGACGGGCAAGGTGACCTTATAGGCCGTGGCGCGCGCCATTTCCCAAGGACTGTTCTTAGCTGGGTTGCTACAGCCTGTAGGGTTCAGGTTGACGACATTGGTGATGCCGGTGACCGCCGGATTTGAGCAGCCGAAGCCATTGTTGGGCTCAGTCGCCGAAGGCGATTGATAGGTGGTTGGCCAATCATAGGGGGTCCAGCCGCCCGATCCTGCGCCTGGTCCGCCGGCGCCGTTGCGCCACTGGCTACCGATCACATTGATCCAACCTTCAAACTTCGACGAGAAGTCGAACTTTAGCTGAACATCAGTGGTCCATTCGTTACGGACATTGCCTTCGTCAGGCATGCCTGGAACCTTATTGTCGATATAGCCGTGGCTCTGGTTGAACCAGGCACCGCCAACACGGAAGCCAACCTTCTCATTGATCGGTCCTGAGTAGGTGCTTTCCAACATGGTCGCACCGTAATTGTCCAAGCTCGCGCGGACTTCACCTTGGAAATCTTTGGTGGGCTTCTTAGAAATGATGTTTAACGCACCACCAATGGAGTTACGGCCGTAGAGCGTACCCTGAGGACCGCGAAGCACCTCGACGCGATCGACGAACAGGGTCGACGAACCAGCGCGTACTGCGAAGGTCTCGTAGATACCATCAGAATAGTTGGCCACGGCCGCGTCGGCCGAAAGCACGTTGGTCAACCGGCCCACGCCGCGCAGCGACACACGGTCGGTGGAGCTGTTATACTGAAGACCAGGGGTAAAGTTGGTCAGATCCTGAATCGTATTGATCCCGATCAGATCGCGTTTGGCGGCCGTAAAGGCCGAAACGGCGACGGCGACAGTTTGGAGGCTTTGCTCACGCTTTTCAGCGGTAACCACCAGCTCTTCAATCGTACCGCTCTTATCGCGGCCCGCTTCCTTTTCTTGGGCATAGGCTTGACCCGAGATACTGATCAGCGAAATCGCCGAAACCGATAGGCAGAGCAAGCTCCGCAAACGCGTCGTCATCATAATGTTCCCCCCTGGAACCAACACCAAATCGGCGCCGTTAAACTATTCATCCGTTTGAAACCGCAGGCGCAGCGAGCCATTCAGCTTCATTACGGATTTGTTAGAAACCAGCCTCTGCCCCTGACGCGCCGTGTCAATGAACCACAGGTAACGTTTTTGTGATGTTGCAATGCAACAATTTCTTAACAGCGGCAATCTACACTCCAAAAATCATTAATAGATAGAGAGTTTTTATTGCTGCGTCGCACAATATGTGGCCCTTATATTTTTGCGGATCCCTCGCCCAGAGATACAATTTAATACTGCATATTCTCTTCTTTTAAATTTAAGATTGCAATATGGCGGGTTGGGAAAGTACCGGCTCAAACCGCAACAGGTTCGCGTTTAAAATCATAAGGATGGATCAAAATCGAGCATCCCATCGGCATTTAAGCGCTCGTTAAACCAAATCGCGTCAGGTGATTGAATGAGCCCTAGGCTCGACCTTGATGAGCGTGGCGATGGCCCTATCCAGACAGCGCAGTTCCAAGCCGCACAACGGCGCCTCCATGGTGCGTGAGGCACAGGTGCACCTTGCCGCAGGCCGCGCCGATAGGGCGCGACCCTTGGCAGAAATGGCCGTCAAACGCCAGCCCGAACTCTCAGCGGCTTGGCACCTGCTCGCCCTTGCCTGCGAGGCCTTGGCCGACAATAGCGCCGCGCTGGACGCCTATCAGCAGGCCATGAGCCTGGCGCCCGATCAGCCTCAGATCGGCGTTGATCTGGCCCGTCTGGCCATGGCCCTAGACCTCTTTGGCGTCGCCGAACGACTGCTTTTGACCTGCCGACAGCAGGCTCCGGACTCGATAGAGATCATCAACAGTCTGGCCCTCGCTCAAGCCAGCCAGATGAACCTTGCCGCCGCCATAGCCACCCTGACCACAGCGCTTGAAGCCCATCCGACCGAGCCGGTCCTTTGGAATACACTCGGCCTCATTCTCTTTAGCGATGGCCGCATGGATGAGGCGGCGACCTTCCTGGGCGAGGCCCTGCGCCTCAATCCCAGCATGGGGCAGGCAAGGATCGCCCTTTCCGACGCCCTGATGTTCACAGCCGGATTTGATCAGGAAAAGCAGTCTGTTGCGCTGGCGGAGGGGGAACGTTCCATAATCGACGCGCCACCGTCTCTGGTCGCGACGGCGCGGGTTAGTCAGGCTAAACGGCTGTTCGTCGCTGGGCGTCTGAGCGAAGGTTGGCGGGCCTATGAGGCCCGGCATGATGTGACCTATGAGGACGCGACCCACTTCCCCCTGCCCTATCGGCAATGGCAGGCGGACACATCCCTTGAGGGCCGTCATCTGCTCCTCATCGGTGAACAGGGACTGGGTGATGAGGTTCTCTTTGCCCAAACCGTGCCGGACGTTCTTGCCGCGCTCGGTTCAAAGGGCCGCTTGACGCTGGCTCTAGATCCACGGCTGAAAACCCTTGCCGCCCGCTCCTTTCCCACGGCCCAGATCGTGCCCCACACCACCGGCCGCGCCAATGGTCGAGGACTGCGCGGGGTAGAGACCGCCTTCTCCAAGGATGAGGCCCCTGATCTTTGGGCCCCCTTAGGCACCGCCATGGCCGCCCTTAGACCCGATGCGGACAGCTTTGGCGCGGGGACGCCGTTCTTGATCCCCGATCCCGCCCGGGTGGCCCATTGGAAGGCTTGGCTTGGCGCCTTGGGAGCCGGCCAAAAGGTTGGGATCATTTGGAAGAGCCTGCTGGTCGATTTGAGCCGCGCGCGCTATTTCGCGCCGCTAAGGTCATGGGAACCGATCCTGACAAGGCCCGGTGTTCAGTTCATCAGTCTGCAATATGGCCAGGCCGAAGGCGATCTACGCATAATCGCCCAGCAGATGGGGGTGCAGGTGGCTGTGCCTCCGGGCCTTGATTTGAAGGATGATCTGGAAGGTGTCACGGCCCTATGCGCAGCCCTAGACCTGACCATCGGCCCGGCCACCGCCACCACCAACCTTGCTGCTGCCAGCGGGTCGTCCGTCCAGATCTATATGACCCCAGCCTCTTGGCCCCTGTTCGGCCAAGATCACTATCCCAGCTACCCCAAGGCTAAGGTCCAACCTCTTAAGCGGTTCGGCGCCTGGGATGAGGCGATGAGCGCCATTGCTGAGCGATTGGGTTGAACTGGAGGGCTCAGCGAGACTGGAAAAATCGGCGTCATTGCGAGCGCAGCGAAGTCGCCCAGGCACCCAGTAACCCAGTGGCCTGACACGATATTAGGAGGCCATTGCCCTGAGTTGTTTAGGGCGTGTCGCGTATGGCAATGACGCGAATAAAGCCCCCCTCCCTTGCCAGAAACCTCGGTCCGTGATTTGGCTGAGCCCCTGACCTGTCGTCGGTAATCGACCGGCGCGGACTATCAAGGGAGAGACCAATGTTTTCACATATTATGATCGGCACGAACGATCTGACCAAGGCCAAGACCTTCTATGACGCCGTTCTAGGCACACTGGGCGTTGCTCCGGCTCATGTCGATGGCCACCGCATATTCTACATGACCCCAACCGGTGTCTTTTCGGTCTCGCTGCCCATCAATGGCGAGCCTGCAACCTATAGCAATGGCGGCACCATCGGTTTTGCCTGCACGAGCCCTGAGCAGGCCGATGCTTGGCATGCGGCTGGCGTGGCCAATGGCGGCACCACCTGCGAAGACGCTCCTGGCGTTCGCGAAGGCACACAAGGCAAGATGTATCTGGCCTATTTGCGCGATCCAGACGGCAACAAGATCTGCACCCTGAAGCGTATGTAAGTGACGAGTGCAAGCAAGCTGGCGCTTAAGGCGTTGGCCTGCTTGCCCACTCGGCGGTATAATGAGCCATGTCGGATCACACCTATCCCATCTGGGTCGTCGCCCTCTATCGATTTAGCCCCTTCAAAGACTGTGAAACCTTGCGCGCCGGGCTCGAGCCTGTTTGCCGCGCCGCAGGGGTCAAGGGCACGCTTCTGCTGGCCCCAGAAGGCATTAACGGCACTATTGCAGGCTCTCACGAGGCCATTGATCAGGTGCTGGCCCATATCCGCACCCTGCCCGGCTGCGCGACCCTGTCAGTCAAGGACAGCTTCGCAAAGACCATGCCCTTTTATCGGATGAAGGTCCGCCTCAAGCGCGAGATCGTCACCATGGGGCAGCCCAATATCGATCCCCTGACTGAGGCCGGACACTATGTTGCGGCCAGCGACTGGAACGCCTTGATTGCAGACCCCAACACCATCCTTATCGATACACGCAACGATTACGAAGTTAGTATCGGCACCTTCAAAAACGCCATCAACCCCAAGACTACGAGCTTCCGCGACTTTCCAGACTGGTTCCGCGCCAATCGCGCTGCGCTGCTCGATGGCACTGAAGCCCCCAAAGTTGCCATGTTCTGCACCGGCGGCATCCGATGCGAAAAGTCTACGGCCTTCCTTAAGTCTGAAGGGATCAACGAGGTCTATCATCTCGATGGCGGCATCTTAAAATATCTGGAGACGGTGCCCGAGCCTGAGAGCCTTTGGGAAGGCGAATGTTTCGTTTTTGACCAGCGCGTTTCGGTCGGTCACGGCCTTAGCCTCGGCCGCTATGGCCAATGCCACGCCTGCCGGATACCCCTCAGCCAAACCGATCAGGCGTCGGAGCTTTATGTTCCTGGGGTCAGTTGCCCAGCCTGCTATGACTACCGTGACGAGGCGCAGAAGGCGGGCTATGCCGAACGTCAACGCCAAACTACCCTGGCTCAGGCCCGCGGTGAGGCCCATGTCGGGGCCGTGATCACACCGGACAAGAAGGCGGGTTAGGGCCCTACCCCGGCTTCGCCGGTAGTTCCCTCCTCTCTGGCGGAAGCGGTGAGCATCACCTAAGGGGGCCTTGTGTCGATAAACCCTCACCCGCCTCTTGACCGCCGCAGCGTAAGCCCCTCAGGCTGGTATCAACATCAAGAGGATCGTTGCCATGAGCGTTAAACCCTTCACCGTCGACTGGACCGCCGAGCAGGTGGATAAGGTTTTAGATCTTGTGCGGGCCTATCCTTTTCCGCCTGCACCGGCAGTAGATAATGGCTGGGCCTATGGCTGTGACGGGGCATTCCTAAAAGATATCTGCGCGCACTGGACCAGCAGTTATGACTGGCGCGCGGCGGTGGCGGAGCTGAATCGCTATGCGCAGTTCACGGCGCGCATCGAGGATTTCGATATCCACTTCATCCACGTGGTTGGCGAGGCGGGCGGCAAGCGGCCCTTGCTGCTGACCCACGGATGGCCCGGTTCGCACTATGAGTTTTGGGATTCCATCGAAAAGCTCGCCTTCCCGAGCCGGTTTGGCGGCAAGGCCGAGGATGCCTTTGACCTGGTCATTCCGTCTTTGCCCGGCTTTGGTTTTTCGTCCAAGCCGCAGCGGCCCATTGGTCAGAGGGCAACAGCGCGGCTGTTCAACAGCCTGATGACTGAGATCCTAGGCTATGGGACCTATCTGGCTCAGGGCGGCGATTGGGGCGGGCTTGTGACCTCATGGCTAGGCTTTGATTATGGATCAAGTGTTAAGGCCATCCATCTGAATATGATGAGCTTTAGGCCCCATGGCGGACCGGAATCTGAGGCCGAAGTGGCTTGGCTGACCCGCACCGGCGCGGCCATGCAACAGCTCGGCGCCTATTTCCTGCTGCAAGCCTCAAAGCCTCAGTCTCTGGCTTGGATGGCGGCGGGAAATCCAGTCGGACAGGCCGCGTGGATCCTCGAGCGGTTCTATGACTGGTCGGACCTGCGCACTAAATCTCTGATCGGGGCCTATAGCAAGGACCAGCTCCTGACCAACATCATGATCTATGTGATGACCGGCTCCTTCACCACCGGAGCCTGGTACTATCGCGGCCTAATGGAAGAAGGCGGCGTGCAGTTTACCGAAGGCCAGCGCTGCGAAACCCCGACCGCCTTTGCCAACTTCCCCGGCGAGGCGCTCTATGCCGCGCCGCCGCGCAGTTGGGCCGAGCGGGCCTATAACATCACCCGCTGGACCGACATGGCCACAGGGGGGCATTTTGCGGCCATGGAAGAGCCAGACCTATTCGTTGTCGACCTGCGCGATTGGGCCGCCTCAGCTTGACCCCGCGCTTTGACTTTGCCTCGGACAATACAGCCGGCATGGCGCCGGAGGCCTTAGAGGCGCTGATCAGCGCCAATCAAGGTAGCGCCAGCGGCTATGGCAATGATGACCTGTCCCAGCAGGCGGCGGACGCTGTGCGCGCCTTTCTAGATGCGGATGCAGAGGTCCGGTTCGTCGCCTCTGGGACGGCAGCCAATGGGGTGGCTCTGGCCATGCTCTGTCGCCCGTTCGAGGCCGTTCTGGCCCATGAACACGCCCATGTGACGGTCGACGAGACCGGCGCCCCGGCCTTCTTCAGCGGCGGCTCGGGGATCATCGCCCTGCCCGGCCCCTCGGCCAAGATCGACCCGCAGGCCTTGGCAGAACGGCTCGGCGCGAGCGACAGCCCCCACCACCAGTCCCCCGCAGCCCTGAGCCTGACCAACAGCACCGAATATGGCACGGTCTACAGCATTGAAGAGGCCCGCGCCCTGATCGGTCTGGCCAAAGCCAAGGGGGTGGGTGTGCACTTGGACGGCGCACGCCTGGCCAATGCCGTGGCCAGCGGCTTTGATCCCAAGGCCATTGCCGGGCTAGGTGTCGATGTGCTGGTACTGGGTGGAACCAAGGCCGGCATGTCCCCGACTGAGGCGCTGGTGGTGTTCGACAAGAGCTTAGGCCGTCGTCTGGACGCCCGTCTCAAGCAGGCGGGGCAACTGCCCTCCAAGGGCCGGTTCTATGCCGCGCCGTGGATCGGCATGCTGAGCGGCGGGGCTTTCGTGTCGCGCGCCGCCCACGCCAATCAGATGGCTCAGCGGCTGGCGGGCCTGATGCCCTTTAAGATCGTCCATCCGGTTCAGGCCAATGGTCTTTTCGTCGAGATGAGCGACGACCAGCATAGGGCCTTGCTCGTCCAAGGCCTGCAGGTCTACCGCGTCGCCGACGGGAGTGTCCGCTTCATGTGCAGCTGGGCCACCACGCCAGAAGCCGTGGATGGTCTGGGCGAAATGTTGCGAGGGGTCGTTTAAGGGGATGAACGAATTTATGTCGCTACGAATATCTTGACAGAATTATTAGTGTCGTTACAAAAAATAGATGCCAAAGAACGAACCCTCTACCAAATCCACATGGATCGATCCGGACGAGGCACCGGTATGGACGCCTGGGACCTTCGACCGGGCAGCGGTCCAGCAGGGCGAGACCCTCATCCGCCCTGCCTCTGGCACCCTGACCAAGCGCGGACGTCCAAAAAGTGACGATCCCAAACTCCAGGTGACCTTGCGATTGGACCGCGAGATTGTGGACCATTTCCGTCAAACGGGTTCGGGCTGGCAGAGCCGCATCAATGAGGCCCTGCGCCAATGGGCTAGGATCTAAAGACCTTAAGCCACCTTCACCCGCGCCGCGCTTTCGGGCAGGTCCTGACCAAAGGCGCGCTGGAAGAATTCAGCCACGGTGGCCCGTTCCAGTTCGTCGCACTTGTTCAGGAAGGTCAGACGGAAGGCCAAGGCCACGTCGCCGCCGAAAATCTCGGTGTTCTGCGCCCAGGTGATGACCGTGCGCGGGCTCATGACCGTGGAGATGTCCCCGTTCATGAAGGCGTTGCGGCTCATATCAGCGACCCGGACCATGGCCGAGATCAGGCGGCGGCCTTCGGTCGTGTCATAGGATGGCGACTTGGCAATCACGATGTCGGCTTCAACGTCGTGGGGCAGATAGTTCAAGGTGGTGACGATAGACCAGCGGTCCATCTGGCCCTGATTAATCTGCTGGGTACCGTGATAGAGGCCGGTCGTGTCGCCCAGACCAATGGTGTTGGTCGTTGAGAATAGACGGAAATAGGGGTTCGGCGTGATGACGCGGTTCTGGTCGAGCAGGGTCAGCTTACCCTGCAGCTCCAGCACGCGCTGAATCACGAACATCACGTCTGGACGGCCCGCATCATATTCGTCGAACACCAAAGCGATGGGCCGTTGCAGGGCCCAAGGCAGCATGCCTTCACGAAATTCGGTGATCTGCTTGCCGTCCTTTAGGACGATGGCATCCTTACCGACCAGATCGATGCGGCTGATATGGCTGTCGAGATTGACCCGAACCAGCGGCCAGTTCAGATGTGCTGCAACCTGCTCGATGTGGGTCGACTTACCCGTGCCGTGATAGCCTTGCACCATGACGCGGCGATCAAAGGCAAAACCGGCACAGATGGCCAAGGTCGTCTGTGGATCGAACCTATAGGTCGGATCTACCGCAGGCACGTGGCTGTCGGGCGTCGAGAAAGCGGGCACCATCATGTCGCTGTCGACACCGAAGGTGTCGCGGATGGAAACCATCCGGTCAGGCGTGGCAAGCAACAGGGCGGCGGCGGGTTCGGTCGAGTTTGTCATGACTGCTCAATTATCGCGTTATCAGCGTTTAGCAAACCGGGGGGACGCAAAAAACTGTCTGTGAATGCAAGTTTGGTGCGTGGTGTGAACATCCTCGTCCTTGGACAGGCATAAGGATGAGCATGACCGGGAAATCGAGGGCTCTCACTCGTCCTCATGCAGAACCTGTCGAAGCACGGGTAAGCACCCCCAACTGAACGGGGGTCTTGTTTAGGGTTTAGTCAGCAACCCTTGCAGCCACGTCACCACCTGGCTTTGCAGGGCAATCCGGCGGCCGGACCAGCTGTGGTCCGTGGCGCCATGGATAACCGACAGGCTCTTGCCACCCTCGGCCTTGATCGCAGCAGTCAAGACATCGGATTGCCCGGCCAAGCCATCGTCAGAGGTTAGGACCAAAAGCTTGGTGTCCTTCAATCCCGGCGCGGCCTTGGCGAAGGTCCATTGGGCACCGTTGGCGATCAGTTCATCGGCCATGGAGTCCGGCGTCACATCGGCCAAGCTTTCCATATCGGCAGCCATTTCTTTGAGTAAGAACGGACGCGGCAGACCGCCAATGGTGCCCATGTCCCCGGCAGAGATCATAACCGCCCCCAGCAGCCCATGATCGCGTGAGGCCGTGTGGGCCACGACCCAGCCGCCCATGCTGTGGCCTGCAATGACAATGCGGCTAGCGTCCATATTCAAGGCCTTGGCATTGATCGGATCGCGCACAAAGGCGAGCACAGCGGCGGCGTCTTCGAGATTGTGGGCAAAGCGATAGGACCCTGGACTGCCCCAAGCGCCGCGATAGCTTACCGCAATGGCGGTCCAGCCAGCCCGGCGCACAGACTGCACCAGATCGAGGTTCTTCTCGTTGCCCGGCAGTCCGTGGAAAAAGACAAACACAGGATGGGGTCCGGGCCCAGAGGCGACATAGGCAATGCCGTTGATCTTCACACCGCCGGTTGGAACGTGAACGACCTCGAGACGCGCAGGGAACTTAGCATCAGGCGCCGGATCGCTGATCACAGCAGCTGGGATGGTCTGACCCACCACGACAAAAGGCTGAGCCGCCACGGCAAGAGGCTGAGCCAAAGCCAACAGGCTCGCCATGATGAGGACGGATCGGCGCATGGGTGGCTCCTGAGGTCAAAGGACAGCCGCCCACTCGCCGATCAGGCCAGTCCGGCAGCCTTAAGGGTTTTATAGGCCTTGATCACGCGCTGAAGCTTGTCTTCCGCTCCCCGATCCCCGGCATTCAGGTCCGGGTGGAAGCGGCGAAGGAGCTCGGTGTAGCGCGCGCGAATGGCGGCAGGCTCAGCCGCAGCATCCATGTCCAGATCGGACAGGGCCGCACGCTCAATCTTGCCCAGCTTGCGCTGGTGCGCGATCTGCTCGGCCTCTTGCGCGGCCTTACGCTGGGACGCGCTGAACACGCCCAAAGGATCACTAAAATCAGCCGGTCCAGACGCCTTTATTTTAGCCGCGGCCTCTCGGCTGTTCCTCGAGGCCTTGAACGACCAGGTCGGGCGACCGCCGGTAAAGCGATCCTCCTGCGCCTTGCGCACATCGGCCTCGGTCATGCCTGCAAAGAAGTCCCAGTTCTTATTGTACTCGCCCGCATGGCGCACACAGAACCAGTAATGGTCGTTGAGCATGTCGCGCGACTTCGGCGCCTTGGTCTGGCCCGCCACGATGCAGCCCGGCCAGTCGCACTTCTTCTCACCTGGCTTCAGGTGGTTGACGTCGTTCTCCTGCTCCTTTTCCCCCTCTTTCGGAGGGCGGACTCGGATATCTCGGAATTTCGGCTTGTATTCAAACTCTCGGCTCATGAACTGGATTATGCTGCTGAAAGATTGTCATTCAAGGATTGACGAGCGGAATAATGCATCTGGGCGAAAAGGATCTGTTGATGGGTACGGTTGCAGCAAGGATGAAAGCTAAGCTTGAGTCTAGGTTTTCTCCTGAATTAATTGAAATAAATGATGATTCCGAAAAACACAAAGGACACTCAGGCTCCTCGGAAGCTGGGGAAACCCATTTCTCGGTCACGATTAAATCTAGCGTTTTTTTGGGGGTGAATCGGGTCGCTCGGCAAAGATTGGTCATGAACGCCCTCAGCGAAGAGCTCGCAGGGCCGGTTCACGCCCTCTCGATCAAGACGCTGGCCCCGGGCGAAGAGTGATTCACCGCTCTCGAGTGCGCCGCCTAGCCCTCTTCGGCGGCGGCTAGGCGGGCGCTGATGCGCAGGGCGGTGATCTGATTGCGCTGACGACGCAGGATCTGGAACCGGTGGTGATAGAAGATGAAGGTCTGACCCGGCTCAGGAATGGTCTGGGCCTCATGGATCACTAGGCCTGCCACCGTGACCCACTCGTCATCGGGTAGGTCCCAGTCCATGGTACGGTTAAGATCGCGAATGGTGGCGGAGCCATCGACATGGATCGAGCCATCGGCCTGTCGGCGCACGCCCTGTACGGCGGCGTCATGCTCATCTGAGATCTCGCCGACGATCTCTTCGAGAATGTCCTCAAGGGTGACCAGACCTTGGAGCGCACCATACTCATCGACCACCAGCGCAAAGTGACTGCGGCGCTTGAGAAAAGCGTTGAGCTGATCCTTCAGGTTGGTCGTGTCGGGGATGAACCAGGGCTCGCGGATGATGACGGCAATGTCAATCTCATCCACCTTGCCCTCGGCGGCGGCCAGCGCCCTGAGCAGGTCCTTGGCGTGTAGGACCCCGACAATGTTCTCTGGATCATCGCGATAGACCGGCATACGGGTATTGCTTGCTTCCAGCGCCTCGGCCACCAGTTCACGCGGGCTCAGTTCGATGTCGAGCATGGCGATATTCTTGCGGTGAACCATGATTTCGGACACGTCCATGTCCGATAGGTCAAGCACCCCGCCCAGCATCCGCCGGTCGCGCTCTTCGACCAGACCTTCGGAATGGTGATATTCCACCGCGCCTCGGATCTCTTCGTGGGCGGCAAGAACGTCAACCGTCATGTCGATATTGATACCGAAAAGCTTCAAGGTCTGACGCACAAAGAACTGCACTGCAAAGACCACCGGACCGAACAGCTTGACCACGACGAGGGTCGGACCCGACAGGGTGCGGGCTACATCATCAGGGCGGCTGATAGCGAGGGTCTTGGGCAGGACCTCAGCAAACACCAAGACCAGAACGGTCATGACGGCGGTGGCAACCACGACACCCCAAGCTCCGGGTATGGACTTGGTTAAAACTTCGGTGGCCAGGGCTGAGGCCAAAATATTGATCAGATTGTTGCCCAGCAGAACCGAGCCAATCATGGTCTCTTGGTCAGAGATGAGCCTATTTACCCGCCCCGCCGCTCGGTCGCCTTCGCGTTCGAGCTGGTGCATCCGGCCTCGGCTGGCCCCGGTCAGCGAGGTCTCTGCTGCTGAAAAGATGGCCGACAGGCCCAGCAGACACAGAATGATCGGGACAATGGCGATAATCGCCGCGGTCATGGGGCAGCCCCTTCGGTCAATAGGAAGTCATGAATGGCGGCGGAACTGACGTCCTTGGCCGTAAAGGCATCTCCGATGGCGCGGGCAAGGATGAAGGTCAAACGCCCCCCCTCGGCCTTCTTGTCTTGGGCCATATGATGGACAAGACGCTCGGCCTTGAAAGGCATACCGGGCAGGTCCGCTATGTCGGTTGGCAAGCCACTTGCGGCAATGGCGCGGCTAGCGCGCTCAGCATCCTGCCCTGAGCACAGACCCTGCGAGACTGAAAAGCGGAAGGCTTGGGCACAGCCAATGGCTACGGCCTCACCGTGTAACAACGCGCCGTCAAAGCCGATCTCGGCCTCTAGGGCATGGCCGAACGTATGGCCCAGATTGAGCAGGGCGCGGCGTCCGGCCTCTTTCTCATCTTCGGCGACAATCTGCGCCTTCATGGCAACGCAGCGGGCGACTGCTTCGGCCAAGGCCACCGTTTCGCGCGCCAGAACCGCAGGCGTATGGACCTCGAGCCATTCAAAGAAGGAAACATCGCCAAGCAGGCCATATTTCAGCACCTCGGCAAAGCCTGCCCGCATCTCTCGGTCGCTGAGGCTATCCAGAACGGTCAGGTCGGCCAGCACCAGCCGCGGCTGATGGAAGGCCCCGATCAGGTTCTTGCCGCGCGGGGTATCAATCGCAGTCTTGCCGCCAACGGAGGAGTCGACCTGGGCCAAGAGGGTGGTCGGAATCTGTACAAAATCGATGCCGCGCTTATAGATTGCTGCTGCAAAGCCCGCTAAATCGCCGATCACACCGCCGCCAAAGGCCACGATCAGGTCGCCGCGATCCAATTCCAGCGCCAACAATTGATCAGACAGGATCGCCAGTTGCTCAAAGCTTTTCGACGCCTCACCCGAAGGCACCGTGATCACATCAGCCTTGATGCCGGCCTTAGCAAAGGATGCCGCCAACCGCTCGCCATGCAGCAGCTGAACGGTGGCATCGGCAACCACCGCCACACGCTGCGACTTTAAGAAGGGCAATATCTGCTCTCCTGCCTGATCCAACAGGCCAGGCCCCACCAAGACACTATAGGCGCGAGCACCAAGACCCACGCAAACCGTTACAACCGTCATAGGGGGTGGGTTTCCTGCCAAGTTGCCAAGGCGGCCAAGATCTCGTCCACGGCCGCACCGTGGGGCGTGTCGCCGGTCTTCACCGTGATATCGGCCTCGGCATAGATGGGGTGTCGCACCTTGGCCAAGGCCTCCAAGACCTCGCGAGGATCCTTGTCGCGCAGCAGCGGTCTGGTGTCCTTGCGTCCAACGCGGCGCGCAAGAAGTTCAATATCCGCCTTCAGCCAGACCGACAGGGCCTTTTCCTTGATCAGTTTCCGGGTTTCTTCATTGATGAAGGCCCCGCCGCCGGTCGCCAAAATATGAGGTGGCTCTTCCAGCAGCCTTGCAATCACCCGCCGCTCGCCCTCACGAAAGGCCGCCTCGCCCATAGAGGTAAAGATGTCTGAAACGGTTCGGCCAGCCGCGCGCTCGACTTCATCGTCGGAATCGCGAAAAGGGACGCCCAGCGTAACCGCCAACCGCCGCCCGACGCTGGATTTCCCAGCCCCCATAAGGCCGACAAGGGCAATGGTACGCGTCAATGGGCCTAGGGGACTGCTCACAGTCCACCGCCGCCGAGGATAGAGGCGACCAGTTCAAGGTTCGCCGAGGTCAGGGTCTTTTCCATAGAACCGGCACATTACACGACAAACCCACGCCACGCCAAGAGATGGGGCGAGAGAAGGGACAAGAGATGGGACGGGGGATGGGACAAGGGATGGGAAATGGGATCGCCATTATGCTGCGGCGAGACTTGCCCGAACGCGCCCCTTTCATGGCATACTCAACAGCCCGGTGATTTGGAGAGCAGACAGTGAGCCTGATGATGCGAACCTCTGGTTTGGCCTTAGTGCTTTCAATGATGGCCCTAGCGAGTACCCATGCCCAGCCGGTGTCAGAGCCAGCGGCAACCGCTCAGCCCTTGCTGGCCGCGACCCAAGAGGCGGAAAAACCAGCCGGAACGCCGACAGATGCGATCTCTGAAGCGCCGATCCTGCTCGAACCGGCAGAGCCTGCGCCAACAAGGCCCGTGGGCGCGGCAGTTCAGGTAATCGCCCTGTCCGCACCCGACATCTTTTCTCCTGGTGCCCGCAATACCGGACTGAGCGCGGATCTTTGGAAGGGTAGCGCCGCCGATATGGCCCGCGAGATTCTGCCCCAAATTGGCAAGAAACCTCTGTCGCCTGCCGCTGCCGCCTTGGCGCGGCGCGTCCTTTCAACTGGCGCTCAGGCCCCTGATGGCGCCTCATCTGACTATGAACTTGCCGCCGCGCGCGCCGGAGCGCTGCTCGCGCTTGGGGATGCCGCGGGCGTTGAGGCCATGCTCGAGCGGACCTCTGGCGTAGCCCAGACCCCATCTCTGGCTAAGATTTCGGCAGAATCGGCGCTCATCCTTGGCCATCCTGAAAAGGCCTGCCGGATTGGCCAAGCCTTGGGCGCTGAACGCGACGCGCCCTATTGGCTAAAACTTCGGGCCTTTTGCCTGATGGTCGGCGGCGAGGGGGCTGCTGCGCAACTGACCCTTGATCTATTGCCTCCATCCGTTGAGGACGCCGATTTTTCCAAAATGATGGCGGCTATGATGGCGGGAACACCAATGACCGGCCCCGCCTCCTTGCGCACGGGTCTGGACATGACACTCTCACGTGCCTTGAAGTTGAACTTCACGGCCGCCATGGTCCAAGCGCCAGCCGCATTGGTGGTCGCGATCTCGCGAGATGAGGCTGCCGATCCGGCCCTTCGCATGGCCGCTGCAGGTCGTGCCGTTCGGATGGGGGCCAATGTCAGCGCCGTCTATGACACGGCCACCGCTCAACCGGCACCGGCACCCAATCCATCGGGTCAAAGCGATCTGGCAGCGCCGCCGCCGATCAATGTACCCGCCCTACTGGTCATAGCCGGCGCCGCAACCGAAGCTCGGCTCTTGGCCATCGGTCGCGAGACCCTGGACCTAACGCAGCGCGATCAGGTGGTGGTGGGTCTGCTCAAGCGCTCGCGGTCGCTCGAGGATTTTGTCGCCCTGTCGCGCCTAACCCGCCCGCTGATTGCCTCGCTTGTTGAGGCCCAAGTCCCATCCGCTGATCCAGTCCTATTGGCGAGCGCCGCCGTCCTTGCCGGTGATCCGGTCTCAGCGCGCCGCCTTCGTCAGGCCCTTGCGGCAGATCTGGTCAATGAGCAGGTGCTAACCCTGGATGCCTTGCTGGCCGCCGCCACACCGCCCAGCGCGCCCGGACAGGCTGCGGTCGTCGCAAGCCTCGTGGATGCTGGCCTATCATCTGCCTCCGATCCGCTGCGCCTTCGTCGGCAAGGCGCAGCAGCCTTCACCGCTGCCCTATCAGAGCCCCTACCCGCCCCGATCCGAACCCGTCTGGCCCAGTTTACCCTTCCCAAACATGAGGCCGCGACCAGCCGTCTGATGGCCTTGGATATGGCCGCCGATGCGCAAATGAAGGGCGAGACGGTTCTTGCTGTGCTGGCCATCGCTCAGAGCGCAGGTGCCAACGGGCCTAACATCGCCGATCGCCTCAGTATCGTTCGCGCCCTCCAGCGGGCGGGAATGGCGGACGAGGCCAGCGCCTTTGCCATCGAGGGCATGGTGTTGATGCAGGGCTACAATGCGCCGCCACCCGCGCCGAAACCGGTTACCAAGCCCAGCGCGGCCAAACCGGCTGCCAAACCCGCCCGCAAAGCCAAATGAGCGCCTCAGGCTGGCTTGATGCGTTCTTAGAGATGATGACTGTTGAGCGATCGGCGGCGAAAAATACCTTGGCCGCCTACAGCCGCGACCTTGCCGATTCGCAGCTGTTTCTAAAGGGTTTGGGCTCTGATCTGGCCAAGGCGTCTGCCGAAGAGGTTGAGGCCTATTTCGAAGCCCTAGGTGAACGCGGTGCTTCGCCTGCGACCGCGTCCCGCCGTCGCTCGGCCCTTCGCCAGTTCTACCGGTTTGTGCTTGGCGAGGGCTGGCGCGAGGATGATCCCTCCCACCGCGTCGATGCGCCAAAGCGCGGTCGGCCCTTGCCTAAGATCCTGACCCGCCAGGAGGTCGAGCGACTGATCGCGGCGGCACCGGCCGTTGAAAAGGGTAAGGAAGAGGCGGGGCTGCGGCTTGGCTGCATGATCGAACTGCTCTATGCGTCGGGGCTGCGCATTTCTGAGCTTTTGGCCCTAACCCAAGCCTCTGTCGCCCGCGATCCAGCCTTCGTGATCGTCAAGGGCAAGGGCGGCAAGGAACGGCTGGCCCCTCTGAACGGGCGTGCGCGCGAAGCGGTCAAGGCCTACCTGCCTCACCGCAAATCCTTCTGTCCCAAGGGTGTAGCCGATAGCCCCTGGCTGTTTCCTTCGCGCGGCATGGGTGGGCGCCTGACCCGTCGCCGCTTTGGTCAGTTGCTCGATGAGGCCGCTTTGGCCGCAGGCATTGACCGGGCCAAGGTCAGCCCCCACGTCCTGCGCCACGCCTTTGCCACCCACCTTTTGGAAGGCGGCGCGGACCTGCGAACAGTTCAAAAGTTTTTAGGGCACGCCGATATCGCCACGACCCAGATCTATACCCACGTCACCGAGGGCCGACTGCGCGAGGTCGTTGAAAGTAGCCATCCCCTATCGCGTACCAGAACCAAGGGGAACTAGGCCCAATCAAGCCTAGTGAGGCGTCCAATCAAAGGCCACGAATAGGTTGCGCTGGGCCTTAGAAAAGTTGTCATCGCTCAAGAGACAGAGCTCAAGTCGGCCGCGTCATCAGGCGTCGTGACACTAATTCCAAACGGGGCAAAGTGCTTGGTGTTGAGGGTGACAATGGTTAGCCCGTGCCCTTTTGCGATGCCTGCAATGGCAGCGTCCGCCATGCCTGGATCATGTCCGGCCGCAATAGCCTTGGCCTCCAATTGACCGGAAAATGCAGCGACGTCTGCATCGATCGGGATGATTTTGTCGTCATAGGTGGCCATAAGACCCGCAAGCCAGACCTTCAGAGCTGCAGATTTCAATGTCGCACCCTTGTGGTCTAGAAGTGCGATCCCTTTTTCGATCTCATGGATCGCGATAACCGACAAAAACACCCGACCCTGGCTATCCATGCGCTCCAGCCATTCTAAAAACCGAGCAGAGGCCTCAGTCCGCGAGGGTGAGAGCAAAGATATGACATTGGTATCGAGCAAAAAGCCACTCAAAGCATTACGTCCCGAGACGGGGCGGGATTGCGTTCAAAAATGCCGCCGGGAAAGGTCCTAAGATAGGCTACCAAGCCCGAACGCTTGCGCTCAATGGCCTTTCGGGCGATCTCACCTGCTTCGACCGAGACCAACGCTGCGACCGGTTTGCCATGTCGGGTGATGGTCACAAACTCACCACGTAGGGCCCCATCGACGAGGTTGGAGAAGCTGGCTTTGGCATGTTTCAGATTGATGGTCGGCATCAAATGCCCCCTATAAAGTGGTTACAGGTGACCACTTTAAACCAGCCTTGACTTCAACTCAACCTCAACCTCAACCTCAACCTCAACCTCAACCTCAACCTCAACCTCAACC
>JBBARR010000023.1:0-5979 GCA_040399645.1 Caulobacteraceae bacterium | reverse complement strand
CTCAACCTCAACCTCAACCTCAACCTCAACCTCAACCTCAACCTCAACCTCAACCGAGCAAACCTTACGCCACCAGATATATCGTCAGAAAAAGGGCCATAAATCACGCGTTGGGGACATCTATAACAGGCTCAATGCAGCTATTTTTGCCTCAAGGATGGTTATCCAACTATGACGCCCTGGCCCGCTAGGGTTCACAATGAAAAACCATAAGATATTGGCGCGGGACTTTTGATATTCAGGCTCTCAGAAATAAACTGAAGGCTTTCACCGCATAGGCCCTCCGAACCTAAGAGCCCCCCGTTACGGCTCCGCCATCCAGTCAAGGGCTATAAACAGATTGCGCTGGGTCTTAGAGAAATTGTCACCGGCCAGCAGATAGAGCCTAAGGCCGCCGCCTTTTAGCATCACTGCCCAAAGACCTTCAAAATTATCAACAGTCAGAGGCGGCGAAAGTTTCAATTCGTCGACGATTTGAGGATGTGTCGAGGTTGGATTGCGGACAATCTGAACCGAGATGCGGCTGATCTTTCCGGCAGGATCCCACCTGTGGAACAACAAGAGCAGGTCGCCATTTGGGGCCTCATTCAGCGCCGATAGCCGAAAGCCCTCAGGCGGCTTTGGCAGGTTCGGATGCTCGGCGCAGACCGTCTTGAGATGACAAAGCCAAACCGTTCCCGGCTCAACCCCTACCCAATAGGCATCGCGTCCTTGGCCGGGGGCGAGGGATAGCCCCTCCATTCCGTTATTGTCTTCCATAGTGATATCGGGCTTGGGCATGACCCTGGGTGCACGCCCGGCGGCGGGATAGAGCCCGATGCGGTGATCGCGTTCAAAGCTGACCATCCGGTCACCATTGGGCCACCGCACGACGCCCTCCGCGTCGCCTTGACGCTTTCTGGCGAGAGGTTGGCCGTCCAAACCGGTGAGGGTTTTCAAGCGGGCCTGATCAATGCCTGCCAGTTTGCCTTGGTCCAGAACCAGACCTCCGGTCAAAAGATCGCCACTGTCGGTCACAGCCGTGATCTGGCCATCTTTGGTGAGGCTCAGATCAGACAGGCCGCCGAAGTGATCGCTGTCTGGACTGGTCATGGCCACGGCGCCTACATAGGCGAAATGGCCGACCGAGGTCATGCTTGGATCAGCGTCATTCAAGCGAACGGCGACCGACTCAATCTAGATCGGTCCATTGACCGTGCCCTCAGGTTCAGCCCGCGCGCCGCAAGCGTAAAGCAGCAGGCCGATCGCAAGACTGAGGATCGGCCGAACGATCACGCCCCAACTACAGCACCGCGAACGGCCTTTAAGGTGGTTTTCGCTGAACCCTTGAGTGCTGGTGGGCCCTGAGTGTTGGGCGGCGCGGCCAAGAGATTGGCGCGCTTGGCGACCCGCTTGGGTTCCTCCTCGAACAGGCTGGCCAGCTGTTCGGTAATGGCGCCGCCCAGTTGCTCAACATCAACAATGGTCACGGCGCGGCGATAGTAACGGGTCACGTCATGGCCGATGCCGATAGCGATCAGTTCGACCGGAGAGGCGGTCTCGATCTCGGCAATGACCTGACGTAAGTGACGCTCCAGATAGTGACCGGGATTGACCGACAGGGTGGAGTCATCGACAGGTGCCCCATCCGAAATGACCATCAAGATCTTGCGCGCTTCGGAGCGGCCAATGGTGCGCTGGTGAGCCCAGATCAGGGCCTCACCGTCGATATTTTCCTTCAGCAGACCTTCGCGCATCATCAGGCCAAGATTGCGCCGTGCCCGCCTATAGGGGGCATCGGCCGCCTTATAGATGATGTGGCGCAGATCGTTCAGGCGGCCCGGCGTTGGCGGCTTACCGGCCTTGATCCACTCGTCGCGGGTCGAACCGCCCTTCCAAGCGCGGGTGGTGAAGCCCAAGATCTCGACCTTAACGCCGCAGCGCTCGAGCGTCCGAGCCAAAATGTCGGCGCAGACCGCGGCGACCATGATCGGGCGTCCGCGCATCGACCCGGAATTATCGATCAGCAGGGTCACGCAGGTGTCGCGAAACTCCGTATCGGACTCCTGCTTGAAGGACAGGGGCGCGGTCGGATCGACGATCACGCGGGTTAGGCGCGCGACATCGAGCATCCCCTCCTCAAGATCGAAGGACCAGGAGCGGTTTTGCTGCGCCATCAAACGCCGCTGGAGGCGGTTGGCCAGACGCGAGACCACGCTGGACAGATTGGCCAGTTGCATGTCGAGATAGGCCCGCAGCCGGGTCAGTTCCTCCGCGTCGCAGAGCTCATCAGCATCGACGGTCTCGTCGAAAGCGGTACTGAAGATCTTATAGGACGGTTCGCGCGCGCCATTGTCCTTGATGTCCGGCCGAGCCGGCTTGGCACCGTCACCCGCGTCGGGTGACTCGTCGCTCATTTCAGTATCGCCATCTTCGGTCTCGGAGGACTGATCCTCGCCCGGCTGGCTATCACCTTCCGAAGGGTCGGTCTCTTCCATCGAGGCCCCATCAGGGCTCTCGCCGGTGCCTTCGCCGTCGTCGCCCTCGTCCTCTTGCGGCTGGTCCTGTTCCTGCTGGTCCTGATCGCCCTGTTCGGTGGCGTTGGCCTCGTCGTCCTCACCCATATCCAGATCGCGCAGGATCTCGCGGGTGATCTTTCCAAAGGCGGACTGATCGTCAATGGCCTTGGCCAAGCGGTCGAGGTCTACGCCCGCCTTGGCCTCAATATCGGCGCGCATCAGATCAACAAGCTTGCGCGCGCCCTCGGGCGGGGCGTCTCCTGTTAGGCGCTCACGCACCATCAGGGCCAGAATATCGGCGACCGGCGCGGTGGCCCGGTCGTCCATCCGCGCCAAGCCCTTGCGCTCGATAGACGCATCAAGAACGACATTGAGGTTCTGGCGCACCCCAGCCAAGGCGTTGGAGCCGATGGCCTCGATCCGGGCCTGTTCAACGGCCTCATAGATGGCTGAGCCCTGCGGCGAGGCGGGACGCAGGCGCGCGTGGGCCTCGGCATCATGGTGGGACAGGCGAAGGGCCATCTGATCGGCCAGACCGCGAATGCGTGCGGCTTCATGCGGCGGCAAATCACGCGGCGGATGGGGCAGGATCAGCCTTTTGCCAACAAGGCTCGGCCCGTCGCCCGAATAGACGACGTCCAGATCGGACAGCTCCGCCAGTGAGCGCGCGGCATTGGCCAGCGCGCGCTTGAACGGTTCAACGGGAGATTCAGATCTATTGTTCGCCATGGTTCCTCAACATAGGCCGAGGAACGGGGGACGAAAAGCGTTTCAGGCCAGTGCGCTGCGACCAATTGCGTAAAAACGCTCTGAGCGCTGCTTGCGAAGCTCTGCAGGCGACAGGGTCATGAGCAGCTTGAGCTCTTCTTCCACCACATCGCCGACTAATTGGATCGTAACGTCGGGATCAGAATGGGCTCCGCCCGCCGGTTCTTGGATGATCCGATCGACGATTTTCAGACCAATCAGGTCCTGAGCCGTGATCTTCATAGCCTCGGCGGCATCCTTAGCCTTGGTGCCATCGCGCCACAGGATTGAGGCGCAGCCTTCAGGCGAAATGACCGAATAGATCGAATGTTCAAGAATCAGCACCCGATTGGCCCCTGCCAGAGCGATGGCCCCGCCCGATCCGCCTTCGCCCGTTACCGTGGCGATCATGGGCACGTTCAAGGTCAGGCCGCGTTCGGTCGATCGGGCAATGGCCTCAGCCTGTCCGCGCTCTTCCGCGCCAATCCCCGGATAGGCTCCCGCCGTATCGACAAAGGTGATGACCGGCAGGTTGAAGCGCTCGGCCATATCCATCAGGCGCACAGCCTTACGATAGCCCTCGGGCCGAGCCATGCCGAAATTGTGCTTGAGCCGGGTGGTAGTGTCGTGCCCCTTTTCGTGGCCCATAACCAATACGGGTACGCCCCGGAACCGTCCTAGCCCACCGATAATGGCCTGATCATCGGCAAAACAGCGGTCGCCGCGCAACTCGACAAACTCTTCGATCAGTCCATCGACATAGTTGATGAAGTGCGGGCGCTCGGGGTGGCGCGCGACCTGGGTCTTCTGCCACGGATCAAGATGGGCATAGGCCTCGTGGCGCAACGCGTCCGCGCGCGCGCGAAGGGCGTCCAACTCCCCGTCAAAGGCCCCAGCCCCCGCCGTGTCCGACAGTTTCGACAGTTCAACGATCTTGGCTTGAAGATCAGCGATCGGACGTTCGAATTCAAGATAATGGGTAGCCATGAGACTCTTGAGCTTGCCTTCACCAACAAAGCGGCAAACTAAGCCTGTTCTCGTTCAGCGACAAGGGAGAGGTTTTGGGGGGCGTTAAAGACGAAAACAAGGCCCCCTTCGCCCCTGCCCCCCCAAGGGGGAAAGATTGGGCGTGCTTAGACACTACCCTGTAAGGGAAGTTCCGGTGCAGCCAGGCTAGAAGCAGCCCCCTGCCCTACAGCCCGTAAACCTCAGCAAATTCAGGGTCCTTACCCGCGATCTGGCGAGCGCAATCAACCAAGACCTTGGCCTGTTTCCAAGTGGCATCGTCCTGCATCTTGCCGTCGATCATGGCTACGCCGCTGCCATCGGGCATGGCTTCGAGGATCTTCTTGGCAAAGGCCACCTCGCCCGGATCGGGGCTGAAGACGCGCTTGGCCACCGCGATCTGGTCAGGATGCAGGGTCCAGGCCCCAGCGCAGCCCATCAAGAAGGCATTGCGGAATTGCTGTTCGCAGGCATCCAGATCGGCAATATCGCCAAACGGGCCATAGAAAGCCTTAAGCCCATAGGCCGCCGTCGCATCAACCATCTTGGCGATGGTGTAGTGCCATAGGTCCTGCTGGACCGACACGCGCGGCGAGCCATCGACCTTGGGGTCTTCAATAACGCGGTAATAGGGGTGGCCGCCGCCAACGCGGGTGGTCTTCATGCCGCGCGAGGCCGCCAGATCGGCAGGGCCTAGGCTGATACCTTGCATGCGGGGGCTGGCCGCGCAGATGGCCTCGATATTGTTGACGCCCTCGGCGGTCTCCAAGATGGCGTGAAGTTGAATCGGCTTGGTCACCCCGTGACGGGCTTCGAGTTGGGCCAGGTATTGGTCCATGAAGTGGATGTCCCACGGCCCCTCAACCTTTGGGACCATCATCACGTCAAGGCGATTGCCGACCCCTTCGACGATCTCGCTGACATCATCCATCAGCCAAGGCGAGTTCAAGCAGTTGATGCGGGTCCAGAGGCCGACGCCCATGGCCGCAAAATCGGTCGCATTGGCCATCTCGATAAAGCCGCGGCGCGCCAAGGTCTTGGCGTCTGCCGGAATCGCATCCTCCAGATTGCCCAGAATCACATCCACCGTCGCGGCGATCTGAGGCACCTTGGCCCGGACCTTTTCCAGGTGCGGCGGCACGAAATGGATCATGCGCTCCACCCGAGGCGCAATCTCACGCAATGGCGCAGGCGCACCGATGGCCAAGGGCTTAAAATAGTTGCGCGGCGTTTTCATGATCAGGCCCTTCCAGACAATTAGAGGTTCGTTTTGGCGCAGCTATGCCAAAGGGTCAAGATGTCCGGACATTTAACAACGAGGCCAAACAAAAAGGGCCGGTCCATCGGACCAGCCCTTTCGATAATCAGATGACTTAAAAGGCTTAGGCGGCGGCTTGCGCGGCGATCTTGGCCTTAAGCTGGCGCTTGATGCGCACGGCGCGCAGCGACAGGTCGGCGTCAGGCGCCTTGACCAGGAACACATCTAGACCACCACGGAAATCCAAGGTCCGCAGAGCGGCATTGGTAATACGCAGACGGAAAGACTGGCCCAGCACTTCGGACTGAAGCGTTATGGCCTTAAGCGCGGGCAGGAACCGGCGCTTGGTCTTGACGTTAGAGTGGCTCACATTGTTGCCGACCATAGGGCCAACACCGGTGAGTTCGCAGCGGCGCGACATGCTCAAACCTTCGAAAAAGAAACAGGGACCCGCGAAAGGGCTTCCGCGAG
>JBBARR010000022.1:0-40617 GCA_040399645.1 Caulobacteraceae bacterium | reverse complement strand
AACCCTAAGGCTTGGCAAGCCTATTTCAGATCGTCAGGGAGTCGGGGTATAACATTGAATTTGACAGCCAGTACTAAAATATTGATTTTGTTTGATTTTTATCTCTCGTTTACATCTTAGTGGGAATGACTGGATGACCGACACGGACCCGGCCGTTCGCATGACAGATCTTGAATCGCGCCTTGCCGAGCAGGACCGGATGATCGCCGATCTGAACGAGATGGTGATTTCTCAGTGGCGGAAGATCGACCTTCTGGAACGCCGGTTCGGCGAACTTCGTGACGAGATGGACACAGCCGCCCTGACGCGGGCTGGCGCGACAGAGTTACCGCCCCCGCACTATTGAATGATTTCGGGCCGAAAACGACTGCCGGGAGCAAGCCTGCGGCTCTATGTCGGTGGCCCCGATCCGTTGCCATTCCACCCAACTCAGACAGCACGCAGCTTGTGCGCGCGACCAACCATACTTTGCGTTGGACACGGACTTGCGTGCACTTTGGCATCAAGGCCGCCAAGACGGTTTGACACTTGGGTGAGGCCTTTATTGTCGTGACTGAATGCGAAGGTAGCGTTTAAAGGCGAGTGGCGAGTGGTCGCGATTAGCAAGGCTCCGATCAGGGCATAAACTGCGTCGGAACACCGAGCGCCGGACCGGCGTCGGCGAGCCTTTGGTCGAGTGTATGGACCGTAGCACCTTGCTCTGATGCGATGGCGAGGTGAAGGGCATCGCCAGCCTGAAGCCCCAAAGTATGACGATCAGAAAATTTCGCCGCCGCACGAAAGTGCCGACCGCTAACGCTCAGCACGGTGAAGCTCTCAGCAATCAGTTTGTTGAATATTGAGAGCACAGATGCGCGCTGGTCGAGGTTAATCTACCCCGTTCGGAGCTCGATCGCCATGGCGCAGGACATTTCTGTGACGGTCCAGTCGCTAATCAGACGCAGGGCTGGATCTTGCTCCGCCAGCCACGCTTGAACGTGCGGCGTCATCGCTTCATTAGAGAGCGCAGCAACGATCAGCGAGGTATCGAGGTAGAGCATTAGTAGCGGTCGCCATCTCGCATGGAAAGCACAAGATCGGCAGCGGTCTCAAGCTGGGGCGGTGCTGCCGCTGTTACCGCGTGAAGCAGTGAAGCCTCGATCGGTTTGCGCGGCTTGATCACTGTGGTGAGCCGGGCAACCGGCTTACCGCGACGCGTGATGTCTATTGAGTCACCAGCCTCGACACGGTCGACCAGTCGGCTCAGATGGGCCTTGGCGTCCGCCAAGTTTATCGCTTCCATGCCAACCTCCTGATCATCTACCTAGTCACATAGCGCATTTAGCTTAAGAATTTCAGAGAGATATCCATCCGTGCGGCGAGGTCCCATCCGGCGTTGACTTTGTGACAGGGTCTGGGAGCGAGCCGTTGAGCCTATTTTTGACGGAGTAAGGGCGACAGACGTCCAGGATCGATCAGGGCGAGATCGAGATCGGTAACCTAAGATTCGGTTTGGATTGGTCCTTCCAATCGACATTGTCAAAAGACGCGGATCGTCAGTCTTGCTCTATGCTCTTGCTTTTGGGGCCAGGGCCCATGCACTCTGGCTTCATAGGCCGCTTAGACGGCCTATTCCTTGGGCTGGAGACCAGATCATGTCTTTCGTTACGACTGCGCGGCACGGCGGTGCCTTGGTGATCAGCTACAATAATCCTGGCCCCGGGACCCTGACGGCGGCGGGCACCTCGCAGCTTTTGGTCGCCTTGCGGGCGGGCGTGGCGGACGAGACAGTGCGCTGCATCATCTATACGGGCGGGCGGCCAGATATTTTCATTCGTCACTATGATGTTGGGGAATTGGTGGTGATGAGCGATGTGGTTAAGGGCGATGCCCCGCCGCCGCCTGCTGAGGATGATGGCGGCTATTATGCGCTGGTCGATATTACCGCTTCGGCACCTAAGCCGGTGATTGCGGCGATCAATGGCCTGTGTATGGGCGGGGGCTTTGAGCTGGCCCTGGCCTGTGACCTGCGCATTGCCGGAGCCTCAGTCGAGGCCATTGGCCTGCCAGAGACCCGCGTCGGTATCTTTCCCGGCGGCGGCGGAACCCAGCGTTTGCCGCGCATCATCGGCGAGGCCAAGGCGCTGGAAATGATCCTGCGCGGTCTGGTGGTCACGGGGCCTCAGGCGGCGGCGCAAGGCTTGGTCCATGAGGTGGTCGATGATCCCTTGGCTCGGGCTCTGGAAATCGCCGCTGAATTTTCGTCTCGGCCTGCAGAAGGGATTGCGGTGGCCAAGCGCCTGACCCGGTCTGCCCTAACCCGGCCCTTTGCCGAGGGCACCATCGATGAGCGCCGCTCCTTCATGGAGCTGCTCAAGGTGGCGTCATCTGGGGCCAGTATGAAGGCCTCACTCGATGCGCAAACGCCCATTGAGCGGGCCTAGACTGGGTTGACCCTTGGGAATGGAAGCTTTTTAAAGCGTTCATGACCCGAGACCCTCCGCATCCTGACCTATCCATCCGCCTTGCGGTCTCGGGCGACATGCCCGCCCTGACGGCGCTGATGAACCTTGCCATTGGCGAGTTGCTCAAGCCCTTTTTGATGCCGGAGCTGGTGCGAGGCTCCTACGAGATCATGGGGCTGGACAGTCAGTTGATCATCGACGGGACCTATTTCGTGGTCGTAGATGGGACTGGAGCCATCGGCGGCCGCGGCGGCTGGTCGAGGAGCGCGACCCTGTTTGGTGGGGACCATTCGGCGGGCCGCGATGCTGCATTACTTGATCCCTACACGGACGCGGCAAGGGTTAGAGCCATGTATACCCACCCCAACCTTATCCGGCGCGGGATCGGACGGCTCGTCTTGGAAACCTGTGAGGCAGCGGCGCGGGCCGAAGGGTTTAAGAGGTGCGAACTGGCCGGAGCCATGGGCGGTGAGCCGCTCTACCGGGCCTGTAGCTATGACGAGATCGAACCCTTTACGGCCCCGACAACGGGTGGGGTTGTTATTCCGCTGATCCGGATGGGTTAGGGGCTTTAAGGGCAAAATAAGCCCCCTTTGATGCTACCTATCGCTTCCAGCAGAGGGGGCCGGTCAGGGCGCGCAAATCTTGCCTCTAGGGGGACCAGCGGCGAAGCCGGAGTAGGGGGTTGCTGCGGCCCTGTGCTATAGAGCCCGCGAACCTAAGGGATAGTGATCTTGACTCAATATGACGTGGTGGTGCTCGGTGCGGGCGCGGCCGGAATGATGTGTGCGATCGAGGCGGGCAAGCGGGGCCGTTCGGTGCTGGTGCTGGACCATGCCGATGCGGCTGGTGAGAAGATCCGCATTTCAGGCGGCGGGCGGTGTAACTTCACCAATATGCGCACCGCGCCGGAACATTTCCTGTCGGATAATCCGCGTTTCTGCATTTCGGCTCTGCGGCGCTACACGCCCAAGGACTTTGTCGCCATGGTCGAGCGGCATAATATTGCCTTTCACGAAAAGGCCCTCGGCCAGCTCTTTTGCGACGGGTCTGCAGGTCAGATTATCCGCATGTTGCTCGAAGAGATGGACGGCTACGGTGTAAAGCTACGCCTGAAGTCGATTATAGAAGCTGTTGAAAAAAAAGATGGATTCTATCAGATAGCCGTTGAGGGTATGGACCATGTTCACTGCACCTCTGTCGTCGTCGCGACCGGTGGAAAGTCGATCCCCAAAATGGGCGCGACGGGCTTTGGCTATGATCTGGCCAAGCAGTTTGGCCTGCGTCTGACCAATATTCGTCCGGCCTTGGTGCCGCTAACCTTTGAGATCGGGCTGTTGGAGCGGCTGTCCTCTTTGTCGGGCGTGTCGCTCGATGCTGTGATCGCCAGCGGCAAGACCAGGTTCGCCGAGGCCATGCTCTTTACCCATCGCGGGCTGAGTGGTCCTTCGATCTTGCAGATCTCGTCCTATTGGCGCGAGGGCGATGAGATTGTACTCGACATGGCCCCCGCCATTGATCTGTTCGAGGAGCTTCGCCGGGCCCGGACCGAGCAGGGACGCCAAGCCATCCACACGGTGCTGGGCCATTTCATTCCCAAGCGCTTGGCGCAACTGATCGCCGATCTTGAGGGGGCTAGCGGTCCCATCGGTGACTTCTCCGACAAGCGCCTGCGGGTCATCGCTAATGCGATCAAGGACTGGCACGTCAAACCGGTTGGCTCTGAAGGCTATCGCACGGCGGAGGTCACACTCGGCGGTGTCGATACGCGTGATCTGGAGTCGCGTACATTTGAGGCCAAGGACGTGAAGGGCCTCTATTTCATTGGTGAGGTTGTGGACGTCACCGGCTGGCTCGGCGGCTATAATTTCCAATGGGCGTGGGCCAGTGGATGGAGCGTTGGGCAGGCGGTTTAGGGTTTTCGATGGGTTTCGAGGTTTGAAACAAGGCCCCCTACCCCAGGGGTAGGGGGCTCAGAAGCCCTCGACCAGTTCATTACGCTCATCGTGAGTCATGTGGCGCCATTGGCCTTCGGGTAGGTTGCCCAGGTCTAGCGTGCCGATACGGGTGCGTAAGAGATCGACCACATAGAGTTCGACCAACTCGCACATGCGGCGGATTTGACGATTGCGGCCTTCGCTGAGCACGAAGCGGAGCTGTTGTTCGCCGGTGCGCGTGACCTTGGCTTGACGCAGTTGACGACCATCGAGGGCGAGGCCTCGGCGTAATAGGTTCAGCTTGCGTTCGGTGATTTCACCCTCGACCGTGACCTCATATTGCTTGGTCAGGACGGAGTCGGGACCGATGATTGCCTTGGCCAGAACCCCATCCTGGGATAGAATTAGCAGCCCGCGCGAGTCCTTATCCAGGCGGCCAAGGGCAGGCAGGCTGGCATCAACATCCGGTATTATAGGGTCGTCACCAGACCCGTCCTTTTCCCAAAGGGCCTCGCGAGTCAAAAGGCGCGCGGCGGGTATTTGGTCGGCTTCAGGCTGGGCAGAAACGATGCCGATGGGCTTGTGAAAAATGATGCTGAGTTGAGCGCTCAAGGCCCCCTCGGCATCGCTGGCAAGGGTGAGGGTCTGGCCCGGCTCGATCTTGCGACCAGCGTCTTTGACGACCTCGCCGTCAATCGTGACCAGTCCTTGCAGGATAAAGGCCTCAGCCTCTCGGCGTGAGCAGACGCCGCTCTGTCCGAGCCAGCGATTGATCCGTTGAGGTTCGGGCTCGTTATAGGTGCAGGTCCAGGCCATGGGTCGTCCGAGCAGTCGTCAGCGCCTCGAGGCGCGGGAGCCCTGTCTAGGCCTGCTGGACCGAAGATGGCAAGGGTGCGGGCCTATTCCTCTTCTGGATAGGGTCCGACCCCGTCATCAGCGATGAACTGATCGATCCGATCGGTCAGAACGGGCAGGGGAACAGAACCCAGCGACAGGACCGTGTCGTGGAAGGCGCGGATGTTAAAGCGGCTGCCCAAGGCGGCTTCAGCCTTGGCGCGGCCCTTCTCTATGGCCATCTGGCCTAGATAGTAGGCCAGAGCCTGTCCGGGCCAGCTGATATAGCGGTCGACCTCGGTATTGACCTCACGTTCAGACAGGGCCGTGTGGCTAAGCAGATAGGCTCTAGCCTGATCGCGGGTCCATCCCTTGGAATGGATGCCGGTATCCACGACAAGCCGCGCGGCGCGCCACATCTGATAGCTCAGCATGCCGAACCGGTCGTACGGGGTCCCATACATGCCCATCTCGACGCCCAACTTCTCGCAATAGAGCGCCCAGCCCTCGCCAAAGGCCGAGATATAGGTTTGCCGACGAAAGGCCGGTTGGTCCCTGTTCTCGCTTGCCAGCGGGATTTGGAAGGCGTGTCCCGGGGCGGACTCATGCAGCGTTAACGCGGTCAGGGCATAGAGCGGGCGCGACGGCAGGTCATAGGTATTGAGCAGATAGACCCCCGGACCGCCGCGACCGGCGGTGTAATAGGGCGCGATCTCGTCAGGCACGGGGGTAATGGCAAAGCGCGATCGTGGAAGGTGGCCAAACCATCGGTCTGCCCTTGCGTCAAACTGTTTGGCGACCCATGCGGCACGATCCAGCAGCGCTTGCGGTGTGGTGACATAGAACCGCGGATCCTTGCGAAGGAAGGTGAGGAAGGCGGGCATGTCGCCCTGAAAACCGGTCTCTCGCATGACGGCCTGCATCTGGGCCGAGATTAGATCGACCTGTTCCAAACCGATCTTGTGGATCTGATCGGGCGTTAGCTCGACCGTCGCATATTCGAGGATCTTGGCCTGATAGTAGGCCTTGCCATCAGGAAGGCTTTCGGCGGCGAGGGTCTCGGTGGCTTTAGGCAGATAGTCGTCTTTCAAAAAGGCCAAGAGCTGGATGTGCGCGGGGATGACCTGATCGCGAATGACGCCAATGGCCTGAGCTCGCAAGGCCTCTTGCTCTCTGGCCGAAAGGCTGGCGGGCAGGGTCTTGAAGGGCTGATAGAAGATGGTGTCTGTAGGTGAAGTCGCCTGCGCAACCACCGCAACGCTGGCTTCACGGCCCATCAGCGTGACCTTGGGCGGGGTAAAGCCGCGCGCCAATCCAGCCCTCATATTGACCTTCGACTGTTCGAAATAGGTGGGCCAAGTCTGCATCTGGGCTATGAAATTGCGGTAGTCTTGGGCCGTCTTGAACGGCTTTCGTGCCGTCGAGGTCATTTCGCTCCAGAAGGCGCTGTCGGAATTGAACGGTGCCTCATAGTCCTTGAACCGCTGGCTGTTGGCCAAGGTGATGATCTGAAGGAGATAGACGCCATAGTCCGCCCGCGCCTTGGCGGACAGTTGCTCCACCCGAACCTTTGACAGCTTGGCCAGCGTTGCGTCCCAATAGGCCAGCCTTGCGGCCTGGGTCTTCTCATCAATCTGAGGCAAGCGGTCGCGGATCGGACCATCCCAGCTGTCGGCGATCAGTTGGGCGTCACGCCAAGCCCATTCGGCCTCATAGATAGCCTTGAACTGCGCATCCGCCGAAGGGCGGGCCATCGAGGGCGTCGAAAGACCGGCCCACAGAATGAGGGCCAAGAACGCTATGGCAGATCTTGAACGGGGCATGGGTGGTCCTTAGAAACTTAGCGCTTAATGGCAGGCGAGAGGCCTGACGGATCGATCATCATGCCGTGGACCTGCATATTATGGCTGTGAGCCAGTTGGTGCAGGGCAAAGGCTGTTTGCATGGCGCTGGTTCGGCCTTGCGCATCTTGAGCGGCATTGACCGCTTCCTTGGCCAGTTTCAGGGCAAAGAGCGGCTTTTGGGCGATGCGGCTCGCCATGGCGAGGGTGAAGTCCGCGAGGCTTTCAGGCGGCACGACATGATTGACCATGCCCAGCTTTTCGGCGTCCTTGGCGCTGAGCCAATCGGCGGTGAACAGCATTTCCTTGGCCTTGCGTGAGCCCAGTTCCCAAGGATGGTTGAACATCTCAACCCCGCCGACCCCCATCGCGACCGTATTGTCCCAGAAGGAGGCATCTTCAGCGGCAATGATGATGTCGCAGGGCCAGATCAGCATCAGGCCGCCGGCGATGCACTTGCCCTGAACCTGGGCAATGGTTGGTTTGGGCAGGTTGCGCCACCGCTCGCTAAAGCCGATATAGATCTCCTTTTCGCGGGCCATTTGGGCTTCCGCCCCCGCACAGCCAAAGCCGCACCAGGTGCCGACGGTCTGGAACTGCGCCATCGTCTCCAGCGCGCCCTGTTCGCGAAGGTCGTGGCCGGATGAGAAATGCGGACCCGCAGCGGCTAGAATGATGACCTTGATGTCGTTATCTTGCGCCGCCCGATCGAAGGCTTGGTTCAGCTCGTAGAGCATGCGGGTGTCTTGGGCGTTACGTGTGTCGGGCCGGTTCAGCACCAGTCGCGCCACGTGCAGCGCGGGGGTCTCATAGATCACAGTCTGGTACATGGATGTCCTCCCAAAGGGTCTGCCAAGGATTGGCTCCTTGGGCGTTGGCCCATGCTGGCATGAAACTCTGGTCTAAGACCACTGCCAAGCGCGACGCGTGGACTGAAAAGGTTGAGGCTTGTGCGGTGTCTGCCCTACCGCCATAGTGTTCGTAATCAACGATAAGGCAGGAAACACCATGGGTCAGTCTCAGCTCGTTATTCGCAACGGTCGCATCGTCGACGGCACCGGTGCCGAGGGCTATTTCGGCGATGTCGCTATTTGCGATGGCAAGATTGTTGCTGTTGGCGCGGATATCGCCGCTGGCGATCACGAGATCGATGCCAAGGGCATGATTGTTGCGCCCGGTTTTATCGACATCCACACCCACTATGACCCACAGATCTGCTGGGACCGGCTGGCAACGCCGAGCTTGGAGCATGGGGTGACCACTGTGGTGATGGGCAACTGTTCGCTCAGCCTCGCGCCCGTTCGTCCCAATGGCTCAGCCAAGTTGATCAAGATGTTTGAGAAGATCGAGGACATCAAACAGCCGACCTTTGCCGCCGCCGTTCCCTTTTCTTGGGAGAGCTTTGGCGACTATCTGAACCATATCCGCCCAGGTCTTGGCATCAATATCGGGGCCTTGGTCGGCCATTCGGCCCTGCGGTACTATGTGATGGGCGCGGAAAGCCAAGAACGGGTCGCGACCGATAGCGAAATTGAAGAGATGTGCCGCCTGATGGAAGAGGCCATGGCCGCTGGGGCCTTGGGCCTATCCACATCCTATGTCGATATTGATGAGGATGGTCGTCCAGTTCCGAGCCGCCTTGCCGATATGCGCGAGAAGGTGGCGCTCTGTAAGGCCATGGCCAAGAGCGGGCGAGGGGTCCTTCAGACCGTTCCCTATTTTATCGATATCGAGCAACAGTTGGCCAATATCGAAGAGCTTGGCGATATCAGCCTTGCCAGCGGCGTGCTCTGTTCGGTCGCCCCGATCACCTACAGCCCGGTGGCGCCTGAGAACTGGAAGCGGTCACTGGCCAAGCTTGAAGAGCAGCAAAAGCGGGGAGCCAAGGTGTTTGGTCAGTCCATGCCGCGCAGTTTCGACATGAACATCATTTTGGCGGAAACCTCGTTCCTGCTCTACGGACTTCGTAAATGGGACCGCTTGATGCAGATGCCCTTGGCCGAGCGGTTAGCCGGATTTGCTGATCTCGCCGCCCGCGAGGTGCTGGTGGCCGACGCGGCCCGGATGCTACCGCTGTTTTGGAACATGCTGATCGGCCGGGTCTATGCGCCTGAGAATGAGAAATATCTGGGACGTAAACTCTGCGACATTGCCTCAGAAGCGGGGAAGTCTGTGCCCGATATGATGCTCGACATTGCCGTGACCGATGGTCTGAGGACTGAGTTCCAAATTCGCAATGTCATCCATGCCGACCCTGAAATGGTGTCGCAGATCTTGGACCATCCCTTGATCCATATCGGCGCGTCGGATGCAGGGGCACACGTGACCCAGTTCTGCGGCGCGGGCGATACGACCGACATGCTCGAGCGCTATGTGCGCACCTTCGGCAAGATGACGCTAGAGCGAGCCATCTATCGCATGACCGGCGAACCAGCCAAAGATTGGGGCATTCGTGAACGCGGCACGCTTCAGATCGGTCAGGCCGCTGACGTGGTAATCTTCAATGCCGAGACGGTCGGTCGGGGTGACGAGATCTTCGTCGGTGACTTTCCCGGTGAAGCTAACCGCTATGTCCGCCATGCCACCGGTATCGACAAGGTCATCGTCAATGGGGCCGTTGTATTGGATCGAGGCGAATATACGGCTTCGCGTCTGGGTCAGATCATCTGATAGGAGGCGGTTTGGTCCTATTGAACGGTAAAGCTGAAGGATCCAACCATCTCGTGGCCGCTTTCGGCGCGCCATTCTACGATATATTGCCCAGGCGAGAGGGTGCGAACGGGGATCGTTACCGTCTTGACCATGGTGGTGGGCAGGCTGGCATTTAGCGGTACCCTTTGACCGGCGGCGGTTCGAAGCTGAACGGAACGGAAGACCATCGCATGAGACAGGGTGAGTGAAAGGTTCGCGGGGGAACCTTTCACGGTCGCGCCATCGGCGGGGGTAGAGGCGTCGAGGGGCATGACCATGACATGCGCCATGCCGGGTTTAGGTCCCATGGACGAAGACGACATCTGCATCTTCGACATATCGTGACCCGCATGGGGGTCTTTGGCGGCTTGAGCCAGCGCTCCGGATGCGGCGAGGCTTGAGGCCATAATCAGGATCGCAAAGGATCGGTTCAAACGCGTGGTCATGTTAGATGTCCAATCTTAAGCGGGTTTACGGTGTGGCGAGCCGAATTCAGGGTCTGTGCTGACCCGTTTGGCAACCGAGCCCTTGGGCTGAACGTACCAGCCCGGATCGTTATAGTCACCGGGTCGGATGTCATCTCGAACCTTTAGGACCGTGAACATGCCGCCCATCTCAACATTACCGAAGGGGCCCTTACCGGCCATCATGGGAAGGGTATTGGCCGGGCCTTGGTGACCCGCATCTGTATGGTCTTGATGCTCAGCCATGCCGTTCTGGCCCATGGCCATATAGCCGGGTAGGATCTTTTGGATCCGCTCTTCTAGGCCAGACTGATCGACGCCCGTTGAGTTGGGAATGTCATGGCCCATGGCGTTCATGGTGTGGTGGGACATATGGCAGTGCAGAGCCCAGTCTCCCGGGACAGCGGTGAACTCAATATCGCGCATCTGACCGACACCGACCGTCGAGGTGACTTCACGCCGCCACTGCGATTGCGGCCAGCGGCCACCGTCCGAGCCGGTTTCGACAAACTCGACGCCGTGCAGATGGACCGGGTGGTTCCACATGGACAGGTTGCCGATCCGAATACGAACCCGCTCCCCCGTACGCGCCACCAAGGGCTCAATGGCTGGGAAGACCTTTGAATTGAAGCTCCAAAGATCGAAATTGACCATCACCGAAGGGTCAGGCCGCCAGGTTCCGGGATGCAGCGCCCAATTATGGAGGATGAAGCCATAGTCGCGGTCGACCGGCACAGCCTCACCGGCCTTGGGATGGATGATGAACAGACCCATCATGCCATAGGCCAGCTGCGTCATCTCGTCGGCATGGGGGTGGTACATGTGGCTGCCATGCTGGCGCAGGGTGAATTCGTAGGCGAAGGTCTCCCCGGGTAGAATGTGCGGCTGGTTTAGTCCGCCGACGCCGTCCATGCCATTGGGCAAGATCAGGCCATGCCAATGGACAGTCGTATGTTCCTTGAGCCGGTTTGTGACAAAGATCCGGACACGGTCGCCCTGGACCACCTCGATCGTAGGGCCGGGGGTGCTACCATTGTAGCCCCAGCAGGTGGCCTCTGATCCCGCAGCAAAGCTGTGCTGGATTTCTTCGGCAACCAGATGAAACTCTTTGACGCCGTCCTTCATGCGCCACGGCAGGGTCCAGCCATTGAGCGTTCGGACCGGCTTAAACCGTCGATCCGAAGGGGCGTCAGCGGCATTGGCGCGGCTGATCGGTCCGGCGGTGGCGGCGAGGGCCGCGGTGCCGGTGGCCAGCATGATGTCTCGGCGGCTGATGGTCATGGTTGGCCTGCGTGATCGTGCTGGGGCATGGGCATTGGGGACGATACTGAGGGCGCGACAATATCGGACGCGCTAGGACCAATCTCTAGAATGTCGGGTGTGCTCGGTAGCCTTGTGCCAACCAACCGGGTCAGTTCCACACGGGCGAGCCAATAGTCTCGCACCGCCTCGATATAGCCCTCATAGGCTTCGTATTCTCGGGTCTTGGCCTCAATCAGACCGAAGATACCCAGCAGCATATAGTTTTGCTGTTCTTGGCTGCGGGCCACGATGGTTTGGCGTTGGGGGATCAGATCGTGGCTGTGCAGAGCGACCACCTGACGGCGGCGCTGCAGTTCATCGGCCCGCGCGACGATTTGGTGGCCGAGATTTAAGCGGATCTGCGCAGATTGAGCCTTGGCAAGGTCGCGCTTGGCTCTAAGGCGCGCCGTCTTGGCCTGCCCTTGATTAAAGATCGGCAATTCGAGGTCAAGGCTGGGCCCGCTGGCGCGTGCCCCGTCACGGTCTCGTTCGCGCTCCAATCCCAGCGCAGTGTCTCCCAGCCATTGGGTCGCCTGCCGTGTAACGGTCACCTGATCCCAAATTGAGAGGTCTTGCTCAGCGGCTATCAAAGACAGGTTGTGGGTCAAGGCTAGCGATTGAAGGTCATCGACCCTGTCATCATTCTCAGTGGGCAGGGGTAGAGCAGAGCTCAGCGTCCACAGATAATCGGTAGGGCGAAGGCCGATGAGATTGTCGAGATTGGTCCGCGCAGCCTTAGCGCTCACTGCGGCCTCTTGGGCTGCGATCAGCGCTTGGCTGGCGGCTGCCTGCTCACGGTTCAGGTCTAACTCGGTAATATTGCCCGCGTTGAAATAGCGTTCTGCCAGATCGGCGGAGGTCTTGAGGGCGGACGCAACCGCGCTTCGCATCTGCGCGGACTGTTCAGCGGCGACGGCCTGGTACCAAGCCGCTTCCACGTCCAGTTGAACGTCCAACAGGGCGCTCGCCAACTGATAGCGGGCGCGGGCCCTGGCCTGCTTGGCCAACGTCAGGCGTGCCGGCAGGAGGATGAGGTCGGCGATAGGCAGGGTCAGGCTCTGGGTCTCTATATTTGCCTCATTGGCGCTCAAACTGCTCAGGCCCAGGCGCGGATTTGCGATCTCGATGGCCTCCAGAACTTCAGCCTGATCCAGACCGAGTTGGCCATAGATCAGAGCCAAGCTTGGGCTTTTGACGATGGACATCTGCACGGCACTATCCAGCGTCATGGGCTTAGTCATCATCTCGGCCAATGCCTCGTCCCCTTTGCCGACAGTCTCGGCCTTCCGGTCTTGGAGTAGTGCGGTAATGGCTGCCTGGTCCTGTCCCGCAGGTATGGTCGCACAGGCTGCAACGGCCACAGCCAGCAGAGGCAATGCCACGGCCAGCAAGTAAGGCTTGAGCCACATGGGACGAGCTTTGATCATGAAAAACAATCTAGTGCGATTGGCAGGCGATTAACAGGGCAGGGTGGATTGGCCCCTTCAGACCCTTTCAATGTGGCCAAAATGGTCACAGTTGTCCCTCGGACTGTATTTTGCGTCGAATTGATTGCAGGCCAAGGGCGATTATCGCTTCAAACTTTGAGACAGCCGTCATAGTTTGGCCCCCTAGGGAAAACCTGAGGAGAGAACTATGCGCGACGCTGTTATCGTTTCTTACGCTCGAACGGGCCTGGCTAAGGCTGGCCGAGGCGGGTTCAATGTGACTGCCCCCATGTCGATGGCGGCCCATGCGATCAAGCACGCTGTGGCGCGCTCGGGCGTTGAGGCGGACTTCGTTGAAGATTGCTATCTGGGCAACAATGCCCACGCGGCGCCAAACATCGCGCGTCTGGCTGCTCTGCTGGCCGGTATGCCCAAGACAACGGGCGGCGTTTCGATCAACCGTTTTTGTTCGTCGGGCCTTCAGTCCATCGCCATGGCCGCCAACCACATTCGGGGTGACAATGCCGATTGCGTTGTCGCCGGTGGCGTCGAAAGCATCTCGATCCAAGGCGGCGGCACGCCGCGCGAATCCATCGATCCTGAACTGGCGAACATTGCGCCTGCGATCTTCATGGCCATGATCGACACGGCTGACATCGTTGCTCAGCGTTACGGCCTGAGCCGTGACTATCAGGACGAATATTCGTTGGAATCTCAGCGCCGCATGGCCGCTGCCCAGAAGGCCAACCTGTTCGCCGACGAAATCGTGCCGATGGCGACCAAGATGAAGGTGGTCAATAAGGAAACCAAGGAAGAGAGCTTGGTGGACTATGTTGTCGATCGTGACGAGTGCAACCGTCCTGAAACCACGCTCGAAGGCCTAGCCTCGCTTAAGCCTGTTATGGGCGAGGGCAAGTTCATCACCGCGGGTAACGCCTCGCAGCTGTCCGATGGTGCCGCCGCCGTCGTGCTGATGGAGGCCAAGGAAGCTGAGCGTCGCGGTCTTGAGCCTTTGGGCCGTTTCGTCTCGTGGGCCGCTGCCGGTTGTGAGCCTGACGAAATGGGCATTGGTCCGGTGTTCGCCGTGCCAAAGCTGCTGAAGCGTCAGGGTTTGACAGTCGACGATATCGACCTGTGGGAACTGAACGAAGCCTTCGCCTCGCAGTGCCTCTATAGCCGCGACAAGCTCGGCATCGATCCTGCTAAGTACAACGTCAATGGCGGTTCGATCTCGATCGGTCACCCCTTCGGCATGACGGGTGCACGCTGCACCGGTCACCTTCTGCAAGAAGGTCGTCGTCGCGGTGCCAAGTGGGGCGTTGTGACTATGTGTATCGGTGGCGGCCAAGGCGGCGCCGGTCTGTTCGAAATCTTCTAAGATAAACTGACCTAACGATCCCAGACGGCTGGTCTCCAGCCGTCTGGGCCATCGGTCCTAAGGGACCAAAATAGCGGCGATGGTCCGCTCGATCAGCCAGAAACTGGCCAATCCCCCAATTAAATATGCCGGTGCAAAGGTCGAAATCGTCCCATAGCTGGCTGGAAGATAGTTGCTCACGCGGCGTAGGCCAATGATGACGCCGACGGCCAAGGTGATAAAGGCCAGTTGCCCGATTTCAACCCCGACGTTGAACAGCAACAGGGCTGGAACCGTTCCGCCTGCTGGCAAGCCGACAGAGCTTAGGGTTCCGGCAAAGGCGAGACCGTGAAACAGGCCGAAAACGAACGCTATGAGCCAGGGTTTCTGGCGGGTGAGGGTGCTCGTGCCGTCGCGTCTGGGGATCAGTTCAATGGCGACGAAGATAATGCTCAGGGCAATCAGGGCTTCAATCAGCGCGCTTGGAAAATGAACAATACCCAAGGCCGCGAGCGTCAGGGTGATGCTGTGGGCTACGGTGAAGGCCGATACGGTCTTGACGATCTTCCAGTTGGTTCCCACCAGTAACAAAAGTCCCAAGACAAACAGCAGATGGTCAAAGCCGGTGAGGATGTGCTCGACCCCTAATCGTAGATAGGCCGGGGTGGACAGTCCCTTGGGGCCGCTCAAGCCGAGCACCATTGACGGCGCTGAGGGGCGCAGAACGGCGCTGATTGTCTTGCCCGTTGGGGAGGTCACGCTAACCAACACGTCAGTGACCGACTCTGAGAGCCCTTCGACGGTTAGGGTCTGCTGGTCCAAAGAAGCGCCACCCTTGATCGACCAACGCTTAATGATTTTGCCCGGCTCTAAGAACTGCGTCGTGGGTTCCTTGTCCAAACTGCCACTTGAAAGGTGAGGGGCGAGGCGGATGGCCATATCGCCGACTGCGGGTTGTTTCCACATGGCCTCATAGGTTCCGGGCGTGGTTTCGGTGATCTGCAGGGCTGCGGGCCTTATCTCGTGGGCGAGACTGGTATTGGCCAAAACCACCGATAGGAAAAAGCCTAATATCAAGGACGCACCACTCTTGATGGTGTTGCCGGAAAGTTGTGGTGCGAGCCGTGTAAAAAACTTTGATATAGCCAAGATGAATGCACCTTTGTTTGCGTCGCGACTTTGACAGCGACCGAAGTGCAGGGCAATGTTTCCCATGGCGGTCAGGCATAGACCTGATGGGTGATGATCTATAGGGACGAGACCATGGGCAACAGATGGCGCACGACGGCAGGAAGCCTCACAGCGATGGCTGTGGTTCTAGCGGCTTTCCCAGGTTCTACAGCCGGGTCGGGTTCGGCCGTAACCGGGTCGCGCGCAGCAAAGGCACCCGTCGTGGCCAAAAAGGCGGCGGCTTCTGCGCATTTGCCTGGCTATAACATCGAGCGGAATGCCTATTTTGGAGACCTGCACGTTCACACCAAGCTTTCGTTCGATGCCTATATCTTCAATGTTCGCGCATCACCGGATGACGCCTATCGCTTTGCCAAGGGCGATACGATTGGCCATCCTAGTGGGTTCAATATTCGCCTGTCCGGTGGCCCCTTGGATTTCGTCGCGGTAACGGACCACTCAGAATATATTGGGGCTCTGCAAGAAGCCGCTGATACTAATAGTCCTCTGAATAAGCTTCCCATCGTTGAGGGTCTGTTCAGTACCGATCCGGTCAAGATTGGTCAGGCCTTTAGCCGCGTGATTGAAGCCATGGGCACCAACAGCCTGCCAAAGGAGTTTGGCGATAAGCGCATCGCCTCTAAGGCTTGGAAAGAGATTCAAGACGCGGCCGAGCGCAATAATGATCCCGGTCACTTTACCACCTTCGTTGGCTATGAGTTTACCTCTGCGCCCGATGGTCGAAACCTACACCGCAATGTCATTTTCAAGAGCGCGAAGGTTCCCGAACTGCCCTATTCAGCGGTGCAGTCGCAGGATCCTGAAAATCTCTGGCACCAGATGGATAGCTGGCGCAAGGCGGGGATTGAGGTCTTGGCTATCCCGCACAATATGAACGGCAGCGATGGCTTAATGTTCGAGCAGACGCGTCGTGACGGGCGTGCGATGGACAAGGCCTATTCTGACCTTCGTATGCGTAATGAGCCCATCGCCGAGATCACTCAGATCAAGGGAACATCTGAAACCCACCCTTCCTTGTCACCCAATGACGAGTGGGCAAACTTTGAAATCATGGAAAGCTACATTGGCCGCGCCAAGGCGATTACCAAGTTCTCGGGTGGCTATGTTCGTGATGCCCTAAAGTCCGGCATCCTTATGCAGGACACAAAAGGCTTTAACCCTTTCAAGTTCGGTTTCATTGGCTCCAGTGATACGCACAACGCCGCCCCCGGCTCGGTCGAAGATCGCAACTATTTTAGCAAGGTCGGTCGAACAGACGGTAAGCCAGAGCAGCGGGGCTCTATTCCCGCAGAAGGCCGCAAGACTTGGGATATTCCAACCGCGGATCCGAACGGCAATTTGGGACGGTTCCAGTCTTGGGGTGCTTCGGGCATAGCCGGGGTTTGGGCGGAAGAAAATAGCCGGGACGCGATCTATTCGGCGATGCGCCGTAAGGAAACCTTCGCAACATCTGGTCCCCGAATGCGGGTTCGATTCTTTGCGGCCTATGATTATCCCCAGAACATCTTAAAGCGCTCCGATCTGGTCACGGTTGCCTATCGCAGCGGCGTACCGATGGGCGGCGATCTGATGCCGTCAAAGGGCAAGGCCCCACAGTTTATTCTTTGGGCGATGCGCGATCCGAATTCTGGCTATCTGCAGCGGGCGCAGATCGTCAAAGGATGGGTCGAGAACGGCGTCGCCAAGGAGGCCGTGTTCGATGTGGCCTGCTCGGACAATCTCGCAATCAATCCGGCGACGGGGCGTTGCCCGGACAATGGTGCGAAGGTGGATCTCAGCAATTGTGAGCCCACCAAGTTTAAGGGCGATGCTGAGATGCGAACCCTTTGGCGAGACCCGACCTTTAAACCTAATCAGCGGGCCTTCTATTATGCCCGGGTGCTGGAGAATCCTTCCTGCCGTTGGTCGACATGGGATGCTATTCGTAATGGCACTCCGCCCAATCCCAAACTGCTACCGACCATTCAGGAGCGTGTATGGTCATCTCCCATCTGGTATGCGCCCAGTCTCTAGACCTCAAAGGCCAGTGTGACCTCGTCATTGTCTAAACAGAGCCCAGTTCGTGCGTGCATCGTACGGGCTGGGCGTGAACCGATCGTCCATTTTCTTTTGATTGGCGCGCTACTTTTTGTAGGTATTCTGGTGGCCCGATCGCTCCAGCGGCCCGTTGTCCGGATTGACGCGCAGGAGCTTGGCCAATTGGCCGGTTACTGGTCGACCCAGATGCAGCGCGACCCGACCAATGAGGAACTCCAAGGCATCATTCATGAACGGGTGGACGAAGAGGTCTTAGCCCGTGAAGCCCTTCGCCTCGGGCTCGACAAGGATGATATGATCGTCCGTCGGCGCTTGGCCCAGAAAATGACTTTCGCCAGCGAGGATACAGCCAACTTGCCTGAGCCGGACGAGGCCGCCCTGAAGGCCTTCTTCGAAAAGACCAAGGCCGACTATCAAGCGCCGCCCCGTGTCACCTTCCGTCACCAGTTTTTCAATTCAGACCGTGGCAAGGATCAGGCTCTCGCCCGAGCCAAGCTAGCGCTTGGCAAGGTTGATTCAACGCAGGGAGAAGCGCTCGGCGAGCCATTTCTTCTGCCCCTAGGCTATAGCGATGCTAGCTTAATCGATATCAATAAGGACTATGGGCAGGATTTCGCGAGCGCGTTGATAAGGGTTCCTCTGAACCAATGGTCTGGTCCCATCGCTTCGGCCTATGGGTATCACCTGATCAAGGTGGACTCCCGCATCAGCGCCAAGACACCAACGCTCGATGAGGTGCGGTCCGATGTCTCAGCGGCCTATCAAGAGCAGGCGCGCAAGACCCGAAACACAGCCTTTTTAGATGGGCTTCGGAAGAAATATCGTATTGAAATCAGCGGTATACCGCAAACTATTCTCAAATAGATTCATGCCAACAGTGCAGCCCTGAACGTTCGGTAGCGTGCGTTCAGGGCCATAGGGTCCTAGTTGGAATTGTCTTCAAGCCACGTGGACGCGACATCGACAGGCATGGCCTTAGCCCAGAGATAACCTTGTCCAAGCTCGAAGCCCATGTCCGTGAGTGCCTTGAGCTGTTCAGCGGTTTCGACCCCTTCGGCGACCACACCCAACCCGTAGGCTTTGCCGAGCGCCAGAACCGTTTCGCACAGGGCGTCGGCCTGGCGATCCTGTCCAATCAGTTTCACGAAGCTCTGATCGACCTTGATGATATCGAAGGGCAGGGAGCGCAGATAGTTCAGCGAGGCATAGCCGGTTCCGAAATCGTCTAAGGCCAGGCTCAGGCCCGCCTCATGCAGTTCCATCAGCGCGCGGCGACCGGCACCATCACCGTCCAACCACTGGCTTTCTGTGAGTTCGAGGCAAAGGCGGGTAGGATCAGCTCCATACCTCGCGAGGCTATCGAGGATTTTCTCCGTCGTTCCGACCTTCAAAAGCTGAGCGACGGAGATATTGACGTTGACCGAGAGCCCCTTGAGCGGGTCGCTAGGATCCGCCACGGCCTGACAGGCCGCTTCAAACATCTTCAAACCGATGCGGTGGATCTGACCAGTCTCTTCAGCAACTGCGATAAGTTCCTGAATGGGAACCGTTTTGAGCTTCTCATCGGTGATCCGCATCAGGGCCTCAAAGCCCTTAGCGCGTCCCGTCGTCAGGTTCATGATCGGCTGATAGAAGGGCTGAATGGCGTCGGTCTCGAGCGCCACTTCGAGCATCTTGCGGATGCTGCGTCGGCTCTTGGCGCGGGCAGCGAGGGTTTGGTCCGCAATAACGATCACATCGCCGCCCAGTTGCTTGGCGACCCGTGCGGCTTCACCGGCCATAACCAAGATCATGTCCAAGTCGCTGGTGTCATGGTTATAGGTCGATAGACCGCAGGAGAAGGTGATCTGAAGATTTAGTTCGGCCATTTCGAAGCCTATGGCCATATCTTTCGCCAACCCACCTACCAGAGCCTTTGCTTGGGCCATGCCTAAGGGAAGGAAGGCCACGAATTCGTCACCGTCGAACCGGATTAACAACTCGGCGCAATGCAATCGCTCGCGCATCCTTGTGGCGATCTGGGCCAAAATCACGTCGCTTTGCGCGTGACCGAACTGCTGCCTCACCGGCTTGAAACGATCAAGGTCAATAAAGGCCAAGGTGAGGGGGGAGCCCGTCGAGACGGCGCGATTGACCAGCGTTTCGCCCTGCTCGAGCAGAAGGTTGCGGTTGCCGAGCCCCGTATGGGCGTCGTGGGTGGCCAAAAAGCGAGACCGTTCCTCGTCGCGATGACGCTCGGTCGCGATGGTCGCCAGTTGGTGAAAATCCTGCGCAAACGAGATGTCGATCGCCCGCTCAGCCGACCAGATGGTCGAATAGTACATCCCGAACACCCCGAGCAAGGACCCATTGCGTTCATCGATAAGGGGCGTCGACCAGGCTGAGCGAATGCCATATTCGCTGCACAGTCCAACGAAATCGGTCCAGAGTGGGTCTTCGAACACATCCACGCTGATGATCGGTTCGCGCGTAAAGGCGCAGGTTCCACAGCTTCCCATATTGGGTCCAGGGACCATGCCCTCAACGATCTCGGCAAAGGAGTTGGGCAGGCGGCCATAGCCCCCCGCACGCAGAACCTGGGCCATTGGATCGAAATAAAGGATGGAGGCCGACATGTCAGGAAAGGCTTCTTCGGCGAGGCGCGCGATTTCCGAGAGGGTTTCTTTTAGCGAAGCATTGCGTGCAACCAGCTCCAGAACGCGTTGTTGCCCTTGAAGCAGAGCCTCCGGGCTGATGAGACGACCCTTGAGGGTTTCTAAGCTGGCCCTTAGGCGATTTTGACCGTCACGCAATGCCTTAGGCGTTAGGGCTATATTGGAATTCGTGGATAGATTCATGATCGCAATGCGCCTGTGTTGACCTCATCCAAATCGTTCCGAACCATAGTTGTCAATATTAAAGCCCTAAAAAGCGGTATTACTTATATACCCAGCTAATTGTTTTCAAATTTAACTATCAAAGGTTGATTTTTACTATTCGCGGTCCGCGCCGATTAGGATGGATTTTCCCGTCGCGCCGGATTGGAAACTTAGAAAGTGCCGCCAAGGTTAAGAGGAACAACGCGGCGGCATCTTTGCGGTTTGACCTAGTCATGGGTCACCGCCTTGGCCTGAGACCGCTGCGATAGGGTCAGATGACCGCGCCAGCCATAGTGGAAGATGACCAGATAGCAGGGGATGGCCAGGGCCGCGAAGACCAGTTGAAAGTCGTAATGCTGTTTAAGCAGGGCAAAGGCTTGCGGTATGATCGCTCCGCCCGCAATACCCATGATCAGGAAGGCAGACCCGGTCTCGGTTAGACGACCAAGGCCACGCACCGCCAGAGGAAAGACGGCAGGCCAGACCATGGCATTGGCCAGACCGAGCGCAGCGACAAAACCGACCGAGACATAGCCCTTGGTCAAGGCCGCGCCGACCGCCAAGGCCAGCCCCAGCAGCGCCGAAAATCGCAGATAGGTCTGCTGCGATATGAACCGCGGCGTAAAGACAAGGCCAAGCACATAGCCAACCAGCATGGCTCCTAGCGTCCAAGCGGTCATGAATTTGGTCTGCTCCAAGGGAAGACCAAAACCTCGTCCATAGGTGCCGATGGCGTCTCCTGCCAAAACCTCGACACCGACATAGACAAACAGGCAAAGGACGCCGAGCCACAGATGGCGCGCCTGAGAAAATCCAAGACCTTCTGTGTCACTTGGCGCGTTAGGGGCAGTGGGGTTGGCCTCAGCGGGATGGATGTCGGGGAGGGGGGATATGAGCGCCAGCAGCGCCACGGCGATCAGTAGGCCTGAGGCGATCAGATAGGGCGAGTGGATATTGGCTGCAAAGCTGTTGAGCAACTGCTCACGGGCGGGTCCTGTGGCGCTCTGAAGCTGCACGGTGAGCCGATCCACATCGTGCAGAACAAACAGGCCAATCAGGATCGGGGCAAGAACGCCCGCCAGCTTGTTGCAGATGCCCATCAGGGCGATGCGTTGGGCTCCGCTCTCAATAGGACCAAGGATGCTGACATAGGGATTGATCGCCGTCTGCAGCAGCGCCAAGCCGCCGCCAAGGGTGAATAGACCGGTCAATGCGCCCGGATACCAGCGCCGCGTCGCGAACTCGGCAAAAGCGGCCGCACCGAGGGCCATCAGGATCAGGCCCGCTGATAGCCCCTTCTTGAGCCCCAGGCGTCGATGGATGGCTGAGGCGGGCAGGGCAAAGAAGAAGTAGGAGAGGTAGAACACCATCAGGATCAGGAATGAGTTCACATCGTCTAGGCCGAAGGCCAGCCGCACAAAGGTAATGAGGGGGCCATTGAGCCAAGTGAACAGGCCGATGATGAAGAATAGGCCGCCGACAATCGAAATGGACTGGATATAGGAGCTGCTTGCGGGTGTGGCTGTGGCCATCGGCGTGATCATCCCTAAAGAGCGCAATTTTGAGCCTCTATATTGTCTTGAGGCTGTCCGTTCTCAGCCCATCTGTCGAGGTCTGATATAACTTATTGACAAGATCCTCAGCTTTTCTAAGCCTGACCGCTCAATATCATTAGGGCGATGACCATGACCACAGACGTTAAAATCACCGATGCGGGCCATGTCCGCACGATCCTCCTGAACCGTCCTGAGAAAAAGAATGCCCTTAGCGATCAACTGGCTTGGGGTGTGGTTGAGGCCATCGAAGCGGCGGCGCGCGATGATAATGTCTGGGTCATCGCCCTGACCGGGAGCGGCGACTCCTTCTGCGCGGGGCTGGATCTTTCAGCGCCGGAGAAGTTTTCGCCCCTGACGGCCCAGTCGGCGCAGTTGGACGATATCCATTGGGTGGGCCAGTTTCTGTTGTCGATGCGCAAGCGCTGCGACAAGCCCATTGTCGGCGGGATAAATGGGGTCGCGGTAGGGGCAGGTCTGGGCCTAGCCATGGCCACCGATGTTCGATTGATTAGCCGCAGTGCGCGGTTGATGGCGGGCTATACGCGCATTGGTGGCTCACCCGATGCAGGCCTGACTATCACCCTGCCTCAGGCCATGGGCTATGAGCCTGCTCTGCGGTTCATGATGGAGAACCGAACGGTCGTGGGTGACGAGGCGGTGACGCTGGGCATGGCTGGTGAAGCGGTAGATGCGGACCGATTTACCCAGCGCCTTGCGCAATATTGCGAAGAGCTCTGCCAATGGTCGCCGATCACCCTGCGGCTGCTTAAGCGTGGCATGACCAAGTCGCTCGAGACCTTAGATCTGGAGCAGCAGCTTCGCTATGAACTGACCAATATCCGCTTAGCTTTCGGAAGTGATGATGGAAAAGAGGCCCGTAAGGCTTTCTTTGAAAAGCGTAAACCGAACTTTATAGGGCGATAGAAAGCAGGCTAGTCGTCGGCCAAACTGTCCGCGATCTGTTTGATCTTTGGTAGGATCTCGAGAAAGGCGGCGGCGATGTCTGGGTCAAAATGCTGACCAGCCTCCTTGGTGATGATGTCGACCGCCACCTCATGCGCCATGCCTTCCTTGTCATAACGCCGAACACGGATTGGTACGTCGAGGGGCGGGGCTTAGATGCCTATAAACAGAGGCCCCCGCCACAGTAACTGTGAAGAGAGCCTCGGTTAGATCGCGATTGAACAGTTCAACCGCTGAATGGTTCTAGTGAGACGTGGTGTCTTTCTTCGCCAAAGCATCCAGATCAGCCTGAACGGCGGCCAGCTGCTCATCGGTGATGTTGCCGCCGCTCATGGGTTGAAGCGCCTTGAGCGTCATGGCTTTGAACTGGTCAAAAGCAGGGTGATCGGTCATGCCAGGAAGATCCTTGTCCAAAATGGCCTTTGTCTCAGGCTTGGCAGCCAGGTCAGCAATCGGGGTGGCATCAACCGTTAGCTTATCGCCTGCCATTGCAGCGCCGCTAGCAAATGCGATTGACAGACTTACCAAGCTCGCGAGGATCATCTTCTTCATCGTTGGGATCTTTCTCAAGGGTTTCTAATCGCCCGATGAAACGCTGTTTTTGCGACATCCGGCAAGAGCCAATCTGTTAACGCTGTGTGGATTTCCGCATCCATGACTTTTTGTTGCTGGCTTGATCGGGTCGCAACAGTCTTGAGACCGACGATAACATCTCACGGATCGATCTCGACGCCCCCTATGCCGTCTATGCAAGGTTTGAGCCGAAAGGAGGTCTTGGTGAAAGAGCGAACTGACCCTTAGCGCCGATCGTCAAGCCAGCTTCGGATCGTCTTATTGACCAAGGCTTCGGCGTCGTGCTGCACAAAATGGTCGGCTGAAGGGATCATCAGAACGGTTGTGTCCTGTGAGACGTGATCCCAGGTCCCAGCGTGGCCGGCAGCGTTTAGGGCCTTGTCCTTCATACCGTGAATGACCAACACCGGGACATTGATCATCGGTGCATCAGCAGCCATGAGACCGCCCTTATCCGTCGTCGTCTTGGGATAGTTGGCGCGGTAATAGTTCAGCATGCCGACGATGCTGGAGCGTTTAAACGCCTCGACATAGCCTGCCTTTTCAGCCGGGTCCTTGACCCAGCCCACGAGGCCTTCGGCGGTGAGATATTTCTCAAAGCCCGGTTGCTGGAAGTTGCGGGCATATTGGCTGTTCTTTTGTTGCTCAAGATTGGTCGCCATCTCGCGGGCAAAGCCGACGGGGTGAGGCACGCTCATAATGATCAGACGGTTGACCAGATCGGGCCTTGTAAAGACCACCTGCCAAGATATCGCCGCACCCCAGTCGTGGCCAACGATGATCGCGTTCTTTTGTCCTTCAGCCTCAATGACAGCGGCAACATCTCCGACCAGATTAGGCATGGCGTAGGCCGCTTCGCCCTTAGGTTGGTCGGAAAGATTATAGCCTCGGTTGTCCATGGCCGCAGTGCGGTAGCCAGCCTTGTTGAGTGTCGCCATCAACGGCTTCCATGTCGCCCAATAGTCAGGAAAGCCGTGGATCAGGACGATGAGGGGGCCTTGACCATCGACGACATAGTGGATCTTGACGCCTTGGTTGTTTGCATAGTGGTCTTGCGGCTCTGCCTGAGCCACCGCTGAAACGGTCAACAGGGCCAAGAAAAATGTGAAAGCCAGTAAACGCTTCATAGTGCGTCTCCCATCGTCGCGGGCTTGCCGAAAACCACCAGGCTGGCTTGGCGACCAAAGATCAATCGATTGACGCTGAGGGCAAAGACGATGCAGGCGATCAGGGTCACCAACATCAGATGGATATAATGGACCGGTGTCCAGCCAAAGGTGAAGAAGGCGTAGAGCAGTGTTCCGAAGATCACCGCACCGATAACCGCTCGCCCGTCCACATTCTTGAACATCAACCCGACGATGAAGGCCGAAAGGATCGGCATGGACAGCAAGCCGTTTAACTGCTGAACCAGATTAATGATCGAGGCCGCGCCCATATAGACCGGCACAAGGGCTACCGACAAAATCATGAACGATACCGAAATGATGGTGTTCAATCGGCCGACATCTGGCTTTGGCGCGATGAACTTCTCGTGCAGATCGCAGACATAGAGCGTGACGGACGAGTTCAAGACTGAGGTGTAGCTGGTCAGTAGGGCGGCTGCCATGAAGGCGGCGAAGGCGCCAGACAGCCAACCGGGCATGACCAGGGCGACAAGCTTGCCATAGGTCGCGTCCCCGGCATCGCCGAACAGTTTGAAGGCCACCACACCTGGCACCACGACAATGGCAGGGATGAAAATCAGGCGGATGACGGCCGCAGCCATAACGCCCTTCTGACCCTCTTTCAGGTTGGGCGCGGCCATGGCGCGTTGGGTGATGGTCTGGTTGGTGCTCCAATAGAACATCTGGATGAAGATCATTCCGGTCAGCAGGGTCTGCCAAGGGATGGGCGAGTCCGGTCCACCGATCATGCTCAGCCGCTCTGGCGGAATGCCGGAGAGATCGAAGTTGATCGCGGCAAGGCCAAGGATCACCACCAAGGCGGCCATGCCCAAAACGCCGACGCCTGAAATCGTGTCATAGACCGCGACGGCGCGAAGTCCGCCGCCAATGGCATAGGCCCCGCCCAGAAGGGCCATGGCCGCTGCGATATAGACCAGGGGAATATCGATCCCGAACATGGTCTTCAAAAACAGCGAGCCCGTATAGAGCATGATCGGCAGATAGATGAACACATTGCCGAGCAAGAACAGGACTGAGACCACCGCGCGCAAATGCACCGAACCATATTTGCGCTCTAAAAGCTCGGTCGTGGTCGTGCAGTTGTTGCGATAATAGATCGGCAGAAAGATCCAGCAGAGCATCATGAGGCCCGCAATGGCCGACAGTTCCCACCAGGCGAGCAACAACATCTGATTGCCATTCATGCCTACCAACTGGTCGGTCGACAGGTTGGTCAAGGTGATCGAGCCTGCGATAAATGGCCAGGTCAGGTTGCCGCCGGCAAGGAAATATTCGCGGTTGGAATCACTCGACCGCCCTCCCATGCGAGACACTTGCCATGCGGTAAGAATGGCCATCAGGGCAGTCAGGCCGATAAATACGGCCCATTGGATGATGTTGGTCTGCATGGTTCCCGCCCGCTCTTATATTTTGAGGTCAGTTGAGGGTCTTGAAGGGGCGGTCGTCAATCGGATTATTGGACGGATTATTGGACGGATGGTCAAGACGGGCCGGCGAGGCTAGCCTGAGCGCCTCAGGATTAAGGATCGGATTCGACCATGACAGGGTTGCGGTTTCGGCTAGACGCTGGTGGGGACACGATGGTGTTCAGTGCCAAGGCGAGCGAACCGCCAGCCTTGGTCTATTGGGGCCCAAGCCTCGGCGTAGGTGTCGATCTTGCGGCGATTGCCGATCTCGCTCAAAGACCCATTCCGCACGGCATGCTCGACGGCGGCGAGGTGTTAGACCTGGTGCCCGACGCTGCGAGGGGCTTTTTGGGTACACCCTTGGCACAGCTCCATCGGTCAGGCGATCTGGTCCTTAGCCAGTTTCAAATGGTGTCGTCACATGTCAGCGACCAGCGGGCCAGCCTGTCATTGTCAGATGGGCTCGCGGGGGTCGCCCTTGAGCTTGAGATCGAGATGGATGCCCAGACGGGCGTGGTTTTCTTTCGCAATCGCCTGATCAATCAAGGCGTTTCGACCCTGACCGTGGACTGGCTCGCCGCAGGATGCCTTCCGCTCGACCATGACGAACTTCTGGCCTTTAAAGGTCGCTGGGCCAATGAGGGGCGGCCCTATCGGCAGCGCGTTCTAGGCGGCATGTGGGCCAGTGAAAATCGAACGGGGCGGACCTCACACCATGCCCCGCCGCTGCTCGCCGTCGGTGAGCCGGGTTTCAGCGATCAGCACGGCGCGGTCATTGGCTTGCATCTGGCGTGGAGCGGTAATCATCGAATGCTGGTCGAGCGCCTGCGCGATGGGCGGGTCCAGATGCAGGCCGGGGAACTGTTCTTACCCGGTGAAATGACCCTAGCGTCCGGCGAGGTCTATCAATCCCCGACGCTCTATGCAGCAAGGTCCAGTGCGGGCCTGAACGGGCTTAGTGACCGGTTCCACCCCTTTGTGCGTCAACAGATCTTAGGCGGGCGGTTGGCAGAAAAGCCAAGGCCGGTCCATTTCAACAGTTGGGAAGCGGTCTATTTCGATCACGACCCAGCAGTCCTATCCGATCTCATTGGCCATGCCGCAGCGGTGGGTGCTGAACGATTTGTTCTGGATGACGGCTGGTTCTTGGGACGCAATGATGACCGAACCAGTCTGGGCGATTGGACCCCTGATCCGATCAAATATCCAAGCGGGCTTGGCCCGCTGATTGCCAAGGTTAAGGCCGCTAGCATGGGCTTTGGCCTATGGGTTGAGCCGGAAATGGCCAATGCCGATTCCAACCTTCTGCGGGCCCATCCAGACTGGGTGCTTGGCGTTGGCGACCGGCTTCAGCCGCTCGGGCGCGGGCAATATGTGCTCGACCTCACCCGTCCTAAGGTTCGCGCCGCCATTTTTGCTCAACTGGATCGGCTGCTCAGCGACAATGATATCGACTATTTGAAATGGGACATGAACCGCGACCTGACCCATCCGGTCAGTGACGGTCAGGCGGCGGTCCATCGTCAGACCCTTGCGGTCTATGAACTGATTGATGATCTGCGGGCTAAGCATCCGCATGTTGAGATTGAGTCCTGCGCCTCTGGCGGCGGGCGGGCGGATTTCGAGATCTTGCGGCGCACCGACCGGATCTGGACATCCGACTGTAACGATCCGATTGAACGCCAAGCCATCCAGCGCAGCTTTAGCCTGTTCTTTCCGCCAGAAACTATGGGCTCCCACGTCGGCCCGCGCTCGAGCCATACGACGGCGAGAGACACAGGCATGGGCTTTCGCGCCTGGACCGCCTTCTTTGGTCACTTCGGTATCGAGGCCGACCTGCGGGCCCTGAGCTTGGGGGAGGCAGAGCAGTTGGCGCAAATCATTGGGCTGCATAAACAGCACCGTGCCTTGCTCCATAACGGCCGTACCTTGCGCCTGTCTCATCCCGATGCCGGCATGACCGCAATGATGGTCGTGGGTGAGACCGAAGCCTTGGTCAGTGCCGCTCAGGTTGGAACCCCAGCGACGGCGACGCTTGGCCCCTTGCGGCTTGCCGGCCTCGATGGATCGGGGACCTATCGTGTGACCCTGCTGAACCCACCGATCCATCCACAGCGGACCATGAAATCTACGCCGCCAACCTTGACGGGTAAGGCTTTCGAGGTCACCGGCGGCGCCTTGATCCATCAGGGGCTTCCTTTGCCCGTCCTTCGAGCGCAAGAGATTGCTGTCTATCATTTGGAGTGCCTGACATGACGGCCCAATGTGTCGCAGATTTTCGCTGCGCCTTAGGGGAGGGGCCTTGCTGGGACCCGCGCGATGGGCGGCTGTGGTGGGTCGATATTCTGGGGCTTAGGGTCCATTGGTTCGAACCCTCAACGCGAGAGGCCGGGAGCCTTGATCCGGGTGATCAAATTACCGCGCTGGGCCTTCGCCGAGCTGGGGGTTTTGTTGCCGCAACGGCCGCCGGGGCAGGTATTTTTGATCCACAGTCAGGGCGCTTTAGTCTGCGCTACCCCACCCCAAACGAACATCTAGGCAACCGCAGCAACGACGGAAACGTTGGAGCTGATGGCAGTTTCTGGTTCGGCTCGATGCATAATGAGGCCGTGGAGCGGTCGGGCGCAGTCTTTCAGGTCAAGCCTGATTGGTCGGGTAGCGCTGTTGTTCGCGATTGGGGTATCACCAATACGCTGCGAACCAGCCTTGATGGACAACATCTCTATCTCGCCGACTCGCTTGAACAGACCCTCTATCGCTACGATATCGGCGATGATGGCTTGGGCGGGCAGCAGGTCTTTGCGCAGACGCGGGGGCAGACCGCGACACCGGATGGCTCGGCAGTGGATTGCGAGGGCTATTTGTGGAACGCGCAATGGGATGGGTGGCGCATTGTGCGTTATGCGCCCGATGGCAGCATTGACCGCATCATCCCCATGCCCGTTCAGTGCCCGACCAGTTGCAGCTTCGGCGGTCCTGACCTCAAGACCCTGTTCGTGACCAGCGCGCGCGATGGGCTGACGCCCCAGCAACTCGAGGCGCAACCTCAGGCGGGCGGGCTCTTTGCCCTATCAGTTGATGTGGCAGGATCGCCGCCGCTCTATTTTGAAGGCTAAGACCCGATGAAACTTGGCGTCTGTTACTATCCCGAACATTGGCCGCAAGCGTGGTGGGCCGAAGACGCGCGTCGAATGGCCGATATGGGCCTATCGGTCGTGCGGATCGCGGAGTTTGCGTGGAGCCGCATTGAGCCGGAACCGGGGCAGTTTGACTGGGCCTGGCTAGATCAAGCGGTTGAGACCCTTCATGGGGCGGGCCTATCGGTGATCCTATGCACACCGACCGCCACACCGCCCAAATGGCTGGTGGATGGTCATCCCGATATGGTGGCGATCAATGACCGGGGACAGCGGCGCCAGTTTGGGTCTCGGCGTCACTACAGCTTTTCGCACGAGGGCTACCGCGCTGAGTGCGCGCGCATTACCGAGGCCATGGCCGAGCGCTATGGCCGTCATCCCGCGGTCGTGGCGTGGCAAACCGACAATGAATATGGCTGCCACGATACCACCATCAGCTACTGCGCCTCTGCGGCCCGGAGGTTTCGGCTCTGGCTTAAGGCGCGCTATGGAACGCTCGAGGCTCTTAATCAGGCATGGGGCACAGTCTTCTGGTCTCAGGACTATCGCAGCTTCGACGAGGTGGATCCGCCGCACCTGACCGTGACCGAGGCCAATCCAAGCCACCGTTTGGACTATAATCGGTTCGCGTCTGACGAGGTGGTCAGTTTCAACCGCCTGCAGGTCGATATATTACGTCGGCACTCACCTGGCCGCGACATGATCCATAATTTCATGGGTTTCTATACCGAATTTGACCATTTCGCCATCAGCCAAGACCTCGATGTCGCCAGTTGGGACAGCTACCCCCTCGGCTTCCTTGAGCAGTTTTGGTTCAGCGCCGAAGATAAGGCCCGCTATCTGCGGCAGGGCCATCCCGATGTCGCCGCCTTCCACCACGATCTCTATCGCGGCTGCGGGCGAGGGCGTTGGTGGGTGATGGAACAGCAGCCGGGACCGGTGAACTGGGCCTCATTCAATCCATCCCCGCTACCTGGCATGGTCCGCGCTTGGACGTGGGAGGCCTTTGCCCATGGCGCTGAGGTGGTGTCCTATTTCCGTTGGCGCCAAGCGCCTTTTGCGCAAGAACAGATGCATGCGGGTCTCAACCGGCCCGACCGCAGCGAGGACATTGGCGGCCAAGAGGCGCGGCAGGTGGCCGCTGAAATCAAAGCCTTGGGTGAGTTTGCGCCCTGTGGGCCTTCACCGGTGGCGCTCGTCTTTTCCTACGAGGGCGATTGGGTAACGTCGATCCAGCCGCAGGCTATGGGCTTTTCAGCCTTGAAGGAGGCCTTCGCTTGGTATTCGAGCCTGCGCCAAATGGGCCTGGATGTGGATATTGTCCCGCCCTATGCCGATTTGAGTGCCTATCGTCTCGTCGTGGCCCCATGCCTTCCCATTGTCTCAGCTGATGCGCTCGCAGCCTTCGAAACCACTGAGGCGGTGACCGTGTTTGGGGTACGGGCAGGGTCTAAGACCCGCGATCTGCATGTTCCCAGCAACCTGCCCCCAGGCGATCTGTCCAAACTTCTGCCGCTCACCGTGCAGCGGGTTGAGAGCCTGCGTCCTGGAACGCCTATGGTTATTGATGCTAATGGCGCGGTTCTGACCGGCCGCGATTGGCGTGAGGATGTCAGCACCCAGGCTGAGGTCTTGGGGCTTTTTGAGGATGGTCATCCGGCTTGGATAAGGTCGGGGCAGCGCGACTATCTGGCCTTCGCGCCGCAGGAACCGGCCTTGGCACACGTCCTGTGCGACGCAGCCAAACGGGCGGGCTTAACCGTTATGTCCATGCCCGAAGGGGTACGGGTTAGCCAGAGGGGCGGTTTTGGGATCGCGATCAACGCTTCGCCAGAACGGCGTCCTGCGCCTGTGACTGCGGGTACGGAGTTTGTTTTAGGCGGCTCCATCTTGGCGCCAGCAGGGGTCGCCATTTGGAAGGTTCAGTCTTGATTTTTGCGCATCAGCTTACGGATTCTTGTCTTCTGGCCCTTTTGGGCGATGATGGGGCCGAACATTGGAATGGACCCTATGGCTGTAGTTGAAACCCGTAAACGCACGCGCCTAGCGCCAGAGGTGCGTCGTTCGCTGATCTTAGATGATGCCGCACGGCTGATCTTGGACGAGGGGCTGACGGCGGTCTCGATGGAGCGACTGGGCCGTGAGAGCGCGGTTAGTAAGGCGCTGGTCTATAACTATTTTCCCAGCCGTGAATTTTTGCTCGCGGCGCTCTTGCAGCGTGAGCAGTTGGAGCTTGATAGCCGAGGTGCCGAGCGCGCTCTTGAGGCTCAGTCCTATGAAGAGCTGATCCGGCAAACGACGCGGATCTATCTGGAGCACACCAAGGCGCGAGGTGCCTTGATCCAAGCCCTGCTAGCCGACCCTTCTGTGGTGCGGCTGATGGAGGCTGAATCGGCCGTCGCTCGAGAACGCACCATTCGCTATTTCGTCAAGGAAACCCGCCGGGAATATGGCTTGAGCTTACCTGTCGCCATATCGGCCATGGACCTTTTTATGTCCCTTACTGACCGGGCGGGAAAGCAGGTCGCCGAGGGCTCGATCGATATAGATACGGCCGAGACTATGGTCGTGCAGATCATCACCGGCGGGCTTCGGAAACTGGCCGACGGCTTGGCCCAGTGAACATTAATGACGATTTATAAATTAATACTAAGACAGCGCCTGCCTCAAGGATCACGCGCCTAAGACGGCGGATTTCACAGGATAAGACCGTGGCTCGTAAACCGCTCAGAAGCGCCCGTACCTATGGCAAGCTCGACCGTGATGGCTTTATCCACCGCAGTTGGATGAAGAGCCAAGGCCTTCCTGATGATGTTTTTGATGGACGTCCGGTTATCGGTATCTGCAATACTTGGTCGGAACTGACCCCCTGTAATGCGGGGCTGCGAGACTTGGCCGAGCATGTGAAGCGCGGCGTCTGGGAAGCGGGCGGCTTGCCGCTCGAATTTCCCGCCATGTCGCTTGGTGAAACCCAGATGCGGCCAACGGCCATGCTGTTTCGCAACCTCTTGGCGATGGAGGTCGAGGAGTCGATCCGGGGCAATCCTATCGACGGTGTCGTGCTGCTCGGCGGCTGCGATAAGACCACGCCGGGTCAGTTGATGGGCGCGGCCAGTGTCGATCTACCAACCATGGTCGTGTCGTCCGGTCCCATGTTGAACGGCAAGTTTCGCGGCAAGGATATTGGCTCAGGCACCGACGTCTGGAAGTTCTCGGAAGCTGTGCGCGCGGGGGAGATGACGCTGGCCGATTTCATGTCTGCCGAGAGCGGAATGTCGCGCAGCCATGGCGTCTGCATGACCATGGGCACAGCCTCGACCATGGCCAGTCTGGTGGAGGCGCTTGGCCTAAGCCTGCCTGAAAATGCGGCCCTACCCGCTGTCGATGGCCGCCGAGCGACCTTGGCGCACCTGACGGGTCGGCGGATTGTGCAATTGGTACGCGACGATGTGAAGATGTCAGCCATTGCAACGCGAGAAGCGTTCGAAAACGCTATCTTGACGCACGCGGCCATTGGCGGCTCGACCAATGCGGTCCTGCACCTGATCGCCTTGGCGGGACGTTTGGGCGTGCCTCTAGAACAAGACGATTTCGACCGGCTGGGCCGTGACATCCCGCTCTTGGTCGACCTGATGCCGTCGGGCCGGTTCTTGATGGAGGACTTCTGTTATGCGGGCGGCGTGCCAGCCGTGTTCAAGGCGCTCGGCTCGCATCTGCGCGGCGATGCGATTACGGTCAGTGGCCTGACCCAGGCCCAGATCGCCGACCTGGCGCGCTGTGATAATCCTGAAGTGATCCGGACCATGGAGGCCCCCGTTGCGCCCAGTTCGGGTCTTTGGGTCCTGCGCGGTAATTTGAGCCCCGGCGGTGCGGTGATGAAGCCCAGCGCTGCTTCTCCCGAACTCTTGGTCCATACGGGCCGCGCGGTCGTGTTTGACTCCATCGAAGACTATAAGGCGCGGATCGACCTTCCCGATTTGGATGTCGACGAGACCTGCGTTTTGGTGCTCAAGGGCTGCGGGCCTAAGGGCTATCCGGGCATGCCCGAGGTCGGCAATATGGCCTTGCCCGCCAAGCTCTTGGCCAAGGGCGTTCGCGACATGGTGCGGATTTCGGACGCACGGATGAGCGGCACAGCCTTCGGTACGGTGATCTTGCATGTGAACCCTGAGGCCGATGCGGGTGGGCCCTTGGCCCTTGTCCAAGATGGCGATTTGATTTCTCTGGATGGACCCGCGCGGACCTTGACCCTTCAGGTCAGCGAGGCGAAATTGGCAGGGCGCGCTGCCGACCCGGCTTTGGCCCGGCCAGCTTCGCCCTATGTTCGGGGCTGGGCCAAGCTCTATGTCGACACTGTGCTGCAAGCTGACAGGGGCTGTGACCAAGACTTTCTGGTCGGCTCGAGCGGCGATGCGGTCAGTCGCGAGTCCCATTGATGGGAGCCTTTGCGGACTATCCCAGCCTGAGGGGCCGACATGTCTTTGTCACAGGCGGCGCGACCGGCATAGGCGCAGCCCTTGTCGAGGCCTTCGCCGCGCAAGGATCGAAGGTCTCGTTCATCGATATTGCGGTTGAGGCGGGGCAGGCCTTGGCGGCACGCTTGGGCGGTGCGGTCTCGTTCCAAGCTTGCGATGTGACGCGCGCTGAAGCGTTGCAGGCGGCCATCGCGCAGGCCGCTCGCCAATCGGGACCCGTGACGGTGCTGGTCAATAATGTCGCCAATGATCAAAGGCACCGCGCCGTAGAGATGGCCGCTAGCGCTTGGCGGGCCAATCTGGCGGTCAATCTCGATCCCGTCTTCCTAGCGTCGCAGGCTGTTCAGGCCGGGATGGTGGCCAGCGGCGCAGGATCGATCATCAATCTGTCCTCGATCAATGCGCTCTTAGGCCCTGCCGACCTGAGCGCCTACACAGCAGCCAAGGCAGCGGTGATCGGTCTGTCCAAATCCTTGGCGCGCGAATGGGGCGTGGACAATATCCGGGTCAATGCCGTGTCGCCGGGCTGGGTGGTCACGGAACGCCAGTTACAGCTTTGGCTGACGCCAGAGGCTGAAGCAGCCTGGATGGCTCAGGTGGCCCTGAAGAAACGGATTGCGCCGGAAGATGTCGCGCGGCTGGTCCTCTTTCTCGCCGCCGACGATAGCGCCATGATCACCGGTCAGAACCTTGTCATAGATGGCGGGCGCACGTGAGCGCTTGGCTGGCCTGCGATTGGGGCACGACCAATGTCCGCGCTTGGCGCATCGAGGTGGGCAGGGCGGTGGCCAGCGCCAGCTTTCTCTTTGGCGTCTCCAAGATCGGCCGTGGAGACGTGCCTTTTAGGCTGGATCAAGACATCCGGCCGGCTCTAAAGGCAGAAGGCTTACCTGTTCTGATGAGCGGCATGGCGGGGTCCAATTTGGGTTGGATGGCAGCGCCCTATGTCGATTGTCCGGCGGATGCAAACGCGATTGCGGCGGGTCTTGTTCAGCCCGCCGAGCGGGTCTGGATCGTGCCGGGTGTGCGCACCGTGGGTCAGGCCCATGGGCCAGATGTGATGCGCGGCGAAGAGGTGCAGATCTTCGGTGCCCTGGCCTCGACATTACAAACCGGCCTCTTTTGCTTGCCCGGTACCCACGCCAAGTGGGTCAGGGTTGAAGGTGGCAAGATCACCGATTTTGTCACGGCCATGACCGGCGAACTCTATGCCCTGCTAAGCCAGCACAGCATCTTGGCGACGGTTCAAGACCCTACCGAGCCCGAAGGCTTTGCCGCAGGGCTTGCTGCGTCGGGCCAGGGTGACGCCTTAAGCGCGCGCCTCTTTGGTCTGCGCGCCCGACAGCTGACGGGATCATTGGCTGAGGGGCAATCAGCAGGGTTCCTGTCGGGCCTGTTGATCGGGTCCGATATCGCCTCAAGCCCTGGTCTATTGGGCTCATCAGAAGACGAGCCCGTCACCTTGATCGGCGACCCAGCCCTTTGCGCCGCCTATGGTCAGGCCTTGGCGGCGCGCGGCAGGTCTTGCCAGACCATCGACGGAGAAGCCGCAGCGCTGGCTGGCCTCATCTCAATCATCGAAGGGATCACACCATGACCATCGATCAGGCTTTGGAACAGCTTCCCATAGTCGCCATTGTGCGCGGCGTGACGCCTGATGAGGTGATTGCCATCGGTGAGGCCCTCTATGCGCAGGGCGTTCGGGCCATGGAGGTGCCGCTCAATTCCCCCGATCCGTTGGAGAGCATTCGCCGGCTCGCGATCCGGTTTGAGGGCCAGATGATGGTTGGTGCGGGAACCGTCCTGAGCGTTGCAGATGTGGACGCAGTCAAGGCAGCGGGCGGTCAGTTTACCGTTTCCCCAAACGTCAATCGCGATGTGATCTTGCGCAGCCTTGGATTGGGTCTTGAGGCCCTGCCCGGCTTTATGACCCCCACCGAAGCCTTTGCGGCCATCGATGCGGGCGCAAGGCTCTTGAAGCTCTTTCCAGCAGCGACCCTTGGTTCTGGCTATCTCAAGGCCATCGGTGCCGTCCTGCCGCGTCACGTGAAGGTCATTGCTGTCGGTGGCATAGGTCCATCCGCGATGGCCGAATGGCAGGGCGCGGGCGCAAGCGGGTTTGGTCTGGGCTCTGAACTCTACCGCCCCGGACTATCCGCCGCTGAGGTCAGTACGAAAATAGCCGCCTGCGTGGCTGCGCTAGGCCGGTAAGGTCATTGGCACGGACAACCGGTGCGGAGTCTGAAAGGTAGTCAGTGGCTAGCACATAATAGATTTTACCGCCTATTGTCTGAGCCTAAGCCCTTGGGCTTGGTGTGATCTCATAAGAAGGAAGAGCCGATGCAGGCCGCTGATCGTCCATCTCCAGACACACAAACTGTCACGCCAGCCAATCCGTCTGTGTTTGTAAAGTTGGCCTATGGGTTGGGTCAGGCGGTCCAGACCGGTGGGTTTGATACGGCGATCGGCTTTATCTTCTTTTACTATTCTGCTGTCTTGGGCCTGTCGGGCCTTCTGGTAGGGGCAGCCTTGGCGGTCAGCCTAGCCTTCGACGCTGTGGTTGATCCGCTGGTTGGATCTTGGTCCGATAATATCTCTTCGCGGTTCGGACGGCGTTTGCCGCTGATGGCCCTGTCGGCACCGTTTATTGCGGTGTCGCTTGGGCTGCTCTTTTCGCCGCCTGCAGGACTAGGACCGATCGGTCTATTTGCTTGGCTGACCGTGATGTCCGTGGCCGGCCGCAGCAGCATGTCGCTGTTCAATGTGCCCTATATTGCCTTGGGGGCTGAGATGGCCACCGACTATGCGGCGCGCACCAGCGTAGTGGTCTTTCGGGTTGTTTCGGGGATCTTGGTCTCAGTATCGGTAACGGCCATGGGCTATTCCTTGTTTTTCGCAAAGGGCGGACTGCAGCGACCAGAGGGTTATCCTGGGTTTGGTTGGACGGTTGCGGGGATCTTGATGGTCTGTATGACGCTCTGCCTGTTGGGCGTTTACCGCTTTGCGCGCCGCCTGCCGCAGCCGGGTAAGGTCCAATCGGCCATGTGGAAGCGGTTGCCAGGTGAGATCGCGGAGATCTTTGCCAACCGGTCCTTCCGGCTCCTGTTTATCTCGGCGGTGATCATCTATGCCGCCATGGGCCTCAATGCGAGCCTCAATCAGCATGCCTTCGTGTTTGTCTGGAAGATGAGAAGTGAGCTAATTCAATTCATTGGCTACGCCTTCTTGGTCGGCATCTTGCTGGGCAGTACATCGGCACCCCTGTGTCAGAAGCTGTTCGAGAAGAAAACCGTCGTGATCATCGGCTTTGGTCTGCTGATGGCCAATTGGCTAGTGCTGCAGGGTGGGCAATTGACGGGTCTTTATCTGCCACTGGGAGATACCGCCCTGTTGCCGATGCAGATCAACTCCTTTGTCGCCGGTATCGGCATTGGTCTGGTTTCGGTCTCCTATCCCTCGATGATGGCCGACGCGGCAGATGAACATGAGCATCTGTTCGGTCGTCGCCGTGAAGGGCTCTATTTTGCCGGACTGGGCTTTGCCAATAAGGCGGCCTCTGGACTAGGGGTCATGGCGGCGGGCTTAGCGCTCGACCTGATCCAGTTTCCGAAGGATGCGGCCAGTCACGTCGGTCTTGTTTTGTCTCAGATGACGCAGTTTTTGCTGGTCCTGGTGTGGGGACCTGTCGCGGCGGCGATCGCCGTCATCTCGCTGGTTATCTTCACCGGCTACGGCATTTCGAGGCGGCGGCATGCGCAGATCGTCAAGGCCTTGGCGCGTGACGGATAGGGCCTTTTGCATCTCATGTCGCTTTGGGGTTAGACAGAACCGCCAGACCAATCTATTGACGAATTATATAATAGTATCGTGATTGCTGAGGAGATGAAAGCCATGGGGCACGTGCAGATGAACCGTTCTGAAGCGGGGGACTGGATGAGTGATCCGTCGACCATAGCCTTACGCGCCCATCTTGAAGCCCACAATGGCCTCAAGGGCCTTGAGATCCTTCACGCAAAAGATGTCGTGCGGGCGGTCGAGCTATTCAACCGTGATGGGTTTGTCGTGGTCGCCAATATCCTCAATGACGAGCAGACCCAGTTCCTGCGTGAGGGATGCAATGAGGTTGCCGCCGAGATCCTTGCACTCGATGAGGGTCGTAAGGGCAATCGTGGCTCGCATCGCTATTCCTTTGGGGGCTCCAGCCTGACCCGTAGCCAGTTACACCGGCCCGAATGGCAAATGTTGCTCGAGACCCGCGCCGCCACTGATCTGGTCGCCGCCATATTTGGATCCCCCGATTTTGTTCTTCGTGCCGCTAGCGGGGACTTTTGCCTACCCGGCGCTGTAGGCTATCAGCCCCTCCATTCGGATGTTCGAGATTGGGCACCTGGTGGTCAGGCACCCTTCAGTTCCTTCTATGATCCACGCGGTCAGTTTAGCATCCGGGACATGCCGTGCCCCTATGTCTGCGTGAACTTCCTGCCGCAGGATGTGACGCCCTTTAACGGCCCAACCCGCCAGATCCCGGGTACTCAGCATTCGCGGGTGCCCATACCGACTCTCGAAAATGAGCCGGAATGGATGAGGCTGAGCACCGTTTGCCCAGCGCCGGCTGGGGCGATCATGATCCGTGATGTCCGGGCTTGGCACGGGGGCACACCCAATATCGCCAATGCCATCCGCTCGATCCCCAATCTCGAATTCTATGCCCCATGGTTTCGTGAACCGATCGTGCCGTCGATTACCTATGAGGCCTATAAGCGCCTATCCGAGCGGGCTCAATATCTGGCCCGGGAAAGCGTGGCGCAGTCCGTCGAGGGCTTGCGGACCGGCGCTACACTGCGCGCACCCTAGGGCAAGATGGAAAGGATGATGATGGACTATCGTCAACTGGGCCGATCCGGCCTTAAGGTCAGTAGCCTGTGCCTCGGCACGATGAATTTTGGTCCTAGGACCTCAGAGGCCGAGACCTTTGCCATCCTCAGTGACGCCCTAGAGGCGGGGATTAATTTCATCGATACGGCCAACCAATATGGTGGCCATCTGGGTGTCGGAACGACAGAAACCCTTGTTGGCAAATGGTTGGCACAGGACCCAAGCCGTCGGGACAAGATTGTTTTGGCCACCAAGGTCCATGAGCCCATGTCCGATCAGATCAATGATCGGGGCCTGTCGGCGCGCCATATTCAGATGGCCTGTGACGCCAGTCTCAAGCGGCTGGGTGTGGACCATATCGACCTCTACCAGATGCATCATATCGACCGGACCGCGCCGCCCGAAGAGATCTGGCAGGCCATGGATGGTCTGATCAGCCAGGGCAAGATCACCTATGTCGGCTCGAGCAATTTTCCGGGCTGGAAGATTGCCCAGATGAATGAGCGGGCAGGGCAGCGTCACGGACTAGGCTTGGTCTGCGAACAGAGCCTCTATAATCTGATTGAGCGACGGGTGGAGCTAGAGGTCCTCCCGGCCTGTCAGGCCTATGGCCTTGGCCTCATCACTTGGAGCCCTTTGGCGGGTGGATTGCTCGCCAGCACGGGGCAGGAGACGGCGGGGCGGCGGCAGTCGCAGTCTGTTCGTGCGGCTGCCCTCGCGCGCTCTGATCAGTTGGCCCTCTATGGCGATCTTTGTCGTTCCATCGGCGAGACCCCAACCTGCGTGGCCTTGGCGTGGCTGCTGCATCAACCGGGCGTGACCTCGACCATCATCGGGCCGGGCAGCCAAGCGCAGCTCTCGTCGGTACTGCATGTGCCCAGTCTTCGTCTTGAACAAGACGTCCTTGCCGCCATTGATGCTATATTCCCCGCCGTTGGGCCTGCGCCTGAGGCCTACGCCTGGTAAGAGCCGATCCGATCTGAGGAGAGAAATGATGTCTAACTGGTCTTCAGGTCGGATCGATATTGTGGACGGCTTTTTGGCCTATAACCGAAGCGGGCGCGCAAAGCCCGCCTTGGTCCTGTCCCACGGATTGACCGATAATGGGCTGTGTTGGACCCGCCTTGCCCAAGGGTTAGAGGCCGATTTCGACGTCATAATGCTCGATGCGCGAGGCCATGGAGACAGTGTGCGCATGGGCGCAGGAACGGATCAGGACCCGGTCTTGGATCTGGCCCAAGCCATAGAGCAACTGAGATTGGAGGGCCCCATAGTTATGGGGCATTCGGTTGGCGCCCGAACCACAGCGCGCTACGCCAGCCTCTATCCAAGCAGGGTCTCTGGGGTGATTTTGGAAGATCCGCCCTTCATGGTGCAGCAGGACCCCTCCATTACCGCCCACTGGCAAGCCGATTTTCGCAAGCAGGTCACTGACCTACGGGCCATGACCGCCGAGCAGATCACCGCCGTGGGAAAGAGGCGCTCGCCCACCTGGCACGAGGATGAGTTCCCGGCCTGGACGGCCTCTAAGACCCAGGTTGATCCAGAGATACGCATCCATGACCCTGAGCCTTGGCAAGACTATATGGCGCGTATCACCGCACCGACCCTGCTGATCTATGGCGAGCCAGGATTTGGCGGCATTGTCACCCCCGACATCGCCAAGGCCTCGCAGGACCTCAACCCGCAGATTGAAACGGCGCAGTTAGCGGGTGCTGGTCACAACACCCGCCGTGAAAACTTCGAGGCCTATTTGGCTGCCGTGGTCTCGTTTTTGGCCAAGATCTAGCCGCTGTTATGGCTTTATCAATTGTCTTTAGATCGGTTTAGCCCCCCAGTGAGCGCAAGAACATTCTGCGATAGGGTTTGTGGCATAGCGCTTCTGCACGTTTGTTAGACCGGACATCGAGGTTGTGCAGGGCGCGGCGGCCTTTTGCGCTTATCGGGGCAATGCTTATTGTTAAGATAGGCCCTCGTGTTTTAAATTAGTTAGATATCGAATAGATATGGCGTCTGTCTTGAATAGGGCGGCGTGACGCAGCAGACTGCGGGCGTAGACTCT
>JBBARR010000021.1:28506-43710 GCA_040399645.1 Caulobacteraceae bacterium | reverse complement strand
CCCTCCTCTAAGCGAAAGCCCCAAACTGTCTCAAAGGTGCTGACGCCGAACAGTCTCGAATGTTCTGACGACGTACAAGCAAAGGGCGCTCAAAGCTGCAGGCGGCATGCTGTTGGTATGGTTGGCAGCGTATGCGGCTATCGCTGGGGTCACGGGTGGCTACGTCTGGGTCTCGCGCGGTTTTCGTCAAGGATAACGTTCAGCCACCACCGTTCATAAGCCTGATTAAATCTGGATGGTTCGCTAGTTCCTCTGAGAGGGCCGCGAAATCAGCATTCATTGCCGCACTGTCCAGCTGGTCGAAGTCTGACAAATCGCTCTGGTCTATGTCGATTAGATCTAGGTCGATCAGGTCCGGGGTCATTTCGCGCACCCTATCAGAGGCCGGCAAAGGTCGAGGCGTTCCGCACAAAGCGATTGCCCTGGCGGATGTAGCGTTCTGTAGTGTCGATATATCTTCGCCGTGCTGACCGGGTGCTGACCCGCCCCACAAACCGCGAAAGGCCCGAAGCTTCTTCGCCATTAATTCATTGTTTTAAATCAGAAAGTTGGCGCACCCGACACGATTCGAACGTGTGACCTTTGCCTTCGGAGGGCAACGCTCTATCCAGCTGAGCTACGGGTGCCTTCGAGGCCGTGTTGGCCCTGCGACTTGTGGGCGAGTGTTAGCGCAAGGATGAAGCGGGCGCAATCTTGGTTGCGCGGCCAGGCCCGGGTTTCGTTCTGCCTTGCGCGCCCTTCAGGGCCCCTAGTCCTTGGTTGGGTCAGCGGCGGTGGGGTCGGCATAGGTTAGGGCGAGGAAGACGTCTTCCAGATCGGGGTCTTCGGTGGCTAGGTCCTTGATCGCCACGCCAGCGTCACGCACGCGGTTAAGGACATCTTCGACCCCGGCTGTCGCGGTCTTGAAGGTGACGGCCAAGCGGCCATCGGGTCGCAGGCGCCCATCAAAGCCGCCAAGGTCTGGCACGGCGCTTAGGCGCTCGCGCGGAGTAATGACCACCGCACGAGTATCGAGCCGTTGCAGCAGGGTCGAGGTTGGCTCGCAGGCCACGACCTTGCCGCGATTGACAATGGCGATCGTGTCGCAGAGCTCTTGGGCCTCTTCCAGATAGTGGGTGGTCAAGACGATGGTCACACCCAGATCATTGAGGCCCTTAACATAGGACCAGAGCTGACGGCGAAGCTCGACATCGACCCCGGCGGTGGGCTCATCGAGAATGAGCACCGGCGGGCGGTGAACCATGGCCTTGGCCACCATGAGGCGCCGTTTCATACCGCCGGACAGGGCGCGGACATAGGCGTCGGCCTTGTCGCTAAGGCCAAGAGCGGCCAGCAAAGCGTCGGTCTGACGCTCTGCCCTGGGCACACCATAGAGCCCGGCCTGCACCTCGAGCGATTCGCGGGGGGTGAAGAAGACATCAGCAGCCAGTTCTTGCGGTACGACACCGATGGCGGCGCGGGCATCACGCGGGCGGCTGTCAATGTCGCGGTCCCAGATCGAGACCTTGCCCGACGTCTTTTGCGTCAGACCGGCAAGAATATTGATGAAGGTCGATTTTCCCGCCCCATTGGGCCCCAAAAGCCCGAAAATCGAGCCGCGCGGCACGGCCAGATCAATATGATCCAGCGCCGTCTTGGCCGCCGTGGTGCGGGTGGCAGGATAGGTCTTGACGAGGCCGCGCGCCTCGATAGCGTAATCAGGAAGGGTCATAGCCCTAGGGTATTGGCGGGTGGACGGGTCCGCAAGCGAAGAGACGAATTTTGCCGAATTGACGCCCCATCGGCCTCGCCTTAGGTATGCGCCATGGGGCCCCGATCTGGGAGACCCCTGCTCTGAGAGACCCCTGCTCTGAGACACATGGGCCAAGAGATATCAAAGATGGAGCTGCGCCATGACCTATAAACCCACAGATACGGCAGGCCCTGCGGGCGAAGTCGTCTATGTTCACGGTCACCGGCTCGCCTGCGACGGCGTCGGCGGCGCGCTGGGCCATCCGCGCGTGTTCCTAGAGATGGGCGACGAGGCCTTTGTCGACTGTCCCTATTGCGACCGCCGCTTCATCCATACCGAGGCCAGCCCCAAATCCGCTAAGCATGAGACCCAGGTTCCAGGCGTCTATGAGGTCGGCGGCGGTCATTAGGGCCTAAAGCCCCTCGGGGCCCAGAGGGGGGCCTTGGGGGCCATCTCTTCAGTCGAATATATCGAACAGGTCAAAGCGCTTTTTCTTGCCGCGCTTGGAGTGATCGTCGTCGTCGTCGTCGTCGTCATCCTTGTACCGCCTCGGTGGCTCTTGTCGGCCATAGGGCGCTTGATAGGTCGCGCCTTGCGGTGGGCGCGGCGCAGAACTTTCCGGCGGGGCAGATGACCCGGCGACCAGCTTTTCCAACTCGCCGCGATCTAGCCAAACTCCGCGACAGGTGGGGCACATATCAAACTCGACGCCCTGACGGTTTACGGCGGTCATGGACTGATTGCAGTTGGGGCAAAGAAGCAGGGGCATGGGTCATCCTTCTGAACATTAACAAAGGATGCGCTCGATACCGTCGGTCAGGGTGTGGGGTGGGGGGTAACCCTAGAACCAGCACCGAGCGCACCCGATGCGGTCCGACATCACGTAAAACCGTCAAAGACAGTCAAAAACGCCAGAGGGGCCCGGTCCGCTCACCTGATGTAGGCAGGAGATTGCGGGGTTTCAAGGGGGGATGCATCCTCCTAGTGACCAAAGCGCAGGACCGGCCTATTCTGGGTTCATGACCCAATCCGCTGACACCTCGCCCGCCCTTACCCCTTCCGACCAGCCGCCTGTGCGGCTCTATCTGGTGGATGGGTCGGGTTATATTTTTCGCGCCTATCACGCCTTGCCGCCCTTGACGCGCAAATCCGATGGGATGCCGGTGGGGGCGGTGCAGGGCTTTTGCAACATGTTGTGGAAACTCTTGGTCGAGATGAGGACCGCGCCCGATGGGCCGACCCATCTGGCGGTGATCTTTGACCAGTCGGGCAAGACCTTCCGCAATGATCTCTATCCCGCCTACAAGGCCCATCGCCCACCTGCGCCGGAAGACCTGATCCCGCAATTTGCGCTTGTGCGTGAGGCGACACGGGCCTTTGGCGTTCCAACCATTGAGCTGGCCAACTATGAGGCCGATGACCTTATCGCCTCCTATGCCACCCATGTGCGAGATATGGGCGGAGAGGCGGTGATTGTCTCATCCGACAAGGACCTAATGCAACTGGTCGGGGATCGGGTGATGATGCTCGACACCATGAAGAACCTCAAGATCGGACCCGAGCAGGTGTTCGATAAGTTCGGGGTCAGCCCCGACAAGGTCGTCGATCTTCAGGCCCTGACCGGCGACAGCGTCGACAATGTGCCAGGAGCGCCTGGGATCGGGGTCAAGACCGCTGCCCTGCTGATCAATGAATATGGCGATCTGGATACGGTTTTGGCCCGCGCCGGCGAGATCAAGCAGGACAAGCGCCGCCAGACCCTGATCGACTTTGCCGACCAGATCCGCCTGTCGCGTGAGTTGGTGCGGCTGGACGTTAATACGCCCATGCCAGTGGCCCTCGAAGATCTGGTCGTGGACGACCCCCACGGCCCGGCCCTGATGGCCTTTTTGGAAGAGATGGAATTTCGCTCCCTCGCCCGGCGCGTGGGCGACGGCGGGGCAGATGCCCGCGCTGCCTCAGCCAATGGCAATGGCTTTGGCCCGCGACCGAGCGGCTCGGCTGTAACTAGCGCGCCGACCATGGCCCCGCGCCCCTTTACGCCTAGCCAAAGCGCGGCCGTCGCGGCCACGCCCCAGCAGATCGATACCAGCGCCTATGTCTGTGTGCGCGATCTCGCGACCCTTGATGAGTGGATCGCAAGAGCTGAGGCCGCAGGCACCATCGCCTTTGATACAGAAACCGACGCCCTGTCCTCGGCGAACGCTGGGCTGGTCGGCGTGTCCTTGGCCGTTGCGCCCGGTCAGGCCTGCTATATCCCGCTCGCACACCGGAGAGGCGAAGGTCTGCTTCTAGATGGGCCAGAAGCGCTCGATCAGATCCCGATGGATCAGGCCTTGGCACGGCTAAAGCCCCTGCTCGAGAGTCCATCCGTGCTCAAGATCGGACAGAACGCCAAATATGATCTGGCCGTCCTGTCGCGCTATGGCATTGCGGTCGGTCCCATCGACGACACGATGCTGATCTCCTATGTGCTGGAGGCCGGTCTGCACGGCCACGGCATGGATGAGCTGTCGCGCCTGTGGCTGGGTCACGAGCCGATCAGCTTTAAGTCGGTAACCGGCACCGGCAAGGCACAAAAGAGCTTTGACCAGATTGGTCTTGAGGCGGCGACGACCTATGCCGCCGAAGATGCCGACGTCACCTTGCGCCTGCACCAAACCTTGCGTCCGCGTCTAGCCAAAGAGAACCTACTGACCGTCTATGAAACCCTAGAGCGGGCCCTGCCCGCCGTGCTGGCCCAGATGGAATGTGCTGGGATCAAGGTCGATCAGGAACGGCTGCGGCAGTTGTCACACGAATTTGCCCTGCGGATGAACGATCTGGAGATCAAGGCCCAAGAGATTGTCGGTCACCCGTTCAATCTGGCAAGCCCCAAACAGATCGGCGACATCCTGTTTGGCGAGCTTGGCCTGCCCGGCGGGAAAAAGACTGCGACCGGGGCCTGGAGCACCGATGCAGCTGTACTCGAAGACCTAGCCCTGACCGGCCATGCCCTGCCCAAGGTGCTGCTGGATTGGCGCCAGTTAGCCAAACTGCGCGGCACCTATACCGAAGCTCTTGTCGCCGCCATCGCCCCGCGCACCGGGCGGGTCCATACCTCGTTCTCGCTGGCCTCGACCACCACCGGGCGGCTATCCTCGTCGGACCCGAACCTGCAAAACATTCCCGTCCGTACCGAAGAGGGCCGCAAGATCCGCCAAGCCTTTATCGCCGAGCCCGGCCATGTGCTGATCAGCGCCGACTATAGCCAGATCGAGCTGCGACTTCTGGCCCATATTGGCGACATTCCGCAGCTGAAGAAGGCCTTTGCTGACGGGCTCGACATCCATGCCATGACCGCCTCGGAAATGTTCGGTGTGCCAGTCGAGGGAATGGACCCGATGATCCGCCGACAGGCCAAGGCGATCAATTTCGGCATCATCTATGGCATTTCGGGCTTTGGTCTGGCCAACCAGCTGTCGATTCCGCAAGACCAGGCGGCCGCCTATATCCGCACCTATTTCGAGCGCTTCCCCGGCATCCGGGCCTATATGGACCGGACCAAGGCCGAGGTTCACGCCAATGGCTATGTGACCAGCCTATTTGGGCGGCGCATCAACATCCCCGACATCCGCGCCAAGGCCGCTGGCATGCGCCAGTTCGCTGAGCGCGCCGCCATCAATGCCCCGATCCAAGGCGCAGCCGCCGACATTATTCGCCGGGCCATGGTGCGCATGCCTGCGGCTCTGGCCCAAGAAGGCTTGAAGGCCCGCATGCTATTGCAGGTCCACGACGAACTGGTGTTTGAAGCCCCCGCGTCAGAAGCCGGCGCGGTCTGCGCCCTCGCCAAACGGGTAATGGAACGGGCCGCAGAGCCGGCCGTCCAGATCAGCGTGCCCCTGATCGTCGAGGCTAAGGCCGCAAAGAACTGGGATGAGGCGCACTAGGCCCAACTCCCTCCACCCAGCCTCGCCACACACCCAGCCTCGCCATTGAATGGCCACATCTGTGGGGCTATCCTATAGCGGTGGCGTTCTGAAGGGCGCGCGGACCGATAGGCTTAGGTGTGCAATGGCGAAAATTACCCTGGTCGATGATGATGAGAATATCGTCACCTCCGTCTCCTTGGCCCTCGAAAGCCACGGCCATGTGGTGAAGGCCTATTATGACGGGGCATCGGGCCTAGCAGCGCTGGAAAGCGATCCGCCGGAACTGGTCATTCTCGACGTCAAAATGCCCCGGATGGACGGCATGGAGGTGCTACGCCGCCTACGTCAAACCTCGAACATTCCAGTCATTATCCTGACCTCCAAGGACGAAGAGATCGACGAGATCCTCGGCTTTAACCTTGGTGCCGACGACTATATGCATAAGCCCTTTAGCCAGCGCCTGCTGATTGAGCGGGTCAAGGCCGTCTTGCGCCGCGCTCGCGACGATGAAGAGGCGGGCAATCCCGGCCAAGCCGCCGCCACGGCGGCGCGCAGCATCAAGCGCGGCCGCCTGACCCTGGATGCAGCCCGCCATGACTGTCTTTGGGACGACCGAGCGGTGAAGCTGACCGTGACCGAATTTCTATTGCTGCAGTCCTTGGCCCAGCGTCCGGGCTTCGTCAAAAGCCGCGATAATCTGATGGATGCGGCCTATGATGATCAGGTCTATGTCGATGATCGGACCATCGACAGCCACATCAAACGCATGAGACGCAAATTTCGTCAGGTCGATCCGACCTTTGATGCGATAGAAACCCTCTATGGCGTTGGATACCGATATCGCGAAGCCTAAACCGGCCCCTAATCTCGATATGGAAGCGGGGTTGGAGCGTGGGCAAGGTCAAAGACCCGGCAAGGGGCGGCGAAAGCTGATTCCGGGCTCGCGCCTTGGCGGCCTGATCATTACCCTCAACCTGCTGGGCCTAGCCATCCTGATCGGCGGCGCGCTGGTGCTTAACGAGATGAGGCGTGGCCTCGTCAATGCCCGGATTGATAGCCTGACCACCCAAGGCGAGTTCATCGCCAATGTGATTGACCGCGCCGCGACCATGGGCGAACCGGTCCCTCAGCTGGAAGTCGACCGCGCCGCACAGACCCTGCAACTGCTGTTCATCCCAAGATCCCAGCGCGCGCGGCTCTTCGATGCCGATGGGCAAGAACTGGCCGACAGCTACACCGTGTCTGACCGGGTCGAGAAGCGGCTGCTGCCTCCCGCACGCAAGCCTGGGACGCCGGCCCCCCGAGATCAGAACGATCCCTCACGCCCGGCCAAGGAAGAGGCCGCCCGCAAGGCGCTGCAGCAAGAGGTCGCCCGCGCCCTAAAGGGCAAACCGGTTGCTGGCATGAGGCTGGGAGCCAGTGGCGATCGGGTTGTGTCGGTCTCGATCCCTCTGCGCCATGTCGAGGCTGTCCTTGGCGTACTGACGCTGGAGTCCGGCGATGTGGACGAGATTATCGCGGCGGAGCGCAAGGCCCTCTTGCCTTTCATCATCATGGCCATTGCCGTATCACTCGCCTCGTCCTTCCTGCTCAATCAGCTCATAGCCCAGCCGGTGCTGCGCTTGGCGCGGGCCGCAGACCGGGTCAGGCTATCGCGCGCTAGAGCCATCATCTTGCCGGACCTTGCAGATCGCGATGATGAGCTCGGAGATCTGACAAGATCTCTACAGTCCATGACCTCGGCCCTAACCTCGCGCATGGACGCTATTGAACGGTTTGCCGCCGATGTCGCCCATGAGATCCGCAATCCCCTAACGTCAATCCGGTCAGCGGTTGAGACCCTCGACATCGTTTCTGAGCCCGTCCCACGGGCCAAGCTGATGGGCATATTGAAACAGGATGTCGGACGTCTGGATCGCCTGATCACCGACATTTCCAACGCCTCGCGTTTGGATGCCGAACTGTCGCGCGATGCGCCCAGGCCCATTGATCTGCCGCGCCTGCTGTCCGACCTTAGCGACCTCTATAGCCAAAGCGCCGCGCCCGGTGAGGCAAGCGTCCTTATGCTTGACCCCGAGACCCTTGAAAGCCTGACTATTACTGGCCGTGAAGGCCCCCTCAGCCAAGTGTTCCGCAACCTGATCGATAATGCCCGCTCCTTTACCCGCCAGGCCGACGACGCGGAGCGCCAGGTTCGCATCGAAATGCGCAAGGTTGGCGCCGAGGCGCTGGTCACCATCGAGGATGATGGCCCGGGCATTCCGCCTGAAAATCTCGAAACCGTCTTTGAGCGGTTCTATACGTCGCGGCCGCGCGGGGCCCTGTTCGGGGGCAATTCGGGACTGGGTCTGTCCATTGCCCGCCAGATTGTCGAGGCCCATAGCGGCCATATCTGGGCCGAAAATCGTCTGGATGACGAGGGGCAGATCCTAGGGGCCCGCATCAGTGTCAGCCTGCCTTGCCTATCGACATGACCGATAGCGGACCCCTTCACGGCGGACTGATCGCTCGGCGCGGCATAGGGCGATGGCACGGCATCCTCGTCCTTGGGCCGTCAGGGTCTGGCAAGAGCCATCTGGCCCTCACCGCTCTGGCGGCCGGTTGGCGACTGGTCGCCGATGATCGGGTCATTGTTTGGTCGGACGCTGGCAAGGTCTTTGGCCGCGCTCATCCTAGCTTGGCCGGACAGATCGAGATGCGAGGTCTTGGCATTATGACAACCGCCTTACCCGCGCTGGGCTTTTGTCAGATCGATCTGATTGCCCAGATGGTGGCGCAAGAGGCAATGGAACGGTACCCAGATCCAGCCCAGATGGCCCTAGCAGGTCAACCCCTGCCGCTCGTCTCGATCGATCCTTTTTCCGCCCTTTGCCTGCCAATGATACAGATGGCATTGCACGCCCTTCCAGTCCGATGATAAGCCACTTATGAAGAGCCCGCGCAGCGTTCTTGCTGCGCTCGGGAGGGATCCCGTGAGAGGCCCCGTGAGCGACCCCTTGAGAGACCCCTTGAGAGACCCCTTGAGAGACTTCGCATGATCGGGCTTGTGATCGTCACCCATGGGCGACTGGCCGAAGAGTTCCGCTTGGCGATGGAACATGTCGTCGGCCCTCAGGCGGATGTTGTGGCCGTCTGTATCGGTCCCGACGACGATATGGAGCAGCGGCGCACCGATATCTTGACCGCCGCAGAGGCCGTCAATAGCGGCCAAGGCGTCATCCTTCTGACCGATATGTTCGGTGGAACGCCCTCCAATCTGGCCATCTCAGTGATGGAACAGACCAGCGCCGAAGTGATCGCCGGACTGAACCTGCCGATGCTGATCAAGCTGGCCAGCGTTCGCAGCCGCGAAAGCCTCGACACCTGCGTTGCCCATGCCCAGGAGGCCGGTCGCAAATATATATCTGTCGCCTCCTATGTTTTGGCGGGAGATAAATGAGCCTTAGCCGAACCGTCGAGATCATCAACGAACGCGGGCTTCACGCGCGGGCCTCGGCCAAGTTCGTCAAGGTCGCCTCGGGTTTCGATGCAGAGGTCACGGTCAGCCGTGAGGGCCAAACCGTTGACGCCCGCTCGATCATGGGCCTGATGATGCTGGCCGCAGGCATTGGTTCAACCATCGACATTGCCGCCGAGGGCCCTGAAGCCGAGGCCGCCCTCGACGCGCTCGGTGCCCTGATCGCCAACCGTTTCGACGAAGACCGCTAGGTCCGCGCACCTCATATAAAGATATCTTTATGTCTTTATTGCCCCCTCGCGCTGGAGGGGCTATAGACGGCCATCGAAATTCCCGTCAGGAGCTTAACCGTGGCCGACTATATCGTTGCCGACATCTCCCTTGCCGCCTTCGGCCGCAAGGAAATCTTGATTGCTGAAACCGAAATGCCAGGCCTGATGGCCACGCGCGAGGAATATGGCCCGTCCCAGCCGCTCAAGGGCGCACGGATCGCCGGGTCCTTGCACATGACCATCCAGACCGCCGTGCTGATCGAGACCCTGCAGGCTCTTGGCGCCGATGTGCGCTGGGCCTCGTGCAACATCTTCTCAACGCAAGACCATGCCGCCGCCGCCATCGCGGCTGTGGGCACGCCGGTCTTTGCCTTCAAGGGCGAAAATCTGGTCGAATATTGGGACTATGCCCACAAGATCTTTGAATGGTCCGACGGTGGTTATCCCAACCTGATCCTCGATGATGGCGGCGACGCCACCTTGCTCTGCGTGCTTGGCCCCAAGGCCGAGAAGGACCCAACCGTCCTCAACAACCCGCAGAACGAAGAAGAAGAGGCGCTGTTCTCAGTAATGAAGCGCTATCTTGCGCAAAAGCCGGGCTTCTATTCGGCCATCCGCGACGCCATCAAAGGCGTCTCGGAAGAGACCACCACCGGCGTTCACCGTCTCTATCAGATGGCCACCAAGGGCGAACTGCCCTTCCCCGCCATCAACGTCAATGACAGCGTCACCAAGTCCAAGTTCGACAATCTCTATGGCTGCCGCGAGAGCCTCGTTGACGCGATCCGCCGCGGCACCGATGTGATGTTGGCCGGTAAAGTTGCCGTGGTTTGCGGCTATGGCGATGTGGGCAAGGGCTCAGCTGCCAGCCTGCGCAGTGGCGGCGCACGCGTTGTGGTCACCGAGATCGACCCCATCTGCGCCCTGCAAGCGGCAATGGAAGGCTATGATGTTCAGACCCTAGACGACATGGCGGGTAAGGCGGACATCTTTGTCACCGCCACCGGCAATAAGGACGTCATCACGGTCGACCATATGCGCGCTATGAAGAACAATGCCATCGTCTGCAATATCGGCCACTTCGATAGCGAAATTCAGGTTTCGGGGCTGAAGAATTTCGTGTGGGACGAGATCAAGCCGCAGGTTCACCATGTCGAATTCCCAGACGGTAAGAAGATTATCCTTCTGTCTGAAGGCCGTCTGGTCAATCTGGGCAATGCGACCGGTCACCCCTCGTTCGTGATGAGCGCCAGCTTCACCAACCAAACTCTGGCCCAGATCGAGCTTTGGACCAACGCCAAGGCCTATGAGAACCAGGTCTATACCCTGCCCAAGGCTCTGGACGAAAAGGTCGCCCTGCTGCACCTGGCCAAGCTCGGCGCCAAGCTGACGACCCTGACCGCCGAACAGGCCAACTATATTGATGTGCCGCAGGCGGGTCCCTTTAAGCCGGACCATTATCGCTACTAGGCAATCATGGCTTTTTGTCTCAGCCGGCCCACAAGGGGTGGTCAAGAGCGCGTGTTCGGGGGCATAGAGGCTTCATGACGCGCGCCCTTTTGATGTCCAGCTTCGTTGCCTCTAGCCGCGTCGGCGGTGGGGCCCAGTCCCTCGCCCTTGCGGTCTTGGGCATTGACGCTTCGCTAGCCCCCACGGTCCTGTTTGGTCGCCATCCCGGCCTTGGCGCACCGGGCGGCGGGGCGGTCAGTCCGGACCTCTTCCAAGGGGTGCTGGACGGTATCGAGGCCAAAGGCGACTTTGGCGCCTTTGATCTGGTCCTGACGGGCTATTTCTCCCACCCCGATCAGATCCAAGCCGCCGCCAAAGCGATTGACGCAATCTTGGCCGCGCGGGTCGCAGCCGCCCTTAGCTCCCCCCTGATCCTCGTCGATCCCGTGATGGGCGACACGGGCAAGGGCCTCTATGTCAAGCCAGAGGTCGCCGCCGCCTTGGCTCAGCATCTGGTTCCCCGCGCCGATATCCTCGCCCCCAACGCTTGGGAGCTTAGCCATCTGTCAGGCCTGCCGGTTACCGATCCGGCCAGCGCTCTGGCGGCGGCGCGCACCATGGGCCGCACAGTGATGGTCTCGTCTGTGCCCTGCAACGACGGCTTGGGCGTGGTCTTGGCGCTGAAGGATGAAGCCTGGCTGGTCACCCATCCCCTCCTGCCCTCCGCCCCAAACGGGGTGGGCGACCTTTTAGCCGCCCTGATGGCGCAGGCCTGTCTTGCTGGCGTTGCCCCCCACCATGCCCTCAGCCAAGCGGTGGGCGGAGTCTATGAGGCGATAGAGGCTTGCGAAACGGGCAGCCATGGGGATTTGCCGATCGTGGCCATGGGCAAGCGCTTGACCCAAGGCTCTGATCAGGTGTCCCTGATCCTCCTCGACTAAGCCAAGGCCCCTCCATGACCGATAGCCCCCCAATTCATGGCCTTTGCCCTGACCGGTTTGGCGCCGTTCGCGAGGTCTTCACCCATAATGTCTTCTCCGGACTGGAGGGTGGCGCGCGCTTTGCCTTGGCCCATCGCGGCGAGATCATCATCGACCTCTATGGGGGCCATGCCGACCGTGCCAGAACGCGGCCCTTTGATGACAAAACCCTGACGCCGGTCTTTTCAACCACCAAGCTCTTAGCCAGCCTGATGATCGCTCGCCTCGTCGATCAGGGGCTCTTGGCCTATGACCAGAGCGTCGCCTCGATCTGGCCCGCCTTCGCCGCTGAGGGTAAGGGCACCATTACGATCGCTCAGGTCCTGTCCCATCAGGCCGGACTTTGCGGCATTGCCGAGGCCTTTGATCCTGCCCTTTGGTTTAATTGGATCGTCATCTGCGAAAAATTAGCGGCCATGGCTCCGATCTGGACGCCGGGAACAGCCAGCGGCTACCACCCCATCACGGTCGGCTATCTGGTCGGCGAGATCTTTCGCCGGGTTGATGGGCGAACGCTGGGAACAGCCCTCAGAGAGGACCTCGCCGAGCCCCATGATTTAGACCTCTGGATCGGTCTGCCAGACAGCGAACATGGCCGCTGCGCCGATATGCAAAGGCCCACTGGCATGCCCGATTTAGGCGAGATGACTGAGGCGCGCCGCCTTGCCTTTGGCACAAGGTGGTCCGCGCCGCTTGGGCGCGAGTCGGCCCAGTGGCGGCGCTTTGAGATCCCCTCAGGCAACGGCCATGCGACGGCCCCAGCGCTGGCGCGGATCATGGCCCTGCTGGCCGATGATGGGCTGTTGGACGGGCAGGCGAGGCTGTCACCGGGAACGGCGGCCGAGGTGATGCAAGAGCGTATCAGTGGCCCTGATCGGGTCTTGCCGCGCACAGTCAGTTGGGCCGCTGGTCCCATGCGCAACAGTGCCGACCCAGCCTTTGGCCCATCGCCCTCAATTGTCGGGCACTATGGCTGGGGCGGGTCCTGCGCCTTTGCCGATCCAAAGACCGGACTGTCGGGTGCCTATGTCATGACACGCCAGTCGGTGCATCTGGTCGGCGACCCACGCGCTACGGCCCTGATAGAAGCGGTCTATCAAAGCCTTTAAGGCTCAGAGCGCCGAGGCCGCCACTTCAGGCTCATCTTCTTTGGCAAGGGTCTGGGCAAGACTGACCACGACCCGGCGGCGACCTGCAGAGCGTATCGAACTATAGGCCCGGAATAATTCCAAGGCGCCGGTTTCTTTTAACTGCACAGCCTCTGCCGCCACCTGATCAGACACTTCACCTTCGACATCCAAATCGCCGATAAGATCCTGCACACGGCACTTTAACGTGCGCGCAATTTCGACGAGGCGCGAAAAGCTGACCCGGTTTGCACCGCGTTCATATTTCTGAATCTGTTGGAAAGTCAGACCGACCTGTACGGCCAAATCATCCTGGGACAGGCCCATCGATTTGCGGCGCACGCGGATGCGGGCGCCTAGTGCAATATCTAATGGGTTAGAAACGTGATCGACATTCATGGCAGCCTCTAGCGGTAGTTTTTGTTTTGAATCATCGCGCTAACCTATCGAGCAGCTGAAGCTTAGCGCTAAATCTAAGATTAGAGTACGAATGAAATTTCTTCAAAACGTCATACGTGTTTGAGCCAAAAGAGGTTCCTCTTAAAATTGAATTGTGCGGCTAGAGTTGGAATTTGGAAACAAAAATGCCTTAATTTGTCAAAATTTCACCCTTTAGACTGACGCCGTGTGCGGCAATTAGTCTCAGTATTATGGAGGTTGTGGTACAAATTTCTGCCTATACGGAAGCGCGATTTAAGCGCTTGCATAATAATAGTGTCGATCAAGGACATAGACAGCATAGAGTGGGAGGGTGGAGAAGAACATGACCCAAACCAGCGACACGCTCGAGCTTCATGGGCAGAAAACCAAATCCACTTGGCCATCCAGCACGCGGGCCTGGGCAACGGTCTTTGTCCTGCTCGCGGCCTATGCCGTCGCCTTTATTGACCGGCAGATCCTAACGCTCTTGGTTGAGCCGATCCGGCGTGACCTGCACATCAACGATACCCAATTTAGCCTGCTGAGTGGTCTGGCCTTCACCCTCTTCTACACCGTGATGGGCATACCCTTGGGATGGCTAGCTGACCGTGGATCCCGGCGCAAACTGATCTTGGTCAGCGTCCTGTTCTGGAGCGCGATGACCGCGTCCTGCGGCATGGCCAAGAGTTTTGGCATGCTGTTTCTCGCCCGTATTGGGGTGGGGGTTGGTGAGGCTGGTCTTTCACCGGCGGCCTTCTCTATGATTGCCGACAGTTTCCCGCCCGACAAACGCTCTCGGGCACTAAGCCTCTATGCCATGGGGGCGGTCGCCGGAGTGGGTCTGGCCCTGATCATCGGCGGTGCCATCATTGGTTGGGCCTCAACCGCACCGCCGGTGGTTTTTGCCGATCTTGGGTGAGTTGCGCACATGGCAGTTGGCCTTCTTGCTGGTCAGTCTGCCGGGGCCCGTGCTCGCATTGGCCGTATGGGCCTTACGCGAGCCCCACCGTCAAGAACTAGCCAAGGCCAGTGCGAGCGTCTCAGACGGATTTGGCCGCTTCTTGCGCGAGCGGGGGCGGATTTTTCTGCTGTTGGCCATGGGCTATTCGATCATCGGCGTACCCATCGCTGCCTATCTGACCTGGACGCCGGCCTTCATGGTGCGGGCCTATGGCTGGAACATTTCGACAGTCGGCGCGATCTATGGCGTGGTTTTGCTGATCTTCAACACCTCCGGGATCTTTCTTGGCGGATGGGCCTCAGATCGATGGATCGCCGCTGGTCGAAAGGATGCGGCACTTACCATATCGATCAGCGGCGCTCTGCTGGGGCTGCCCTTTGCGGTCATGGCCCCCTTCATGCCCAACGGATGGGCGGCCGTGGGCTGTATCGCAGCGCTCTCCTTCGGCTTTGGTTTGGCCCAAGGCCTACCGGCGGTCAGCATTCAGGCCATCGCGCCAAACCAGCTGCGCGCCCGCGCCATGGCCCTCTATTTCCTGATCGGCAATGTCGTGGCCTTCACCATGGGCCCCACGGGCGTGGCGATGATCAGTGACTATTGGCTCAAGGATTCAGCCAAGATTGGCGTAGCCATCGGCATGCTCACCTCAATGATGCTGCCCCTTGGCCTTCTTGCCCTCTGGGCAGCAAGGTCCGAGTTCCGGAAGATCGTAGGGGCGAACGATCCGGCCTAGAGGTCGCCGCTGCCTGAAGGCCTGCAGCGTTGACGCTCACGAAGATGCGTGTTGAGCTAGGTGCGTCCAATATTGAACATGCCAAGACCTGCGCGTCATACCTCACACCTTAAGGACTGGCCTCACCCCTTGAGGACTGGCCTCACCCCTTGAGGACTGGCC
>JBBARR010000021.1:0-28406 GCA_040399645.1 Caulobacteraceae bacterium | reverse complement strand
AGGACTGGCCTCACCCCTTGAGGACTGGCCTCACCCCTTGAGGACTGGCCGCAGACCAAGACCAGACAAGCCGGAGGCCTAGATGGATCATGATATCGTTATTCGCGGCGGCGCGATTGTGGATGGCAGCGGCGCGGAGGCCTTCGCGGGCGATTTGGCCATCGACGGTGGCCTAATCAGTGCCATCGGTAAGGTCGAAGGCCGCGGTCGGCGCGAGATTGACGCGACCGGCCATATTGTCAGCCCCGGCTTTGTCGATCTTCACACCCATTTGGATGCCCAAATCGGTTGGGACCCTGACCTGACACCGGTCAGTTGGCACGGGGTCACCACCGCGCTGATGGGCAATTGCGGCCTAACCTTTGCCCCCTGCAAGCCTGAAGATCGGGACCTGCTGGCTGGGATGATGGAGACGGTCGAGGACATTCCCAAACAGGCGATCCTCAGCGGCCTGCCCTGGACCTGGACCGATTATGGCGGCTATCTCGATGCCTTAGACAAGATCCAGCCAGGCATCAATGTCGCCGGCTTGGTAGGTCACTGCGCCGTGCGCTATTCGGTGATGGGCGATCGCTCCTTTGCCGAACAGGCCACGCCCGATGAGGTCGATCAGATGGCCGATCTGGTCGCCAAGGCCATGGACCGCGGCGCGCTCGGCTTTTCGACCAATCGCTATGAGCCCCATAAGGCCCCGGATGGACGCTCCATTCCGGGCACCTTTGCCGATGTCTCCGAACTCATCGCCATTGCCAAGGTCGTAGGCCAGCGCAACGGCCTGATGCAGGCGGTCGGAGCCTCGCCCGATGTTCTGGTTGCCCTGTCCGACGAGGGACACAGTCGGGTCCTGTTTAGCTGGGGCGTGGGGGCCAAGAAGGGCGACGGCGCGGCGGGCGCGAAATATCTGGAGTCCATGATCGGTGATCGGGACATGACCGCCATCACCCAGGTGCGCGGCACCGGCTTTATGTTCGGCCTGCAATCGACCCTGCCCTTCCGGGGCGAGACCTGGGATCAGGTTCGCAAGCTGGGTCTGGCCGGCCGCTTAGCGGCTATTTGCGATGAACAAACGGCGGCCAAGCTGATCAGCGAAGGCCAGTCGAGAGATGACTGGGATGCCCTGAAGGTCATCTTCTATCTGGGCACTGCTGAGCGGCCTGACTATACGGCTGAGCTCGGTGAGAACGTCCAAGGCCTGATGGCCCAGACCGGCGAATCCTTCGTGGAGATGTTCCTGCGCACGGCCCGTGAGAGCCAAGGACGCGGCCTGTTCAATTGGCGGATGTTCTGTCAGGACCTCGGCGAACTGGGCGACCTCTTTACCAGCCAAAAGATCTTCCCGAGTCTGGGCGATGCCGGTGCCCACGTCTCACAGATCATGGATGCCGACTGGACGACCTTTGTCCTGTCCTACTGGATCCGCGAGCGCAAACTCTACAGCCTCGGCGAGGGTATTCGGCGCATGACCTCTGGGCCAGCCCGCGTCATGGGTCTGACCGATCGCGGCCTCCTAGAGGTCGGCAAGCGGGCCGATATCAATGTCTTTGATCTGGATCAAGTCACCCAACTCCAGCCCGAAATTGTTCACGATTTCCCGGGCGGGGCCCCGCGTTATATCCAACGGGCCAGGGGCTATCGCGCGACATTGGTCAATGGCGTGATCAATATTGAAAATGACCAACTGACGGGGGCTCGGGCCGGTAAGGTCCTTCGCCACCTCCAATAGTATCAGAAGACGCCGCCGAAGGGCGACGAAGGACAGACCATGGACGATCTAACCCAAACGCCGCGCGAAATTCCGGCCAAGCGCCTGACGACGCCAACGACGGTGAGCCCGCAGCTCCAACGCTCAATCGCGACCTTAGCGGCGTCTGCGGCGGCGGGGGGCGGCTTGCCGGTCGGTTGGATGCCGTCGACGACGCAAGGGTGGAAAGCGGTCATCGCTCAGATGGACGCCCAAGCGATAGCCATTGCCCCCGCCATCAAGGCCCTCTTTCCTCATAGCGTCGTCCTGCGCCAGATCGCCGGGGTCACGGTGCGGGAGATTACGCCAGACAGTCTTGACCCTACCAAGGCCGGCAAGCTGCTCGTCCATTTCCACGGCGGCGGCTATGCCCTCAACAGTGGCGAGGCCAGCACCGGTGAGGCCGTCTTAGGCGCGCACTATAGCGCCATGAAGGTGATCTCGGTCGATTACCGCACACCGCCCGATCACCCCTTTCCCGCCGCGGTCGATGATGCCGTCGCCGTCTGGAAAGCCCTTCGCGCAGAATTTCCTGCTGAAGCCTTAGGTGCCTTTGGCACCTCAGCAGGCGGCGGGCTGACCTTGGCCCTCGTGCTAAAGCTGCGCGAGCTTGGCGAGACCCTGCCCGGTGCCATCGCGCTGGGCACGCCCTGGGCCGATTTGACCGGGGCAAGCGACAGCTATCAGGTCAATGCCCATGTCGACGGCGTCTTCTCGACCTTTGACGGCTTTGCCAAGGCCATGGCCCACCTCTATGCCGGATCAACCGATGTCACCCACCCGCTGATCTCTCCGGTCTTTGCTGACTATGCAGGCTTCCCACCGACCATCTTTGTGACCGGCACCCGCGATATATTGCTGAGCGATACGGTGCGGGTCTACCGCGCCATGAGGGCTGCGGGGGTCACGGCGCGGCTCGAGGTTCACGAGGCCATGAGCCATGCGGAATATATCTACGCTTTTGATTCCCCTGAATCCGCCGTCGCCTTCACCGACATTGCCCAGTTCTTCGACGCCCATTTGCAAGGTTAGGGGCTAATGGGCTCATAGCCGCGATTTTAATGGCATGAACTTGATTGGTTCTGTCGCATCCGCTGACCGCTGATAGAGTTTGATCTTTGTGATTGTGAACTACGCCGCATCTAGGCGAACAAGCACGCTAAGCCTTAGTGCTTCTCCACAAGCCCGATCAGGCCTACCGTCTAGCGCTCGCTAACTGGCAGACCATGCGCGAGCCGCGAGACGCCCTGACGCTTGCACAATGTGCCTTGGCCATTGGCACGCTCGTGGCATGCTCCTTCCTTGCGGTTGTTACATTGCCGGGAAACTAACATTTTAAACGGGGGAGAAAACCGGGGGGACGTCAATGGCTTAGAGCAGCCTGAGTTTGGTCAAGCTCCGATTATCTTCTGAAAAGCTGCAGATAGTCGTGAAACAGGAATAGGCGGTTTCGCCGTTGCCCGGTCATTTCGACCAATAAGCCTTGAGCAACCAAATCAGCGATGAGTGCCGAAGCCGTATTGGTGGAGGTCGAGAGAAGGCGGGTCACGGCCTCAATACCGACAATGGGTTGCGCATATAGACGCAGCATCAGGGCCTGGGCGTTGTCTTGGCGGCGGTGACTAAAATACGGCAAGACCTCGCGCTCGATCCGTGCTTTTAAGACCAGTATGTCGCGAAATACCTGTACTGAGGCTCGGGCGGTTTCTTCAACGCCATGTAAGAAAAAGATCAGCCATTGACGCATATGGTGACCCTCACGCACCGCCATAAGGTTATCGATATAGGCCGTCTTGTTGCGTTCGAAATAGTCCGAAAGATAGAGGGCTGGCTTTACCAATAGCCGCTCTGACGCCAGATAGAGCGAAATCATTAATCGCCCCAAACGGCCATTCCCATCTAAAAATGGGTGGATAGTTTCAAACTGGTAGTGCGCTATGGCGATGCGGATCAAGGGCGGGGCGAGTGGTTCTTGGGCATGTAGGAATTTTTCCAGATCGCTCATCAATTCCGGCACTCGATCGTGATGGGGCGGAACGAAGGCAGCGTTTTTCAAGCTAACCCCGATCCAGTTTTGGCTAAGCCGAAACTCGCCTGGCAGCTTGGTCGCGCCACGCACCCCCTGTAGCAGCAAGGCATGGGTTTCCCGTAAAAGGCGGTTAGACAGGGGTAATCGATCGAGGCTATCAATCGCGAAGTTAATCGCTTGAATATAGTTTTGCACCTCATCCCAATCATCGCGGGCCTCGGGTGCGAGATCGTCGACAACCTTAAACGCGTCCTCGATACTGGTCTGGGTGCCTTCGATCCGGCTCGATTGGGTTGCCTCCTTGGCCAGATACATGCGGATGAAAAAGTCTATGTCCGGTATCAGTTGGGCAAAGGCATTCAATTCACCCAAGGCGCGATCTGCCTGGCTCAATAGGGTCTGGACATGCAGGTCTGTGACCAGCCAGGCATGATTTATCAGCTCCGGCACAAAGCTGTTATATTCGCGTTGCGGTTCGTAGGTGCCGGATCGGTAGTTAGCGAGATCCATATATCAAAAACTCCAGAGGTTTCTCATATAAGCTAAATCCTACATCAAAATCTCCGCACTGCGCACGCCTTATTTCAACTTTGGGGCAGGTTTCTGACATAAGAAATTTCAAATGTCAGAAATGGGGTATGCAATTGGGCGAAAATCGCTGGCCCGGCTTATGACTGCGGCACCGAGGGCGCACTCAAACGGATCTGTCGCATCCGCTGACCGCCGATAGAGTATGAACACAGATCACAGCGCCAGGGCTGAAGGTCCTGCCTGTAAAATAGACCCTAGCCGAAGGGGCGCAGGAGCAGCATGGCGCTCACCCAGGTCAAGACCACCAAGGTTTCAATGACCACCATCGCCACAGGCTTCCAGCCGACGTGAACCAGCTCCCCCAACGAGGTCTTGGTTCCAAGAGCTGAGATCGCGGCCACGAGGCACCAGCGCGAGCCCTCGGAGACATGCTCCATCACCATCGCTGGGATCAGACCCGACGAGTTGACCGCCACGAGCGCGACAAACCCAACCAAGAAGCCCGGGAGGATCGGGGGCCGCTTGACCCCCTTGGCGACGCCGCCCTTAGGCGTGAAGAGGAAGGCGATCACCAAAACGGCAGGCAAGAGCATGGCCACGCGGAACAGCTTGACGATGGTTGCGGTATCGCCGGTGGTCTTGGACAGACTGTAGCCCGCCCCCACAACCTGAGCCACATCATGGATGGTTGCACCCAAGAGCACACCGGAATCGGTCGCATTCAAGCCCATAGCGGTGGCAAGCAAGGGATAGAGGATCATGGCCACGGTCGACAAGGTGGTCACCCCGACCACGGTCAGCATGGTGTCGCGCTCTCGGGTGGGGGATTGTGGCAAAACTGATGAGATGGCCAGCGCCGCGGATGCTCCACAGATCGCCACTGCCCCGCCGGTTAGGACCCCGAACTGCGGTGAAAGCTTAAAGACCCTCGCGGCCAGCCAACCTGAGAGGATGGTGATCAAGACCCCTGCAGCGGCAATGAACAGAACCTCGCCGCCCAGTGACCCGATCTGGGCCAAGGTGATGCGCGCACCCAGCAGCGCCACGCCGAGGCGCAAAATGGTTCGGGCCGTAAAATCGATGCCAGGCCGACAGCGCTTATCCTGTCCCACGAAATTGACCGACATGCCCAGCAGCAGGGCAAAGAGCATGACCGGCGCGTGATAGTGATCGGATAGCCACGAGGCTGATAGGGCGACCAGCAACGCAATAGAAAGGCCGGGCGCAATCTTCCTTATGGTCCGGATCAATCGGCCAGAGAGGCCGCTCCCCGGCTCCTCGGGGGCCAAGACCGGCACGCCTTCGAGACTGTCGAAGGACGAAAAGGACAGCCGCTCATCAAACGGCGAAGGGTTCACCATGGCAGCCTCAAATCCAAAAAAGACGACGAGGCGCGGTCACGACTGCTTCGCAATGATTTGGTCGATCAGGGTGTCGAGCTTTGGGTCCGGCTCATAGCCATTGTTCAAACGCTCAGCGACACGCGGCCAGGTCTTGGCAATCCCCTGCTCGAGCGAGATCTGGCAGTGCCAGCCGCCGGTCAGATCCGCGATCTTGCGATTGTCGAAGATCTTGCTGTTCGACTTATCGCCCAGCAGCGGGCCTTCCCAATTGGGGTCATAGGCGAGCAAGGTCTTGGTCAGAACCGGGCGAATATCGGCGGCCACGCCCACCTGATGGGCCGCTGCGCCAAGGAGCCGGTTCCAGCTGTGGCCGACATCACCGGTAATGTGAAAGGCCTGCCCCAAGGCCTGGTCGTGACCGAACAGCTGGATAAAGGCGCGGGCAAAGTCCTCTGAATGGGTCACCGTCCATACCGACTCGCCATCGCCTGGCACGATCACCGGCTTGCCGCGCAGCATGCGCCAGACCAGATGATCTCCGGTGATCACGACGCTGGGTATGCGGGTGCGGTAGGTATGACTAGGGCGCACTAGCGTCACCGGGAGGTGCCCCGCAAGGTGGGCCTCTAACAGCCTCGCCTCGCAAGCGGCCTTACTGCGGCTATAGGCCCAGAAGGGATTGTCCAAAGGGGTCTCTTCGGTGATCCGCGCCGTTTGGCTGGGCTTTTGATAGGCCGAGGCAGTCGAGATGAAGATATACTGTCCGCAGTGGCCACCAAAGGTCTGGATGTCGCGCTCTACCGCCTGGGTGTCAAAGGCGAGAAATTGACAGACCACGTCAAAGCCGCCCTGCGCCAAACCGGCAAAGGTCACATCATCAGCAAAATCACCGACCCACTGCTCAACGCCCAGACGGGCCGCGTCAAAGGCCTTGCCGCGATTGAACAGGGTGACCGCATGGCCAGCCCTTTTAGCCGCCTCAACGCAGGCCAATGAAATTTCGCCCGTGCCGCCGATAAAGAGCACCCGCATGGTCGTCATCCTTCTGGCGAGACCTCGCCCATTACCACGCGGGCTCCGCCCAATTCATGGGAGTCCTGGAAATGATTGACCCGCTCTGGCCCATCAATGAACCGAACATTGCGATTGATGCCAAAGCGGCTCGGGGCAGACTCAAAGACACCCCTTACATCGGACTGAAAGACCAGACGCCCATCGCCGAGGGTACGATCATCCATCAACCGCAGGCCTGGGTCTGCCGCACACTGTTCGAGCGTCTGGGCATCGAGGTCTTGGATATAGATGCCGCGCCAGTGCTTGCAGCGACCAGCATGATAGGTGGCCGCGATCATGGCGCGAGGCTTGCTAGCAAGATTGGGCACGCCCCGGTGCCACATGCGCGGATCTCGAAAACAGACGCCGCCTTGAGGAATGGGCATCCGCGCGGGCGGGCTCCATTTTTCAATAAAGTCTGGATAGGGCTCGACCCGGTTTTGGGCCCAGTTGACCGCTTCGGTTTCCAGGTGGCTTCCAGGATAGATTTCCGTCGCGCCATTGGCCTCGGTAATTTCTTCAAGGGCGATGGAGCAGCTCAAGGTCGTGGTCGGCGGCGGCCAGCTTTGGCCATCGCGCTGCGCATCCTCAGGCGTCTTCCATGAATAGGGCCGATCAAAATGTAGGGGTTGGCAGGTGCTGCCCGGGCAATTGACATTGCCACTATAGAAGCCAAGCCAAGCGCCTTCGCCAAGGATAGCCGCCACCACCGCCTCGATCACCGGATTGGCGACCAGATCAGCCCGCACATAGGGACCATAGCGCCGCAAACCGAGTTGCAGATGGCCTTCGCCAGTATTTTCTTCGTGCCGCGTCGGTTTTCCCGTCGCTCGCACGCGCTCAACATCTTCAAGAACAGAGCCCGTCAGGAGCGCGATGGTTTGCTCAGAGACGACATTGCCGACCACAGCATAGCCGGTCGTGCGCACCGCGTGAGCAATGGCCTGCAAAATCTCAGTCGGCAGGATACCCGACGCACGCTCTTGATCTGAAAGATTGTGGTTCACGTCGTTTCCTCACTTCCTATCGATTAGGACTTCTATTCGAGATTGTCACGCCAGCGATGGGGGCGATCTTTTGGCTAAAGTTGGATCAGCATGCCGCTGGCCGATTGCGGTTCAACAAAGACGCGCGGCGTGCCAACGCCGCGAAGGGTGACCCCTTGTGCAAGAGGTCTGCAACGGCCTCATCTAGATCATCGACCCAAAAGGACAGAAGGCGAAGACCCTCACCCTTTTGGCGCAGCATCTGGGCATAGATATTGTCTTGGACCGTTGGCGCGATCAGTTCGATGAAGGTGGCGTCCGCCAAAATAAAGAAGGCTTGCCCCAAGCCCACATCGCCCAGATGGACGCGGTAGCTAAGCTTAAATCCAAGCTTGTCCCAAGTCGAAATGGCCCCATCAATGTCTCGGACCAGAAGGACAATATGGTCGATTTCGGTCATAGACACAGGCTCAGGTCCCTAAGACTTCCGGGTCTGGCGCAACAGCGACGATCTTGGGCATCATAAGATGGACCCAGCCAAAGCCCAGCAGATAGGACACCGAAGCCAGCCCCAAGAGCGGGCCATAACCAAAGCCAGCGGTCAGGATCATACCGGTCGCCTGCAAGATCGCAGTCCCAGCCATATTGCCGCAAAAGGCGCCAAGACCAATCACCGTACCGACCTGACGCGACGGCGTCACATCCGTGGCAAGCGAGAAGATATTGACCGAAAAGACCTGATGGCCCCCGAGCGCGAGGCCTAGCATCGCGGTCGCCGCCCAATAGCTGGGCACAGACGAGACAAAATAGATCGGCGTCACCAGCAATGCGGCTAGCAACAGCGAACCCTTACGTGCGCCGTTTAAGCTGATACCCCGGGCCAATAACTGTCTGGGTAGCCAACCGCCGAACAGAGCGCCCAAGGCACCGCAGATATTGATGATCGCGAGGGGCGCGGCATATTGCGCGAGGCTGAGATGGAAGACCCGGTGGAAAAGGTCGGGCATCCAGAACATCAAGAACCAGTAGATCATGTCCGAAAGGACCTTACCGCCCGCAACAGCCCAAGTGCCCTTGGTGGTTAGAACGTCACGCCAACGCACCCGATCTGCGGCTCTGGGGTTCACATGGGCGGCATGTTCGGAGCCCTTGCCCGGCGCGAACGCGTACCAGGCCGCAACCCAAATCAGTCCCAGCACGCCCATCACCACGAAGGTATTGGCCCATCCAAATTTGAGGGCCAGCCAAGGGATCAGGAGCGGAATCAGAAGCGCTCCGGCAATACCGCCAATCGCGCTCATCATACCCAGCGCGAGGGAGCGGTCCTCATTGCGGAACACGGCGGCGATGGTCTTGATATTGGTCGGTGTGCCCATGGCCTCGGTGGCCCCAAGCGCGACACGGGCAAGGGTGAACTCCCCCATGGTCCGGGCAAAGGAGTGCACAATCGCCGCAATACTCCAACTGCCCACGCCAAAAGGATTGGCGCGGCGCCAACCGATCCGGTCGACCAGCCAACCGGTCCCGAGCAGCGCAATGGCGGCAGAAAATTGGAATACGGCGGCCAGGTGGCCATAGTCCGTATCGGTCCAGTGCAGCTCGTCCTGCAACATGGGCTTAAGGATGGAGATGATCTGGCGGTCAGCGCTGTTGAGCAAGCTGCCGGTGATCAGCATAAAAATGATCAGTCGGGTACTGGGGGTCCACATTGACGATTTCATGAGACGACACCTGAAGACCGCTGAAGGCTTGAGGCTAACAATGGAAACCTCAATTTAAAATAGGCGTTTGAAGGGCAAAGGGTCGATGGCGGCGATGCCATCGACCCCCTAGGCTAAGACTAGAAGTTCTTGTGAAGAATAACGCCGAAGTAGCGGTTGAAGTCGCGCGGAACCTGCCCGATCAAACCGCCGTTCGCCTGAGAGACGAAGCTGCGATATTGCTGATCTAAGATGTTGCGAACCACCAGGCGCGCTGACCAATCATTGACATTATCGGTCAAGGCGACGGAGGCGTTCCAGATGCCATAGCTTGGCGTGATCGTGTCCGGCGTTTGGGTGATGCTGTTTTGCTGTTCTGACTGCCAAGTATAGTTGGTGTTCAGATCCACAGACATGCGCTCAGACTGATAGGCTGCATATTGGGCCCGCACCGAGAACTTGTCCTTCGGAGCCAACGGCAAGGTCTTGCCGTCGACCTGACAGCTCGCGGCTGCGTTTGGCGGACAGTTGAACTTCTCGATCCGAGCATCAAGGTGGGTGTAGTCGACCGACAAGGTCAGGTTGTCGACAAACTTAGCCACCGCATCAATTTCAATGCCCTTGGTCGAGACATCACCCGCATTGATCAGACGCGTGATGATCGCGCCCGCCACGATGTCGGGCTGGTTGGCCTGATAGTTGGACACATCATCATTGAACAGAGCGACGTTGAGCTGGAGGCGACGATCGAATAGCCGCGACTTGACGCCCGCTTCAAAGGCCTTGGAGGTTTCAGGGTTGAGGGTGTTGGTCTGCGCCGCCGTTTGATTGAAGAAGACGTTGAAGGCTGGGCCCTTATAGCCACGCGAATAGGTGATATAGGCATGGGTGCTGTCATTGACGTCATATTGCAGACCAACGCGGCCGGCATAGTCTTTCACATGGGCAGAACCCTGACCCACGAATGAGGGGTTGACACCCGGAACGGCCGTTGCAGAGGTCGAATAGCGCGACGAGTAGAAGCGCAGCTGGTCATCAACCAGGCGCGCGCCGACGATGGCACGGAACCGTTCTGAGAAGTTCAGGTTGGCTTCACCAAAGGCGGACTGGTGGGTCGGCGTCGCGCCAAACCGGTTAAAGCCGTAGTTGGTGACGGTTGAACCGTTGGCCAAAAGCTGGGTCGTATCGCGACGATAGTTTTCCTTGTCCGGGGCATGCATGAAATAGAGGCCCACGACATAGTCGAGGAACTTGCCCTTGGGTGAGCTCAGACGGAACTCTTGGGTATATTGCTTGGTCCAGACGTGACCGAGGTCAACCTGCTGGGTCGGCGTTAGGGTGGTCAAGCTGGAATAGCCATCCAGATCACCGCGCTGAACATTGCGCCAATAGCGGAAGGCCGTAATCGAGGTCAGATCAAAGCCGCCAAGTTCATAATTGGCCTGCACAAAGGCGCCCGAATTCATGTCCAACACGCTTGATGGCGAGTTCAGCGACACGTTGGTATTGTCCATCGACGCGGTGAGGCCCTCCGCCGAAAGGATCTTTGGAAGGTTGACACTGTTGGTCTTAATGCCGCTCGGATAGCCGATATTGGAGGTCGCGACATAGATGGCGCCGGTCGATTTCAAATTGGAATTGGTATAGTCCACTCCCGCAAGAACGCTGAATTTCGGCGTTGGCGTGAACAGGAGCTTGCCGCGGAACCCCTGGCTCTTATAGCCATTGTTCTTCGTGCCATTGAAAATATTGTCGACATTGCCTTCGTAACCGCTGGTCACGGCAGCCAGTCGGCCGCTGAGGACGCCCTTGACAATTTCGCCGTTCACCGCGCCGGAAATGCGATATTCGTTGCCCTGATAATAGGTGCCTTCGATATAGCCGCTCGCCTCAGGGGTTGGGTTGGTCGTGATGATGCTGATCACACCCGCCGAGGCGTTCTTACCAAACAACGTGCCTTGCGGGCCGCGCAGCACTTCGACGTGGTCCAGATCGACAATGTCCGTCACCATCTGGCCTGGGCGGGCCAGAACCACGCCGTCGACGACGGTCGAGACGGTCGGCTCAGCGCCTGGCGAGGTGGTGATGGTCCCCAAGCCACGGATCAGCAGCGAAGCGTCCTTATTAGAGGGTGAGGTTCTTGTCTCGACACTGGGGATCAGAGCCACCAGATCGACGATATTGTTGCGGTTCTCTTGGCGAACTAGAGCCCCGCTGACGACGCTAACCGCGACGGGCGTGGTTTGCAGCGACTCGTTGCGCAGACGGGCGGTCACCACCACCTCTTCGACCTGATTATCGTCCTTTGCTGCGGATGATGGCGCTGCGGTCTGGGCCATAGCCGCACCAGCAAGGCTTGAGCTGGCCAAAAGCGCCGCGACGAAAGCGCCGCGCGATGTGTTTTTCAGCAGGATGCTGTTGGTCGTCTTTACGGACATTTGTGGTTCCCCTTGTCTTTCGTTTGTTTGAATTCAGTTCTTATGGGCTAGAGGCCAAGCTCTGCCATCTCTACGGATCTTTTCTCACGCGCACTGATCTCTGCGGCTGCGCCGATGGCAACAGCCAAATAACCGTCTTGGGCGGTCACCTCAACCGGTCCAGCCCCGCGAACAGCAGCGTTGAACTTTTGATGTTCATAGAAGGTCGAGCCATGATGGCTACCGGCCTTGAGGGCGGTTTCGTCGGTCTCAACGATCTCGCGCGAGACAGTTTTTGGATTGCGGAAGCCGACCCGGGGCGCATAGACCAAGGCACCCTCGGGAATGAACAGATCGAGCCGGGCCTTGTCGCCCACGGCCGTCACCTCTTCTTGGTTCTCCGCCCCATCGGCAAACATCGACAGGTCCAACATGGCGCGAACGCCATTGGCGAAATCGACGGTCGTATAGCTGTTGTCGATAATGTCGGGCGTCTCGCCATTATAGCGCTCGTCCTTGTGGTTGACGTCCATCGCGCCAGAGCAATAGACGCGCACAGCCTCTGACCCGACAATCAGGCGCATAAGGTCGAAGAAGTGGCAGCACTTCTCGACCATGGTTCCGCCCGTATTGCGGTTAAACCGGTTCCAATCCCCGACCTTAGGCAGGAAGGGGAAGCGATGTTCGCGGATCGACAACATCTGCAGCCGTCCGACCTTGCCCGTATGGATCTGATTAACAAACTCGACCATCGGCGGCATGTAGCGATATTCCATCGCCGTCCAGAACGGGGCCGTCGATTGCGCCGCGCGCTCCACCACCCAGCGTGCATCGTCCAAGGTCGTCGCCAGCGGCTTTTCACACAGGATGGCGAGGTTCGCGTCGAACAGGGGCTCGAGCACCTTGCGGTGGGTATAGTTTGGACTGGCGACGATCACGGCATCGACCAGACCGCTCTTGGCCAAGGATGCACTATCTGCGAAGGTTGCAACCGTCTCGCCGCCAGCCCCCAAAGCGTCTCGCGCCATGTCGAGGGAATGGGCGACCGGATCGGCAAGGGCCGTGACGACAGCGCCGGGTGTAATGGCCAGATTGCGGATGTGCTCACGAGCCATCAGCCCGGCACCCACAATACCGTAACGCACCACCTCAACCACATTCCGCCCCTTATTTTTTATGACAGCGCTAACTTAGGCTTGTTTTCACCAAAAGGGCAAGGGACCACAACCTCCAACCGACCATTCAAGATGGTGAGAAATTCTCACATAACATCCTGTTTTTTTTGGGAGTTATCGGTCATAATCCAATTGAGAGTGCGATCCTTCAGGGGCGACCTGACCCCAACTTCGATCAAGCCTATGATCCGTGTGCAACAGTTTAGTCGGGTGATTAAGCGATGTGATGACCCTCTTCGAGCCTATCGCGACCTTTTTCTGTCCTATTTCTGTCCGATTAGGACAGAACGCGCCTGAAAGTTGCGGTGGCCGCTCGCTCAGCGCGATTGCGGAGCCGATGTCGAGGCACGGAGCACCAATTCGTGAGCCAGCCTGCGATGGACGGCCTTGGCCTGACCCTCAAACAGCAAGGCCGCTGCAGCATAGGCCAGGTCACGCGTCGGTTGGCGCACCGTGGTCAGGGGGGGCCAAAGCTGGCTCGCCAGTGCCGTATCGTCAAATCCTGCGACGGAGAGGTCGCGGGGCATGGAAAGGCCTCGGCGATGGGCGACCGTCAGAACACCGGCGGCCATGTCATCATTACTGGCAAAGATGGCCGTAGGCGGCTGCGGTAGGTCGAGCAGGATGTCGGCCGCAGCCTCGCCCGACGCAAAGTCAAACAGGCCGGGACGCACATATTTGGGCTCAAAATCGATATTGGCGCGGTCCAGAGCACGGCGATAACCAAACAGGCGCTGATCACTGGCCGTGTGGTTGGGGTGACCAACAATGAAGCCGATGCGCTGATGGCCAAGGGCGATCAGGTGGCTGGTCATATCGTCAGCGGCCTGCACATCATCCATCGAGACCGAGGAGGAGCGGCCATGCTCGGTGCCCGGAGAGATCCGCACATAGGGAATGCCACGCCGCTCCAGCTCATCTAGCGCGGCGAGCGCATCGGTGATCGGGGATGACAGGATGACCCCATCAACCTGGGTCTGGTCGATCAATGCGCCGACCTCATCAACCAGATGGGGAGAGGCCGCATCGCTGGGTTGGGCGAGCAGGCGCACACCCTCCTCGATACAGCGGGCCCAGACGCCGGTTTGAATCTGGTGGATATAGTGCGGACTGTGATTGTCGTAGATCAAGGCGATCTGATGGCTGCGGCGACCGGCCAAGGTGCGGGCCGCAGCACTGGGCTGGAAGCTGAGTTCGGCGACCGCCTTCTCAACACGGGCACGGACCCCTTCGGAGACATAGCGCTCCTTATTGAGGACGCGGGAGACGGTCTTGATGGAGACCTGCGCCAGCGCGGATACATCTTTGATGGTCGGCCGCATAATCGCCTATTCGCCCCTATCGAGGCCCTAAAGCCTCAACCTCGAGACCGTTCTATACCCAATAATGCCCGCCGTCCGAATTAGACCAGCGGCCCATGGTCGATATGGGGCAGGACGTGGCGGGCAAAGAGGTCGGCCTCGGCAGCATGGGGATAGCCCGACAGGATAAAGGCCTCGATGCCCATGGCCCGGTAGTCATTGAGCTTGGCCAGCACCTGATCAGGATCACCGACAATCGCCGCGCCACAACCCGATCTTGCCCGCCCGATGCCCGTCCAGAGATTGGCTTCAGCATAGCCATCATCGCCCGCAGTCTCGCGAAGGGCGACCTGAGCCTGAACACCGGCCGATTTGGAATCCAGTGACTTGGCCTTGATCGCGGCCCCCACCTGATTGTCGAGTTTGCTCAAAAGGCGGTCCGCAGCGGTGCGCGCTTCAGATTCGGTGTCCCGCACAACCACATGGGCCCGGTAGCCAAAGCGCAGGGTCCGACCGTAGCGGGCGGCGCGGGCGGTCATGTCAGCGATAATCTCAGCCACGGCCTCCTTGCGATCGGGCCACATCAGATAGACGTCAGCCCCCTTGGCGGCAGCGTCACGCGCATCGTCCGATAGTCCGCCGAAATAGAGCAGAGGCGCCTTACCAGAATGGGTCCGGACACGGGGTGGCTCGATCTTGAGGTTCCAGAACTCGCCCTGATGGTCGAGCGCCTCACCATTGAGCATAGTCTTGAGGATCGACATCGCCTCAACGGTGCGAGCATAGCGCGGTACCGAGGCCAGCTTTTCACCGGGCATGTCCGAGGAAATGATGTTGACGGTGAGCCGTCCACCCAAAATGCGGTCGATGGTGGCGATCTGGCGGGCCAATTGCGGGGGCCACATCTCGCCGATCCGCACAGCCATCAACAAACGCATACGCCGTACCTGGGTCGCAATCGCTGCGGCAAAGGCTGTGGTGTCTATGCCCAACTCATAGCCGGAAGGCAGGAGGATATTATCAAACCCGCCCGCCTCGGCCTGCAGGACGATATCGCGGCAATGGTCCCAGCTTGACTGGAGCCGCTCATCGGGAACGCCCAAAAACTCATAATCATCGTCGCAAAGGGCGGAAAACCAGCTGATCTCGCACGGCGCCTGCATCATGGCAGCGGCGCTCCCAGGGCGGCGACCAACACCTCATACCAAGCCTGACGGGTCCAGCGGGGCTTATAGGCGTCCGGGATCTCGGCAATCCGCGCCGGGGTCTGGGTGCCAACGATGGGGATGGGCCGGGCCGGATGGGCCATGATCCAGCTATAGGCCGCTGCTGCCAGCGACACCCCATAGGTCTGAGCCGCCGCGCCGAGGCTTGCTGCCACAGCACGCTCGCGGTCGGAGCTAGGCTGAGCCAGCCGCCCCCCGCCCAACGGCGACCAGGCCAAGACCGTCATATTGCGCGCGATCGCCTGATCCATAATTCCGTCAGAAAGGGGCCCGACCGTCAGGGGCGAAAATTCTGGCTGGGTTGAGACCACCGGTAGACGCAGATGGGCAGCAAAGGCCTCGACCTGAGCGGCCGTGTAGTTGGACACTCCAACTGCGCCGATCTTTCCCGCCTCATGGGCCGCTTCCAGCGCCCGGGCGATTTCAGCCGGATGGGTCAGAATGTCTGGGCGGTGAATCTGCCAGAGGGCGACATGCTCGACACCCATGCGGTTCAGGGAGGCATCAATGGCCGAGGTTAGATAGGTCTGACTGGAATTGTAGGGCACGCCCATCTCAATCCCGCCCTTGGTGGCGATCACCATCTGCTTGGCCAAGGCCGGGGCCTGCTTCAGCACAGCGCCCAAGAGGGCCTCTGCCGCGCCGAAGGGCTCGCCATTGTCTGGGCCATAGATGTCAGCTGTATCGAACAGGGTCACCCCCGCATCGAGCGCAGCCTGCACCTTGGCTTGGGCAGCGTTCACATCTGCGCCGCGAAAGCGCCACATCCCCCATGCGATGGAAGAGACGGATGGACCGCCAACATAGAGGTCGCGATTTTTCTGCGGTTCAGGAAGGTATGTCATCGGTGTCATATTATGCCCGAAACGGGTCGTGTCAACGCAAGCCAATAGCGCCATAAGTGGTTTACCTTAGCACTGGTGCCAAGGTTACAACACCTAGGTGTCTAGAATTAAAACGACAGACATAAATCGGGCACTGTTGACGATAGAATATTGTATGGTTTCTATATTTGATAGAAAAACAAAACTATGTGGGCTTTTTATATTCGATAAAACCCAATTTTTATGGCGATGATTGTTTCAATTATTATCGAAGAGCAAAAACACTCGATGGTAATTTTTGAAACCATTCGATTGGCATGACAACGGTGTCAGATGTTCTGGCGAAAAGCCCTGCGTCAAATCTCCATCACGTCTCGTCCGATGGTGATTGTGCCCGAGAATTGAGGTCTGAACGGGGAAGTCCGAACCCATCTCCAGACCTATTGCTCACAGGAGAGGCACCCATGATCTCGGGTCGACGCAGGCCATCAATCTGGGTATAGCCAATACTCAATAGGGGCCAAGGCCCTTCGATCCAACGCACTCTGAGGCCTGACATGCAATTTGATGACGTCGTTCTCGGTCGCCGCAGCATCCGCGGTTACAAGCCCGATCCCGTGCCGCAGGCGCTGATTGAGGAAATTCTGACCCTCGCCATGCGCGCACCCTCCTCAATGAACACCCAGCCTTGGAACTTCTATGTCCTAACCGGTGAGCCGCTAGATCGTATCCGGGCCGGCAACACCGAACGGAACATGGCGGGCGTGCCCCATTCGCGCGAATTTCGCACTGGCCAAGCCTTCGAGGGCCAGCACCGCGATCGTCAGGTCGGTGTCGCCAAGCAACTGTTTTCGGCCATGGGCATCGCCCGCGATGACAAGGACGCGCGCCAAGATTGGGTCCTGCGCGGCTTTCGCCAGTTTGATGCCCCGGTCTGTGTGATCGTAACCTATGACCGCGTGCTCGCCGGCAGTGACGACACCCCCTTCGACTGCGGCGCGGTCACCACCGCTCTGGTCAATGCCGCTTGGTCGCGCGGACTGGGCGCGGTCATCAACAGCCAAGGCATCATGCAATCGCCCGTCGTGCGCGACCATGCGGGCATCGCCGATGATCAGGTGATCATGAAGAGCATCGCCATCGGCTGGCCCGACGACAGCTTCCCGGCCAATGCGGTCATCTCTGAGCGCAAAACCGTTCAAGAGGCGACGGTGTTCCGCGGCTTTGATCAATAGGTCAGGTCGCTACCGCCGCTCCTAAAGCCTAGAGACAGCTATGGAGCCTGTCACAGAGCACGGCGGCCTCTCAAATTGAGGCGCTCGATCTCGGCTTCCTTAAGAGACCGTTCTGACTTGGCGGACGCCGTGGCGCCAGAACGGCTGATCTTGAGATCGACTATTGGAACCGGTAGCTCAAGGATAGGCCATAGGTCGCTGGACGGCCGGTAAATCGCACGGTGGTATCGAGGTTGCGGTTAGCCGCAGTCCAATAGTAGGCGTCGCCGACATTGCGGCCCCAGGCCGAAAGGCGCCAAGTCCCGCTCTGGCTCTCGACACCCGCCCGCAGGTCGACAAGACCGTAGGCCTTCACATTGAGCGACGGCAGTTCGCCCAACTGGCTGTTGGTCTTGTCCTGATGGGTCACCCCTGCGCCGACAAAGCCGCCCAGCGTGTCATTGATCGGCCAGCGATAGTTGACGTCGGCGACCAACTGCAGCTTCGGCGTATTGGGGAAAGCTTGGCCGCCAAAATTGGTCAAGATGGCGTTGGGATCAAAGTTGGTGAACCTGTCCAGGATCTCAGAGTCCGTATAGGATGCGCCTGCGGTTAGGTTCAGTCCTTCGATTGGGACCCAGGTGGCCTGAAGCTCAGCGCCCACAACCTTAGACTTCGGCACATTGATCATCTGCAAGAGGGAGTTAAAGACGGGGTCCAGCACGCGGCCGAGGATCTGCTTGTCCCGATAGTCATAATAGAACAGGGCCCCGTTGAGCTGTAGCTTGCGGTCCGATGTGGTGGTCTTGAAACCGGCCTCATAGGCCACAACCGACTCTTGGGTCGCGGGCAGATATTGACGTGCCGTTGAGGCTCCAAGCGAGGGGAAGCCGCCCGCCTTATAGCCCTTGCTGATATTGGCATAGAGCAGGGTCCGCTCGCGCGGCGTCCACTCTGTCCCCAATCGCCAAGCGACATTGGTCTCATTGAGGCTATCGACCACAAGTCCCGGGGCATAGGCGGCATTGACCGTGGTACAGCCGCCCTTTGGGATCGGGGGATTAAAGGGCAGACCGAATATGGGACGGAAGGAGTTCCACAAGGACCCAAGGACAAAGGCGGTATTGCCATTGCCGGAATCGGCCGTACACCCGCTGAAGCGATTGTCGGACCTTGTGTAGCGCGCGCCGCCATAGACCTTCAGATCGTCGTTCAGCTGATAGTCGAGACTGGCAAAGATGGCGGAGGTCTTGGACTTCTGATTATTGGTGTCGACGAAATCGGCAAAGACCGGCAAGCCAAAGCCCGTAAAGGCGAGGGCCTGGGTGCTCTGAACCAGAATATTGAAGCTCGATTCGCGAACATCATCGTCGCCGTAGCTGACGCCAACCGTGTAGCGGGTCTTTTCATTGAGATCGCCCGCTATCCGCAGTTCTTGCGAGAGGGATTGGATCTTGCCGGTCGTGTGCCGGTTCAGGTTCGACAGGCTGGTGCCGTCAATATCCTGCAGTTGATCCTGCTTGAATTGACTGACCGACGTCAGAGAGGTCAGGGTCATCTGGTCTGACAGCTGATAGTCGATCTTCGCGGCGGCCTGAAGAAAGCGATTGTTCTTGGCATAGTCATCCGCCGGATTGAAATCGGCAGCCCGCGCATTGGCGGGCGCTAATTTGTAGGTCAGCAGGCCCGGGACGAAGGGGGCGATGGGCGCAATCTGGGGGTTGATGCCAATCAATTGACCGGCCTGCACATCCGACTGGTCATTGGAGCCATTGATATTGACCTGAACCTTCAGCCGCGCGCTGGGATCCCACGCCAAGGTCAGGCGGGCATTTTGGACATTGTCGGCGCCATTTTCGGCGGACTTGGTATAGCTGCGCTGCCAAGGGTCGGACCTGATCGTCTGGACGGCCAATCGTGCGCCCAGCGTCTCAGATAGGGGGCCGCTGATAAATCCGCTCAGGTCCGAAGCGTTAAAGGTGCCGTAGCTGGCATCAACACCGGCCACGAAGCTCTTGGTCGGCTTGGCGGCAATGAAGTTGATCGCACCGCCCGTAGCATTTTGACCAAACAATGTGCCTTGCGGGCCCTTTAGAATTTCGACGCGCTCAAGGTCCAGATTGATGCCGCGGCTCTCAATCGCAAAGGGGATCGGGGCCTGATCGACATAGAGGCTGACGGTTGAACGGCCGCCCAAGCTGATGTCGCTAAAACCGATACCGCGGAGGGTATAGATCGGGGAACCAACATAGGAATCGGCATAGCTAAAGCCCGGCGAGACCTTGACCAGATCGCGGACCTCATTGACGCCAGCGCGCTTAAGCTGTTCGCCCGTTACCGCTGTGATCGACATGGGTACGGCATTGACATTTTCTTCGCGCTTTTGCGCCGTGACGATGATCTCGGGGACCAACGACCCTGTTTGAGGCGCGCGCTCCTGCGCTTGCGCTACCGTCCCCATCAACGACAAGGAAGAAATGCCCGCCACAATCGCCAATTTCAGGGCGTTAGGATTGGGTGTTTGGTTCGGACGATAGGACAGAAGCAACATCAGGGGTCCTCCTTTGAGAAACGGGTTCGCTCGGGCCGATCGGGCGTGCGGTTCGATAGCCGCCGGGATGGCTCGAGGGCCCTTAGCGGCGTGCGTGAGCAAAATGTTCTATCTGGGTCAGACGGGGGCCTTTGTCGGCAATCCGTCAGCGCTTTTGGCGTTCGAGCTTGGGCGAAAGACACCACCAAGATGGGCATAAAAGCTAGGGCGTCAGCGGGGAAAACCTTCGGGGCGAAAGCCCGCCACGTCTGGCGTCAAATCAATATTTGGGCCCCGCCTCGAAGGCGAGGCCCAAACTTTTGATAAGAGATTTCTAAAGGGGCGGCTCTTCGAACCGCACCTTTAGAGCCCTTAGTCATACAAACCTACTTCGCAGAAGCGCGGTCCGATTCAGAGGTCGCAACCGTCCAGATGATCACACCGAAGGCAATCTTGTTCAGAACGTCAGCGAGGTTGTAGATCAGGTTAAGCGCCGCAGAGCTATTGGATGGATCATGACCCATCAGATAGCCTACGAAGTAACCAATCGGATAGATGGCCCATCCAAAGGTCACGATTAAGCGCATGAGCTTAAAGGCGGATTGGACGGACTCTGGGGCTTCGGCAGCATTGATCTTGCTGGCCTCACCCATGAACACCTCATAGAGGATGTAGGCCCATCCGATCATGCCCACGATAAAGCCGGGCCATGCGCCGGCATATCCTGCTTCACCGGCATATCCGCCAACGAGCATGACGAAGGTACCAATGATCAGGCGCCAGAAAACGCCGCCGGGAACCTTAGTGACCGCAGCCAAGATCAGATAGAACTCGACCATGAGCAACGGAACGGTGATCAGCCAATCGATGTAGCGATAGACGGTTGGCGTGGAGCCCGTCGCAACCCAGACGTCCCGCATGTAGAAATAATGGACCGCGGCGACCAGCGTCACGAGACCAGACACGGTTAGCGAGGTCTTCCACTTTCCTGCAGCCCGATCTCTTTCAAGAAAAAAGAACGCAGTGGACGCGACAAGCGCCATAGAAATCAGCCAGAATGATATGCCAACATAGTCATCTGACTGCAGGTTTTGAGTGGCTGCATGCGCAAGCGCTGGTGCTAGAGAAACGCCAGCTCCCAACGATAGCCACTTTACGCGAAACTTAGACATTTAAGCCTCCCTAATTAGGTAATTTTCACTAGTGCCATGAAAAGCTAGTCCGAAATTTTTTATCTGTATAGCCTCCGAATTTTTCGTCAGCATAGTTTGGTGTTTGGAATTAGTCGGACTCGGAATTCATTAGCCTTGTAAGGGCGTGGGGCTCCAGAGGGGTTAACTAGACAATTTTCAGGGGAGATTTATATGAGGACCATTGAGTTTATTGATGATTCATTACTCTCGGGGCTGGACAACGAGGTCTCCCCTTCCGAGGCCTCGACCCAGTATCCGACTGTTCATCCCGGGCTGTATGTGGCCTCTTTGGTGTTTAACCAGTAACCAGATATTCATAAGCGTCGCTGCGATCGTTAATCGCCCGGGACGTCTTTGCAGCCTATAAGGTCGGAGAAGAAGGCTGACCCGCTAAAGAGGCGGCTTGGGTCTGCGCTAGCCTGTTGCAGATCAGGCGATCTGGTACACCTCAATCAAGTGAGCGACATCGGTTAGGCGCATCCTTGGGAGGGCACCGAGGTGCCACGGTCCCTCATCAGGTCCAATCGATCGGCCTTGCAAGAGGCCAAATGTCGAGGCCGGGCAGTGAGCCTGCGCACCATACATAGCCCGCAAGCCTTCGGTTGCCGTTCCGTGAAGCAAACTTAACACCTCAGGCCGCCGGGGGGGCTCTCGGGCTGGTCTGGTTACGCGTTCATAGTTTGGCCGATTTTGACCCACCGTAATGATGCAATCGGCCAGTTTCGGCGGGGAAGCCGCAAACATCACTTTGAACCTACGCCGGGTCGGACCCTTCCCCAAATCAACCCTGCGGGCGATCTTTTAGGCTGAACCCTCCGTCTTTCGGCCCTAGGGCCTGCCAAGACGGTTTCCAGCAAAATCGGATTTTGGTCGGTCCCTAATCCTCGTCGTTTGGCGGTCTCGTGATCGCGGCAGTGCCCGCGAGCCGGTACAGATCGTCTGGCCGGTGAGACAAAAGGAAAATGACCATGATGAACCAACCGGATAATCACCTTGGATATTCGTTGATAATCTTCGAATATCCAAGGATGATCCTTTCTCGATCAATCATGCGAGACATAGAGCTTGCGCTCAGCGAAGCGCCTGCTGTGGCGCTTTTGGGGCCGCGGCAATGGTGCCGTTTATCTTGATCTTGAGGAGGCAGAGGACCGGGAAAAGCTCGATGATCCAGCCGCTTACCTATCGCGCCACGCCAGCAAATTGATTGTGTTGGATGAGATACACCGTGCGCCTAAACTTTTCGTACCCTTACGCGCGCGCATCGATGCAGGCAGACGATTAGACCCAAGCGGACTTGGCGCGGGACAGTTTTTGATCTTGGGTTCAGCCGCACTTACACTTTTAACTCAAAGCTCCGAGAGCCTTGCCGGGCGCATAAATTTTCTTGAGATGCGACCATTTTTGCCCGAAGAAGCCGTTAGTTTGGATGGCGCTAGCCTTGATCGTGCCTCAAACACAATCGACACCCTTTAGACCCGTGGCGGATTTCCTAGAAGTTACCTAGCTGCCTCTGATGAGGTTAGCCTGCAGTGGCGGCGAAGCTTTCTTCGGACCTATCTTGAGCGTGACATTCCTCAATTTGGCATACGTGTGCCAGCCCATCTTTAAGCGGGTCAGTGGAACGCAAAACAGATCTCGGCCAGTCTTGGCCTACCATGGCACACCGTGTCTGGTTATCTCGACCTTATGGTCGATCTCATGTTGATCAGACGATTGCAGCCTTGGGCCGGCAATTTAAGCAAGAGGTTGGTCAAGTCGCCAAAGATCTATGTGCGCGACAGTGGCCTGTTAGACGCTCTCCTTGGCATAGCGAATATGGAAGCGCTTCTAAGCCATCCCATCCTTGGTGCAAGTTGGGAGGGCTTTGTGATTGAAGCTCTCATTGCGGCGGCACCTGAAGGCGCACGTGTGTCCTATTTTCGAACCGCAGCCGGTCTGGAGCTTGATCTTGTAATCGAAGCCCCCAACGGAACGATTTGGGCCATTGAAGTCAAACGCCACAGTGCCCCTAAGGCTAACCATCGAATGATGCAGGCAGCTCAGGATGTTGGCGCAACACGATGTCTGTTGGTTCACTCAGGGTCCGAAACTTGGCCGGGCTCACATGGTTTTGAGGTAGCATCAGTTCTTGATGCCACCAGATTGATTTCGGCTAACTCACCTCTTGCTTGATGGCTATTTTGTACCCAGAGCGGAACATGAGCGGTAGATTTAGCCTTTGATGCTCAAAGTGCTCAACTGCGACCGGTTTGCCTCATTCGCCGTCCGGGCTTCGAAAGAACTGATAGCATTGAACAATCCAGTTTTTCGCAGCCTTGAGACGATCAGTGATCGCCCCAAGGGGGCTCTCAAATAATTGTCTCTTGACAGTGCACACCATATCGCAAGTTGGCTCAAGGCGCTGAAGGACGATAGCCGCATGGTTCTAAAGGCAGCCTCCCTAGCTCAAGCCGCAACGGACTTTCTCTGGACCAAATCAGGTCTTGGCCAGCTAGACTTGGAGGAGGTTGCTTGAGGTGGCCAAGGGCGCGCTTAGCCGCGCGCCTTAAGCTGCGCCGCGCAAAACATCGCGAGCCGCTTCAGGCATACCCGCGATAACCGATAGATAGGCGCTGGCAGTGGCATCGGGTTGCCTGCGTCCCTGTTCCCATCCTTTGAGTGTCGCCAACGGAATATGATAGACGCTGGCGAAGGCCTGCTGCGATAGCCCCAATCCCTCACGGATTGAGCGTACATCAGGCACCGCTACGGTGTGGGTGCGTGCGACGTCGCTTAGCCCTTTTGCATGGGCAGCGGCTTCAGACATGGCCGCAATAAGATCGTCACCAAAATTGCTCATCACATCTCTCCTTGGCCAATATCCGCCGATGATTTGATGATCGCCGCGAAACCGGCGACCGCCTTCTTCTCCTCGAGCGTTAGGTCCGTTGCCTGCGACTTGGCATAGGCAAGAAGCAGATAAATGGGGCAGCCCGAGTTATAATAGAAATAGATCACCCGAGTGCCGCCCCGTTTTCCAACTCCTGTCTTGCTCCAGCGCAGCTTTCGCACGCCGCCAGTACCCTGGATCACATCGCTCGCTTCGGGATTGAGGGCCACGTAATTGACCAGTTCAGCCAATTCCGCCTCACTCCAGATCTTGGCTGCCGTTCACGCAAAGGCAGAGGTCTCGGCAACTGTTATCGGACGTCTCATCATGAAGAATATTATACGTCAATGACGTCCTATTGCAAGCGTTTACCAAGATCAAAGGATGCGCACCGGACGCTGACGCTTGGATCTTATGGCTAGGGGTCAATCCATCGGCAGGGCTCAACCCAAGGCTCCCTTGATGAACCAAAGGCCTCCCAACAGTCCCGATCGATCCACCCTGCAATGCGTAGAATGACGAAGTGGGAAAGGGGTGTGGATTGCGCGCAATTGCGCATAAGCCTTTGGTAGCCGCTCCGTGAAGCAGCATTAGCGGCGCGGGTCGTGCTGGGGTGGGGATAGTGCTTGATTGCCGGCCTGTTCAAAGGGTCCAAAGGTTGGCCTTTTTCCCTTCCCAAAGGCTAGGCCATCAGCCAGCTTCGGCGGGAAGCCGCAAACATCACTTTGAACCTACGCCGGGTCGAAACCTTCCCCAAATCAACCCTGCGGGCGATCTTTGGCGCTGGACCCTCCGTCTTTAGCCCCTAGGGCCTGCCAAGACGGTTTCCAGCAAGATCAGATTTTGGTCGGTCCCTCATCCTCGTCGTTTGACGGTCTCGTGATCGCGGCAGTGCCCGCGAGCCGGCACAGATTGTCTGGCCGGTGAGACAACAGGAAAAAGACCATGATGAACCAAGTTGAACTGATCGGCCGCCTTGGCGACAACCCCACACTGCGCGACTTAAAGAACGGCGAACGCGTCTGCGTCATTCGGCTGGCCACCAGCGAAAGCTGGAAAGACGCCAATGGCGAGCGCAAAGACCGCACCACCTGGCACACCGTCGAAATCTTTGGCAAGGGCAAGGTCAATGCGATCGAAAAGGGCCTGATGAAGGGATCCTTGGTCCAAATCGAGGGCCAGCTTCGCTACGATGAGTTTGAAACCGATGGCATCAAGCAGGTTCGGGCCAAGATCACCGTCAGCGGCCCCAAGCACCAGATCCTCTTCCTCGACAAGAAAGCCGCCGAGCAGGCAGACCAGGGGGAGGGCGGCTAAGACTGAAGGCCCAACCAGCCCCTCTGAGCCATTAGGGGGGCTTTTACTATTCTCGCCATGCGGGGCCAAGTGAACGCTCCGCGCTCCCCTTGATGCCCTGGCTTCGCCTTTGACATCGTCGGTCGCCATCGCGGCGAAAAAGGACCCGCCTGACCCTCGCTGCGCGGGGCCATCGATTTCCTCTGGCCCGCGGTTCAGGCGGGTAGGGGGCCTTGCCCCCTCGCCGTCAAGTCAACCCTTTGGCCTGATCGGCCAGGGCCTCTTGGCCGTTATCCCCAACCTTCCGCGCGATGCGCGTGCAGGCTGAGTGATCCCCCTCCACGGCGGCGCCTCAATGACAAACAGCCCTTTTGCTAAGGGTTGTCACCGTGAAATCATGTTTCAAATTCCGATCAGGAAAAGGGGGTGGGGAGATTTCGCCCCACCCTCTGATCCCATTAGTTTTTGGCGGTAGGGAACTGTTCGCAATCTTCGATGCTGTTGCTCACGATGCCAGTAGAAAGCGCCCACATCTCGTTGAAGCCTGCCGCTCCTTTTGTGCCTTTGAAGTAGTTATCTATGCTCATGCCGAGGCTCTTATTGTCAGGATAAACAATCCTAACATGCAGAACGTTTGCTTCATTTGTCCCGCCCGCCGCAGCCGGCATAAAGACCCCTAAGAAAGCGCCTTTGATTTCAGTCGCAACTACGGAATTCGCTCTGGATGCAGCTTGAACAAAAGCTTCCGTATTTTTGAAGGGCACACTGAAGCGGAAAAATTGATGGACAGTTTTTCCATTCGTATCCCCAACGGGCATGAGGGGCTTATAGCTTGCAGAATATTGCGGTTCACGGAGCGCTAGATTATCGGCGCTCAGAGAGGTTCGCTCTGAGGTAAAGTTATCCTCAAAATTCGCGAAGGCAGAAAAGACCATAAAATCCGTATTGTTGTCACGGGACACACATACGCCATGTGTCAATGACTTCGATGGTGCCGTCCAGGCGGTCTTGTAAGCAGCAACCGCAGCCGCACGATGTGTCGATTTTTGCCATGTTACAGCAAACACTCCATCGCCCGGGGTAATCGGTGTTGGCGCCGCGGCAAAGGCAGATGCAGGGTCGTGTCCCGGGTGGTGGTGTAACCGGGCGTTAGTCTAGCGGCTCGTGAAGCGCGGCTCGGCGCTGGCAGGAAAACCTTTGGCGAACCAACCCTTAAGTGCACGCTAAAAATGCCGCTTCAGGGGGGCGCGGCCATTCTACAGCCGAAGTGAATTTGCGTGGTCAACCCTAATCGAGCGTGACCGCGTCCCCCAACTGAATTGTTCCTGCCGTTGCGATCACGGCATAGACGCCCGCGCACGCAAATCGCGCCTCGCCGACCACGGCTTGACTGTTGTGCTCGACAAGGGTGCGAATGATCTCAATGTCCTGTGGCAGGTCGCCTTGAGGTTGGGTCGTCATCACGCAGCGTGGGTCTAGCATCGCCACCTGCAAACTGGCCTCTGAACCGATTGCGAGCCCTCGGCCCAACCAGTCATTTTCAACGAAGCCGTCAGCCATGGTGTCTAGAACCACGTTCGGGAGCTCCGTGACAGAGCATTGCGGTCCGGTGCCCCGGCGATTGCGCTATAACAAAGTTTGCTATTTTCTGTTATTTTGCTAAAATATTGGCGAAGTGGAGTTGCGCCAATGAACATTAGCTTGACCTTGGAACTGGAAAGCATGGTTCACCACAAGGTGGCCAGCGGTCGATATACCTCAGCCAGTGAGGTGGTTCGCGAAGCGCTGCGCCTCATGGATGATCGCGACCAATTGTTTGCCCTGCAGAAAGATGAAATCCGCCGTAAAATCACTGCGGGAATGAATTCACTGCGTGCTGGAAAAAGCAGTGACAGCGAAGCGTATTTTGATCGTATCGACACGGAACTTGATGAAATCGATAGCTGCGCGTCCAAGTGAGCCGCGCCCGCTTATCGCTCGATGCAGAGTTCGACTTGGATGAGATCCGAATTCATTTGATGAAAGAGGGCGGCACGAGCCTGGTTCGTCATGTGAACGTTGAAGTCCGCAAAGGCATTCGGTTTGTCGCTGATAATCGCGGTGCAGGCCATAGCCGTGAAGACCTAACCGATGAGCCCGTCAAATTCTGGTCAGTATTTTCTTATCTCATCGTCTATGACCCAACAACGAAGCCAATTGGAATCGCCCGCGTTCTTCACGGGGCGCAAGATATTGAAACCATATTCCGCCAAACACCGCCGCGTATGGGATGACCTTTCGTCATTCAATCCCAAACAAGGCGCGGTCATCGCTGCGTGTTAGAAATCCATTTGCCCGTCGTCAAAACATTCGAGACCTTAGGCGCTTGTTTTTAGCGTAGAGCGTGTCTCATCTTGGGTTGATATTTAGGCGGCGATTTTGCGGTGTTGCAAGCGCCGATGTTGGATGGTCTGGCGTTTAAAAAGGTTTCGTTCGGCCACACCATCATGTCAACACTGGACGCCGAATTCACGCCCATACCGGTTAGTCCCAGAATTCCAAGCTTGTCGGCATTTCAAACAGGCTCGCCTTTAAGGCACCTGCATCGGCTAACCGATCCTTTGAGCGTGACCTAATGCGTTGTCAGCTCATGTGGCCCGATAAGGCGCGCCTTTGATCGAACCTCAATTCGATGACCGCCTATTTCGAAACGCCATATAGCGTAGGGCTTTGAGGCCTGTCCTGACGGCTATTTTGTACCCAGTGCGGAACATTCAGCCTTCGGCACTCAATGTCCCAAAATAGGTGGAACATGCCTCAATCGCCGTCTGGGCTTTGAACGGTCTCATTGGATTGAACAATCTAGATTTTCGAGGTCGTGGGATGAGGCGCGATGACCCCAAGGGGGCTATCGAAGAAACGATCATGAGATCGTGCACACCTGACGCCCTCGCCGGCGGCCTGATCTTTGAAAAGATTGATCTTTTCGAAGCTCAGGA
>JBBARR010000020.1:29412-45198 GCA_040399645.1 Caulobacteraceae bacterium | reverse complement strand
GTCTTGTCTGGGTCTTGTCTGGGTCTTGTCTGGGTCTTGTCTGGCCATTAAACGGCCAAGTTTCGCAACGAGGAAATAGATCTCTCAGGGGCACTTCAACCCTACCACAGTCTTAGCCTATAAGGCGTCGAAATCGTTTGGTTCGGAGACCCTTCATGACCGGCCGTAGCCGCTCCATCGCCTCCTGCTCTGCCGCCCTTGCCGCGGCGCTGGCGACGCTCGCCTCGCCGGTCCTTGCTCAGGGTGCGGCGCCGGTGGTCACCGACGCCAAGCCCTTGAAGTTAGACCTCGGTTATGATGGCCGTCTCTACATCAAGGTTCTCGACATTCAGTTCAATCAGACCGCAAGCCCCGAGGCCTTTACGTCAAAGGTTAGGCTGGTGACCTACGGCCTGCTGCGGGCGTTCCGCAAACTGGATATGCGCGCCTTGACTCAAGGCCGGGTCGCCAGCGGCGAGCCCCAGCCAGGCTCGATCACGCACCAGAACATTGACGCAAAGCGTAACCGCAAGGTCACCGCCACTTGGACGGCCTCTGACGTGGTGACGACCTCAACACCGACCTTTGACAATATGGGCGACCCACCCACGACAAGGACCCAGCGCATCACGGCGGCTGATCCCTTGACCAACTTCATGCGTATGACCTTGGCCAGCAGCCACGACGGCCCCTGTCAGGGCAAGGCGCGCTTCTATGACGGCAAGCAACTCTATGAGCTGGATTTTTCAGGGCCCAAGCCTTACCGGCTCGATAACCGCGAAAAACGGTTCGGAATGGTCAATCCGTTGCGCTGCTCCGTGCGCTATATCGAGATTGCTGGCTTCAAGAAAAAGGCCGTTGAAGACAAGAGCGGGGGCCTGAGACGGCCGATCACGACCGACTGGGCGCAGGTCGGAGCGGGCGGGCCTTGGGTGCTGTCATCCCTGTCTGCAGAGACGCCCCTCGGCGATGCTGTGATCGAGTTGGCTCGCTTGAACATTGAAGGCACGCGCCCCTAACCGTTCCGAGCCCTTTCGAACGAGGTTGTGGTTAACGCACGTTATGATACCATATATAGTATAGAACAAACACCGAATCGGCCGATGTCGCTGATTCGGTCATGATTCGTTTCCCTGTCGTTCAGGCGAAGTGTGAATTTCCGTTAAGCCCCACAATCCTGTTGAAGCTTCTGCTAGGGCCTTGCCGTGGGCTCCAGTCCGCTCCACCTTGAGGTCATGAGTGATCGGCCCGCAGGAGCAGCGCCCGCACGGCTTGTCGCCGTCTTAGGGCCCACCAACACCGGCAAGACCCATCTGGCGGTCGAGCGGATGCTGGGCCACGCCTCGGGCATGATTGGCCTGCCCCTTCGGCTCCTGGCCCGTGAGATCTATGAGCGGATCGTTAAGGCAAGGGGTGCGCGCTGCGTGGCTCTGATCACGGGCGAGGAAAAGATCATCCCGCCACGCCCGTCCTATTATGTCTGCACGGTCGAGGCGATGCCGCTGAACCGCGAGGTCGAGTTTCTGGCGGTGGACGAGATCCAGCTCTGCGCCGATCCGGCTCGTGGCCACGTCTTCACTCAGCGCCTGCTCCATGCGCGCGGCAAATCGGAGACCATGTTCTTAGGCGCAGGCACGCTTGGCCCCCTTATCCGACGCCTTCTGCCCGATGCGGAGTTCGTGACCCGGGAGCGGTTCTCGAAACTGACCTATGACGGCCCCAAAAAGCTCAGCCGACTGCCCCGGCGCAGCGCCGTCGTCGCCTTTTCCACCGATGCAGTCTACGCCATTGCCGAGTTGATCCGGCGCCAGCGCGGCGGCGCGGCGGTGGTCATGGGCTCGCTCAGCCCCCGCACCCGCAATGCCCAGGTGGCGCTCTATCAGTCCGGCGAGGTGGATTTTTTGGTCGCCACTGACGCCATCGGCATGGGCCTGAACATGGATGTCGACCATGTCGCCTTTGCGGGCCTGCGCAAGTTTGATGGCAAACGGACCCGCTGGCTCTATCCGCAGGAGATTGGCCAGATCGCGGGCCGGGCGGGCCGCTTCCGCTCGGATGGCACCTTTGGTGTGACCGGTGAATGTCCCGAAATGGACGAGGATCAGGTCGCTGCGGTCGAAAACCATGCCTTCGAATCCATCTCGGGGGCCGAATGGCGCAATTCGCGGCTGGAGTTCCAGTCCCTACCCGCCCTGATCCGTAGCCTTGCCGAGCCGCCGTCCCGTGACGGGCTAAAGCTGGCTGAAGAGAGCCTAGATGAGACCGCCCTTCGGCGCATGGCGCTCGACGAGGACGTCGCGCGCCGATGCCGGGACAAGTCCAATCTGATGCGGCTGTGGGATGTTTGTCAGACGCCCGATTTTCGCAAGACCACGCTGGAAGATCACCTGCGCATGGTCCACGACCTGTTCATGCCCCTGACCCAAGGCTCTCGGCGCGCGCCCACAGACTGGATCGCAGAGCAGTTTCGCGCGCTAGACCGGCTGGACGGCGACATCGACGCCCTATCGGGGCGCCTCTCGAGCGTGAGAACCCTCGCCTATATCGCCAACCGGCCAGACTGGCTGGTTGATCCAGGCCACTGGCAAGGACAGACCAAGACCCTCGAAGAGCGGCTCTCCGATACGCTACACGAGCGCCTGATGCAGCGCTTCATCGACCGGCGCACCAGCGCCCTCATGCACGGCCTGCGTCAGCGTGAGGACCTGCTCGCAGGCCTTGGCACCGATGGTACGGTCACGGTTGAGGGGCATTTTGTCGGCCAGCTCAGCGGCCTGCACTTTGTCCCGGCGCAAGGCGAAAGCGAACTGGAAGACAAGGCCTTGCGGGCCGCAGCTCAGCGCGCGGTGGGCCCTGAAATCACGCGCCGGCTTGGCACGATCGCCGCCGAGCCGGATGAGGCCTTCGCCCTTATGCCCGATGGGGCGGTGCTCTGGAACGGAGAGGCGGCTGGCAAGCTGGATATTTCACGCCTCTTTGCCCCGCGCGTGCGGCTGTTTGGAGAGCTTGGTCCCGCCCCGGCGCGAGAGCGGGCCACGCGGCGGCTGGAGGCCTTTTTGGCAGCAGAGGCAGGACGACGACTTGGCCCTTTGCGCGATCTCGAATCCGCGATCCAGAGCGGCAAGATTAAGGGCTTGGCCAGAGGCATTGCCTACCAGCTCGCCGAGTCTGGCGGTGTACTTGACCGTTCGGTTGTCGAGACCGAGGTTCACGCCCTGAGCCCGGTTGAGCGACGCCACCTGCGCGCCATCGGGGTTCGGTTCGGGGCCTTTAGCCTGTTCTTGCCTGCCCTGATGACACCTGAGGCCCTCGCATTCACCCGCGCCTTTGCCGCCATCGAGCGTCCCGACTGGCCTGCCGCCTTTCAGTCCATCGGTCCCCTACCCTCAGCCATCCCATCGGTGCGGACGCTTGCCGCCTATGGCTTACGGGCGGTCGGCGCCTTCACTGTGCCGGTCCTGATGTTGGAACAGTTGGACAACCATCTTCGCACCCTTCCTGCCGTCAATGGGGCCATGCCCCTGACGTCTGAGGCGATTGAGGCACTGGGTTGGACACTGTCTCAGGCCGAGTGGGTTCTGCGCGGGCTCAACTTCGCCCCCGTCGGCAAGCCGGTGCCGGGCGAGCCTCGCCTGTGGCGACGCCGCCGGGCCGACCGCGCGCAAGCCGCCAAGGCACCCGAACAGACCGCCAAGGCTAGGGCCGCGATGGACCGGGCCGTCGCCGCCTCCCCCTTTGCGGCTCTGGCAGCGCTCAAGGTTCCGCCCTCAGCGCCCGCTAAACTGGCCCGCCGCCGCCGACCGGCTCGCAAGGTCGACCATGCCCAGAAGGGACAGGCCAGATGAGCCCAAAGACACGATGAGTGAAGAGACCTGCCGTATCGACGTCTGGCTCTGGCGCGCCCGGTTCTTGAAGACCCGTGCCCTCGGCGCCAAATTCGTGGAAGACGGGCGTGTGCGTCTCGAACGTCCCGGCCTTGGCCCGCCCGCTCGCCTCGACAAGCCCTCACGAACCATCAGACCCGGCGATCAACTAACCTTTGCCATCGCCGCCCGCGTCTTTGTGATCCGCATCGAAGCCCTCGGCGAGCGCCGCGGCCCCGCCCCCGAAGCCCAAGGGCTCTATAGCGACCTTCCGGCCTAAATCTGGGAACACGAGGGTCAATTTCCATCCGCCAAACCCCCACCCTCAGAATTCCTGATAGGGCTACGAATGGATCGGCTGTTGACAGAAACGCCGATCCCCTGAGATAGACCTCGACCACCGTTTTGTGGCCGACTGGATATCGTGGACTTGATATGACCTACATCGTTATGGATGCCTGCATTAAGTGCAAGTTCATGGACTGCGTGGAAGTCTGTCCCGTGGACTGCTTTTATGAGGGCGAGAATTTTCTGGCGATCAATCCAGATGAGTGCATCGACTGCGGCGTCTGCGAACCTGAATGCCCCGTTGATGCGATCAAGCCCGATACGGAAGATGATGCCGACGGCAAGTGGCTGAAGATCAACACGGATTTTGCCAAGGTCTGGCCGAACATCACCGTCAAGGGTGAGCCGCCAGTAGATCGCGAAGCCTTTGAGCGCGAGACCGGCAAGTTCGAAAAATACTTCAGCGAAAAGCCCGGCAAGGGCTCCTGAGTTTCGACGTTCGCGAGGCTAGGTCAGGGCTGACCTAAAAGGCACCCGTTAGGCGACCCTTTGTTTGTGACGATTTTTGTGCTACCTATCTTCGTGATGTCTCGTTGTATGCCTGCACAGCGCGCATCTTTTCGACCACAGCGGTCCTCTACTGACGCGCGCCCCCATCTAAGGCGAAGGGTGTCTTAAACTAAGTTTGCAACATGACACGGCTGATGACGTCCGTACCGCAACGGGCCGGATCGATAGTGTCTGTTGTTGGGTAAAAGGCTGAGGTCTTTCATTCGTGTCGGATGAAAGAACAGATTTTCGAGAGGGTTTTTGTATGAACGCCAGTGTCCACGATTTCTCGGTTGACGAGCACGTTGTTTATCCCGCGCACGGCGTCGGACAGGTGGTCGGCGTAGAAACTCAAGAGGTCGCCGGTATGGCGTTCGAGGTCTACATCATTACCTTCGACCACGAAAAAATGACCCTGCGCGTCCCTACCAAAAAGGCCAAGACGGCTGGCCTGCGTCCTCTGGCGGCGGGCGATGTCGTCTCGCAAGCACTGACCACCCTCAAGGGCCGCGCCCGGGTGAAGCGCACCATGTGGAGCCGCCGCGCGCAAGAGTATGAAGCCAAGATCAATTCCGGCGACCTGATCTCCATCGCAGAAGTGGTGCGCGATCTGCACCGCGCCGAGAACCAGCCCGAACAGTCCTATTCCGAGCGCCAACTCTATGAATCAGCCCTCGACCGTATGGCCCGCGAAGTGGCTGCGATTGAGCGGATCGACCGCGACGCCGCCATCGGCATCCTGAACAAGTCCTTGCTAAAGGCCGCCTAGGCCTTTGACCTGATCTCGTCCTGAGTTGGCCGCACGGCCGCTCAGGACAAAAATCAAAAAATCTTTAGCCCCTTGGTGAACCGCTAAGCTTGCGGACACGTAAACCAATTGTCCGGACATTTTAGTTCGGATCGGAGGGTCAAAACCATGGCGCTAGTTGAAACAGCCGAATCCTTACGCGCAGACCGGCGGTTCGTGAAAACTGCAATGTCGGCTCCGATGCTCGAGGCTGCTCACGAGCACGATCTCGCCCGTCGCTGGCGCGAGGACCAAGATGATAAGGCCCTGCACGAACTGATCACCGCCTATATGCGTTTGGTCGTGTCGATGGCCGGGCGGTTTCGAAACTATGGCCTGCCGATGAGCGACCTAGTGCAAGAGGGCAATGTTGGCCTGATGCAGGCCGCCGCGCGGTTCGAGCCCGAGCGCGAGGTGCGGTTTTCCACCTATGCCTCCTGGTGGATCCGCTCGTCTATCCAAGATTATATCCTGCGCAACTGGTCGATTGTCCGCACGGGCACCACGGCGGCGCAAAAGTCGTTGTTCTTCAATTTGCGTCGCCTGCGCGCTGTGCTCAACGATGTCGGTGGCCAAGGCCTATCCCCTGAAAGCCGAGCCTTCATTGCCAAGGAATTAGCGGTCGATGAGCGTGAAGTCGACGCCATGGCCTCGCGCCTGTCGACCGGCGACCGGTCCCTGAATGCCCCCCTAGTCGAAGCCGGCGAAGGCGAATGGCAAGATTTCTTGAAGGACGAGGCTGAGCTTCCAGAAACCGTGGTGATGAACAAACGCGACGACGCCACGCGCTCAAACCTGCTTCACGAAGCCCTCAACACCCTGACCCCGCGCGAGATGAACATTGTGCGCCAACGCCGCCTCATCGAGGACCCTGAAACCCTCGAAACCCTCGGCAAGACGCTCGGCATCTCCAAGGAGCGGGTCCGCCAGATCGAGCATCACGCCATGAAAAAGTTGAAAATCGCTCTTGAACAAAAGGTCGGCGATCCTTGGGCGGCAGGCCTGATCGGCTAGGTTGGCAGCCGCCCCCCACGATGCTACACCGCCCTCGTGGGTCCCGTTAGCTCAGCCGGACAGAGCACCGGTTTCCTAAACCGGGGGTCAGAGGTTCGAGTCCTCTACGGGACGCCACGCCCCGCCCCCTTCCACCAAAAAACTACCCCCCAAGCGGGCTGACGCCGATCAATAGGCGGTGCCCGCCCACGATGAGCGCGGCCCAGGTGCCGGTGCCGAGCACGAGAGTCAGGATCAGGCCAAGTGGCTTAGAGGCTGCGGCTTCTGTGGGGTTGGCGCGGTCGCTTTGACGGGAGGCGCGGAAGGCGAAGACGGCCCAGATCAGAAAAGAGCCGAACAGCAGGATGTCGGCCAGATTGCCGTTGCTAAGCAGATGGGCCAGAGCCCAAACCTTGACCGACAGGACCATCGGATGATGCAGCTTGGCCTTGAGGACATTGGATGGGACATAGGCCGCGACCATCAAGATCAGGGCCGGCAACATCAGTAAGATGGCGATATAGCGGGTGGCCACCGGCGGAAGCCAGACCAAGGTTGGGCTCATACGGGCTTGGCCATAGCCCCAGATGATCAGGGCAAAGCCGACCAGCGACAGGATCGAATAGAGCCCCTTGAAACCGCTAGCCCCAAGCCGCTGAACCAGTCCGTCCCGAAGGCTCGCGGGACCAACACGTAGGCTATGGCAACCTAAAAACAGAACCAGTCCACAGATCAAAAACAGCATGATCCTCATTCCCATTCTATCGCGTACGCGCCAAAGCGCCTCGACCTAGCGCGGACAAGATCATGATTTTCGACAATGGCCAGCCCCGAATGGGTCTTGCCTTCGACAAGCTAACGTTACACTACTAAATATGACAGATATAAGACTGAGATATGGGAGGTTCTAATGGTCAGACGTTTGACCTTCGTTTTGTGCATCATCTTCGGAACTGTCGTTCCACAGTCGCAATATCGGGCCCTTTCACGGGTTTTGGATTGGTGCCTGACCTAAGCTTTAAAGCCTAGCCTCTGCAGTCAAGGCAATCGCGTCGAGCTTTCTCGATAGCGGACTCCAATCGTCAGACTGAGCGATCGCGCTCCAGATCGCTTCGATCTCATCAATCAGCAATTCTTCTGGGTCTTCGGCTTGGAAAATCGGGTGACCGAGCCGTTCGGGACCATCCGGCTCGAACCCCTTTAGCGCCGAGCGAAAGGCCTGGAACGCTAGGCCAGTATAAAGGCTTGCCCGCACGCCCCCCATCGCCCGCGCCTCAGAGGCCGCTCCCGCAAACCAATCAAAGAAGACGGGCTCCCAGCGCACGGCGGGATCAGCCTCGCCCAAGGCTTGGAAGGCGGCATTGACCAAGGCTGGGTCGCGCTCATCCCCCAAGCGCTTGATCCCCAGACGGGCGAACATGGCGTCGCACAGGGCGTCGCGATAGGTCAGCCCATAGCCATTAAGCACCTGCGCGAGGTCTGCCTCATCAGCCAGATCGGTCAGGCAGCCCGCCAGTTGCTTGAGGCTCCAGAGCACAGCCTGGGGCTGACGGCCAAACCGATAGAGACCGTTCTGGTCAAAATAGGCAGCGACAAAGTTGGGGTCATTATAGGGCAAGAACCGGTAAGGCCCGTAATCGAAGCTCTCGCCTGTGATGTTCATATTGTCGGTATTGAGCACCCCATGAACAAATCCCGCCGCCATCCACCGCGCCGTGGTCACAGCGGCGCGCTGCATCACGCCGGTCAAAAAAGTCAGGGCCCGTGGACGATCGCCCTCAACGGTTAAGATGGCCGGATCATAAACCGCGCCGACATGGTCAATCAGGCGGCGGATCAGGTCTGGGCGCTGCAGATAGGCAAGGCGCTGAAAGGTGCCATAGCGGATGTGGCTGTGGGACAGACGGGTCAGCACCGCCGAGCGGGTCGGGCTTGGCTCGTCATTGCGCTCGAGTGCCTCGCCCGTCTCAATGAGGCTAAAGGCCCGCGAGGTGGGCACGCCGTGCGCTTCCAACATGGCGGCGGCCAGCACCTCTCGCACACCGCCCTTGAGGGTCAGTCGGCCATCGCCGCTGCGTGACCAGGGCGTGCGGCCGGTGCCCTTGGTCGCAAGATCCAACAGCCGCATGGGCGCGCCCTCTGTGGGCGACGCCTCACGAAGTTGCGCATAGAGAAAGCCGCGACCATCACCGAGCTGCGGATTGTAAACACCGAACTGATGGCCGTGATAGCGCATGGCCAAGGGCTGAGGCTGATTGCCGGGCAAGGGCTCGAACCGAGCAAAGGCGGCCACCCAGTCGGCATCGCTCAAACCGTCCAAGCCCACGCTGGCCGAGGCCCGAACATTGCGAAAGCGGATGATCGCTTGTGGAAAATCGGCGGGCTCAACAGGGTCGGCATAGTCCGCCCCCAGCGCCATATAGAGCGGATCGGGCCGATAGGCCAGGCTGGTCAGGGTCGAGAAAGTTGCCATCCCCTTCCAATGCCGACATTAGACCGGCGTTTCAAGTCCTAGCCTCGCCCGAAGGCTTGGCGGGCGGTCCGCCAGCGCGTATGAGGGGGCCTCCCTTGATTTTAATCTTGATCGATCGCAGGACCAGCCCATGCCCCGTCGTCCCACTCTCGATTTTTTAAAGACCGAGACGGCCTCCGGCCTGTTCCTGATCATCGCGGCCTTTGCGGCCATGATCGCGGCCAATTCTGATTACAAGGACGCCTATTGGGCCTTCGTCCATCAGCCCTTCACCGTCCAGTTTGGCGACTTCATCGAAACCAAGCCGTTCCAAAAATGGGTCAAAGACGGCTTAATGGCCGTGTTCTTCTATGTGGTCGGTCTGGAAATCAAATACGAGGTCCTGAAGGGCGAACTGTCGAGCGCCCGCAAGCTCGCCCTGCCCCTGATCGCGGCCGTTGGCGGCATGGTCGGTCCAGCGCTGGTCTATACGGCCATCAATCTGGCCCCCGGAGGTGCCCTGCGGGGTTGGCCGATCCCGACAGCCACCGACATTGCCTTTGCCATCGCAATCTTGGCCTTAGCGGGCCGGGGCCTACCGGGATCACTTCGCCTGTTCCTCTTGACCCTCGCCATTGTCGATGATCTGGGAGCCGTGGCGCTGATTGGCACGCTCTATACCGATGAACTTCATTATAAGGCCCTCGTCGGCGCTGGACTTGGCCTGTCTGCACTCGCCCTCTTGGGACGATGGAAAGCAGCACCCCTCGCCTTCCATGTGGTGGGGTTTCTCGTCGTCTGGGCCTTTACGCTCAAGTCTGGGATCAACACTTCTCTGGCCGGGGTCGCCTGCGCCATGCTGGTGCCGATTGCGCCGCAAAAGGCCGGGCAAGAAGGAACACTGAAGCTGTTCATGCACAGCCTTCACCCCTATGTCGCCTATGGGATCTTACCGCTCTTTGCCTTCACGGCAGCGGGGTTCACACTCGAAGGATTAAGGCTTAGCAACCTCTTATCCCCCCTCCCTCTCGGCATCGCTGCGGGTCTTTTTGTCGGCAAGCAGGTTGCCGTCCTGGCCTCCATCGCTATAGCGGTGAAGACGGGCCTCGCGCGAAAACCGACCGGGGCCACTTGGCTAGAACTCTATGGAATCAGCGTGCTGTGCGGCATCGGCTTTACGATGAGCCTGTTCATTGGAGGCCTCGCCTTTGCAGCCGGTGACGCGCTGATTCAGACACAGATTCGGCTTGGGGTCGTTGTCGGTTCGGTCGCCTCTACGGCCCTTGCCTTTGCAGTGCTCAATTTCGCAGCACAAAAGCGGCGTCAAAGCGGTGAAATGGCACCGGACGAGACCTAATCTGTTTCATTTGAGTCACACCGCAAGGAAAGCCTTGACGCACAAGGGCTTGCACCTTGCGTCCCCCCTGCCCGTGCCTATGTTCCCCACAAGCTCTAACAGGCATAAGCCGGAAATGAGCACAACGCGGAAACCGAAATTGGGACCGCACAACCGCCGGGGAAGTTCATTGCATATCGCAAATATTCTGAAATATACGGCCTCCGTGGCCGTACTCGCTGCCTTTGCCAGTAGCGCGAGCGCCCAAGAGGCTAATCGTCAGGTCGACGAAATCGTCGTCACCGCTCAAAAGCGCGAACAGAGCCTGCAAAACGTGCCGATCGTGGTCACGGCCGTCAGCGCTAGACTGCTACAAGACAGTGGCGTTAAGGACATCAAGGATCTGACGATCCTGACGCCTGGCCTGCTGGTCACCTCGACCGCCAACGAAACCTCAACCACCGCCCGCATCCGCGGCATCGGCACTGTCGGTGACAATGCCGGTCTTGAATCTTCGGTCGGCATCATTGTCGACGGCGTCTATCGTCCTCGCAACGGGGTTGGCTTCGGCGATCTGGGCGAGATGCAGCGGGTTGAAGTGTTGAAGGGGCCACAAGGCACCCTGTTCGGCAAGAACACGTCGGCTGGCGTCATCAACATCATGACCAAGCAGCCCACCTTTAGCTTTGGCGCAAACGGTGAACTGACCGTCGGCGACAATGGCGCTCTGGGTGCGTCCGCTTCGATCAATGGCCCTATCGTGGCCGACAAGATCGCTGGTCGTCTCTATGTGGCAGACCGCAAGCGCGATGGCTTCTATGACATCCGCGTCGGCAAGGGCCCTCGCACCAGCACGCAAGATCAGACCCAAGATTTCTGGTCGACCCGCGGTCAACTGCTCTTCACCCCGAACGACAGCGTCGATGTAAAGCTGATCGGCGACTACACCAAGCGTAACGAATCATGCTGCGTCGGCGTCCAGATCAAGAATGGCGCAACCGCCCCCCTCGTCGCGGCGCTCGCAGGCATTTCCGGTGGCCTCTCCACCACGCCTGCCCCTTGGAACCGTATCGCCTATGCCAACCGCGGTTCAGAACAACTGATCACCGATCAAGGCCTGTCGGGCGAATTGAACTGGAAGACCCCGTTCCTGGGCGGCGCCAAGGTGACGGCCATCACGGCAGCCCGCGATTGGGACTATGTCGCTGGTCAAGATTCTGACTTTACGACCGCAGACATCATCTATCGCCCATCCAACGGCGACCAAGGAACTCACTTTAAACAGTTCAGCCAAGAGCTTCGTCTTGCCGGTGCGAGTGACAAGGTCAACTGGCTGGTCGGCGCGTTCTACGCCAAGGAAGACCTGACCGCGAAGGCCACCTTGCGTTACGGGACCGACTTCGAATCCTATCTCAGCGGCTTGCTGGGCGGGCTTCCTTTGCCGGCCATCACCGGTCGTGCAGCCGGAACCGTCTATGCCGCAGGCGCAGGTAACCTCGACGTCTATAAGCAAAAAGGCACGACCTGGGCGCTGTTCACCAACAACAGCATCCAAGTCACCGAAAAGCTCGAACTGACCTTGGGCCTGCGATACACCAAGGACGAAAAGACCTTGGATGCCGCCTATAGCAATATCGACGCTGCTGTCGGTTGTGCGGGCATTTCTCGCTGGGCCAATGCGGCTGTCACCACCCCCGCCGCAAGCCGCGCTGCAATCGTTGGCGCTGCCTGCCAAGCCTTTGCCAACCCGCTCTATAACGGCCTGACGAACCACAAGTCGCGTTCAGAAGATGCTTGGAGCGGCACCGCCAAGGCGGCCTACCGTATCAACCCGTCCTACCTGACCTACCTGTCCTATGCGCGCGGCTATAAGTCGGGTGGTTACAACCTCGATCGCGTGGCCCTGCCGTTCGCCCTTGCAGGTACAGCATCGGCTGCAACATCGCTGCAGCCGATCTTGGACACCAGCTTCGGCGGCGAGTTCGTCGACAGCTATGAGGCCGGTATCAAGTCGACCCTTCTGGATCGCACCTTGCTGCTCAACGCGACTGTATTCTCGCAGAAGCTGACCGATTTCCAGTTGAACGCCTTCAACGGCCTCTTCTTCCAAGTCCAGTCGGTGCCAGAAGTGACCTCACAGGGCGTCGACACCGATATGGTGTGGTTCCCCTCCAAGGGCCTGACCCTGCAAAGCGGCGTCACCTATTCCGACACCTCCTATGCTTCGGGCAAGAACCGGACCCTTTTGGGTGCCTCAGCTTCGACCGCGCGTTTGCCAGGGGCTCGCCTGTCCCTTGCTCCTCTTTGGTCCGCTTCGGCCTCGGCCACCTATGAGCGCACATTCGGCACCCTCGTCGGCCGCGCCAACATCGGTGCGAAGTACTCGTCCAGCTACAATACCGGTTCGGATCTGAACCCCGTCAAGGTGCAGGCTGGTTACATCGTCGCCAACGGCCGTATCAGCCTGGGCACGACGGACGAGCGTCTGGCGTTGGAACTCTGGTCGCAGAACATGCTGAACCAAAAGTACTATCAGGTTGCGTATGACGCGCCGTTCCAATCGGGCAGCTATGATGCCTTCTTGGGCCAGCCACGCACCTATGGCGTAACCCTTCGCGTCAAGTACTAGGCCTTACCCGCAGGTCAAAAGACAGGCGGCCCGGAGCAATCTGGGCCGCCTTTTTTCTTGTCCAAAACGATGGTGAACCTCTTAGCCGAGCGTCTTTTTCAGAGCGCCGACAACATCGTCATAGGCTCCTAAAACCGCGGGGGCCAGGGCTGCGAGATTGTAGAAGCCGTGGATGAAACTGTCATAGTGACGGTGATCGACATCGACGCCTGCAGCGCTCAAGGCCTTCACATAGGCAATGCCCTCGTCGCTCAGCGGATCGTAACCCGCCGTCGAGACAAAGGCCTTTGGCAGGCCTGATAGGTCCTTAACATCCAGAACCGATACGCGAGGGTCCGCACCCAAGCCCGTATCGCCAAACAGGGCGTCGCGGAAATAGTGCATGCCCGCCTTGGTTAGGAAGAAGCCCTCGGCCAATCGATCCATAGACTCAGTGGTCACGGTGAAGGTCGTGACGGGATACATTAGGACCTGCATGGCCAACTTGTGACGGCCAGCATCTCGCAGATCGATAGCAATCGCTGCAGAGAGATTACCGCCTGCACTGTCGCCGCATGTGGCGATACGGGCCGGATCGAACCCGATAGAGGCGGCGTTCTCAAAGGCCCAGTTGGTCGCGGAAAGGCAGTCATCATGCGAGGCAGGGAAAGGATGTTCGGGGGCCAGTCGATAGTCGACGGCCAAGACCCGGTAACCGGTCAGGTCAGCCAGACGGCGACAGACATCATCATGGGTGTCCAGATCACCGATGACCCAACCGCCGCCGTGGAAGAACACGATGCCTGGGGTCACAGCCGCCGCACCCTTGGGCGTATAGTGGCGAACCTGGATCGCGCCCGCCTTGCCTGGCACGGTAAAGTCGCGGGTTTCAACGGGTCCAATGGGCGGCTCTTCGCCAAACTTCAAGGTCCGATAGACCTCCCGCGCCGCTTCAGGTTCCAAGGTATCGAGTGAGGGAGCCCCAGCTTCGGCGGCGGCGTCCAACATGGCTTTAAAATAGGGATCGAGCATGGTCGAAGTTCCTTCTATAGGGAAAATTTGAGGAGATTAGAGAGACATGACCCCGCCCGTCGGGGGTGTCGTGAACAGGCCTTGAACCCGATCGGCGCGGCGCTCGACATGGACTACAGGGCCCTTCATCGGCAGCGACTTAAAGGTCGGCAAAGTCTTTACAACCGCATCGGCACCATCAGCAGGCGTCATCTCAAGCTTCCTCCGTCGGTTATCATTGTTTTTTAGAACAGTAGCCGCTGGACAGGGCGCGTCAAATGCCATGTGCCGCGAGACTGGGACGCAGACGATTATTCTGATCCTCCTCTCAGCCAGAGGCCTTAAATCAATAGGGACATCATCTCTGACAAAGGGCCCGACCATGACCTTAGATGAAGCCTTTGACGTCCTGATCGGTCACGAAGGCGGTGATGTGAACCATCCCAATGACCCATGTGACGAGCCGCAACTCGGCATTTCCAAGCGCGCCTACCCCTGGCTCGGCATCAAGGTCCTAAACCTCGCGCAAGCCAAAGCCATCTATCGGCGGGACTGTTGGGTCCCAGCGGGCTGTGGCCGAGCGCAGATCAAAACAGGACAGATCACGCGCTAGCCACGATTTAATCGCCCCCTTTGAAAGCGAGGCTTTGCAGTGCTAGCCTGACCCCATGGCGCGGGACAGCGCCGCTTAGGGAGCCCCATCATGAGCCAGCCCCTCGACGCTGCTGCGACCGATCCTCAGACCTTGGGCCTTATGCAGGGCTTTCCGCCCGCGCCTGAAAAGAGACTGACCCTCAACGACGGATCGAACCTACAGTTTCCCAAGAGCCGTTGGGGGTTGAGCCATGTGCGCCAAACCGGCCCCAGCGTGAATATCCGTCGCGGCCCAAGTGCCGCCAGCGCCCTGCCTTCGGCGGAGCGTGACGATCTGGACGCTGTAACCTTTACCACGATGGATGGCCGAACTGTCAGTTGGCGACAAGCGCTCGATCTAAACTTCACCGATGGCATTTTGGTGCTGCACAAGGGTAAGATTGTGCAGGAACGCTATTTCGGGGCCTTGAAACCGGAACTGACCCATCTGGTCTTTTCCGTCACCAAATCCTTCATCGGCCTGTTGGCCGCGATGATGGTCCACGAAGGCCGCCTCGATCCCAATCAACGGGTCAGCGCCTATGTGCCTGAACTGGGCAAGACCGCCTATGGCGACGCCACACTGCGGCATGTTCTAGATATGACCATCGCGGTTCGCTATTCCGAGGTCTATGTCGATCCCAATGCCGAGGTCTGGGCCTATAGCCGGGCGAGCGGCCTGGCGCCTTTGCCTGATGACTATGCCGGACCACGCACGATCTTCGATTTCCTCCTGGCCTTGGAAAAGGAAGGCGAGCACGGCCAAGCCTTTGCTTACAAGACCTGTAATACCGAGGTACTAAGCTGGGTCATTCAGCGCATTACCGGTCAGCCCATTGCCGAGATGATTTCGGAACGGATCTGGCAAAGGCTGGGAGCGGAAGAGGATGGCGACCTCTATGTCGATCCTATGGGCACAGCTATGGCCGGAGGCGGGCTCAGCGTGACCTTGCGCGACCTCACCCGCTTTGGCGAAATGATGCGTCTTCGCGGTCAGTTCAACGACCAACAGATCGTGCCAGAAGCCGTCGTCAAGGATATCGAGACCGGAGCCGATCAGGGCCACTTTGCTAAGGCTGGGGTCATGACCCTACCGGACTGGTCCTATCGCAACATGTGGTGGGTCGCCCATGACCGGTTTGGAGCCTACAGCGCCCGAGGCATCCACGGCCAGGCCCTATGGATCGCGCCCAAGGCCGATCTGGTCATAGCGCGCTATGCCTCTCATCCAGTGGCTGGCAATGGCAACAGCATCCTCGATCACGTCTCCCTGCCCGCCTATCACGC
>JBBARR010000020.1:15230-29312 GCA_040399645.1 Caulobacteraceae bacterium | reverse complement strand
GGCCTTGGTGCCAAACAGATCGGCCATCAATCCGGGCACAGAGAGGTCCAGATCAAGGCTTTCCCAGTGTAATCCATAGCCCTGCCCCTGCACCTCGACCTCGGCTACCTGGTCCGCACTGGCGGTCTCAAGGCCCTGCACAAGCGCGGTAGGAAATGTGACGCTACAGCCATTGGTTAGATCAACCACAATAAGCCCTAGGTTCCGATCATAGACTGCGCGCCGAGCACGCGGTTGCGTTTCCCGTGCTTGACGACCCCGCTCTAGGGCCTGATCAATTTTGAAGTCCGAAAGATCATCCATGGATTTTCCTCGATTGTGCCAACAGGTCGTCGCGGTGTTCCGTGACCAGCGCCATGGCACGGCGAATATCGGCTCGGCTCATACCATCGGCCCAGACCAGATCTGGTGATCCCTTAGCCCCGATGAGATTAATCTTAGCAGCGCCTGCACCCGTCACGTGAACATGCGCCGGGAGATGGTCATTGACATAGATGATGACCCGCAACCCCGTGGCTCGCAGCACAGTGACCATAACGTAAATAACCTATCCGGTTGGGTTTTTCAACCCCCTACCCCACCATCCGCTCGCGACCTTCCCAGAAGCTCTTGCGCAGTTCACGGCGCAGTACCTTGCCGGAGGGGTTGCGCGGTAAGGCGTCGGTGAAGTCGACGGTCTTGGGCACCTTGTAGCCCGCGATCAGGCCTCGGCAGTGGGCGATGATGGCGGCCGCATCGGGCTCAAAGCCCGGACGCAGAACCACGACAGCCTTGACCGCCTCGCCCCACTTGTCGTCAGGCACACCGATGACGGCGGCATCGGCGACGCTCGGATGGCTATAGAGGGCATTTTCGACCTCGGCGGGATAGACGTTCTCGCCGCCCGTGACGATCATGTCCTTGACCCGGTCGTGAATATAGAGATAGCCGTCGGCGTCGAAATAGCCCGCATCGCCAGACTTGAACCAGCCCTCAGCATCGATCGCCTCAGTGGTGGCTTCAGGACGGTTCCAATAGCCCTTCATGACCCCAGCTGATCGGATCTCGATCTCGCCGACCTCCATCACCGCGGCGGTCTCGTCGCCATTGCGGACCCTCACCTCGTAACCGGGCCAAGGCCGCCCGCAGGCGCGCAGCTTGTCGGTCCGCAAGTCGTGATCTTCTGGGGTGAGGACGCAGCCACCGCCGATGGTCTCGGTCAGGCCGTAGAGTTGGGTGAAGGAACAGGCAAACTGCTTCTTGGCCGCCAGCAAGACCGACTCCGAGATTGGAGAGGCCCCGTAGAAGATGCGCTGCAGGCTTGAGAAATCAGTCTCGGCACAGCCCGGCGTCTGCAGGACCATATTGATGATCACCGGCGCTAGGAAGGCGTGGTTGACCCGATGCTCTGGGATCAGCTTCAAGATCACGGCCGGATCGACTTCGCGCAGCACCACGACCTTACAGCCCTGCAACAGGCCCAAGGCCCCCAGATTACAGCCCGCGACATGGAACAGGGGCATAGCGGCCAAGATGACGTCACCGGCCTCATAGCGCGCCCAGCCCGCATTGATCCCGCAGGTGAAGAGCTCATGATAGTTGCGGTTGGTCAGTTGTACGCCCTTGGGCAGGCCCGTCGTGCCCGACGTATAGAGCTGGATGATATCGTCATCGTCCTGAGCGGTCAGGTTCGGATCGGTCGCTGGATATTGCGCGGTCCACTCCTGCAAGGATGGCCAGCGCGCATGACCCGGCTCGACCTGAACCAGGTGCTTGAGATCTGGACAGTCGCCCAAGATGGAGTCGATCACATCAGCAAAATCTTGCCCGACGAACATGACGCCCGCGCCGCTGTCCTTAATGATGAAGGCGGCTTCTGGCGGGGCAAGACGCCAGTTGACCGGGGCCAGACAGGCCCGGGCCCGGGCCGCACCCATCCACAGGGTGAAGAACTCATCATCATTCTTGGCCATGCAACTGATCCGGTCACCAGGCTTGACCCCCGCGGCGATCAGCGCATTGGCGCAGCGATTGGCAGCGTCGTTCAGCTCGCCATAGGTGGTGATGCGACCATTAAACCACAGGGCCGTAGCCTCTGGGCGTGCCTTAGCCTGCAAGCGGCCAATATCGGCGATGGTGACGAAATCAGACATGGGGCGCATCCTCCTCGATGGGGTTCAGGTCCTGACCGCGCTTATGATCGGCGGTTCCAGACATAGAAACGCCGCCTCCCCTGACCCGCTGACCAGCAGCCGATAAGAGAAGGCGGCGCCTTAAGGTGTCTTACTCAGCGGCGGCCTTGGGGGCGTAGCCGAGGACGGCCTTCACTTCCAAGAACTCACCAAAGGCGTGATCGCCCCACTCACGGCCATTGCCCGACATCTTGAAGCCGCCGAAAGGGGCCATCATGTCTGGCGCAGCGCCGTTGAGGTTCACCTGACCCGCGCGCAGCTTGGAGGCCACTTCGCGGACCTTGGCCTGATCGGTGCCCGAGACATAGGCGGCCAGACCATATTCGGTGTCGTTACCGATGGTGATGGCCTGCTCGACCGAGTCATAGCCAAGGATCGCAACCACGGGGCCAAAGATCTCTTCCTTGGCGATGGTCATGTCGTTGGTGACATTGGCGAAGACGGTGGGCTTTACATAATAGCCCTTGTCCAGACCTTCAGGACGGCCGACGCCGCCGGAGACGAGGGTTGCCCCCTCATCAATGCCCTTTTGGATCAGGCCCTGGATCTTGTTCCACTGGGTTTCGGAGATAACGGGGCCGAGTTGGGCATTGCCGTTAGGATCGCCAACCGTGTGGCTGTCAGCAGTTTCCTTAGCGATGGCGATGACCTCGTCCATCTTCTTGCCAGGAACCAGCATGCGGGTTGGGGCATTGCAGGACTGGCCGGAATTCATCATCACCGAGCGGATACCGCCGGAGACGGCTGAAGCAAAGTCGGCATCTTCCAAGATGATGTTTGGCGACTTGCCACCCAGCTCTTGGTGAACGCGCTTGACGGTCGGGGCAGCATTCTTGGCCACCTCGATACCGGCGCGGGTCGAACCGGTGAAGGACACCATATCGACTTCGGGGTGACGCGACATTTCGGCACCGACCACAGGGCCGTCACCATTGACCAGATTGAACACGCCGGCTGGCACGCCAGCCGCATGCAGGATCTCGGCCCAGATATAGCCGGAGAAGGGCGCAATTTCCGAAGGCTTCAGCACCATGGTGCAGCCCGTGGCCAGAGCCGGGGCGACCTTACAGGCGATTTGATTGACCGGCCAATTCCAAGGGGTGATGAACGAACAGACGCCGATGGGCTCCTTGACCAGCAGGGTCGAACCGCGCTGCTCTTCGAACTTGTAGTTCTTCAGAACTTCGATGGCGGTCTGAACGTGACCGATACCCATAGCCGCTTGTGCGCGCTGAGCCAGCCAGCCCGGAGCGCCCATTTCTTCGGTGATCGCAGCGGCCATATCCGTATAACGCTTTTGGTACTCAACGGCGATCCGCTCCAGCAGGTCAATCCGCTCTTCGCGGGTGGTCTGCGAGAAGGTCGCGAAGGCCCGACGGGCCGCCATAACGGCGTGATCGACATCGGCGACGTCGCCCATGCTGATCGTGCCGCAGACCTCTTCGTTGGCAGGATTGATGACGTCGAGCGTCTTGGCAACGACCGGATCAACCCATTTTCCGTCAATGTAGAATTTCGTATAGTTGCGCATCTTGCTCTCCTTGAGGCTTCCATCCCGACGGACCGGCAGAACCGACCTTCTTGGGCCTATATTAGTGATCATTGTTCAAGGCGAAAGGGGGTCCCTGATCATTCTTACAATTGATGTAGCAGCGGCTGGCCCGCAACCGGGCTAATGGCCTTGAGCACATAGTCGGCGCGGATAGATCCGATATAGAGATCGGTCAGACCCGCCCCGCCCCAGGTGACGTTGGTCGGGTGATTAACCACCGTGCCAGAAGAGTCGTGAATAACGGTGATTTTCCGACCAGCCGGTGTGATGGCCACGACCTTATTGGCGGCCGGAAGACAGACCCAAAGATTACCCTCCGCATCCAAACCCACACCATCGGTATAGCCAAGACGGCTTTGGATAATCGCAGGCAGATGGATATTGGGGTTCAACTTGCGCCGGGCAACAATGCCAAGCTTTGGACCATAGCGCTCACCCTTGCCCAAAAGCGCACCCGCAAGGACGGGGAAACGCAGCACGTCACCGGCGCTGGTCTGGGCGCAGAAGAGGAACTTCTCATCGGCAGACATGGCCAAGCCATTGGGGAAACACAGGCCCGCCGCCACGATCTGGCTTGAACCATCGGGGCGCAGCACAAACAAGAACCCATCAGGACGACCATCCAGCGCCTCTGGCCAGGTCGGGGCATGGGTGGAATTGGCGCACCAGATGTTTCCAGCACTGTCGATAATAGGATAGTTGGACGAGGTAAGGGTCCTGCCACCGACTTCGGATAACAGGGTTTCGCGCTGACCAGTTGCAGGATCAAACCGCTCCAGTGGACCGGCCTCACCATCATAGATACCGAAATTGGCAATGATGACCCGGCCTTGGCGATCCATATTGATGCCGTTGGGTGCGCCCATCTTCGGCCCCATCCGCTTGAACGATCCGTCTGGAAAGATCTCAGCGACGGCGCTTTGGTGGTCCGAGGCAAAGACCCGGCCATCTGGTCCAACCACAACATCTTCAGGACGATCAATGCCAACAGCAACCTTGCTGAAAGCAGATATCGGCATCTTTTTGAGGCTCATGGTCACCCTCCCTCTTCTTATTGATGCATGGTGCGCAGGCGGCAGGGCTTTGAGCAAGGGGGACGTAAAGACCCCCTAACCCGCCTGAACGGGTACTTCCTCACCAATCCAGGTGTGGTTCCACAAGCCCCAGAGCCTCTTCAATGCGGCGGCGGGTTGCGGGGGTAATGGCTTGGGGCAGATCATCGGGGTGAAACCACTGCGTCTCATCGATTTCACCCACGGCGGTGGCCTGTCCCTGTTCCCAGCTTTCGATACGGTAATAGAGAACATGGTCGCCGCGAAAACGCGCATGGTTATTGTGCACCGACAGCAGGCGCGGGCGCGAGGTCGCCACAATACCCACCTCTTCGACCAGCTCGCGAATGACCGCCGCCTCTGCCGCCTCGCCACGATCGACGCCGCCGCCAGGCAGGTGCCAGCCCTTGACATAGGTGTGCTGGATCAGCAGTACCCGCCCGCCCTGATCTATGACCAGACCTCGAACGCCCAAGGTCATGCCGCGCTCAAGCCGGAACTTGAGGTGAAAAAAGGGTCGCAAAAGCGGCTCAATCCGTCGAAGCCAAACCATCGAAAATCCTAACCAGAAGCCTGCGACATCATAGCGGCACCCTTGCCCTAAAGGCCCATGATCGCTAAAGGCGGACAACGACATTCGAACCGGAGCCGCATCATGACCGCGCTGCTGACCATCTTCATCTTCATTGCTGCCCTTTTCGCCCTAAACATCTTCGATACTGGCCGTCCCGACTAGGCTGAAATTGACATGACCGACTTGGCGAACACCTCGTCGCGCGGAGTAGCCCTGATTACGGGCGGTGCACGGCGAATCGGTAAGGCGATGGCCCTTGCCGTTGGCGAGGCGGGCTATGACGTCGCGGTCCACCACCGCGGCGGAGCAGATGAGGCTCAAAAGGTGATCCAGAGCCTTCACGCTATGGGCCGCAAGGCAATGGCCTTCAGCGTCGATCTGGCCATCGAGGCAGAGGTTCAAGCCTTGATGCCAACCGTCACAGCGGCGCTCGGCCCTGTGACCCTTCTGATCAATAACGCCTCCCTGTTCGAAGACGATCGGATCCAGACCCAGACGCGCGCCTCTTGGGACGCCCATATGGAGATCAATCTGCGCGCGCCGATGGTGCTGGCAAAGGCTATGGCCGCAAGCTTGCCCGCCGACCAGGAGGGCCTGATCCTCAATCTGCTCGACCAGCGGGTTTTAAAGCTTAATCCGCAATTTTTCAGCTATACCCTGAGCAAGGCGGCGCTGTGGCAGGCCACCAAGATGTTAGCCCAAGCCCTCGCGCCACGCATCCGAGTCAATGGTATTGGTCCAGGCCCGACCCTGCCTTCGATCCATCAGGCTGCCGGGGAATTTGAGGCCGAAGCCGCAAATACCCTGTTACAACGACGCGCCGATCCAAGCCAAATCGCTCAAGCCGTGCGCTATCTGATTGACGCAAGGTCGGTCACCGGCCAGATGATCGCCATTGACGGGGGTCAGCATCTGGCTTGGCGAACTCCCGATGTCCTTGGCGATTGAGTCCAACAGGAAACGCCTCTTGAACGCCCCCACCCCCTTCACCCAGACCGACGCCCCAAGCGGTCCCGCCCGGATCGTCGGCCTAAAGGTCTTCGTCCGCGCCCTGCGTCTGGATGTGGAGATCGGCATTTACGCGCACGAGCACGGCCGTGCCCAACCGCTGATCATTGATGTCGAGCTGGATGTGATCACCACCGGTGCCGCCACCGGCTTTGCCCATATTGCCGACACGCTGAACTATGAGATCGTGGTCGCTAAGGCGCGCGCTGTTGCCGATGCTGGGCACATCCTGCTGGTCGAGGCCTTTGCCGAACGGCTGGTGCAGGCCTGCCTGGATGATCCTCGCGTGACCCGCGCCCGCGTGCGCATTGAAAAGCCAGAGGCGCTCGCCCCCGCCGCCGAGGCTGCAGGCGTCGAGATCACCGCCGAACGGGCCTAAATCGACGCTAGGCCCTAGCGTCTGGCGCTTGGCGGTGCCACTTAAGGCTCTGCAACAAGCCTGCGAGTAGACCCATGCGCACTGATCAACCGACCCCCATCCGCCTTGCCGACTATCAGGCCTTCGCCTTTGCCATCGACAGCACGGTTTTGGACTTCCAGTTAGAGCCTAGCACAACGACGGTTCGCGCCGTTCTGCAGGTTCGGCGCACAGGTGATCGGGCCGCGCCCCTTCGACTGGACGGTGTGCGGCTAAAGCTGATCAGCGTCTCGATCGATGGCCTGGCCCTAACGCCCCAATCCTACGACCTGACCGACGAGGCCCTGACCCTCAAAGATGTCCCCGACCAGTTCGAACTGACCACCGAGGTCGGTATCGACCCCGCCGCCAATATCGCGCTGGAGGGGCTCTATATGTCTGGCGGACGGTTTTGCAGTCAGTGCGAGGCTGAAGGCTTTCGCAAGATCACCTACTTCCCAGACCGGCCCGACGTCCTGTCACGCTACACCGTGCGGATGGAAGCCGATGCCAAGGCCTTCCCGCGCCTTTTGTCCAACGGCAATCTGACCCAGCAAGGCGCAGCCGCGAACGGCCGTCACTATGCGCTCTGGAACGACCCCTTCCCCAAGCCTTGCTATCTATTTGCTCTGGTTGCTGGGGAACTGGACGAGTTGGTCGACCATTTCGTGACCATCAGCGGCCGCACGGTCGATCTGCGCATCTATGTTGACCCCGGCCAAGCCAGCCGCGCCGTCTATGCCATGGATGCCCTCAAGCGCTCGATGGCCTGGGATGAGCAGGCTTTTGGCCGTGAATATGATCTGGACCTGTTCATGATCGTGGCGGTGCGCGACTTCAATTTCGGAGCGATGGAAAATAAGGGCCTCAATATCTTCAATTCGTCGCTGCTGCTGGCGGACGAGGCGACGGCCACCGACTTGGACTATGAACGGATTGAGAGCGTCGTTGCCCACGAATATTTCCACAACTGGACGGGCAACCGCATCACCTGCCGCGACTGGTTCCAGCTCTGTGTTAAGGAGGGCCTGACGGTCTATCGCGACCAGACCTTCTCTGGCGATCAGCGCGGCGCACCGGTTCAGCGCATCAAGGACGTCAAGGCCCTGCGCGCCCGGCAATTCACCGAAGATGCAGGCCCTCTGGCCCATCCCGTTCGCCCCGACGCCTATATGAAGATCGACAATTTCTACACGGCAACCATCTATGAAAAGGGCTCCGAACTGATCCGGATGCTGCACACTCTGCTGGGCCAGCCGATGTTCCGCGCCGGGATGGATGTCTATTTCGAACGTTGGGATGGGCAGGCGACAACCGTCGAGGCCTTTATCCAGTGCTTTGCTGACGCCTCGAGGCAGGACCTCAGCGCCTTTTTCCAGTGGTACGGGCAGGCCGGAACGCCAAGGCTGAGCGTCACCACCGCCTATGATGCGCAAGCCAAGACCTTGAGCCTGACCCTGTCGCAGCACACCGCGCCAACCCCCGGTCAGTCGACCAAGGTCGCCTTGCCCCTGCCGGTCAAGATTGGATTGCTCGATCAAGATGGCCGGGTGCAGACCTTTACCGCCCCTGACAGTCACAGCGCCACAGATCAGACGGTTCTGGTCTTGACCGGGTCCGAACAGACCTTCGTGCTGACCGATGTGGCCCGCGCGCCCGTCCTGTCAGCCCTTCGCGGCTTTTCCGCCCCCGTGCATCTGCAGACCGATGCTCCGTCGAAGGATCGTTATGTCCTCTTGGCCGCTGATCCAGATCTGTTCAATCGCTGGGAGGCTGGGCAAGGCTTGGCCAGCGACCTCATTTGCGCCCGCGCCAGCGGCACCCCCGATCTGGAGGGCGAAAAGCAGTTCGCCGCCGCTATGGGCCGCGCCCTGAACGATCAGGCCGCTGAACCGGCCTTCAAGGCGCTGTTGCTGGGTCTGCCGACGGAGCAGGAAATGGCCATGAGCATGGTCCCCGCCGATCCTGCCGCCATCCATGAAGCCCGCAGTGCCCTGCGTAGCGTCCTGGCCAGCGATCTGCACGATCTCCTGACCGATCTGCATGAGGGCATGACCGCGCAAGGCCCGTTCTCGCCAGATGCGGTGGGCGCAGGACGGCGCGCCTTGCGAAACGCCGCGCTCGAACTGTTGGCCGCTCAGCCAAGCGATGAGGTCTCGGCTAGGGCTCAAGCCCATTATAAGGCAGGCTCAAACATGACCGACATGATGGGCGGCCTATCGGCTCTGCTCAGCCTCGGCGGTGCGGCCCTCGACAAGGCGCTAGACGACTTTTTCCACCATTGGAGCAGCGAGCCCCTCGTGATCGACAAATGGTTCGCTCTGCAGGCTCGCAATCCAGCCCTTGATGCGCTGGACCAAGTCATCGCCCTGACCAAACATCCCGCCTTCGAGGCTCGCAATCCCAACCGCCTGCGCGCCTTGGTCCAGACCTTTGCTTCTGCCAATCCCGCACGGTTCCACGATGAGAGCGGGTCGGGCTATCGGTTCCTCGCCGATCAGATCCTCGCCCTTGACAGCTTCAACCCAATGACTGCGGCGCGTCTGGTAGAGCCCTTGGGCGGCTGGAAACGCTATCGCCCAGACCTTGGAGCCCTGATGAAGGCTGAGCTGGTTCGCATCTCCAACCATCCTGGCCTGTCTAAAAATGTCATTGAATTGGTGGGCAAGGCTCTGATCTAGGCAGCGGGCCTTGCCAAAAACCTGGGTGAAAGCGGCTATGCACAGATCAAATGCAATAAGCCATTAACCAATTCCCATCAGCCCGTGACACGACTGTCTCCTCACGCCTATTGTGCGCACAGGTGAATCGGGTCGCAAGACCCGTGGGTTGAGGATGGGCATGGCCAGACGAGGCGCAAAGCGAAGGGGTAACGATACGACCCCGCGCGCCTTGAGGCCAACGCGCTGGGCTTGGCTCGGCGTTCTGACCGCTTTGAGCCTGCTCACCGTCTATACCATTTCAGTCGTCTATCCCCTTCTGAGTGCCAAGGATTTCGCGACCGCCCTAGGGCTGGGTTCAACCGTTGCACGGTCATTCACCCTCTTTGCAAGCCTAGCGCCCGTGGTTGCGGGACTGGGCCTCGCGCTCTTATTGGTCCAGCAGTTGCGCCGCGCCCAGCCGCCGCAAGACGCCCAATCTGACAGCGAAAAACGCGCCCATCTGACCTTGCAGGCGGCAGGCTGCGGCGGTTGGGACTGGGACCTCAGCACCGATGAGATTCAACTGTCTGGCGTCACGGCCACCCTGTTTGGCTGGGCAACGGCCATTCGGGTTTCCCCCGGCAACCTGATTGGCAAGATCAGCCCCGATCATCGCACCGCTGTGCACGACGCCTTTCGGTTGACCCATACGGATGGCCGGATTGACCTGACCTTTGCCGTGCCAACGGCCGGCGGCCCCTCCCGCTGGATCACCCTGCGCGGTCAGGCCGTAGCCCGCTCGGGGCAAGGCACGCCCCTGCAGATGAGCGGCGTAGCAATGGACGTCAGCGCCGAGCGCTATGCCCTGGCCAAGGCTAATCTGGCCGAGCGAAGACTGAGAGATGCCGTTGATCTCATCAACCAAGCCTTTGCCCTATGGGATCGCCATGGCCGCCTCGTGATGTGGAACCCGCCCTATCAAAGCTTCTTCAAGATTGATCCGAGCTTCCTGATCCCCGGCGCGGCCCGCGACGGCATCAACCGTATCGTTATGATGAACATTGCCCGCGAGCACCCTGCCGATGACACCCGCCCGGGCGAGCGGATTATCGAAATGGTCGGGGGCCGCTTGCTTAGCCTATCAGAGCGCCGCACCGCAGATGGCGGGCTGGTGCTGACCGCCTCGGACATCACCGCCCTGAAGGCCCGCGACGCCACCCATGACCATAAGGAATTGGCGCTGCAGCAGGCCGTCGATGAGCTGGAAATGGGCAAGCAGCAACTGACCGAGCTTGCCGAAAAATACTCCATTGAAAAGATCCGGGCTGAAAGCGCCAATCGGTCCAAGAGCGAGTTCTTGGCCAATATGAGCCACGAGCTGCGCACACCCCTGAACGCCATCAATGGCTTTTCGGAAATCTTGGCCGCAGAGATGTTCGGCCCCCTCGGCGACCGGCGCTACAAGGAATATTCGCAAGATATTCTCAGCTCAGGCCAACATCTCTTGGCCTTGATCAACGATATTCTCGACATGTCGAAGATCGAAGCGGGCAAGATGAGCTTGAAGCGCGAGCCGATTCATATCGAAGATGTCGTAGAAGACGCCATCCGGCTGATGCGCAATCGCGTCGAAGCGGTGGGCCTAACCCTGTCGGTTAAGCTGTCAGACCTTCCCGAGGCCGATGCCGACTATCGGGCTATCAAGCAGGTTCTGCTGAATCTTCTGTCCAACGCCATCAAGTTCACGCCGCGCGGTGGCAAGATCGCGGTCAGTGCGACGGTCATTGAACAGTCGAGCTTTAACGGCGTGCCGTCCGAACAGAAGGTGCGTATCAGTGTCTCGGACACCGGCATTGGCATTGCCAAGGATGACCTGCTGCGACTGGCTCAGCCCTTCGAACAGATCGAGAGCCAGCTGTCCAAGTCACAGCCCGGGACCGGCCTAGGGCTTGCCCTGACCAAGTCACTGATAGAGTTGCATGATGGGGTCCTAACCATGGACAGCCAGCCAGGCCAAGGCACAACGGTCAGCTTCACCTTGCCGGTGGTTCAATCCCTCACCGGCAAGGCCAGCCATTACGCCGCAGAATAGGCCTAGAAAGGCCAGGCTTTGGATTTACGGCTGTAGCTGAGATAGCCAACATTCGCCCCCAAGCGCAGACCCACGCCCGCCCGGATCGGCGCAAGCGTAATGTCATCGGCGCGTTGATAGTTCACACCCATGCCACCAATCAGATAGGCCGAGCCATCCACGCCGGGGAAGCGGCGATAGATCATGTCTGGATATTGCAGGTCATAAACCAGCGTGAACACCCGGCTGGCATTACCGCCCAAATCCCAACCGATCGAAGGACCCTGCCAAGCGACAGGCTGCGGCTCGCGCCCCTTCATATAGAGCAGGCCCCGGCCATAGCGCAGACCAAAACCGATCGCACCTGATCCTTCTTCACCGGCGATATAGCCCGTGGGACGACCATTTTCCTTAAAGGTCCGCTCGATAACGGACCCGGCGCTCTCTGCGGTCACGCCCATATAGTCCGAGAGCGTATTGACCAACTCTCCAGCCTCATAGGTCTGGGTCGACTTATAGTTGGGCTTGGGGTCAGGGGTCGGCATGACCGTCGGGTCACTTTGGTCAGCAGCCAGCGCCGGATTGGCGCTCAACATGCTTAAAGTTGCCAAACCAGCCAAGATCAAAGCGCGGCGGTCCATGATCATCTTCCTATGGTTGCCTGTGGTGCAGATCAAACGTCGCACATCAATTAGCCTTGTTTGCGGCGGGTTTCGTTAATGGCAGGTTAAGTATCTTGACCGCGCTGATTGTACGCAGGGACTCTCGCCAGAGGCGCTGAATATGCTACAGGCTGGCTCCATGACCACAACGCCCCTGTCCCATATCCGCAACTTCTCCATCGTCGCCCATATCGACCATGGGAAATCGACCCTGTCTGACCGCCTGATTCAGGAAACGGGAGGCCTCACCGCCCGTGAAATGAAGGAGCAAGTCCTCGATTCGATGGATATCGAACGCGAGCGCGGCATCACCATCAAGGCCCAGACCGTCCGGCTGAACTACCGCGCCGACAATGGCGAGGACTATGTCCTGAACCTGATGGACACACCGGGCCATGTCGACTTCGCCTATGAGGTCTCACGCTGCCTAGCCGCCTGCGAGGGCTCGATCTTGGTGGTCGATGCCAGTCAGGGCGTCGAGGCTCAGACCCTCGCCAACGTCTATCAGGCCATCGACAATAATCACGAGATTGTCCCGGTCCTCAACAAGATCGACCTGCCCGCCGCAGAGCCCGAACGGATCCGCGCTCAGATCGAAGATGTGATCGGCATTGACGCCTCTGACGCCGTGCTCTGCTCGGCCAAGAGCGGCATCGGCATTCACGATGTGCTCGAAGCCGTCGTTCACCGCCTGCCCGCGCCCAAGGGCGATCCCGAAGCACCGCTCAAGGCCCTGCTGGTTGATGCTTGGTATGACCCCTATCTAGGCGTTGTGGTTCTGGTTCGCGTCTTTGACGGCACCATGAAACGTGGCCAGAAGGTCAAGATGATGCAGACCGGGGCCGTCTACAGCCTAGAAAAGCTCGGCGTGTTCCAACCCAAGGCCACCGATGTTGATAGCTTGAGCGCGGGCGAGGTCGGTTTCTTCACCGCCTCGATCAAGGAGGTCGCCGACGCTGCTGTAGGCGCGACCATCACCGACGACCGCCGCCAGACCACCTCGCCCCTAATCGGGTTCAAGGAGGTTCAGCCCGTCGTGTTTTGCGGCCTGTTCCCCGTGGACGCCGCCGACTTTGAAGATCTGCGCGCCGCCGTGGGCCGTCTGCGTCTGAACGATGCCAGCTTCACCTATGAGATGGAGACCTCGGCCGCCCTCGGATTTGGCTTCCGCTGTGGGTTCTTGGGGCTGCTCCATCTGGAGATCATTCAGGAGCGTCTGCAGCGCGAGTTCAATCTCGACCTGATCGCGACCGCCCCCAGCGTGATCTATAAGATTGGCATGAACAATGGCGACGTGATTGAACTACACAATCCCGCCGATATGCCCGATCCAGTCAAGATCGACTCCATTGCCGAGCCTTGGATCAAGGCGACCATCTTTACCCCTGACGAATATCTCGGCGCAGTGATTAAGCTGTGCCAAGACCGGCGCGGCCAACAGCGCGAACTGTCCTATGTCGGCACCCGCGCCATGGTGGTCTATGATCTGCCGCTCAATGAGGTGGTGTTCGACTTTTATGACCGGCTAAAATCAATCTCGAAGGGCTATGCCAGCTTCGACTATAAGATCGAAGACTATCGCCCCGGCGATCTGGTCAAGATGTCAATCCTCGTCAATGCCGAGCCGGTGGACGCCCTGTCCATGCTGGTTCACCGCGACCGGGCCGAACATCGTGGCCGCGGCATGTGCGAGAAGATGAAGGACCTGATCCCTCAACACCTCTTCGTCATTCCCATCCAAGCCGCTATCGGGGGCCGCATCATCGCCCGCGAAACGGTCCGTGCCCTACGAAAAGACGTGACTGCCAAATGCTACGGCGGCGACCTGTCCCGTAAGCGCAAGCTCCTCGACAAGCAAAAAGAGGGCAAGAAGAAGATGCGCCAATTCGGCAAGGTCGAAATCCCGCAGGAGGCCTTCATTGCCGCGCTGAAAATGGATGCCGATTAGCGCCT
>JBBARR010000020.1:0-15130 GCA_040399645.1 Caulobacteraceae bacterium | reverse complement strand
GGGCGCGGGGACCAGGGCGCTGAGTTGGCAGACCAACCTAGCCCGCCCTTACCAGCCCCTTAAAGTCTTGGCCGCCAGCCCCGAACCGCCGGATCAGCACCCGGCGTGTATCCACCGGTCCTGGCATTTGGATCGCGGCGGAATCGGTCCGCTCAAAACCTAGGCGGCTGAAATAGGCCAAATCACCGACCAGCAAGATGGCAGGCTCCCCCGCAGCCATCGCCGCTTCGCAGGCTGTTTGGATCAGTCGTGCGCCAAGACCTTGGCTGCGAAGATCCGGATCAACGGCAAAGGGGCCCAAAAAGATCAGGGGTGCATCGCCAATATGGATCGGCCACAGGCGCACACAGCCCGCCAGACGCGCGCCATCATAGGCAACAGAACAAAGGTCCAGACGCGGCCTATTGGCCTCGCGTAGGCGCTCAGCGGTCTTGGCGAACCGCCCAGGCCCGAAAGCCTTGGCTACCAGCGCCTCAACGGCGGCTAGATCGCTTGGCTGTTCACTGACGATCTGCAAGCCACGACCCTGTGCCATCAATCCTTAGTCCTTCCCGAACCTGTCCAAAAATGTGCGTCAATGAAGGGCGCTTTGGGCAGGGCGGCGGCACCAATGGCCCAGTTTTCTTCTGCAATCAAAGTAAAAAACAGCCCATAGGGGGCCTTAGACCCAAGTCCGGGTTTGTGTGCAGGACATGGCTGGTCCAAACTGTCGTTCAAATGGACCAGTCAGACACCCCGCCCGCGCCGCCCCTGAATGAAACCGCAGCCCTTCTGCGTCATCGGCCCTATATGCTGTTTTGGGCGGCGAAGTTCACCTCCGTCCTTGCCGTACAGATTCAAGCCGTTGCGATCGCATGGCAGGTCTATGCCTTGGCCCGACTGACATCGGGTGTTCGCGAAGCTGCCTTCATCGTTGGCATGATCGGCCTCGCGCAGTTTGTCGCCCTCTTGGCCCTCACCCTTAATGCCGGTGAGACGGCAGACCGCCATGATCGACGCCTGATCATGATCATTTCGCTGATGGTGGAGGTGCTGTGTGCCGCAGGCCTCCTATTGCTTGCACGGGCCGGTCATCCGCAGCTTTGGCCCATCATCGCCCTTGCCCTGGTCTTTGGCGGCGCACGGGCCTTCTTAAATCCCGCCAGCGGCGCGATGGGCCCGATGCTGGTCCCGCGCGAGCTTCTGCCCAAGGCGGTGGCTTGGAACTCACTGGCTTGGCAAGGCGCCTCGATCTTTGGGCCAGCCATGGGCGGGCTCCTCTGCGCGGTATCTGCGCAGGCGGCCTATACGGGAGCCTTGATCCTATTTGTCCTCTCCATCCTGTTCTTGATGTTCATCCGCGCTGAAACCAGGCCGGCTCTGCAGCCAGGATCGCGCGCCGAACTGATCAAAGAGGGTCTGGTCTATGTCTGGACCAACAAGATCGTCCTTGGGGCCATCTCGCTGGACCTGTTTGCCGTCCTCCTCGGCGGAGCGACGGCCTTGCTGCCGGTCTATGCCAAGGACATTTTGCATGTCGGTGCCGAGGGCTTTGGCATCTTGCGTACAGCCCCCGCCATCGGTGCTTCGGCCGTCGCGATCCTGCTGGCCTTTGTCAGCATCCGGCGGCGAGCGGGTCTGTTCATGTTCGCATCGGTTGGCCTCTTTGGCCTCGCGACCATCGTCTTTGGCCTGTCCAAGCTGCTCTGGCTGTCGGTCGCGGCCTTGGCCGTGCTGGGGGCAGCGGACATGGTCTCGGTCTATATCCGCCAGACCCTCGTTCAGATCGTTACCCCAGATGTCATGCGTGGACGGGTCTCGGCCGTGTCGGGCCTGTTCATCGGGGCATCTAACGAACTGGGCGAGTTTGAGAGCGGTGTTGCCGCGCGTCTGCTCGGTCCTATCGGTGCCGCCGTCTTTGGCGGTGTCGGCGCGATCATCGTGACAGGCCTGTGGGCCAGTTGGTTCCCTTCCTTGCGCAAGGCTGATCGCCTCGCCTAAAAGCTAATCAAATGAAACAGACCTAAGGGAGAAGAGACATGGGCGTTTTGAGCGGTAAGGTCGTTCTGGTCACGGGCGGCGGACGCGGTATTGGGCGCGAATGTGCTCTATTGGCCGCACAAGAAGGCGCGAGCGTTGTGGTCAACGATCTGGGTGCCTCGGTCGGCGGCGATGATCTGGGCTCTGCCGGTCCTGCCGAAGAGGTCGCAGCCGAGATCCGTGCCGCAGGCGGTCAAGCCGTCTCCAACTCCGACAGCGTCAGTTCGATGAACGGCGTCAAGGCCATGGTCGAGCAGGCTATGGATGTTTTTGGCGGCCTCCATTCTGTGGTCAATCCAGCCGGTATCCTGCGGGACGGCATGTTCCACAAGATGACCGAAGAGGACTGGGATGCGGTCATCGAGGTCCATCTGCGCGGGGCCTTCAATGTCACCCGCGCCACGGTCGAGCATTTCCGCAATCAGGGCGAAGGCTCCTATGTTCTCTTCACCTCGACCTCGGGCCTGATTGGCAATATCGGCCAGGCCAACTACGCCGCCGCCAAGCTAGGCGTCATGGGTCTGTCGCGGATCATCGCCATGGAAGGGGCCATCAAGTCGGTGCGCTCCAACATCATCGCACCCTTTGCCTGGACCCGCATGATTGCGACCATCCCCGTCAAGGACGAGGCCTCTGCGGCCCGCGTCGACCGGATGAAGAACGGCATGCGCGCCGATCAGGTCGCCCAACTGGCCGTCGCCCTCGCCTCGCCTGAAGCCAAGGCGGTTTCGGGTCAGATCTTTGCCGTCCGCGGCAACGAGATCATCCTGTTCGACCAGCCCCGTCCCGTGCGCTCTGTCTCGCGCATGGAAGGCTGGACGCCCGCCTCGATCCTTGAACAGGCCATGCCCTCGATGGGCGCCAGCTTCATCGATCTGGGCGCGACGGGGACTGTGTTCCCTTACGATCCGGTTTGATGAAAACAAGACCATCACCCCATCCTTATTCATCCTCATGCTGAGCCTGTCGAAGCATCGGGATAGGTGGGTAGGTAGGGGGTCTTAGAGCCGCACCAACTTCGGGATCACGTCCCGAAACTGGAAGAAACCTTTGGTCGCGTGGGGCCAAGCAGTTTCGTCCCATGGACGCTGGACCACGGCTAGATGCACCCCCATCGGCTCTAACTTGCGGAAGGCGGCCGCGAGGCGTTCAGACACCGGGCCTTGCGGCGCGTAGGCGGTGACGATCTGCTGCAACCCTTCAGCCTTGGCCCAATCGACCAGACTGCGAACCCAGTCCTCATCGTCCAAGCGCTGCGGGTTAAGGTTCAGCATCGCGCCCGCGCGCGACAAGCCATCCTCGACCGCGCCCAGCGAGAAGGCCCGCGCCACCTCACCCGCCGCAATGGGCGAGCGCAGATCGACCGAGCATAGACCCGCCAGCGCGACCACGCCTTCGGTGCCTGACGGCCAGCTTTGCGGCGACAGATCCTCATCGGTGAGCAAAAGGCCCGTGCGCAGACCGGCCAACGTCTCTGGCACTTCGGCCAACAGCTCTTGCGGCCCTAAATCTTCCCAATTGAGGGGGCGAGCATTATCATCGATGAATTTGCGACGCGGATTGAACCGGCCACTGGTGAACTCAACGATGTTCTCAACGGTCGCCAGGTAGTGCTTGTTCTGCGTGTGCAGCCCCGCCACCCAGCGCCATGACAATGTATTGGAAGCTGCATCCCCATCAACCAGATGGCGCAAGAAAAAGTCTGCTCCAAGCTCCCAAGGCAGACGCAGCGAGAAGATCCAGATCGAGGCGAACCACATGCGCGCATGGTTGTGCAGATAGCCCGTCTGGCGCAGTTCGTGGGTCCAGGCGTCGAAACAGTCGATGCCGGTGCTGCCATCGACAGCCTCGTCATAGGCCTCTAGCAAGGTTGGCGACTTCTCCATCGCCCGCACACGGCGCGTTACCGTGAGGCGATAGTTACGCCAGACCTGCGGATAGTGCTCGAGCCACCCCTTCCAATAGGTGCGCCACGCGACCTCATGCAAAAAGGACCGGGCCTCGCTCTCCAGATGCGGACCAAGAACAGCGGCAAAGACCTCGTCCTCAGTGATCAACCGATGACGGATATAGGGCGAGAGACCCGAAATATTGCTGCGGTGCTCTGGGCCCCAGTCATAGTTGCGCTCGAAGGCATAGGCCTTGCCCGCACGCGGCAGAAATTCACTCAGCCGCTGCAATCCCGCCGCACGGGTGGGAACGAAATCAAAAGACAGGGCCTCTGACGGCGGCAGAACGGGATTTTGATCAGACATCCGCCGCTTCTAGGCTATTGGCGCGCAATTGGCGAGGTTTGGTCAGGGCCATTAGTTCTGTTTTAGCCAATCGCGCAGGTCTTGACCGACAGGTCCCAAAGCTTTTCAGCTGCTTCAGCGTCAAGCGCCCAAGGCTCGACTCCGACAAAGCGATTATCCTCGCTGGCGGCAATGGCCTGCGCACAGTTTTCCAGATAGAGGCCGCCAATCCCGGTCAGTTCGGTTCCTACCGCCGCCCAGACCGAGGTCGAGGCCCCCTGTTCAGTGGTCTTGAACCCGTCGGCAACCTTGCCTGCCTCGTCCATCCAGCCCATGGCGATCATTTCCTCACGGGGCAGGTGGCGTTGAAGCGGGGTCATGATGCCGCCGGGCATGACGCCATTGGCAATGACGCCCTGATCCTTAAAGCGCTGATGGAAGCCGACCGCGAACAGGCTGTTGGCGGTCTTGGCCTGACCATAGGCCTGCCATTTCTGATAGGGGCGGGTGCGATAGTGGGGGTCATCAAAATCGACCGGCGACCTGCGATGGGCGATCGAGGAGAGGACCACGAGGCGGCTTTCGCTCCCGCTCGCCTGCGCGCCCTTAACTAACCCCTGCGCCAACTGCAACGAAAACAGATAATGCCCAAAATGGTTGGTGCCGATCTGCATCTCCAGATCATCCGCCGTATAGGTCTGGGGACAGGCCATGACGCCGGCATTATTAATCAGAATGTTGAGTGGCTTGGCACCCCAACGCTCGCCAAAGGCCCGGATACTGGCAAAATCGGACAGGTCGACAAGCTCAACGCGCGGCTTGGCACCCTTAGCCGTCTTGGCAATATCGGCAGCGACCTCGGCACCTGCGGCCCCATTGCGCACAGCTAGCACGACCTGCGCTCCGGCCTCAGCCAGGGCTCTGGCGGTCTCTACGCCAATGCCAGAGGCTGATCCGGTTACAATCGCAACCTTCCCGCTAAGTTCATGCCCGGCGACAACCTCTCGCGCCGTTGTAAAGTTACCGAACGGTGAGGTGATACGGTCGGCCATAGGAAATATCCTGCTCATTTAGAGATTTAAAGAATAGATTGCCGATATGGCGGACAAAGATCAAGGAACGATCGCAGCGAAGCAATCCAGGGGACTGACCCGGACCTTCGGTGATGTTGCCCTGGGTTGCTTCGGCGCGTTGCCCCTCGCAAGGACGCTGAAAATAGCGCCTGTCTAGCCCCCTCGTCGATCCTGTCGAAGCACAAAGAATCTGTACAAAAACAAATCCCAAAAACCTTGCGTTAACCATGATTCTCAACAGGAGTTTAACCACGCTCCGTCATTGATAGGGATTCAAACGTGGAGCGACGCCATGACCTTCGGGCCCGAAACCTTTATCCTCGGCGACTGTATCGAACAGTTGGCCAAGCTCCCCTCCAAGTCGGTGGATCTGGTCTTCGCTGATCCGCCCTACAATCTCCAACTCGGCGGCGACCTCCATCGCCCGGACAATTCCAAGGTCGATGCCTGCGACGATGCCTGGGACCAGTTCGCCAGCTTTGAGGCCTATGACAAGTTCACCATCGCTTGGATGACCGAAGCCAAGCGGGTGCTCAAGGATGACGGTGCCCTTTGGGTCATCGGCTCCTATCACAATATTTTCCGCGTCGGCACGGCGCTTCAAAACCTTGGCTTCTGGATCTTGAACGATGTGATCTGGCGCAAGACCAACCCCATGCCGAACTTCAAGGGCACGCGCTTTACCAATGCGCACGAGACCCTGATCTGGGCCTCTAAGAGCCGAGGGGCTAAACGCTACACCTTCAATTACGACGCCATGAAGATGGCCAATGACGAGCTGCAAATGCGTTCGGACTGGTCCTTGCCGCTCTGCACCGGCGATGAGCGGGTCAAGGACGCCAACGGCAACAAGGGTCACCCGACCCAAAAGCCCGAAGCGCTGTTGCACCGGGTCCTGCTGTCCTCAACCAAGCCCGGCGATGTCGTGCTCGATCCCTTCTTTGGCGTGGGTACGACCGGAGCGGCGGCCAAGCGTCTGGGCCGTCATTTCATAGGTATTGAGCGCGAAGAAACCTATTTCAACCTCGCCCGCGAGCGTATTTCAAAGGTCATTCCTGTAACCGCCGCCGAGTTGGACGTGATGGGCTCAAAGCGTTCTGAACCGCGCGTGCCCTTTGGCCGCATCGTCGAGGCTGGTCTTCTGCGCGTCGGCGACAAGCTGTTCTGCGCCAAGGGTGAGCACGCTGCCCGCGTTCGCGCCGATGGTAGCCTGGCCATCGGCGATGTCTCTGGCTCGATCCACAAGCTAGGAGCGTTGGTTCAATCTGCTCCCGCCTGCAACGGCTGGACCTATTGGCACTTCAAGACCGACCGGGGCCTAACCCCCATCGACGTCCTGCGCGCCAAGGTCCGGGCGGAGATGAACTAACCGACTAAAACAGAATAATCGCGTCGCTATAGGCCGCGACCTGCGGATCGTGGGTTACGAGCCTTAAGGGTTCGGACAGGGACTGTGCGACCAACATGCGGTCAAAGGGATCGGCATGGTTGGGGGCAAGGCTGGCCACGGCTAGGGCATGTTCAGAGCTAATGTCCAAAATCCTCATGCCCGCCCCTAGGAAATAGTCCAAGGCCTGCTGGGCTGAGAGCGGGATATCGCTGGGATGACCTCGGGCAAGGCTGAATTTGATGGTGATTTCCCAAAGGCTGGCGACGCTGACAAAGATGGTGTTAGCCTCATCCGCAATCAGACTGCGGACCTCTGACGTCAGACGGGGACTATCGACAATCGCCCAAAGGGCAACGTGAGTGTCGAGTAGGAGCCTCATGGCTCACCCCGAAATAGGGCAGCCACCTCTGCGTCTAGGTGATCAATATCATCGGGAATGGTCAGCTTGCCCTTCGCGATCCCCAAGCGTGGGCCGTGGGTCTTGTCTTGCTGAAGCGGCACCAACCGGGCCGCTGGACGTCCATTACGCGCCAAAATGATTTCTTGCTCTTGGCCGGATTCAATGGTGTCGACGAGCCGCGACAGGTTTGATTTGGCATCGAACATATTGACATAGGACACAGTCAGTCTCCTTAGCTAAGTCTAGCTAAGATAAGGCCTTCTCCATCATCAATCAAGACCAACCTTCGCCGCCTTCAAAAACACGCTCGGCAGGGCGCCCAGTCCGAAGAGAGGCGTCCAGATGGCATCGGGCAGATCGCCCTGCGCACGCCAGACCGTCAGGGTCAGAGAAAAATGGGTGAAGACATGCTCGACGCTACCCGCCGATTGCCAAGTCGCAGCAATCGGGGCCTCGACCTCTTGATCGGTAAAGGGCGTGCTACGCCAATCGGTGCTGGGCAGGGCTAACATTCCGCCCAAAAGGCCTCGGTCAGGCCTTCGGATCAAGGCCACCTCTCCTCCCCGCTGGATCAAAAATGCGACACCATAGCGATGGGGCTTCGCGGCCTTCTTGACCTTGCGCGGATAGGTCTGGGGCTCACCAGCTTGATAGGCCTTGCACTGAGCCTGGAGCGGGCAGGCCTCGCAGAGCGGTGATTTGGGCCGACAGATCGTCGCGCCCAAATCCATCAGGGCTTGGGCCCAGTCGCCGGGCCGATGGTCCCTCACCAAGGCTGCCGCGAGGCGCTTTAGCTCGGGCTTGCTGTCCGGCAAGGGTTCATCCACCTTATAGAGACGGCTCATAACTCGCTCAACATTGCCGTCCACCACATTGGCCGCCTGATCAAAGCCAATCGCCGCCATAGCCGCCGCCGTATAGGTCCCGATGCCGGGTAGGCTCAACAGCCCGGCCTCGGTTGACGGAAAAACGCCCCCATGCTGGTTCGCAACCGCCCGGGCACAGGCCAACAGGTTGCGCGCCCTTGCATAGTAGCCAAGCCCTGCCCAAGCGGCCATAACCTCGCCATCCACCTCTGCTGCCAAGGCCTCAACCGTCGGCCAGCGTTGGGTGAAGCGGAGGAAATAGGGCGTGGCGTGGGGCACAGTCGTCTGCTGCAGCATCACTTCTGACAGCCAAACCCGATAGGGATCAGTCCGCACACCCTGAGCCCCATCCCTAGGCAAGACCCGCCAGGGAAGACTGCGCCCATGGACATCATACCAGCCTAAGAGAGATGAGCGGATCAGGTCTAGGTTCTGAATCATAGGTGCACGATAGACCACGCCCCTAATCACCCAAACTCTTTTGCCACCGCCGCCGCAAAGGCCTAGTCTGGGGATATGAAAAGGTCCCTGCCCTCTGCCGAAGAAGCCGTGCGCATTTTGGCGCGCAAGCGGACCCGTGCGACCTTGCGATCCGCACCGCCCGCGGGCAAGGCCTTGGCGGGCCTGATCAAGGCGCTGGACGCCCGCTTCGGCCAAGGCCCCGGTGCCCTGCAGGCGCGTTGGAAGGAGATCGTCGGCGAGACCCTTGCGGCTCGGACCGAGCCGGTCAAGCTAAGCAAGCCTCGCCCCACTGCAAGCGGAACCTCGGTCGCCGTGCTGGAACTTCGCGTCGATGGCCCTGCCGCCGCGCTGGTACAACATCAAGCCCCCGAAATCCTATCGCGGGTGAACCTCTTTTTGGGCGCTGGATCGGTCGGCAAACTGCGGATCGTTCAAGGTCCGGTCAAGGCCAGGATCGCCGCCCCCGCCAAGGCCGAAGCCGCCGTCAAGGCGCGTCGCCGCAAGGCCCCGCTAGATGCCGCCCAAGAGGCTGAGCTGGAAGAGGGCCTGGCCAAGACACCCGATAGCCCACTGAAAGAGGCCCTCACCAAGCTGGGCCGCGAAGTTCTGCGCAATGGCGACCGGGCTGCGCGTTGACAAACAGGTGCCACTGAGGCCTGAGTGCCGTTAATCGAGGCCTATAGCCCTGGCTTTTATTAGCGATTACAATGCGATTTGAACGCTGAGAGGACCTGCCATGCGCCGATTAAAAGCCCTGTTTATTGTCATGGTCACAAGCCTCCTCATGGTCGGGAGCGCTCAAAGTGCTGTAGTCAATGATGATGACATGGTCATGGGCAACCCCAAGGCCACGATCACCGTCGTCGAATATGCCTCGGCAAGCTGCCCACACTGCGCCGTCTTTGCGATCAATGTCTTTCCCGTCTTCAAGGCGAAATATATCGATACAGGTCAGGTCAAATATGTCTTTCGCGAGGTCCTGACCGAACCGGTGCAACTGGCCGCTGCCGGGTTCATCTTGGCGCGATGCACCGGAAAACAAAACTATTTTAAAACCTTGGACGGCGTATTTCATGCTCAACAAGAGGTTTATGAAACCAAGAGCCTGCGCGATCCCCTCATGAAGGTGGCCAAGTCTGCAGGCCTGACTGAGGACCAGTTCATGGCCTGCCTGACAGACAAGGCCGCGCTCGAAAGCCTCAATGCCCGCGTCGAGCGGATTGCCAAGGCTGGTGACTTTGACAGCACACCAACCTTCTTCATCAATGGCCAAAAACTGATCGGAGAGCACAGTCTCGCCGACCTTGACGGCGCCATCGCTGCGGCCAAGAAGCCGGCCAAATCCAAGAAGTAATCAAGCCCAAAGGGCTCCCCCCTCGACGGATCAAGTCCCTATGGGCGACACCGAGGGAATCGCGCTTTAATGATATGTTTTTAAGACAGGAACCCGCCGATGCGTGCCTTTAACCGCCTTATGATCGTGATGCTTTGTGGCTTAAGCCTCGCCGCCTGCGGCCAAGGAAAAGGCGGTGTGGTCACCGATGAAGAGATGACCATGGGCAAGGCCGACGCCAAGGTGACGGTTATTGAATATGCCTCGGCCAGCTGCTCTCACTGCGCGGCCTTCAACGCCAACGTCTTCCCGGCATTCAAGACCAAATATATCGACAGCGGCAAGGTGAAGTACGTCTTCCGTGAGTTCCTCACCCCGCCTGTGGAATTGGCGGCTGCAGGATTTTTGACCGCGCGTTGCGGCGGCAAAGACAAGTATTTCAGTGTTCTGGACAGCGTCTTCCGCAGCCAAGAAGAAATTTTCCGCACCGGTGACATGCGCTCACCGCTGGTCAAGGTCGCCAAATCAGCAGGCATGACCGAAGAGCAGTTCATGGCCTGCGTCTCGGACGAGAAGGCCCTTAAGGCCCTTGCCGCGCGGGTCGAGAAGTTCGCCAAGCAGGACAATATTACCGGCACACCGACCTTCCTCGTCAATGGCAAGAAGCTCGATGGTGAACAAAACCTCGCCGCCTTTGACACGGCCATCGCCGCTGCCGAAGCGGCTGCAAAATAGGACGCAAGACCTAGCCCGTGCAGTTTCAGAGGCTCCGCCTTTCGGGCTTTAAGTCCTTTGTAGAACCGACCGAGTTTCGGATCGAACCTGGACTCACGGGCGTCGTGGGGCCCAATGGCTGCGGCAAGTCCAACGTGCTCGAAGCCCTGCGCTGGGTCATGGGGGCCAATTCGGCCAAGGCCATGCGCGCGGGCGGCATGGATGAAGTGATCTTTGCTGGGGCCGGAACCCGCGTCCCGCGCAACCATGCCGAAGTCACGCTGACCATCGACAATAGTGACCGCACTGCTCCGGCCCAGTTCAACGACCATCAAACCATCGAGGTCGTCCGCCGCATCGACCGGGGTGCAGGCTCGACCTACAAGGTCAATAGCCGTGAAGTCCGGGCGCGAGACGTTCAACTCCTATTCGCCGATGCCTCCACGGGTGCCAATTCCCCAGCCCTGGTCCGCCAAGGTCAGATCTCCGAACTCATCGCTGCCAAGCCGCAAAATCGTCGTCGGATCTTGGAAGAGGCGGCTGGCGTCTCAGGCCTCCACACGCGTCGCCATGAGGCCGAACTGCGCCTGCGGGCGGCTGAAACCAACCTGTCGCGGCTCGATGACGTCACCAACGAGCTCGACACCGCCCTCAGCCGCCTCAAGCGTGAAGCCCGACAGGCCGAGAAATATAAGCGCTTGTCTGGGGAGATCCGCGCCTTGCAAGGCGCCGTGCTGTTCTCGCGCTGGACCGAAGCGCGCAACGTCCTGGTGCGGGTCGATGGCGAGAGCCAAGAGGCCGGACGCACCGTCGAAATCACGACCCGCCAGGCGTCGGTGGCTGCGGCTCAAGCCCTGACGGCTGAGCGGGCCATCGCACCCCTGCGCGAAGAAGAACAGGTCGCCGCGGCGGTCCTGCACCGTCTGGCCATCGAAAAGGATCGGGCCGAGCGCGACGCAGCCCAAGCGGCTGAGGCCGTGCGACGCCTGAGCGACGACCTTCGCCGCCTCGACGAGGACCGCGAGCGTGAAGTTCAGATTGTCGATGACGCCAAGGCCGCCCTCAGCAAGATCGAGCTGGAACGCAGCGACCTTGCCGCGCGCACCTCAGCGGCGCCCGAGCGGATGCCGCAGCTTCAAGCTGCTGCCGATGCGGCTGAGCGGGCCCGTGCGGCGGCTGAAACCAAGGTGGAACAACTCGCCGCCCGCGCTGCTGGTGAACAGGCCGCCCGCCGCGCCGCCGCCGCAAGGGCCGACGAGGCTCGCACCCGTCTTACCCGCGCCGACCGCGCGCTCGAGGCCGCCAAACTAGACCACGCCAATCTCGGTCCCGATGCTGGGCCAGAGGCCCAAACGGCCAAGGTCAAGTTCGACGCCGCGCTTGAAACCCTCAGCCTCGCCCGCGCCGCCGTCGAAGCCTCTGAAGCCGAACGGACAGAGGCGGCGAACGCCGAAGCCGTAACCCGTGAGGCGGCCCGCACACTTGAAGATCAACTGGGGCGTCTAAAGACAGAGGCTCGGGGCCTGACCCAACTGACCGCTCAACCTCGCAAGGGTGGCTTTGCGCCAGCGCTAGATGATGTGTCACCTGACCGGGGTTATGAGGCCGCCTTAGCCGCTGCCCTTGGCGATGATCTTGACGCCTCTCTTGACCGCAAGGCCCCGTCATTCTGGGGGGGACGCGACACGGACGGCCCAACCTGGCCCAAGGGTGCGACACCACTTGCCCCCCTGGTCAAGGCCCCGCCAGCCCTGGCCGCACGCCTTGCCTTCACCGCCGTCGTGTCGCGTGAGGATGGTCAGCGTCTGCAAGGGGCCTTACCTGCCGGTGCGCGTCTGGTTTCAAAAGAAGGCGACCTCTGGCGCTGGGATGGCTTTGTCGCCCGCGCCGATGCGCCCAAGCCTACGGCTGTTCGGCTCGAACAGCGCACGAGGCTGTCTGAGGTCGAGGCTGAGGTGGCCAAGCTGTCACCCGCCGCCGCCGAGGCCAGCCTTGCCCATCGGGCTGCAAGCCAGCGCGTGCGAACCGCGGATGAGGCCCTTGGCAATGCCCGCCGTGGGCCGCCCGAGGCTGAACGCGCGCTGGCAACGGCCCGCGACTGGGTCGAGCATCTGGCCCGCGAGACTGTGCGCCGCGATGCGCGTGCCCAAGCGCTGAGCGAGAACCTGATGCGGCTTCAGGCCGAGCATGATGAGGCTAAGGCCTTTGCCGCCCAGGCCGAGGCGGACCTCAGCGCTCTGCCGGTCGCAGATGATCTAGTCCCGCAACTGACCGCCGCTCGTGAGGCCTCTACCCGGGCCCGCGAAGCAGCAAGCGCCGCTCGCTCGGCCCTAGACAATGAGGGACGTGAACGCGCCGGACGGGCGCGGCGGCTGGAGACTTTGGACCGTGACCGGGCCGACTGGACGCGCCGCGCGGCTTCGACCGATAGCCGCCTAGAAGCGCTGGCCAAGGACCGTACTGAGGTCGAAGCGGCCCTGATCGAGGCCCGCACCGCCCCCGAGGCGCTGGAAGAGCGCAAGCTCAAGCTGCTGGACGACTATAGCGTCGCTGAAGCCCGCCGCGACCGCGCCGGTGAGGCGCTAGCCAATGCAGACAATCTGCGCATTCAGGCCGACCGCGACCAGAGGGCCTCTGAACAAAGGGCCTCAGAGGCACGCGAGCTTCGAGCTTCGCTGTCCGCACGCCTTGACGCCGCCCGCGAGCGTCTGGCGGAGATGGCCCAGACAATCCGCGACACCATCCGCATCGAGCCGGACGAACTGGGCCGCCGCATCGCTGAGGAAGCCACCGCCGTGCCCGCCGACGCTAGCGGCATTGAGGCCCACCTGATGGCTCTGGAACGCGAGCGTGACCAGATCGGCGCTGTCAATCTTCGGGCCGAAGAAGAAAGCATGGAATATGCCACCCGTCTCGAGGCCATGCGCTCAGAACGGGCCGACCTGACCGGGGCCATTGGGCGTCTGCGCGATGGAATTGAATCGCTCAATGCCGAGGGCCGTGAGCGGCTTTTGGCAGCGTTCGAGGTCATCAACGGCCACTTCCAGACCCTGTTCCAAGCCCTGTTTGGCGGCGGTCAGGCTGAGTTGCGACTGATCGAATCGGACGACCCGCTCGAGGCTGGTCTCGAAATCTTTGCCTGTCCTCCGGGCAAGCGCCTGTCGACCATGTCGCTGATGAGCGGCGGCGAGCAGGCCCTGACGGCGGCGGCCCTGATCTTCGGCGTCTTTCTAGCCAATCCTGCGCCGATCTGCGTACTGGACGAGGTGGATGCGCCGCTGGACGACGCCAATGTCGATCGGTTCTGTAATATGCTGGCCGAAATGCGCCAACGCACCCAGACCCGCTTCATCGCCATCACCCACAATCCCGTGACCATGTCGCGTATGGACCGACTGTTCGGTGTCACCATGCCTGAACAGGGCGTGTCGCAACTGGTCTCGGTCGATCTGAAGCAGGCCGAAGCTATGGTCGCTCAGTAACCTCCTACCCCGGCCTCTCCAGTACTTCCCCAGAGGGGGAAGACTTAAGGATCCAAGATCTTCCCCTCTGGGGGAAGTGCCCGAAGGACCGACGGGGGCCTTGGTTTGCCTATCGGCACTTCCCCATCCAACCCATTGAACTTTTGTGCTACACTTGCAATCTAGAAAAGACCGTTAGGTTTCTGGCGGTTCTGGAGCAGACCATGTCCGATCTCGACCAATTGGAAGCGCGCATCCGCACCTCGTCTATCAAGATCCACACACCAGAGGATTTTGAGGGCATGAGGCGGGCTGGACGGCTGGGGGCTCAGTGCCTCGACATGCTGACCCCCTATGTGGTTGCTGGGGCTGTGACCGATGAGTTGGACTGCCTGGCAAGGGAATTTGTGCTCGACCACGGCGCTCTGCCGGCCTGCCTGTTCTATCGTGGCTATTCCAAGACGGTCTGCATCTCGCCAAACCACGTCGTCTGCCATGGCATTCCCGGACCAAAGGCGCTGAAGGACGGCGATATCGTCAATATCGATGTGACCGTGATCGTCGATGGCTGGCATGGCGATACCAGCCGCATGTACCCCATCGGGGACGTCGCGCCCCGCGCACGCCGCCTGATCGATGTGACCTATGAGGCTATGGACCGTGGCATGAAGGCGGTCAAACCTGGCGCGCGGCTTGGCGATATAGGCTGGGCGATCCAGTCCTATGTCGAATCGATGCGCTGCTCGGTGGTCCGCGACTTCTGCGGCCACGGCCTTGGCCAAGTGTTCCACGACAATCCCAACATCTTGCATTTCGGCCGCAAGGGCGAGGGCGAGGTGCTCAAGCCCGGAATGTTCTTCACCATCGAACCCATGGTCAATCTGGGCAAACCCCAGGTGAAACTGCTGGCCGATGGCTGGACGGCAGTCACCCGCGACAAGTCCCTCTCAGCTCAATGCGAGCACTCCATCGGTGTGACCGAAGATGGCTATGAGGTCTTCACCGCCTCGCCTGCAGGCCTATTTCGTCCCGCCTGATCGTGAGACCACCCTCGTCCTTCGACGGGTCTAAGGTTAGGATGATTGAAACACCCCCTCACGCAAACCGAAGCGCCAAGGTTAGGGGACCACGCGCCGGGCTGTGGAACTGTCAGCCTCCTCGACCGTCCTTGTTCACAA
>JBBARR010000019.1:40215-49570 GCA_040399645.1 Caulobacteraceae bacterium | reverse complement strand
GGCTTGGAGGGACGAAGGGGGTCTTGTCTTGTCTTGTCTTGTCTTGTCTTGTCTTATTTTCTTTTCTATCCCGCCATCTTCACCCTCTGCCGAAAGGCATGAAGCAAGGGTTCGGTATAGCCGCTCGGTTGGGTCAGTCCGTCAAAGATCAGGGCGCGACCTGCTTGGAAGGCAAGACTGGCCTCAAAATCTGGGGCCATGGGCCGGTAGTCTGGATCGGACTGGTTCTGCTGGTCGACCTTGAGGGCCATCCGACGCAAGGCAGCATCAACATCCTCAGCCGTGCAGACGCCATGATGTAGCCAGTTGGCCATATGCTGGGACGAGATGCGCAAGGTGGCGCGGTCCTCCATCAGGCCGATATCGTTCAGGTCTGGCACCTTTGAACAGCCAATGCCCTGATCGACCCAGCGTACCACATAGCCCAAAAGGCCTTGGGCATTGTTGTCCAACTCACGCCGCACCTCCTCGCAGGTCCAGTTGCGGCCCTTGGCCAGCGGCAGGGTCAATAGGGGTTCGCGCCCCGGTATGGGCTCGGACTTTAAACCCGCTTGTACGGCGAACACACCGACGCTGTGATAGTGCATAGCGTGCAGCGTGGCGGCAGTGGGGCTCGGAACCCACGCCGTATTGGCACCTGACTGCGGATGGCCAATCTTTTGGCTCATCATATCCGCCATTCGGTCCGGCGCAGCCCACATACCCTTGCCGATCTGAGCGCGCCCAGACAGGCCGTGGGCCAGACCAATACGGACATTGCGGTCCTCATAGGCCTTGATCCAAGCGCTGGTGCGCATCTCACCCTTGGGCACCATGGGCCCAGCTTCCATGTCGGTGTGGATCTCATCGCCGGTCCGATCGAGGAAGCCGGTATTGATGAAGACGATCCGATTCTTCACGGCCTCGATGCAGGCGCCAAGATTGGCTGAGGTGCGGCGCTCCTCGTCCATCACCCCGATCTTGAGGGTGTGACGCGTCAGACCCAGTAGGTCCTCGACCTCATTGAACAGCCGGTTGCTGAAGGCCGCCTCTTCGGGACCGTGCATCTTGGGTTTGACAATATAGATCGAGCCATGGCGGCTATTGACGAACCGGCCCGTCCGTTGCCCGTCGCGCAGGCCGATCAGGCTGGTGACAATGGCGTCCAATATCCCCTCGGGCGCTTCGGTGCCGTCGCCTAACCGTACAGCAGAGGTCGTCATCAGGTGGCCAACATTGCGCACCATCAACAGACTGCGGCCCGGCAGGGTCAGGCTCTGGCCTTGCGGCCCGACATAGGCGCGGTCAGGGTTCAGGCTGCGGGTCAGGATCGCCCCGCCCTTTTCAAAGCTGGCCTCCAGCGTACCCGATATCAGGCCCAGCCAGTTGGCATAGGCCGCGACCTTGTCTTGCGCATCGACGGCAGCCACGGAATCTTCGAGGTCGACAATGGTGCTCAGCGCCGACTCCATCACCACATCGGCAAGGCCAGCTGGGTCCGTGCGGCCGATGGCATGGTTGCGATCGATGACCAGCTCAATATGCAGGCCGTTATGTTTGAGCAACACCGCCTCAGGATCAGCAAGGTCTCCCCGCACCCCAACAAAGGCCGATGGATCGGCTAAGGGGGGAACAAGCGCGCCGTTCTCGACCCGCCATCCGATCACATCCCCATGGTGGCCGCTGGCCAGAGGCACGACGCTGTCGAGAAAATGCTTGACCGTGGCCACCACCCGGTTACCGCGCACCGGATCATAGCCGCCAGAGCGCTCGTCCGGCTGAGCGGGCAAGGCATCGGTGCCATAGAAGGCGTCATAGAGACTGCCCCAACGGGCATTGGCTGCATTGAGCAAGAATCGGGCATTCAGCACTGGCACGACCAACTGTGGGCCCGCCATGGTCGCCAGTTCTGGATCCACATGGGTCGTGGTGATCTGAAAGGGTTCGGGCTCCGGGACCAGATAACCAATAGACTCCAAGAACCCCTGATAGGGGGCGGGATCGTGCGGTTGGCCGCGATGGGCACGGTGCCAATCGTCGATCTGGGCTTGGATATGGTCGCGCTTGGCCAGCAGCGCCCGGTTGACCGGGGCCAGCCGCTCGAACAGGGCGGCAAAACCGGTCCAGAAGGCGGCGGGCTCCACACCCGTCCCCGGCAGGGCCTGCTGCTCAATAAAAACCGCCAGTTCAGCGGCAACCCTCAAGCCCGCGCGATTGATCATATTGGTCATATAAAGGTCCAATCGGCGCAATCAGTTCAAAGGCTCAAGACCGGCTGCGGCCAGTCCATGCAGGGCGCAGGCCTCGTCATTGTCTGAATTATCGCCAGATATACCGACAGCGCCAATAACCACTGCGTCACGGCCCTTGATCAAAAGGCCGCCGGGGGCGGGGATGATGCTCTGCGGCGCGATGGGGCCAAGCGAAGCGATGAAGCTGGGCCGTTCAGCGGCCATGATGGTGACGGTGCGAGACGAGACCCCCAACGCCAGGGCGGACGAGGCCTTACCCATCGCGATTTGAGGCCGCAGCAAGGAACTTCCATCTTCCCGAACCAGCGCGATCAGGTGACCGCCTCGGTCTAGAACCGCTACGGTCAGGGGCTTCAAGGCCATCTCAGCGCCCTTTTGCCGGGCGGCGGCGATGATCTGTTCGGCCAGCGCCAAGGTTAGGTCGAGGGGTGCGGTCATGGTCGGGTCTCTATCGGATCAAGAAGGATGGGACGCAAAGGGTTCAGGCACAGCGCCGCCCGTGGCCCAGTCGAGCAATTGGACCGTATGGAGCACCGGCGTGCCAGTCCGCGACGCGATATGGGTCGCACAGCCGATATTTCCCGTCGCGATCACATCGGCAGACAGTTTGGCCAAGTGGGCCACCTTGCGATCTCCCAACTGACCGGCGATGACCGGTTGCAGGATATTGTAGGTCCCAGCTGATCCACAGCACAGGTGCGCCTCCGCCGGTTGCCGGACCTGATAGCCCGCCGCTGTCAGCAGGTCTTGCGGCGTGCGGGTGACCTTTTGGCCATGTTGCAGCGAGCAGGCCGACTGATAGGCCACGATCAGGCCTAGGGGGCGCGTCACCGGTGGCAGACCCTTGGCGGCGACAAATTCGCTAATATCCAAGGCCAGACGGGAGACCCGCTCGGCCTTGGCCCTATAGGCGGGATCGCTGCGCAGCATGAAGCCATAGTCCTTAATCATGGTACCACAGCCCGACGCCGTGACAATGATTGCTTCGAGACCCGGCCCCTCGATCTCAGCCATCCAGGCATCGATATTGCGCCGTGCAGAGGCCAGAGCGGCCTCTTCTTGCCCCAGATGGTGGACCAAAGCCCCGCAACAGCCGGCAATGGACGAAACCACGACCTCAAAGCCCATCCGGCTGATCAGGCTGACGGCCGCATGGCCAATTTCAGGGCGAAGGACCGGCTCGGCGCAGCCGCCCAGCATCGCCACCCTGCCAAGGCGCATCCCTTCCGCCTCTGCCCCCTTGGTCGCCAAGCCCTTGGCAGGTTTGGTGGGCGCCAAAGCCAACATAGCGCTGAGTGATTGCAGCGCCTTGATAGAGCGCAGGATCGCAGACAGCGGCCGCGCCAACGCTGCCAAGCCGAGGGCAAAACGAAACCGCTCTGGATAGGGCAGCACCGCCGCCAGCACGCGCCGGGCTAACCGATCTAGCAAGGGGCGACGATAGTGGGCCTCAATATAGGTGCGGGCATGGTCGACCAAGTGCCCATAGTGGACGCCGGACGGACAGGTGGTCAGGCACGACATGCAGGACAGGCAGCGGTCAATATGTTTGACCACCTCCGCCGTCGGCTTTTGCTGGTTTTCCAGCATCTCCTTCATCAGATAGATGCGTCCGCGCGGAGAATCGAGCTCGTCGCCGAGTAGCACATAGGTCGGGCAGGTCGCCGTGCAAAAGCCGCAGTGGACGCAAGCGCGGATAACCGCTTCGGACTCGGCCATGGCCGGATCAAGACGCTGTTCAGGGGTAAAGGTCGTGCGCATGGGGGCTTAGATGAACCTCTCGGGATCGAGAATGGCCGCAGGATCGAACCCATCCTTGACGCGCTGGGTCAGGGCGGCAACGCCGGGGGCGAGCGGTTGTTGGGTGGGGATCGATCGGCGCAGGGCCTCTGGCGCACGGATCAGCATGGCATGGCCGCCGAGCGCGCTGGCCACATCTCGCACCGCTTGCCCCCCATCCGTCGTCGGCAGCAGCGCCCAGACCAGACCCCCGGCCCAGTCCAAGAGGCAGCGGGCACTATAGGGCTTGAGCTGCTCGATCACCTCAGCCCCCGCCATCGGCGGTACGTTGATGCGCCATAGGGTCCCCTCGCCTTGCAAGGCCCCAACATGTTGGACCCGTTCCCATAGGAGGCGGCTTGCCTCGGCCGGCAAGACATCACAGGGCGCTGTGGCCCCGAACTGCTCCCGCACCATCTGCACCCGCGCCTTGACCGACGGCTCGAACCCTTCCAGGCGCAAGGCTGTGAGGGCCAGCCCGCCATTGATATCGGCTGGCAGATGCGCGGCGGCGGCGACGTCGGCTTGCGATCCAAGGGCCTGTCCCATGACCAAACAGGCTTGGCGCTCATCAAGGCCAGACAGGACCACGGTCTGGACCGTCTGGGGCCGGGGCAAGACCTTCAGCGTCACCTCGGTCATCACCGCCAACTGTCCCCACGAATTGGCTAAGAGCTTGGGCAGGTCATAGCCGGTGACGTTCTTGACCACCTTAGCCCCGCCCATAAAGGCCTCGCCCCGCCCGGACACGCCGCGCAGGCCTAAGAAATGGTCGCGCACCGCCCCCGCTGTCAGCCTCCGTGAGCCCGACACCCCCGCCGCAATGACCCCGCCAAGGGTCGCAGCTGGGGCTAAGCCAAACAGGACCCCATGGTCGAAGGGCTCAAAAGCCAGCATCTGGTTGTTCTGGAAGAGCAGGGTCTCGATATCGGCCAAGGGTGTGCTGGCCCCCGCCGTCAGGACCAGTTCGGGGCCGTCATAATCGATGACCGCGTCAAAGCCTTGAAGCTGCAAGAGGGTTGTATCGCGGCCGGGCCGACCGATGGCTGATTTGGTGGCGCCGCCGCGCACCTCAAGCCTCTGGCCGCGCGCCGCTGCTTGGCTGATGGCCTCGACCAGCTCATCGGTTCCATTGGGACGCAAGATCGCTTGATCTGCCATCCTAGAACCTTGGCAGGTCTGGGAAGGGCACAGCCCCGTGATGGATGTGCATCCGGCCCATCTCGGCGCAGCGATGCAGGGTCGGAAAGACCTTGCCCGGATTGAGTAGCAACTGAGGATCGAAGGCGCACTTGACCCTCTGTTGATGGGCCAGATCGACCTCAGTGAACATGGTCCCCATCAGGTCGCGCTTTTCCACCCCAACCCCGTGCTCGCCGGTCAGGACGCCGCCGACCTCGACACAGAGCCGCAGGATGTCGGCGCCGAAATCCTCGGCCCGCTCCAGTTCGCCCGGCTGATTGGCATCATAGAGGATCAGCGGGTGCAGATTGCCGTCGCCCGCATGGAACACATTGGCGACCTTAAGCCCATAATGGTCCGACAGGGCCGCCATCCGGCGCAAAACCTCGGGCAAGCGCCGCCGAGGGATGGTGCCGTCCATGCAGTAATAGTCCGGCGAGATGCGCCCCACCGCCGGGAAGGCCGCCTTGCGCCCCGCCCAGAAGGCTAGCCGCTCGTCCTCGCTCGTCGAGACCCGAGACGTCACCGCCCGATTGATCGTGGCAATCTTGGCCACCTGCTCGACCAGATAATCGCATTCGGCATGGGGGCCATCCAGCTCGACGATCAATAGGGCCTCGACATCAAGCGGATAGCCCGCATGGACAAAGGCCTCGGCCGCGTGAATGGCAGGTCGATCCATCATCTCCATCCCCGCCGGAATGATCCCCGCCGCGATCACATCGGCCACGCACTGACCCGCGCGCTCGACCGTATCAAAGCCTAGTAACAGGGCGCGCGCCGTCTGCGGCTTGGGCAACAGGCGCACCGTCACCTCGGTCACCACGCCCAAAAGCCCCTCAGAGCCCACGACAATGCCCAGAAGATCAAGGCCCGCCGGGTCCAGATGCTGGCCACCCAGACGCACCACCTCCCCGTCCATCATCACCATCTCGACGCCGAGCACATTGTTGGTCGTCAGGCCATATTTCAGACAATGGACCCCACCAGAATTTTCCGCCACATTGCCGCCAATCGAACAGGCGATCTGGCTGGACGGGTCGGGCGCATAGTAAAACCCGCGATCCTCGACCGCGCGGGTGATGGCCAGATTGGTCACCCCCGGCTGAACCACCGCCACGCGGCTGTCATAGTCGATATCTAAAACTCGGTTGAACTTGGACAGGCCCAGCAGGACCCCGTCCTCGAGTGGCAAGGCCCCGCCCGACAGCGACGTCCCAGACCCACGCGGCACCACCTTGACCCCCGCCCCATTACACCAGCGCAAGACCTCAGACACCTGCGCCGTCGTTTCGGGCAGGACCACGACCAAAGGCACCTGGCGATAGGCGGTCAAACCATCGGACTCATAGGCGCGCAAAGAGGCCGGATCCGCGATCACCCCCTCGCCGGGTACGATTGCTCGCAAGGCCGCCACGATCTCCCCCCGCCGAGACAGTACCGCCCCATCGGGCACAGGCATCTTCACAAACATTTCCCCTAGACTGGCGCGTCACAAGACTACCCGCAGAGCAGGAGAGGGCCTAGTTGAAAGTGGGGGTGGGCAACGGTTACGATCCCCAAACCGCCGCCCCCATGCTAAACTTTACCGATTCCTCCCCGCGCCCAAGCCGGTCGGGTCGCTGCGGTTGTGAGCCCATTAATGTCCAAGTCTGATCATCAGCCTCACCCCCACCCACACCATCATCACCATGATGATCATCACGGGCACGGGCACAGCCATGTTCCGGCCAGTTTTGATCTCGCTTTTGGGGTCGGGGTGGTGCTGAATATTGGCTTTGTGGCGATTGAGGTGACCTATGGGCTACTGGCCAACTCGCTCGCCCTGCTGGCCGATGCGGGCCATAATCTGAGCGATGTGGCGGGGTTACTGCTGGCCTGGGGCGCGGCGTGGCTATCTCGGCGGCCGCCGACGGGCCTAAGGACCTATGGCTTTGGACGCACCTCGATCTTGGCGGCGCTGGCCAATGGCATGTTGCTGATGCTGGCCATCGGCGCGATTGGCTGGGAGGCGGTCCAGAGGTTTGGCGCGCCCGAACCGATCCAGAGCCGCACGGTCGTGATCGTCGCCGCCATCGGGATTGTCATCAATGGCCTGACCGCCCTGATGTTCCTGCGCGGACGCAAAGACGACATCAATCTGCGCGGTGCCTTTTTGCACATGGCCTCGGACGCGGGCATTTCAGCGGGGGTGGTGGTGGCCGGACTGGTTATGGGTCTGACCGGCTGGCTGTGGCTTGATCCCGTCGTCAGTCTGGTTCTGGTCGGGGTGGTGGCGCTGGGCACTTGGGACCTGTTGAGGGACGCCGCCGCCATGGCCATCGATCAGGTCCCGCGCGGCATTTCCCGCGACGCGGTCCATGCCTATCTGACGAACCTTGAAGGGGTTACCTCCGTCCACGACCTGCACATCTGGCCCCTGAGCACGACCTCCACCGCCCTGAGCGCCCATCTGGTCTGCACCGACGACCACATCAACGACGCCCTGACCGCTCGCATCGGCGAAGAGCTTGCGACCCGGTTCAAGATCGATCACCCCACCTTGCAATTCGAAACCGGAGCCAATTCCTGCCCGCTCGAACCGGACCATGTTGTTTAGGAATTTATGTGCGGCGATGTGCACCTTTTGTGAACAGGACTTTAGTAGTTTACGAAATAGTGATAGCTGGCGTTGATTCTGACCTCGCGTTAAAATGGGAACGAACAATGGCCTGGGGTGAATTATCCAATTCAGAGATGGCCACCTCTAGGCCTTTTCTCGCAAACTCAGACATTGGCTTCGACCTTATCCACGTTGGAAAATGCGCTGGCAGTTCCTTGGCCGCCGAACTTAGCCGACGGGACTATAGCTTCAATCACATCCATATGAGCCAACCGACCATGGAGCCGAACCGCAAGGTCGTGGTGTTGGTGCGCGACCCTGTAGAGCGCTTTATATCTGCCTTCAATTGGCGCCTTTACGTCCTTCGCAACGACCTTATTGCTTCGGTCGACGATGACCAGATCGGAAACCTGAAACGCAGATTAGAGCTCAAGGTTCTGTTGAATTTTGAGGATGTAAACCATTTTGCCGAACAGCTTCCAGCGCCTCAAAGCCAAGATTTTTCTCACATCAATGCCCTAATGGGGCTTATTGGCCATGCCCATGAAGGGTTTGCTTGGTATCTGTCAGACTTGGTTGACCAGATTAAGCCCGACCAACTGCTCGGCGTCATTGCCCAAGAACGGTTGAAGCAAGATACAAAGGCCCTGTTCGGCTTTACCCCCAAGCTGACGCACAAGAGCAATTACCCCTCCCATTGCCAGACCCTGTCTGCGCGGGGGCGTACCAACCTGGCCTGGGCCCTTCGTGCCGACTATCAAACCCTCAAGGCGCTCTCCGGCCTCGCCGACCGCGCAGGAAAACCCATGTCCGTTGCCTACACACCCTCCGTCGGCGCCATTACGCTCGTCTAGCGCTGAGACAATCTGGGAGTTTAGCAGTGGTAGGCCTGGAGGGACTCGAACCCCCAACCAGACCGTTATGAGCGGTCGGCTCTAACCATTGAGCTACAGGCCCCCTTTGCGGGTGCAGGGCGATTAGCACGGCATGGCCGCGTCATAAAGGCCCGGTTCATATTCGAGGGCGTAGCTTTTTCAGGTTGACGCTGTCGGCGTCGCCCCGTTGCCTGGCCCGGCCCTTTGGAAAGACCCTCATGACCCCTGCTCCTCTTGGCGCGTGCGCGCAGCCCTTACGGGCAGCCAGCCTTGGCCTACTCTTGGTCAGCCTGATTTTCGGTGCCGCCAGCGCCCAGACCCTGCCCAGCCCCACACCCCTGCTACATCTTAGTGCCTATGGTGAGGTCAAGGCCGCGGCGGATCGGGCGGTGATCAGTTTTGGGGTCCAGACCCTCGCGCCTACGGCGGCGCAGGCCATGGCCTAGAACCGCGAGCGGATGGTCAAGGTCATGGCCCTCTTGATGAAACAGGGGCTAGCGGCGAGAGACATTCAAACCTCATCCATCGATCTGAATGCGCAATATAGCTATAATCAAAACGAGCCACCCAAGCTAACCGGCTATCAGGCCTCGAACGCTGTGACGATCATGGTCAATGACCTGCCGCGGCTTGGGCCGGTGCTTGATGCCGTGGTCGGGGTCGAGGCCGGGGTCGAGGCCGGGGTC
>JBBARR010000019.1:0-40115 GCA_040399645.1 Caulobacteraceae bacterium | reverse complement strand
TGGGCCGGTGCTTGATGCCGTGGTCGGGGTCGAGGCCGGGGTCGAGGCCGGGGTCAATCAGGTCAATGGTATCGGCTTTGGCCTCAAGAACGCCTAAGGGCTGGAGGACGCCGCGCGCCTGGCCGCGGTCAAGGCCCTAAAGGCCAAGGCTGATCTCTATGCGAGCGCGACGGACTACCGATCAGTGCGGCTGGTCAACCTGTCCGAAGGCGGCGGCAGTCCTGAGCCCCGACCCATGGCCTTGATGGCTATGGCCAAGGTGGGCGCCGATGGGGGCTCCACCCCTGTGTCAGGCGGCGAGTTGACGGCGCGGATTAATGTGACCGGGGACTTTAGGCTGGTTGCCTAGGTCCTAATTTTGCGGCCAGAGCCCGGCCTTGGCGAAGGCGGATTTCAGGCGGATCTGAAGCTCGCGGCCGGGCAAGGCGTTCTGGCCCTCCATCGAGACGGCAAAGACCAGATCGCGCTCGGGGCTATTAAGCCGTCCGACCCACCAGCCGACATTGCGCGAGCCATCGGCGAGGCTAGAGCAGGTGCCGGTCTTGCCGCTCATCACCGATGAGCCGCGCGTCTCGTCAATCATGATCTTGGCGACGGTGGCCGTGTTTAGGGGATTGGTCGACAGGCGGCCGGTATAGAGGCGATTGAGAAAGTCTGTCTGCTGGCGGGTGGAGATGGTCAGGCCACCGCCGACCTCTGGGCCAAGCCAGAACTGATCCACCGGACCTGCCGGATCACCGGAGCCATAGTCCATGGCCTTGAGCCGCTTGGCATAGGTATCGTGACCGATCTGGCGCGCCACCCGCTGGAACCAGGGCACCATCGAGCGCTTGAAGGCGGTCTCCAGATTGGCGTCGGTTTCCCACGACTTCAGCGCCTGAGGCTTTCCATCCCACTTAATCACCTCGTCAGGCCTTATGACGCCCTCATCCAGCCCGATCAGGCTGTTGGCGATCTTAAAGGTCGAGCAGGGCGGCAGGGGCCTCATACAGGCGGCGTTGGAGCCATAGACATAGACCTCGGTCCCGCTCGCGCGGTCGGTGAGGGTCAGACAGGTCCCCTGCCCGCCGAAACTGGCGTCAACGATGCGGTTGAGCGCCTCGGTATTGATCGCCGGTGTCTTTACTGCGCCGGGCAGTAGGGCCTTTTGCGCAGGCGAGCAGGCCGCGATCCCCAGAGCCGTCACCATCAAGACGCTGAGCGCAGCGCGGCAGACTGACCTATGGATCACGAGGGCCTCCTTTAGAGGGATCTTAGCAGGGTGAAGGGACGGCTATTGCCGCCCCCAATCCTTAGCCTATTTGCAGTAACCTATTTTCCAGTCCATTGCGGCGCACGTTTTTGAGCAAAGGCCATCGGGCCTTCGACAAAGTCCGCCGACTTGAAGAGCGCCGAGACGGCCGGATATTTGCCCTGCCCGCTGATCGCCTCTTCCAACGTCTGTTCCAGACCCATTTGAATCGCCTGCTTGGAGGCGCGGATGGACATGGGGCTACAGTCACAGATCATCTGGGCCCAACGGTTGGCCACGGCCATCAGTTGGTCATGGGGCGCAACCTCATTGACGAAGCCCAAAGCTGCGCCCTCTTCAGCCGAGACCCGGCGTGCGGTCAAGATCATGCCCATGGCCCGCTTCAGGCCGATCTGGCGCGGCAGGCGGTGTAGACCACCGGCCAAGGCAGCTAAGCCCACCTTCGGCTCTGGCAAGGCAAAGACTGCCTTGTCCGAGGCGATGATCAGGTCGCAGGCCAGAGCAATTTCAAAGCCGCCGCCCATGGCAACGCCGTTGACCGCTGCGATCAGCGGCTTGGTCAGGTCAAAGCGTGACGTCAAACCCGCAAAACCGCTAGGGGGCGAGCCCATCTTGCCCCCCGTCGCCTGGTGCTTCAGGTCGTTGCCCGCGGAAAAGGCGCGGTCGCCTGCGCCGGTGACAATGCCCACCCATTGTTCTGGGTCGGACGAAAAGTCATTGAACACCTCGTGCAGCTCAAAATGGGCTTCGGAATGTAGCGCATTCATCACCTCTGGTCGGTTCAAGATGATAGTCGTGATCGGGCCCTCACGCTCGACCTTCACATGTTGATAGGCCATGGATCGTTTCCTCTTATGGTTATGGCTAGGGATATGACGTCTGCGGCGCGGGCGGTCAAACCGCCTTCAAGTCCCGCAGATAACGTTTCCAGTTCTCGACATAGTGCAGGGCCGAGCCAGTCAGTATCTGGATCTGGCCCTCGCTGACCTCGCGCACCACCTTGCCCGGTGCGCCCATGACCATCGAATTGTCGGGGATTTCTTTGCCTTCGGTGATCAGGCAATTGGCTCCAATCAGACAATTGCGACCGATCTTGGCCCCGTTGAGGATGATCGAGCCGATCCCGATCAGGCTATTGTCCCCGACGCTGCAGCCGTGAAGCATGACCATATGACCGACCGTGACGTTCTTGCCGATGGTCAGGGGCGCACCATTGTCGGTGTGCAGGACGCTGCCATCTTGAATATTGCTGTTCTCACCGATGTCGATGGGATCATTGTCGCCGCGCAAGGTCGCGCCGAACCAGATGCTGGCATTTTTGCGCAAGATGACATTGCCGATCACCACCGCATTGGGCGCGATCCAATAGTCACCTTCAGGCGGCAGAACCGGGGCCTTACCGCTCAAACTATAGACCGTCATCCCGACATTCCCTTTTTCTTATAAAGTTCATGGTTAACCGCTCTGAAAGGCGCGTAGCATCATAGTAGTCACGTGATTCGAGATGGCCATAGCCCTTCGACCGTCACATGATCGGCCCGCCTCGCCGAGACGGGTTTGGATTGGAAACAGCGGAGTATCGCGTGTTTCGAATAGGGTCTAGGCGGTCCCAAGGGCCGTCCCGTTCAAGAGCGCAAGAAGGGCCATCCGGCCCTGCCCCCGGCGTCGTCGCTGCATCCCATCCTCATCTCACCAAAGGGCGGTCCATCGCGGACGCGCCCTTTTTTGTTGCCTATTTTTCAGTCCAATTGCGGAGGATTCCATGACCAAAAGAGCCCTGAAGCGTATGGTACGCGAAGGTGCGTTTGATGCCGGACAGTTTGAAGATCCAAAGGTTCGCCGCTTGCCGGTCGAACGCGGTTGGTCTCCGATCGGTACTCACGCTGCCGGACCTGACCGAGACGCGGACCGCGAACAGGGCTACGTCAAGACGATCAAACCCAAATCCGTGGGACAAAAACAGCTGATGGATGCCATCGACGCCAAGGCCATGGTGCTGGCTCTGGGCCCGGCAGGCACGGGCAAGACCTATCTGGCCATTGCCAAGGCCGTAGAGGCGCTAGAGGCCGGAACGGTGGGCCGGATCGTTCTGTCGCGTCCCGCAGTCGATGCAGGCGAATCCATAGGCTTTTTGCCCGGCGATATGGAAGATAAGCTCGCCCCTTACCTTCGGCCCCTGTTCGACGCGCTGGCTGATCGTCTGTCGATGAAGCGGGTTCGGGCCCTGATGGCTGAGGGGGCCATTGAGATCGCGCCGCTGGGCTTCATGCGTGGCCGTACGCTCAACAATGCCTTCGTCGTCATGGATGAGGCACAGAACTGTACCTATGCCCAACTGAAGATGCTGCTGACCCGGCTTGGTTGGCATTCCACCATGGTGGTGACGGGCGACCCGCACCAGTCAGACCTACTTCCGGGTGTGTCTGGTCTGGCCGAGGTCGCCAATCGTTTTGAGGTGCTTGACAATGTCGCGGTCGTCAGGCTTGCCGATGTTGATATTGTCCGCCACCCGCTCGTGGCTGAGATGCTAGGCGTTCTCTAAAGCACAGCCCACTTAAAAGACTGGCGGGGGGCGGGGTAAGAGCCCTCCGCCATTTTCGTTTAGCCGTTCAGGTCTTCGGCCAAGATGGCCATCTCGAACATGTAGGAACCGGCCTCGTCCTCATCTTCGAAGACCACACCGATAAACTCATCCCCAACATAGACCTCGGCGGAGTCCTTTTGCTTGGGACGGGCCTTAAGGTTCACCGTGGCATTGGCAAAGGTGGTCTTCAGGTGGGCCTCGATACGGGCCATAGCTTTGGCGTCCATGATAGGACCTCCTGCGGTTAGAATTGAGTGTGGTCTGTTGAGCCGGACCCTAGCGTCATCCACGCTCAGAGCAAGCCCCAAGCCTGGGCTAAATGACGTAGTCGTACAAAGCTTCGGCGAGGGTGTGGTCCATGGTCCGCGCGGGCTCTTCCCCGGTGGGACAGTTGACCAGACGGGCCGGAACGCCTGCCGCCGTACAATGGGCCGGGACCGGCTTAAGCACGACCGAGCCAGACGCGACCTTGGCATAGTCACCGACCAGAATATTGCCAAGCACCTTGGCTCCAGCCCCCAGCAGCACGCCGCGGCCAATCTTGGGGTGACGATCCCCGCGCTCAGCACCCGTACCGCCTAGCGTCACGCCATGCAGCATCGAGACCTCATCACCGACCACAGCCGTTTCACCGATAACGATGCCGGTGCCGTGGTCGAAGAACACCCCCGATCCGATCTGCGCACCGGGATGGATATCGACCTGGAACAGCTCTGAACAGCGGCTCTGCAGATAGAAGGCCAGCGTCTCACGCCCCTGCCCAAATAGCCAATGGGCCACGCGGTAGGTTTGCAGGGCCTGAAACCCCTTGAAAAATAGGAACGGCTGGACATAGCCCTTACAGGCAGGGTCGCGCTCGAACACAGCGCGCAGATCGGCTTCGGCGCTGGTCACGAGGCTAGGGTCAGAGGCAAAGGCCTCTTCGATAATTTCGCGCATGCTCATAGCCCGCAGCTCTTCGTCGCTCAGCTTTCGGGCCAATTGATAGGACAGGGCCGAGGCCAGATCATCGTGCTTCAAAAGCACAGCATTGAGCATCGAACCCAGGGTTGGCTCAGTGTTGGCAAGGTGCGCGGCCTCATTGCGCAAGGAGGCCCACACGGACGCGACAGTGTGCGCTGACACGACTTCCAGATGTTTTGGCATCGATCCTGCTCCTCAATCCCATTCCAGCGAGCTTTCTATCTTAGCATAAGTTCTGCCAAGTCGCGCCTGATCTCGCCATTGACGGCCATATGGTGCGCGCGAAGTAGCATGGCGAGGGTTATCAAATCACGCATGTGACCGCCTAGAGCCACCGACAGGGCCTCCTTGAAGGGCACGCGGGCTAAAGCGAAGACCTCTGTATCATCGGGCTCTATGGGCACGGGTGAAAGATCTAGCGCCAAGAATCCAAGGCCTCGCTCATCGGTGACCGAGTTGGAGAGGTCAAAATCCAGCACCTGATGCCACTGCCTCGCCTCTAACCCCGCCTCCTCGCGCAGTTCGCGTTTGGCAGAGATGAGAGGATCAATATGCTTGGCCCCGCCACCCTCCGGGATTTCCCAAGAATAGGTGCCCGACGCAAAGCGATGTTGTCCCACCAATGTCACTGTTGCGTCCGAATGGAGCGGTAGGATGCCGAGGGCGAGGTTCTTCATCCCGACCAAGCCATAGAGCGCCTTAGCCCCGGTTGGCGCGACGGCGTCAAACTCGTCGACGCAGATCCAAGGGTTCTCATAGACCGATCGATGGGCGAGTCTTTGCCACGCTGGTCCCTTGGGGGTCATCCAACTGGGTTTATCCACCATGAATTTAACCCCACTTCACTTGGCCTTCGTGATTTGGCCCATTGCCGTTGGCTTTAAGGGTTTATAGCTAGATCCATCGCGCCCTAAAGAAGAGAAAGTCACCGGCCATGTCCTTAAACCTGCCAAAGGCCCCTGAATTTGGCGCGCCCCTGCTGATGGGTGAGCGAAACGAAGCGGTTCTAGCCTTCTTGGCCTTGCGCCGCTCAACCTCTGCGTTAGCGCTTACGGCCCCCGGGCCAGATACGGCGACCTTGGATGATCTGCTGCGCATCGCAACAAGGGTCAGTGACCATGGCAAGCTGTTTCCTTGGCGCTTTATTGTTCTGGAAGGCGATGCCAAGGCCCGTTTTGCTGAGCGGCTCGCCGCCGTCGCCGCTGAGCGCCCCGATGCCGAAAAGGCCACCAGCGCTCTGGTCAAGCTGACCACCCCGCCCCTCGCCGTTGCCGTGGTGTCGCACATCACTGGCGACAAGATCCCTGAGTGGGAACAGATCCTGTCGGCAGGCGCGGTCTGCTTGACCCTTCTCAATGCCGCGTCAGCGGCGGGCTTTGGGGCCAACTGGATCACAGACTGGTACGCCTATGACCCTAGGGCCGCAGCCTTGCTGGGCCTCATGCCAAGCGAGCGGGTGGCAGGCTTTGTCTATATCGGCACGGCCAAGGATGCCCCGCTCGAGCGGGTGCGCCCGGACATCGCGACCCTTACCACCGTCTGGGGAGGTTAGGCGCCAGACGCGGCGGACGGCTGGCTTTGCAGCGTCTTCACGCTCAGCGCAGAGGTTTCTGTTACCCCAGCCCGATCGACTTCGAACGGCGATATCGGCCGAGGGGCCGCAGCCTTCGGTGGCGTGGTGCCACCTTCAGTCCCTGTATCAAGGCCAACAACCTTGTGGGCCGCAGCATCGATCTGAGCGGCTTGCGGCAAAAGGCTGGCATAGACCGCCTGATTGGCCCCATCCAAGGCCGGTGCTGCAAGACCCGGTCCAGCGATCGGCAGAGCTGGCACATAGGTCCCACTGCCAAAGCGATAGAAGATGTGCAGGCCGATCTGAGCCACGCGAAGCAGCTTTGCGCCCCATTCGGGGGAAGCTGACGTGGTGTGGAAGTGCGTGGCCTTGCCGACCTGCGACACGGTTACGCCGTCAAGGGCCCGCGAGGCAATGCGCTCTGCACGGTGCCACGCAGTCCGGTCAAGCGGCAGGCGCATGGAGCCATCGCAAGCAAAACTAAACTGACAGCCGCCACGGTGATCAGCGCGTTGGAACACGACGCCGCAGATGGTCTTAGGGAAGGCGGGATGGCGCACACGGTTGAGCACCACTTGGGCCACAGCCGCCTGGCCGGATGGGGTCTCGCCGCGCGCTTCGTAATAGACCGCTTGGGTCAGGCAATCCAAATCCCGCGCGCCGGTCAGGGCGTTAAAGCGGCCGCCGCGCAGGGGCGGCAGGCTAAGACCGGCCGTGTCGCTATAGCTGGATCGCATCAGCAGGCCGCGTGCATCGATACGGCCTTGCGACCGACTGTCCATGGTCGATCGACGCTCAAGCCGCAAAGCAAACAGAGCCGCCTGGCGCTCTTGATCCGCGCCTGTGGCCACGAAATTTGGGTCGTGACGGCGCGCAATGTGCAATGCTCCGGCGTCGGCCATACCGGCCTGCTCGGTCAATGCTGTGTCTGAAAAGCCCGACGATGCAGCATCAGCAAGGCGTTCGATCTTGGCATGGCTTGTCGCCGTTTGTGCCAGCCCACCTGCAAGGTAAAGGCCGCCGAGCGCTAATCCGAAAGCCGATCCCAACGATGCGGCGACGACCAGCGCGCGCAGATCAGCGCGAGCTTCAGTTACAAGGGTCAAAACTGTCTTATCCTGTACGGCGAGGGCCAGTGCGCCCCCCTGTAGTCGATCCCAAAACCCGATCTCTCTAAGGTCTTGGTACCGGTGGCTGAACCCACTTGAGGTCCGAGCCGCAGTCCGTCTTATGACGGCTATATGTCAGTCCTGAGGCAGACCTGCAACCGCTTCGGTCATTTCTAAACCGCGCAGAGTCGCAAGCTCGAACCGACCAAATCAGATTTTTTCAGCCCAATCAGTGACTTATAAGATATATTTTACACGCTTAAATCGTGGAAATAAACTGGGGACAACCCCTTTATCCACAAGGAATTTGGCCTTCCGTTCGAGAATTAGGGAGCGAATCGAGAATCAGTTGAACCGATTCGACCTCGTGATCGTGCGGTTGAAGGGGGGCGGTGACGCAAAACAAAGCCCCCTTCGGCGCTGCGCGCCTCTTCCTCTTCCTCTTCCTCTCCCTCTCTCCCTCTCCCTCTCCCCCGGAGGAGAGAGAGACAGAGAGACAGAGAGACAGAGAGACAGAGAGACAGAGAGGGTAAGAGTAAGAGTGTGTGTGCTTGGATGTTCCCGCTCTGGGGAAAGTACCAGCAATGCCGCGATAGGGGGACCTACGAGCCCCCCACTCGCCTTAACTATCCAAGAAGCTCCGCAGCTTGCGCGAACGGCTGGGATGCTTGAGTTTGCGCAAGGCCTTGGCTTCGATCTGGCGGATACGTTCGCGGGTCACGCTAAACTGTTGCCCGACCTCTTCGAGGGTGTGGTCCGTGTTCATGCCGATGCCGAAACGCATACGCAAGACCCGTTCTTCGCGCGGTGTGAGCGAGGCCAGAACCCGCGTGGTGGTTTCGCGCAGATTGCTCTGGATCGCCGCATCGATGGGTAGGACCGCGTTCTTGTCCTCGATGAAGTCACCCAGGTGGCTATCTTCCTCGTCCCCGATGGGGGTTTCGAGTGAGATGGGCTCCTTGGCGATCTTGAGGACCTTGCGGACCTTTTCTAGCGGCATGGCCAGCTTTTCGGCCAACTCTTCCGGCGTCGGCTCGCGGCCGATCTCGTGCAGCATCTGACGGCTGGTGCGGACGATCTTATTAATCGTCTCGATCATATGGACTGGAATGCGGATGGTGCGGGCCTGATCAGCAATCGAGCGGGTGATGGCCTGACGGATCCACCAGGTCGCATAGGTCGAGAACTTATAGCCCCGGCGATATTCGAACTTATCGACCGCCTTCATCAGGCCTATATTGCCTTCTTGAATGAGGTCGAGGAACTGTAGACCGCGGTTGGTATATTTCTTGGCGATGGAGATGACGAGCCGCAGATTGGCCTCGACCATTTCCTTCTTAGCCTGACGGGCCTCGCGCTCGCCCTTTTGAACGGTCTGGACGATGCGGCGATAGTCGTCGATCGGCACGCCGGTCTCGGTGGCAAGCACAGCGATCTCTTGGCGGATATCACCAATCTGACTGGCATCGTTCTCAGCGAACTTAGTCCAGCGCACGCCCAGTTCACGGACCTTCTCGTGCCAGTTGGGATCAAGCTCGGTGCCGTAATAGGCCTTGAGGAATTCAGGACGTGAAATGCCGTAGGAATCAGCCAGGCGCAGCAGACGGCCTTCCAAAGCGATCAGGCGCCGATTGATGGCGTAGAGCTGATCGACTAGGGCCTCAATACGGTTATTGTTCAGCTTCAAGGTCTTGAGGTGCTGAATGATCACCGCCGAGCGGGCTTCATAGCCCTTACGGTCGGCATCAGGCAGGTCTTCACCGCGCAGGCGGCTGATGACCAGCTTTTCTTGCAGCTTGCGGAAGGCTTCGAACTCGCTTGCGATGGCGTCGAGTACAACCATCACCCCTTCGCGCAGTTCGCCTTCCATGGCCGAGACGGTGGGGCCTGCCCCATCATCAAAATCATCGTCGTCGCCATCACCGTCGACGTCGCCCATCGAGGGCTCAGGCTGGGGACCAGCTTCGAGGGCCGCAGCCGCAGCCTCTTCGGCCACCACGGCTGCGGCCGCGCCCATGACGCCGCCATAGGTCTGTTCTAGATCGATGACTTCGCGCAGCAAAATGCGGCCGGTGCCCAGTTCTTCGCGCCAAACCATGATGGCTTCGAAGGTCAGGGCGCTTTCGCACAGACCCCGGATCATCGTGTCGCGGCCAGCCTCGATCCGCTTGGCAATGGCGATTTCGCCTTCACGCGACAAAAGCTCAACCGAGCCCATTTCGCGTAGGTACATGCGGACGGGGTCGTCGGTCCGGTCGAAGGCATCAGGCTTGGTGGTCTCGATGACGGCGGCTTCTTCGCGCACCACCACTTCGCCGCCCTCGGCATCCTCTTCGGCCTCAACCACATTGACGCCCATCTCGCTCAGCATAGCGAGGGTATCTTCGATCTGCTCAGAGGTCACTTCCTCGGAGGGGAGGACCTTGTTCAGTTCGTCCATGGTCACGTAACCACGGGTCTTGGCCTGCTTGATGAAGCGCTTTACGCCCGCATCGGTGAGGTCGAGCAAGGGACCGTCAGAATTGGATTCGGTTTCTTGCGTCTCAGCCGTATTGCTCATGTGCATCTCCGGTCCTGACGGCGCGCAGCATGCGTCAGGAAAATGGCTAAGGGCGGCCCGTCAAGGCCCCTGCGCTCAGGGATCGACGTCCGTCCAAAAGGTTCCAGTCTTGATCGCACGACGTAGACCGTCCCTTTCCAGCTTCAACCGGATGAACTCTGCCGCGTCGGAAACGTCAGCGCCATCACCCGAACCCAGTCCAGATTTTGCCGCAATTAAGGCACGTTCCAGTGCAGCCATTCGGATGAGACCATCGAAGGCGTGCGACCATTGGGATCTAATATCTGCGAGCGAAGCTTCCTGGTTCAGGAAAGGGGCACCTGCATTGAGGGCCGCCTTATCGATTTCGCTCAGCAAAACACTAAATCCTACAGATGCCAGATGGCGTGTGAGGGCCTCTGTGTCAAGAACGTCACTGTCCAGTCGCAGACGAATGATTTCTTTAGCCAACGCGTCCAGCGCTCGATCCCCAAAGCCATCGACCTGCAAAACCTCCAAAACCGGGTCAAGCCAGCTAGGATTGAGCAGCGCAGCTTGGGCGACAGCAGCCACCAAAGGGTCCAAAGACGCCGAAAGTCGCCGCGCCGCTGCGCGCCCCTCTTGGGTATTGATAAGGGGCGGAACATAGGGCCCTGAACCCGGCTTTCGCGGCACGAAGGCAGGCCGCGCGGCCCGGTTTTGGCCATAGCCGCCCTGCCCTAGGCCTTGAGCTGGCGCATTAAGAGCATCCACACGGCGCAAGAGATCATTGCGATATTCTTGCGACAGATCCTTGTCTTGGATGGTTGCCGCCGCCGCTCTGAGCCGCGCCTTCAGACCTGCCCGCCGCTCGGGTGTATCCAAGGGTTCGGCATCACGCTGCAAGGCAAAGAGGGCCTCCACGAACGGAACGGTCTGGGACAGTTGCGCCTTCAAAGCCGCAGCCCCTTGCTCACGCAGCACATCATCAGGATCCTTGCCGCCGGTGACGATGGCAAAGCGCAAGGATCGGCCCGCCTTGAGAAGCGGCATGGCCCGCTCAATAGAGCGCGCGGCAGCCCGTTGGCCTGCACCGTCGCCGTCAAAGCAAAGGGTTGGTTCGGGATGGAGCCGCCAGAGCCGCTCCATCTGCTGTTCGCTTAAGGCCGTACCCATCGCAGCCACGGCCGCGACGCCTGCGCGCTGACAGGCGATAACGTCCATATAGCCTTCGACCACTACCAGCCCGACTTCGACGGGCCCGCCCGTTGAGGCGGCACCGACTGAGCCCGTGGACAGCAACTTGCGTGCCTCAAACAGCCCATAGAGCAGGTCGCCCTTATGGAAGATGTCCGTCTCTGGACCGTTGAGATATTTGGCCCTCGCCTGCGGATCGAGGGCCCGCCCCCCGAACGAGACCACCTTGCCCCTCTGGTCAGTGATCGGGAACATGATCCGGTCACGGAACCGATCATAGGGCGCGCCGCCATCTTCTGGCGCAATCAAGAGACCAGCCTCGACCAGTTCACGCGGCTGCGCGCCCTTAGCGACCAGATAGTCCTTTAAGGCCGTACGACCGGCAGGGGCATAGCCAATGCCAAATCGGGTGCGGTCAGGCTCTGGCAGGGCGCGCCGATCCAGATAGGCCCTCGCCTCGGTGCCGACCGGGCGGCGCAACTCTGCCTCATACCAGGCGGCCGCTAAGACCAGCCAATCGGTCAGGGACTGCTGCTGCTTTTCGCGCTGAATCGCTTGAGGGTCTTGCGCAGGCAAGGGCACTCCGGCCTCAGCGGCCAAACGCTCGACCGCCTCCATAAAACTCAAACGCTCTGTTTCCTGAAGGAAGCTGATCAGGTCGCCATGTTTTCCGCTCGAAAAACAATGGTAGAAGCCCTTGTCATCATTGACGAAAAAGGACGGGGACTTTTCCTTGGTGAAGGGGGATAGGCCCGCATATTCACGCCCCTGCCGCCGCAGCTTCACCGTTTTTCCGATCACATCGGAGAGACGAAGGCGGGACTTGATCTCATCAAGGAAGCGGTCATCAAAGCGCACGAGGAGACTATAGCGCCGCTTGACCGGAGCTGCACCCCCCCTCGACCATCAGACGCTCGACCATCGCCACCCAATCGGGCACTTCTGAGATCGAGGCCAGTTGCACATAGCGTGGATGGTCGACCGGCGGGTCGGCCATCTCGTGCGCCCAGGTCGTGACATAGGGGATATAGACTGCCCAAGCGCCTGCCTCGATCGGGGGCAAAATGTCGGACTTGACCGAATTTCCGATCATCACGGCCCGGTCTGCACCGGGGCCATGACGCGAGAAGATGGCGCTGTAGGAGGCGGCAGTCTTTTCGGACACCACCTCGACCGCGTGGAACAGCTCGCCAAGACCCGATCTTGCCAGCTTGTTTTCTTGGTCGAACAGATCGCCCTTGGTGATCAGAACTAGGCGCCAACGCGCCGCAAGCGCCGTTAGCGCTGCCTCGACGCCCGGCAAAGGCTCAACCGGATGGGACAGCATTTCTCGGCCCGCGGCCAAGACCTCCCGCGTCACCGCCGCAGGAATATCCCCGTCGGTCAGTTCCAGCGCCGTCTCTAGCATCGACAGAGTAAAGCCCTTGATCCCATAGCCGTAGAATTGAAGGTTTTTGCGCTCCATGGCCGCCAATCGCTCCAGCAGATGGTCCTCATCGGCCCATGGCTTGAGCAACTCCGCAAACCGCACCTGGGTCAACCGAAACACTGTCTCATTGTGCCAAAGCGTATCGTCAGCATCGATGCCGACTGTGGTGATGGTCATTTAAACGTCGTCCTAAGCAGCAGACCGGGTTCATAGACCTAACGCGTCGTCTTGGGCAGGGGCTTAGACTCAAAGCTAAAGAGACTGATGATGTTGGGCATCCATCAAGACGCCTCTTAATCGGATATAAAATTTTACAGTTTTAATTTATAGATCTGCCAAGCGTTCCGGCATCTGGACTGCGAATTTTCGGGAGCCCACCCTAACTTGAACGGTGGGGCAGATCTTGACCATTCTGCACATTTTATAGTGCAATGGTACCGGATATAGTGCATGACTGATGAAGGCTCCGCGTACACAAAATTCCTCTGGTCTTTTACCGAACAGCCTCTGGTAATGAGCCGGTGCGGGATTGGTTGAAGGACCTGGACCGCGATGATCGATCAGAGGTCGGCGGCGATCTGCATAGGGTTCAGTACCGCTGGCCGGTGGGCATGCCCCTTTGGCGTCCAATGGGCGGCGGATTGTGGGAGATACGAACTTGGCTACCCAGCAAGACGATTTCGCGTGTGCTGATCTGTTTCCACAATGAAGCAATTTATGCCCTGCATGGCTTTATCAAGAAGACGCAGAAAACACCGCAAGACGACCTGAGGCTGGCCCGCGAACGGATGAAAGTGGTGCAAAATGGCTAATCAACATGCCGGATCGACGATCGATGATTTCCTGCGCGACGAAGGGGTTCTTGAAGAGTTTCAAGCCCGCTCGATCAAAGAAGTGATCGCTTGGCAACTTGAAAAGGCCATGAAGGATGGAAAAATCAGCAAGCGTCGCTTGGCGCAGATGATGCAGACCAGCCGCACGCAGGTCGACTGGGTGCTAGACCCGACCGACGGCAATGTCACGATCCAGACCCTGCAACGGGCCGCTGCTGTGCTGGGCCGAAGGGTGCAACTGGAGTTGGTCTGAGCCAGAAGCTGCCTTGCACTTGCCGTCATGGCTTGACCCGAGGCCGCCTCGCCCCTAGTAACGCCTCCGTTTGTCTGGCGGGGCGATTTCCTGCCGATTCCATGACATAGTGCCCGTCAGGACGACCTTTTGGCCGCCCGTTGCCGTGCCCAGTCGTAACCGGAGGCGCTTGTTACATGACCGCAAAGCTGATGTCTGGCGCAACGGGTGTTTTGGTTCTCGCCGATGGAACCGTTCTTCAAGGCATCGGGGTCGGGGCCGTCGGTGACGCTCTGGGCGAGGTCTGTTTCAATACGGCCATGACCGGCTATCAAGAGATCCTCACCGATCCATCCTATATGGCCCAAATCGTGGCCTTCACCTTCCCCCATATCGGCAATGTCGGGGTCAATGGCGAAGACCTTGAAGAGTTCGGCCAAGGCGCGGTGACCGCAGCGCGCGGCGCGATCTTCCGTGATGTTCCCACCCCGCCCGCCAACTGGCGCGCCGAGGGTGATCTGGCCGGATGGATGACCAAGCGCGGTGTGGTCGGCCTGGCCGGGGTCGATACCCGTGCCCTGACCCGCGTCATCCGCGACAAGGGCATGCCGCATGGCGTCATCGCTCACAGCCCCGATGGTCAGTTCGATCTTGAGGCTCTGGTCGCCAAGGCCAAGGCTTGGAGCGGCATTGTCGGTCTGGATCTGGCCAAGGATGCAAGCTGCCGCCAGCCCTTCACCTTCGATGAGGGTCTTTGGACCTGGCCAGAGGGCTATGCCAAGGCCGGGCAACCCAAATATCAGGTCGTGGTCATCGACTATGGCGTCAAGCGCAACATCCTGCGCGCCCTGACCAGCATTGGCGCCCATGTCACCGTCGTTCCAGCTGACACCAGCGCCGCCGACATTTTGGCGCGCAATCCAGACGGCATCATGCTCTCCAACGGTCCGGGTGACCCGGCAGCGACCGGCACCTACAGCGTGCCTGAAATCCAAGCCTTGGTCGCAAGCGGCAAGCCCATCTTCGGTATCTGTCTTGGCCATCAGATGCTGGCCCTCGCCCTCGGCGCCAAGACCGCCAAGATGGATCAGGGTCACCACGGGGCCAATCATCCAGTCAAGGACCTGACCACCGGCAAGGTCGAGATCGTGTCGATGAACCACGGCTTTACGGTCGACCGCGACAGCCTGCCCTCTGACGTCGAAGAGACGCACGTCTCGCTGTTCGACGGCACCAATGCCGGGATCGCCCTGACAGGCAAGCCGGTCTTCAGCGTCCAGCACCACCCCGAAGCCTCCCCTGGACCGACAGATTCGCTCTACATCTTCCAGCGGTTCGCCGATTTGATGGACGCGAAGGCTTAGAGCGCTCTTAGACCTTGCCCCCTGCCCCGCGGGCCTCTAAACGAAGCCCTTAACCTACATGTTTATCGATTCCGGGCCGCATTCTGTGCGCAGGCCCTGAACGCGCTTGGATGATGTGATGCCTAAACGTACCGACCTGAAGACTATTCTGATTATCGGCGCTGGCCCCATCGTCATCGGGCAGGCCTGTGAGTTCGACTATTCAGGGGTTCAGGCCTGCAAGGCCCTGCGCGCCGAGGGCTATCGGATCGTGTTGGTCAATTCCAATCCGGCCACGATCATGACCGACCCCGACGTCGCCGACGCCACCTATATCGAGCCAATCACCCCCCAGATCGTCGCCAAGATCATCGAAAAGGAGCGCCCAGACGCGCTCCTTCCAACCATGGGTGGCCAGACGGCGCTGAACTGCGCGCTGGCGCTCGAGGCCGATGGCACCTTGGCCAAATATGGCGTCGAAATGATCGGGGCCAATGCTGAGGTGATCGACAAGGCCGAAGACCGCCAGAAGTTTCGCAATGCGATGGACAGGCTGGGTCTCGAAAGCCCCCGCAGCCGCGCTGCCCACACGATGGACGAGGCGCTGGAGGCTCAGCCCTTTGTCGGTCTGCCCGCCATCATCCGCCCGTCCTTTACCCTAGCCGGCACCGGCGGCGGCATTGCCTACAATATGGAAGAGTTCCGCGAGATCGTGGAGCGCGGCCTGGACATGTCCCCAACCACCGAAGTGCTTATCGAAGAGAGCGTCCTAGGCTGGAAAGAATATGAGATGGAGGTCGTGCGCGATAGGGCCGACAACTGCATCATCGTCTGCTCAATCGAAAATATCGATCCGATGGGCGTCCATACGGGAGACTCCATTACCGTCGCCCCGGCCCTGACCCTGACCGATAAGGAATATCAGTGGATGCGCGCGGCTTCGATTGCCGTGCTGCGCGAGATCGGCGTCGAGACCGGCGGCTCAAACGTCCAGTTCGCGGTCAATCCCAAGGATGGCCGCATGGTAGTCATCGAGATGAACCCCCGCGTGTCGCGCTCCTCGGCGCTAGCCTCTAAGGCAACGGGCTTTCCCATCGCTAAGGTCGCAGCCCGTCTGGCCGTGGGCTATACCCTCGATGAGTTGATGAACGACATTACCGGTGCCACCCCGGCCTCGTTCGAACCGACCATCGACTATGTGGTCACCAAGATCCCGCGCTTTGCTTTCGAAAAATATCCCGGCGCAGAGCCCTATCTGACCACCTCTATGAAGTCAGTCGGCGAGGTGATGGCCATCGGTCGCACCTTCGCCGAAAGCGCCCAAAAGGCCCTGCGCGGCCTTGAAACCGGCTTAACCGGCTTTAACGAGATCGAGATTGAAGGGGCCGGCGATCCAGAAACGGGCAAGGCTGCTATCGTTCGCGCTCTTGGCAGGCCGACCCCTGACCGTCTGCGCGTTATTGCGCAGGCCTTCCGCCATGGTCTGAACGTCGACGAGATCAACGGCGCCTGTTCCTATGAGCCTTGGTTCCTGCGTCAGATCGAGACCATCGTCGCGACAGAGGCAGAGATTCGCAGCAACGGTCTGCCAACAGCCGCCGATGCCATGCGAAAGATCAAGGCCATGGGCTTTTCGGATGCGCGGCTCGCTGAGTTGACCGATGGTGAGGAAAAGGCCGTGCGTTCGGCCCGTCAGGCGCTAGGCGTTCGTCCCGTCTACAAGCGCATCGATACCTGCGCAGCAGAGTTCTTTGCCAAGACCCCCTACATGTATTCGACCTATGAAAGCGGCGCCTTGGGTCAGGTGCCAAGCTGCGAGTCTGAGCCTTCGAACCGTCGCAAGGCCGTGATCCTCGGCGGCGGACCCAACAGGATCGGCCAAGGGATCGAGTTTGACTATTGCTGCTGTCATGCCGCCTTCGCCCTAGACCAGATCGGGGTGGAGTCGATCATGGTCAACTGTAACCCCGAGACCGTGTCCACCGACTATGACACCTCCGACCGCCTCTATTTCGAGCCCCTGACGGCAGAGGATGTGCTGGAACTTTTGGATGTTGAGCGCTCTAACGGCACCTTGATCGGCGTCATCGTTCAGTTTGGCGGCCAAACACCGCTGAAGCTGGCGCAAGCCTTGGAAGATGCGGGCATCCCTATCCTTGGCACCTCACCAGACGCCATCGATCTGGCTGAAGACCGCGAGCGGTTCCAACAGCTGCTGCACAAGATCGGCATTGCCCAGCCGATCAATGCCATCGCGCGCTCGGTTGAAGAGGCCTTTGCCGGGGCCCATTTCGTCGGCTATCCCATCGTCATCCGCCCCTCCTATGTGTTGGGTGGCCGGGCCATGGAGATCATCCACGATGATGAGCAGTTGACCCGCTATGTCCGCGACGCTGTGAAGGTGTCAGGCGACAGTCCTGTTCTGATCGACCAGTATCTCTCGCGTGCCACCGAGGTGGACGTAGACGCCATTGCCGACGGCGAGACCGTGTTCGTGGCTGGGGTCATGGAACATATTGAAGAGGCCGGGGTTCACTCGGGCGATAGCGCCTGCTCCTTGCCGCCCTATTCGCTCAGCCCCGCCATCATCGATGAGCTAAAGCGCCAGACCGAGGCCATGGCCAAGGCCCTGAACGTGCGCGGCCTGATGAATGTGCAATTCGCGATTGAAGAGCCTCTGTCGCAGGCCCCGCGCATCTTTGTGCTGGAAGTTAACCCTCGTGCGTCGCGCACCGTGCCTTTCGTAGCCAAGACCATTGGCGAGCCCCTGGCCGGTATCGCGGCCAAGGTCATGGCAGGCGTCAGCCTGGCCAGCTTTGGTCTGACCGAGAAGGTCTATGAGCATGTCGCCGTGAAGGAGGCGGTGTTCCCCTTTGCCCGCTTCCCTGGCGTCGATACGCTGCTTGGTCCAGAAATGCGCTCGACCGGCGAGGTGATGGGACTAGATTGGCGCCGCGAGGGCGAGACCTTCGCCCCCGCATTTGCCAGAGCCTTTGCCAAGAGCCAACTCGGCGGCGGGGTTGTCCTGCCCGAGGCCGGAACCGCCTTTGTCTCGGTCAAGGAAAGCGACAAGCCCTTCGTGCTCGATGCGGTCAAGCTATTGGTCGCCAAGGGCTTTAAGATCATTGCCACAGCCGGCACAGCCGACTATCTGCGCGAGCAGGGCATTGCGGCGAAAGCGGTGAAAAAGGTGCTCGAGGGGCGTCCCAACATTGTCGACGCCATGAAAAATGGTGACGTGCAGTTGGTCTTCAACACCACTGAGGGTAAGCAATCCATTCAGGACAGCTTCTCCATCCGCCGCTCGGCCCTGATGATGAAGATCCCCTACTATACCACCACTGCCGGAGCCCTCGCAGCCGCCCAAGCCATCGCCTTGGCCACGCCGGAGGGTCTGGAAGTGCGCGCCCTGCAATCCTACTAGCCTCGATTTGTGAACCAGAGCGCCATGACCGACGATACAGCCTACCAGATCATCGCTAGGGGCCCGCGCCTGATCGCCGAGGCTGCTGCGCGTGCTGTGGACGAGGACACGCTGCTCGAAAGCACCACCTACTCGATCCTCGAAGAGGATGAGGACCATGATGTTTGGCGCATTGACGCCTTCCCGACGACCGAGCAAGAATCCGTTCAATATCAAGCGGTTCTTGGCAGATTTGAAGGTCTTGTCGTAACCTGTGAAAAACTGGCCGATGCCGACTGGCTGGCCATGGCCCTGTCGGGTCTGCCGCCTGTGCGCGCGGGCCGGTTCTTCATTCACGGCGTCCATGACCGAGGCCGTGCTCCGGTCAATAGCGTCAACCTGCGGATTGAAGCTGGTGCTGCCTTTGGTACGGGCCACCACGGCACGACGGTCGGCTGCCTTCTGGCCTATGATCAACTTCTCAAATCCAAGCGCTTTGGCCGCGTGCTTGATGTCGGCGCCGGCACCGGCGTTCTGGCCATCGCTGCGGCCCGCACCGGCACCGCCAAAGCTGTCGGTACCGATATTGATCGCATCTCGGTGCGCATCTCGAAAGAAAATGCCAAGGTCAACCAGACCAATGCCCGTTTCGTCCACGCCTTTGGTCTTAGCCACAGAGCCGTGCGCGAACATGCGCCCTATGATCTGGTCTTTGCCAATATCTTGGCTAGGCCACTGGTCTTCCTGGCCCAAGACATCAAGGGCGCTTTAAAGCCCGGTGGCATTGCGATCCTCTCAGGCCTCCTGCGCAGCCAAGAACGCCTTGTCCGCGCCGCTTACCTGTCGCGCGGCTTCAAGCTCGAACGCCGCATCCACCGTGACGCCTGGGCCGCGCTGGTTCTGCGGCGGGGATAGTTTGGGGAGGGAACGCCGAAGGGGGCCTTGTTTCCTCGTTTTTCCCCACGCCGCCGATTGCGCCCCGACAGCGAAAGTCTTAACCTCGCCCAATGCGCCAGTCCTTCGAAGAATCCACCGACCCGTCCTTCGGCTCTAAGCACCTCCCCCTGATCCGGCAGGCTATGGCCGCCCAGGGTCTGGATGGACTATTGCTGCCTCACGAAGACGAGCATCAGAACGAATATCTGCCTGCGGCCAATGACCGACTGGCTTGGGCAACGGGCTTTACAGGCTCGGCCGGAGCCGCCGTGATCTTAAAGGACAAGGCCGCGGTCTTTGTCGATGGCCGCTACACCATTCAGGTGCGTGATCAGGTCGATCCGTCCCTGTTCGAGATCCGCGATCTGGTCGAAGGCGGCGTGCCTGCCTATCTGACCGAAGTGGCCAAGGCTGGACAGGTTATCGGCTATGATCCGCGCCTACACAGCCCTGAGACCCTAGAGCGCCTGCACGCTGCCGCTAGCGTCGTGGGGGCAACCCTAAGGCCCCTCGCCGCCAATCCGCTGGACGAGGCTTGGCGCGAGCGTCCTGCCCAGCCCTGCGCGCCCGTGGTGCCGCACCCTCTGGCCTATGCCGGCGAAGACTCCAAGGCCAAGCGCGCCCGCATTGGCGCGCATCTAGGCGAGGCTGATGTGGCCGTGCTGACGGCTCCGGCCTCCATAGCATGGCTGTTCAATATTCGCGGCGGCGACGTGATCCGCTCGCCCTTGCCTCTGGCCCAAGCGATCCTAAACCGCGATGGCACGGCGCAGCTGTTCCTTGATCCGGCCAAGGTCACCGAGGACCTTCCCGCTTGGCTTGGCAATGAGGTGGCCTTGCAGCCGTCCCAAGCCCTGCCCGCCGCCCTTGAGGGGCTCAAGGGCAAGATGGTCCTAATCGATCCAGCCCAGTCCTCGGCCTGGTATTTCGAGCGTCTGGCCAGTGCCGGGGCCGAAATTGTTCGGGCCATGGACCCCTGCGCCCTGCCCCGCGCCTGCAAGAACGATGTCGAGATCGAAGGCAGTCGCAAGGCCCACGCCCGCGACGGCGCAGCCCTAACCCGCTTCCTCTACTGGTTGGCTACCGATGGTCAGGTCTCGCCGCCCGATGAGCTGGAGGCGGTTACCAAGCTAGAGGGCCTGCGCGAAGCCACAGGCATGCTCAAGGACCTGTCCTTCGACACCATTGCTGGGGCAGGGTCCAACGGGGCGATCTGTCACTATCATCCTTCGGCCCGCCTTAATCAGCGCGCCAAGCTCGGCTCTTTGCTGTTGGTCGATTCCGGCGGGCAATATCTGGACGGGACCACCGATGTGACCCGTACGGTCGCGATTGGTGAACCTTCCGCCGAAATGGCTGAGCGTTTTACTTTGGTATTAAAGGGCCATCTGGCCTTGGGCCGTGTGCGCTTCCCCGCAGGGACCACGGGGTCAGCCCTAGACGTTCTGGCCCGCCTGCCGCTGTGGATGGCAGGGCTGGACTATGATCACGGGACGGGCCACGGGGTTGGCAGCTATTTGGGCGTCCATGAGGGTCCGCACCGGATCTCTAAGATGCCGAACAGCGTTGCGCTGCAGTCGGGCATGGTTGTGTCCAATGAGCCCGGTTTTTACAAGGATGGCGAATATGGCATCCGCATCGAGAACCTTCAGGTCGTCACTGCGGCTAGCCCCATAGCGGGCGGCGAGCGGTCCATGCTCGGCTTTGAGCAACTGACCCTTGCCCCCATCGACCGGCGACTGATGGTCAAATCTCTTATGAGCCCTGAAGAGATCGCTCAGATCGACGCCTATCACGCCCGCGTCGTCGAGGTGATTGCGCCGCAGCTTGAAACGCCTATTGCCGACTGGCTTAAAGCCGTCTGCGCGCCCCTCTAGGAGCGCGCTGGCCCGCCTATTTCAGGCGTTTCCACGTCTGTATTTGGCAGATCATCGCCGCGACGCAGCCCTTGACCTGAAGCGTGTCCTCGGCGGCAAGCTTGACGCTGGCCCTATAGGTGCCGCCGTCATTGGGATTATAGATCGTGCCGCCGGTCCACTCATTGGGGCCGCCGGAAAAGCCCTTCATGATCACAAGGCCGTTGAGAGGGCGGTTTCGAAGGGCCACGTCCCGATTTTTGGCATCGGTTGTGACCTCTCCGGAGCCTACAGTACCGCCGACAATCTTACCGCAGATGGAGTTACCACAAGGATTGATTTCAATCCGTCCACCGCGCTCGGTCGTGCGCCACACTCCGGTGACATCCGAAGCGCTTGCCGCGCCCGCCAAGGCAAGGCTGGCGGTCAGGGCCATTAGGGCCGTCTTCATCATGGGTCCATCTCCTGTTGAGAACATGATGACTAATATAGGTAAGATGAACGGTAAATGACCAGTTCCCTTCGGCGTAAGACGACATCCTCGTCCTTCGACACAGGATGAGGATGACTGGGTGAGTGGCTTGTTTTAAAAACCCCTACCCCACAAACCCTGCCGCGCGATTGAGGCGATCATTGATGGCCTCGCCCAGTCCCTCGTTCGGGATCGGAGCCACGGCGATGGCGGAGGGTTTCAACCGATCCGCAGCGCGCAGCAAGGCAAAGAGATTGGCAGCGGCTTCGGCCAAGTCGCCTGAGGGGCTGAGGTTGAACGCTCCCGATCCGACTGCGCCAAACCCTAAAATAGCCTCGCCGGGAAGGGCATCGGTGGCATTCAACCGCACTGGAGCATCAGGGGCGTAATGAAGCGTCAAGCGCCCCGGTGAACGATGGGCGTCCGACGCGTCTTGATCGTCACTCAGCAGGCCAGCCACCGCCTCGATTTGAGCCCGTGTGACAGCCCCGGGCCGCAAGAGCCTTAGCTGTCCGCCCAATACAGCAATAACCGTGGACTCTAGCCCAACCGCGCAGGCCCCGCCGTCCAAGGCTGCCGACACCGCAAAGCCAGTCTCTTCAAGCGCATCGGCAAGGTTGGTGGGACTGGGCCGTCCAGACCGGTTAGCCGAGGGGGCGACCACGGGCTTGCCAAAGCCGCGCAGGACCTCCCGAGCCAGATCATGCCCCGGTACGCGCACCGCAACGGTGTCCAGTCCTGCCCGGGCCAAATCACAGACAAGCTCTGGCGCACGGATCGGCGCAACAAGGGTCAAGGGGCCTGGCCAGAAGGCGCGGGCCAGCTTCAACGCGCGCTCGCCTAACACCGCGATGGCTTGCGCGGCCTCGAGGTCAGCCACATGGGCGATCAGGGGATTAAAACTGGGCCGACCCTTGGCCCGATAGATTGCCGCCACCGCCAAGGGATTGCTGGCGTCTGCGGCCAAGCCATAGACCGTTTCGGTGGGCAAGAGGACGAGGGCACCGTCGCTGAGGGCCTGAGCGGCAACCTCTAGGCTCGTCGTGATCACCGGGCGGTCTTGGCCGTCAGGGCGATGCGAACCGTCACTCGGGCCAAAATGGCTTCCTCGGTCTTCCACTGCCCTTGCCCCACACCAAAGACCAGCCGATTGACGATGATGGCGCTGGTCATCTTGGCCGTATCACCACTGATGACCAAGGTGAAGGGCAAGACGATGGGCTTGGACACGCCCTTGAGGGTCAGATCGCCCGCCGCCTGATATTTTGCGCCGCCCAAGGCCGTAAAGCCCGTGGTCACAAAGGTCGCGCGGGGGAACTTGTCGGCATTGAACCAATCGGCGGTGGGCAAGGACTCGTCGCGGGTCTGTTCATTGGTGAAGGCCGAGGTCATATCGATCGAGACCACCGCCTTGGAACCCTTTAAGTCCTTGGGATCAAAGTTGATTTGGGCGTCGTAGCGTTTGAAGGTGCCGGTAAAGCCCTCGCCGTTCATCGCTGCCTCAAAGCCCACGCGCGACGCGGCCCTATCGATCGCCCAGCGTGTTGCCGATAGGGCCTCCCCCGATGAAAAAGCGGTAAGATAAAGGATGGCGACAGCGGTCAGAGCCGAAAGTTTAGTCATAGTTTAGGCCTTCTTGAGAAAGGGCACCATTCGCGACAGGACGCTGTCCCGGTCGATGAACTGATGCTTCAACGCTGCGCCGACATGCAGCAAGATCAGGGCATAGGTCACCTTGCCCATGGCCTCGTGCACCTCTTCGAACAGCTCTTGCAGATTATGGGCCTGCTCCTGACCCAGTCCATGCACGAAGGGCAGATAGGGCAGGTCTATGATCCCATAGAGCAGGGTCGGGATATTTTTGGGCGAGGCAGAGACCACCAGCCAACCGGTCAAGGGCATGGCGAGCATGATAACGTAAAAGCCGACATGCACGGCCTTGGACAGGACCTTTTCCCAAGGCTTGAGGCTCGCAAGAGTAGCCGGCGCAGGGTTGATAACACGCCAGCCAAGCCGCGCGAGGCTGAGGACCAGAACCGTGATGCCCAAGGACTTGTGCAACTGGAACAGTTGAAACTTGGCCAAGCCCTTAGCATCGTCGAACTGCCATGCAACAGCTATGGCACTGATCAGGATCAAGGCGATCAGCCAATGGAGCACAATGGCCACCTCGGTGTAACGATCTTGAGTCCTATCGGTCATTTGGATGTTCCGCGCCGATTAAAAGGGCCTAAACAGCAAAAGCTATAGCCGCCAAGCCAGCCCCTGCCCCATGTGACGCATCGCAGCGCCTCAAAACTCGGCCCCTTGCGCTGGCGATGCAAAGGGCCGGGTAAGGATCAGCCCTATTTCTTTGTAAATTCAATCTCAAGGATCAGATCGACCATGTCGCTGATCACCGGCACATAGGTGCCAAAGCCAAAATCTGTCCGTTTGATCGCGCCGGTGGCAGAAAAGCCGGTGCGGGTTTCGGGCATCATGCCTGAGCCCACGCCGTTCCACGTGACATCCAGCGTGACCGGCTTGGTCACGCCAAGGAAGGTCAGGTCGCCGGTCATCTTGCCTCTATTGGCACCGGTCACGACCAGAGCGGTCGAGGCGAAACTGATGGTTGGGAACTTGGCGGTGTTCAGCCAGGTCGGACCCTTGAGCTTCTCATCGAAGCTGGCGCTACCAGTATCAACCGACGCTGGGTCAACCGTTGCCGTTACCTTGGCCGCGGTCGGGTTGGCTGGATCGAAGCTGAAGCGCGCATCCATCTTGGTGAAGCGCATGGCATAGTTCGAGAAGCCCATATGACCGACCTTGGCCACCAGACTGGCATGGGCGGTATCGACGCCATAGGTACCTGCTGGCATGTCCGCCACGGCCTTGGACGACACACCCGGCGCCGCCATAGCGGTCGGTGCGGTGATCAGGGTTAGGGCCGCTGCGGCCACGAGGATTGAGCGAAACATGGAACCTCCTAAATGCACTATGTGTGGTTGCAGTTAGAGCCATCTAATCATGTCGCGTTGATGGCGCAAGACGACGGAACAAATAAACCTTCACCACCATACCGACTTGGCAGGAACCGAGCGCCCCCTTAAAGGAGACAGACAGCGCCCGTGCCGAGCTGGCTTGCGCAGAGAGTGTCAAATGACCTATCGCGCGCCCCTTCGTGACCTTAGCTTTGCCCTAACCGATGTGGTCAATATCGGTCAGGTGAAGCAAGGCGGTGCCTTTGCCGATTTCGACGCCGACCTAATGGCGGCGGTTTTGGAGGCGGCGGGCGATCTGGCCACGGGCGTCTTGGCCCCGCTCAACCGGATCGGTGACAAGCATGGCGCGCTCTATGCCAATGGCAAGGTCACGGCCGCCCCCGGATTTTCGAACGCCTATAAGGCCTTTGCCGAAGGCGGCTGGAACAGTCTGGCCGCCGATCCGGCCTATGGCGGACAAGGCCTGCCCAAGGCGCTAGAACTGGCGGTTTTTGAAACCATCCACGCTGCCAACATGGCCTTTGGCCTATGCCCTATGCTGACCCAAGGCGCGATCGAGGCCCTGCACGCCCACGGCTCAGACCGGCAAAAGGCGCTTTATCTGCCGCGCATGATCAGCGGGGAGTGGACCGGCACCATGAACCTGACCGAGCCGCAGTCTGGCTCTGACCTTGGCACGCTAACCACGCGCGCTGAACCCGATGGTGAGGGCCGCTACCGCCTCTATGGCCAGAAAATCTACATCACCTGGGGCGATCATGATGTGGCCGACAATATTGTTCATCTGGTGCTCGCGCGCCTTCCCGGTGCGCCCGAGGGCGTGAAGGGCATCTCCCTGTTCCTTGCCCCCAAATATCTGACCGCCGAAGACGCAACCCTTGGCCCGGCCAATGACGTCCGGCCTGGCGGGATTGAGCATAAGCTCGGCATCCACGCCTCGCCCACCTGCATCATGCTATTCGAAGGAGCCAAGGCCGAATTGGTTGGGCAAGAGGGGCAGGGACTGGCCCACATGTTCACCATGATGAATGCCGCGCGCCTCAATGTCGGGATGCAGGGGGTTGGTATTGCTGAGCGCGCCTATCAGGGGGCTCTGGCCTATGCGGTCGAGCGCAAGCAGGGCCGTTCGGCCTGGACCGGCGAGCATCCAGCCCGCATCTTTGACCATCCCGATGTTCGGCGCATGCTGATGTTGATGAAGGCCCGCATCGAGGCCGCCCGCGCCATCTGCCTGGCCACCGGCATTGCTGCTGACGTGGCCCAACTGGACATAGACCCAGCCCTGCGCGAGGCCGCGCGCCTGCGTGAAGAACTGTTCGTTCCCGTTGCTAAGGCCTGGTCTACCGATGTGGGGGTCGAGGTCGCCTCTATGGGCGTTCAAATCCACGGCGGCATGGGCTTTGTCGAAGAAACAGGCGCGGCCCAGCACTATCGTGATGCCCGGATCGCCCCAATCTATGAAGGCACCAACGGTATTCAAGCCATCGACCTGATGGGTCGCAAACTGGCCATGGGCAATGGCGAGGCCGTGCGTCAACTGATCAACGACATCTGGCCGACCGCCTCGGCGCTCAAGAGCCACGACAATGCGTGGCTGCACACAGTCGGCACGCGGCTTGAAAACGGGATTGCCGCTGTGCAGGCCGCCACCGGCTGGCTGATCGAGCGACGTGGCCACGCCCAGCCCGACGCCTTGGCAGGGGCCGCGGCCTATCTCAAGTTGCTCGGCGATGTGATGGGCGGATGGATGCTCGGCAAGGGCGCTCTGGCGGCCGCACGACATCTGGCGGCCGGTGAAGGCGACGCCGCCTACTGGCGCACCAAGATCGGGCTGGCCCGGATCTATAGCGAACATATCCTTGCCCAAGCTCCTGGTCTGACCGCCGCTGTGACCCAAGGCTCCGCTGATCTGTTCAACATCACCGCCGAAAGTATGGGTGCTTAAGCCCTGCAGAAATCAGTAAGGCTTTTGTGGTTTAATGGCGGAATTATTAGAAGGACCGCCGCCCTGACCCTCGCCATCTTGCAAGCCCGGATGACCTCGACCCGCCTTCCTGGCAAGGTCATGGCCGATCTTGTCGGTCAACCGATGATCCTGCGGCAGATCGAAAGGCTCAAACGCGCCAAGCGGCTGGATCAGATCGTCGTGGCAACATCGACGCACACCAGCGACGATGGCTTGGCCGAACGGCTGCAGGCCGAAGGAATTGGCGTTTATCGCGGCTCGCTGGAGGATGTCCTCAGCCGCTACGCTGGGGCCATGGAGACCTTTTTAGGACATGAGACTGTGGTACGCCTGACCGCCGACTGTCCGCTGGCCGACCCCGAATTGATCGACACCACCGTGGCGCTGTTTGACAGTTCTAACGCGGACTATGCCTCGAACACGCCAGAGCGCCGAAGCTATCCCAAGGGCCTCGACATCGAGGTCATGCGAGCCGACGTGCTACGGACGACCGCTGCCGAAGCCACAGATCCCTATGACCGCGAACATGTGACACCCTTCATCTATGGCCAACCAGAGCGGTTCAAGATCGCCGGTTTAGAACAGCATGCCTCAGAAGGCGAAGTGCGCTGGACTGTGGACCGACCCGATGACCTAGAGTTTGTCCGCGCGGTCTTTGGGGCGCTCTATCACCGCAAGGCTGATTTCACTTCGAATAATGTCCGCGTCTTTGTGCAGTCACGCCCGGACCTTTGGGCTCTGGGCGGCGATCGGCGTTATTAGGCCGTTAGGAGGGACCCCCATGACCACTGTCACCCTGCGCGACCTGACCGAAGCTGACCGCGCGCGACTGCATGTCTGGCGCAACAGTCCAGAGGTCGCGGCCTTTATGTATTTTGACCATCACATCAGTCGGGAGGAGCATGACCGCTGGTTTGACGGCTTGAGTGCTGACCGTCGGCGGCGTTACTGGGTCATCGAAACAGATGGCAAGCCGGTGGGCCTGGCCAATCTGGCAGAGATTGACCAAAGCCAGAGCCGCTGCACCTGGGCCTACTATCTGGCCGATCCGTCGATCCGCGGCCTAGGTGTTGGCTCTTTTGTCGAATTTTGGATGATTGAGCATGTGTTCGGCGCGCTTGGTCTCAATAAGCTCTGGTGCGAAGTGCTCATCTCCAACGAAGCGGTCTGGACGCTACACCAAACCTTTGGTTTTCAACGCGAGGCGCTCTATCGCCAGCACGTGATCAAGAACGGTCAATATCAAGATGTGGTCGGGCTTGGCCTTCTTGCCGAAGACTGGCCCGCCCTGCGTCCCGCCATGAAGGCCCGCCTAGAGGCCAAGGGCTATATGGTTGATTGAGCCTCGCGCCATCTCGACAGGGCGGTCAAAGCCTCTAGGCTGAAGCGTAATCAAGAACCGGGACGAAACAACAATGGGTGACGAGCAAAAGCCAATGACGCGCCGGATCGGTTCGATCATCGGCGGATCTGTGGGCAATCTGGTCGAGTGGTTTGACTGGTATGTCTATGCCTCCTTCTCGCTCTATTTCGCCAAGGCCTTCTTTCCAAAGGGCGACCAGACGGCCCAGTTGCTCAGCGCGGCTGCAGTCTTTGCCGTAGGGTTTCTGATGCGCCCGGTTGGGGCTTGGATGATGGGGGCCTATGCCGACCGGGTTGGACGCAAAGCCGCCTTGACCCTGTCGATGGTCATGATGTGCGGCGGGTCGCTAGTCATTGCCCTAACCCCAGGCTACAGCACCATCGGCGTGGTCGCGCCCATTGTTCTGGTTCTGGCTCGCATGTTCCAAGGCCTGAGTGTCGGCGGCGAATATGGGGCTAGCGCCACCTACATGTCCGAGATGGCCAGCGCCAAGAACCGAGGCTTTTGGACCAGTTGGCAATATGTGACCTTGATCATGGGCCAGTTGCTGGCGCTGGCCACCTTGATGGTGCTGCAAGCGACCATGCCAGAAAGCCAGCTGGAAAGCTGGGGCTGGCGCATTCCGTTCCTCATGGGCGGGGCCCTGGCCGTCGTGGCCTTCTATCTGCGCAGCAGCATCGATGAGACGCCGGCCTTTGAGCAACTGAAAGCCAAGGCTGCCGATGACAGCCTCCCGCCAAAGGGCGGCACAATCAGCGCCCTGATGGCCCATCCGCGCGAGGCCCTGATGGTCATCGGCATGACCATGGGCGGCTCCTTGGCCTTCTATGCCTTCACCACCTATATGCAAAAATATCTGCACAACACGTCGGGCTTCAGCAAGGCGGCAGCAACCAGCATCAGCGCCCTGAGCCTTGTGCTGTTCATGGTTCTGCAGCCGGTAGCCGGCTGGATGTCCGACAAGCTCGGCCGCAAGCCTATGCTGATCACCTTTGGCGTCTTGGGCAGCCTCTGCACCGTGCCAATCTTCAATGCTCTAGGCCAGACCCGTGATGAGATGACGGCCCTGATCCTCGTCTGCGCGGCCCTGGCCATCATCTCCTGCTACACCTCGATCAGTGCCGTGGTGAAGGCGGAGCTGTTCCCCGCCCATGTGCGCACCCTCGGGGTCGCCCTGCCCTATGCGCTCGCCAACTCGATCTTTGGCGGCACGGCAGAATATGTTGCCCTGTGGCTCAAGCAGGGCGGCCATGAGCCGTGGTTCTATTTCTATGTCAGCGGATGTATCGCCCTGTCGCTTCTGGTCTTCCTGACCATGCCCGATACACGCGATAAGAGCAAAATCAACGAAGACTAGGCGCTAACACCCACACCGATGGGACAGGTCACGCCGGTGCCGGAAATGCCGCAATAGCCGTTCGGGTTCTTGGCCAGATATTGCTGGTGATAGTCCTCGGCATAGAAAAATTCCGGCGCGGGCAAGATGTCGGTCGTGATCCGGCCAAGCCCTCGGGCCGCGAGAGCCGCTTGGTAGGCCGCGCGGCTGGCCTCAGCGATCTGGGCTTGCGTCTCATTCACCGGATAGACGCCCGAACGGTACTGGGTACCGACATCATTGCCCTGGCGCATGCCTTGAGTCGGGTCGTGATTTTCCCAGAAGGTCTTGAGCAGCGCCTCGTAGGAGATCACCGCCGGATTGAACACGACCTTAACCACCTCTGTATGGCCCGTACGGCCGCTACAGACCTCTTCATAGGTCGGGTTGGGCGTGAGCCCCGCGCCATAGCCCACCGCCGTCAGCGCCACGCCTGGAAGCTTCCAGAACACGCGCTCGACGCCCCAAAAACAGCCCATGGCCAGATAGGCAACCTCCAGCCCCTCGCTATAGGGCCCCTTCAGCGGCAGACCGGTCAAAAGATGGCTCCGCGCCGTTGGCAGGGCCATGGCCCGGCCCGGCAAGGCGGTTTCAGCGGTCGGTAGGTCCAGGGATTTCTTAGCAAACAGCATGGCGCGCTCCATCAGCATGTCCAGACGATATAGGCCGCTAACGGTTAAATGTCAGGCCATGAGAAAAAACACACTCTACCCGTTGTCCTAAGCGCTTAGGTCTGTATATTCCGCGCCTCCCTGACCGGGACCAACCCCCGGCTCAGAGCAGCCCTATCCCCCGCCAAGGTCGCGAGATTTCGGCCAAGCGGATAGGACCTGTGGTGATGGTGCGGTGGCCGAGTGGTTGAAGGCGCACGCTTGGAAAGCGTGTTTAGGTGAAAGCTTAACGTGGGTTCGAATCCCACCCGCACCGCCAAAATCTTATTGCGAAACAATGAAATGGCCCTTTGAAGGGCAAAAATCCCCAGCTTACGCGCCGTTTTGCTTATGCCATCCGAACCTCGGAGACTGCCGGGGCGGCCAAAATCGGTCTCTGATCGGCTTTTGTCTCTTTTCACCCGAACCTCGTCCAGAAAGGTTCGGGTGAAAAATACCAAGCATTTCTAGTAATTTGCTGAAACTACCCCGCGGTCGAGATCGTGTCCCAACGCGTGGTGTAACTGACAGAGCAGTCTCCACGATTTCCAGCAGAGCTGGATGCGTGGCATTCGGCACTGGCGTTGGCACCTCGACGAGGTGTTTGTGTCCCGAAGGGTTGCGTAGCCAACATCCACGGCGAGCGCAATTATCTGTGGCGGGCCGTTGATCACGAGGACGAGATCCTGGAAAGCTACGTTACCAAAAAGCGCGATAAAGCAGCGGCTTTGGGCTTTCCGAAGAAGGCCCTGAGGCGCCATGGACGTGCGGGGGCAATCGTTACGGACGGACTGCGATCCTACCCTGCAGCGATGCGGCAACTGGGCAGTCTGGACCGCCGCGAGATGGGCCGCTGGTTGAACAACCGAGCAGAAAACTCGCACCTGCTATTTCGGCGACGAGAAAGGGTGATGCTGCGGTTTCGAAGGATGAAGTCGCTGCAGAAATTCGTTTCTGTCCACGCCTCGCTGCACAACCATTTTAACCAGGAACGCCACCTCGTCGATCGTCAGACTTACAAAATACGCCGCTCGGCAGCACTGGCCGACTGGCAGTCGCTTGCTGCCTAATAATACGCGATTTGGGGCGTCGTGCGCCAAACGGAGACGAGTTCGCATTGGACTGACACCACCCTTTGATGGTCTGATCCCTATCAGCCAAGGGAGACGTCAGGCAGGGGCAAGATCAATCACCGGCAGGCTCAGGGAAGCGGCCCCCTTGAAAAAACACCACAGTGGTGTTATTAGGGGGAATGACCGATAAGCGAAAGCCGACCTATGACATTGAAGCGGTCAAAGCCGTTTTCTCGACGGTCGAGAAGCTCAATGTCACAGGTTCCGCTCTGAGAGGAGCGGCTTCGCTTGGTTTTGGCCGAAACGAGATCGTCGCAACCATACAGACGATCGAGCGACGCCATTTTTATAAGTCCATGACATCCTTTGCTGATCATCGGGTCTGGCAGGATGTCTACCACGTTCCCTCCGAGCAGGGAGCTTTGTACGTCAAATTCACGGCCGATGCCGTGACCGAGTTTTTGCTTCTGTCGTTCAAGGAGAAGGGCAATGACTAACCCCACCTGCCCGGAAACGGGCCAGCCGATGTTGCGCGACGTTCGGACGATGACCGTCACCTACAAGGGTCACGAGGCCACTTTCGACATGCCCGGCTGGTATTGTGATGCCAGCGACGAGAGCATCCACACCGGCGAAGAGATGAAGGTTTCCGATCGGGCTCTGAACCGGCTCAAGGCTCAGGTCGAGGGTCTGCTAGAGCCCGAGGCGGTGCGACGCATCAGGAAGCGCCTGCATCTCACCCAGAAGGATGCTGGTCTTCTGATCGGTGGCGGACCTAATGCATTTCAGAAGTACGAGAGCGGCGACGTGATTGTCAGCCATGGGGTGATGAGTGCCCTGCTGCTGCTCGACAGGGATCCGTCCGGGCTCTCCGTTTTGAAGCAGCGGGTGCACCGGAAGGAAGCTGCATAGGCCTGTTGCGATTGCCTATCGGCAATTGCCGACCGCAATTTTTCGCAGGCTCACTGCCAGCTTAGATGCCCTTCGATGAGAGAGTGCGTTCACAAGCTCTCTCCCACCGCCACCCAGTCCTAGGGCTTTAGCCGCCCTCGATAGTCGCCGGTAAATCTCTATATCGTTCGGCAGCTTACGCAGCTACAGAGACCCAAGTTTCGGCTTCGATGTTGTGATTTGAGCGCCAAATCCGCTGGATTTTGGCGTAAATCTCCTCGCGTGGCAGTTCAGTCGGTTTTCCCTGTTAATTCCCTATTTTGGCCCATTAACAGGGAGCTTTTGTAATTTTCGGGTGCCAGCCTGAGCGTGATCCGAGGCCTTAGCCTATGTATTTACTCAAGTTCTTAGCCTTTGGGCAGGGACCTATTGTGCAGATTAACAGGGTACCACTCCGGCGGCAAAGTTCTGATCACGGGCATGCCCGTGATCAGAAGCAGAACGAGTGAACAGATTAAGAGCTAAAAAAGCGGACAGATAGACGCGCGAGCTAGCGGCTGGATCTGCTGTAGAGCAGATGCTGGTGGATTATAGGGTTGTGAGGGCGCAGGCGCGGGCGTGATCGAGAATTTTGTAGACGAGCCAGCTACGTTTGAAATGCCCATCAAGCCCATTGACATTCATAAACATAATGTTTACGAATGTCAAGATGATAAGATCGTTCGCCGACGCTGAAACTGAACAATTTTTCACGACCAGCAGAACGCGCCGACTACCACAGGACGTACTAAAGCGGGCGACCATGCGATTGAAGCAATTGAGCGCTGCTGCCCGGATCGAAGACTTGAGAATGCCCCCATCAAACCGCCTTGAAGCGCTTAAGGGCAACCGTGCTGGGCAGCACAGCATCCGCGTAAACGATCAGTCGCGGGTGTGCTTTCGGTTTGAGAGCGGCGACGCGTTCGATGTTGAAATCGTGGACTATCACTGAGGAATTCATGTCATGATCACAAGCGGACTCCCTCCGATCCATCCTGGCGAATTTCTGTCGGAAATTCTGGGCGAGATCGACATTTCACAAGCGGAATTCGCGCGGAATATCGGCGAATCCGCCATGCGCGTTTCACATGTCATCAGGGGCACGCGGCCGGTCACGGCCAAACTGGCGCTGTTGTTTGGTAAGGCGTTGGACCAGTCACCGGAATATTGGCTGAATTTACAATCAGCCTATGATCTCGAAATAGCGAGGAAGACGAATGGAGGGCGGCTCAAGAGCGTTCAGATACTCGCACCTGCCGCTTGACCATTGCACCTCGGCGATAACCGAGTACGCCCTAAAATATGGGGCCATTGGGGAGCAAAGGCTTAGCTATGCGGTTAGGCGTGCCAAAGGCGCATTGGAGACCCGTTAGCTCTGGACTGTGCACACCGCCAACCCTTCCTTGTTAACTCTGTCGCTGCCTAGACTTCGTAGAGACTTTTGATGCTGGCTGTTTGTAAGAGTGACGATCTTGACACGCCACATACACCCGCAATCGGCTAAAACCCGTTACGCCCTATCTGCAGCGCCGATTAGCGGCCACTGAATAGCGGGGCGTTCCCTTTACAAACAAGAACTAAGCCATCACGCGCTTCAAATCAGCCTGCAGCCCAGAAGCAGAGATCGTTCACATTATACCGGTCATCTCCGGTGTTAGCCTATGAGGCCTGTGCCATAAATGATTGATCATATTTATCTGAAATATTGACAATTGAACGATAAATGATCATTGATTTGCCTGAAGGGAACTCCCCAACATGCCGTCAGCCTCCATAGTCGCCACAGCCAATAGCCGTAAGGATTTTACGGGTCCTGCCCTGCGAACCTTCTTTCGCATTGCGAAGGCTTGGGGGCTCAAGGAGCAAGAGCAAATGAAGCTTCTCGGCCTAGATAGCCGCTCGACCTTTCAGTCGTGGAAGCGCGGAAGCGTCGTTGCGATCCCCAAGGATACCCTTGAGCGAATTTCCTACGTGATGGGTATCTATAAGGCCCTTCATACCCTACTGCCAAAGACAGCAGATCAGTGGGTGCGCAAACCCAATAAGGCATCAATCTTCGGCGGACGCCCCGCCTTGGACCGAATGGTTTCAGGCAATGTCGCCGACCTATTTGTTGTACGCCAATATGTTGATGCACAGCGCGGCTGAAGGTGGACGCTCCAGTATCCCCAATCGATTGGCAACCCTGCTATAGGATCGTAGCCAGTCGGTTCCCGCCCATCAGCCTTTTTGACGCTGTGGCAGACCCAGCCGATCTGGACGCCGTCTACCAGATTGAGGCGTTGACCAATGACAGGCTTCGCGAAGAGGTAGGACAACTCTCGTTGGTGCCCACCGAAGACAGGGTGTCAGGTCCGGGAACCTCTGCGATCATGGCAGCCTTCACCCATCTTAATCCGGTAGGCGATCGCTTTACCGACGGCAGCTATGGCGTGTTTTATGCAGCCTTAAGCATCGAAACTGCGATCGCCGAAACTCGGCATCATCGCATCCAATTTCTTGTATCCACTGACGAGCCCGCTCAGGAACTCGACATGAGGGTCTATGCGGTCGATCTAAAGGGGCACCTACATGACATTCGCGGCATGCGGCAAAGCCATCCAGGCTATTATCACCCCAGCCGCTACGCGATGTCACAAGAACTCGCTGTTCATTTGCATGGCTCAGGGTCCGAAGGCGTAGTCTATCAGAGCGTGCGCGATAACAGCGGGCAATGTGCTGCCGTCTTTAAACCACGACTGTTGTCCAACTGCCGACAGGAACGCCACCTGTGTTATGTCTGGGACGGTGAGGCGATCAGTATAATCTACGAGAAAAAGATATACGGCTAACGGGCTAGCCCTCAAAAAGGCCCGCCCCACCACCCTGCCCGACTATTGCTAATCAATCGACGGTTTACAGTACGACCGCGAGACGCGGTTTGCGCTGGACTGCGAGCACCGCCACCCAGTCCAAGGGCTTTAGCCACCCTTCTACGTTTCTATTTGAATTTTCTTATCGTTCGATCGCTTACGCGACAAAAAGGATGGCATCCCTGTGAGGAGAGTTCGCTTTATCTTACGTGATTGTGTCCTACAAGATGCCTGGGTCAGATGCGATATTTGACCCCATCACGATGCAGATACTGCTGCCCATCAGGCTTCATAAAAAGTCGTGCTCGCCGATCAACCCGTTTGTAGCGGTGTTCGTTACGGGTTGCTTTGATGGCATTTTCGGGCTACAATTGTGGTAATTAGATGGGGTGATCCAATGGGTACGGTATCAGTAAGAATAGATGATGACCTGATTGGCGCCGCCCGCGCCGCAGCCAAGGCTGAGTTTCGAACTGTCCAGGGCCAGATAGAGTTCTGGGCCAAGGTTGGCCGTGCCGCTCTCGACAATCCTGACTTGCCGGCATCTTTCGTTGCGGAAAGCCTAATGAGCATGGCTGAGCCACGTGGCGACACGACACCCTTTGTGCCTAGGTCACCGGCGCAGGCGTGAGCTGGCAAGTAGAGCAGACGCGCCGGTTTTCACGCGCCTACAAGAAGCTGCACGACAATATAGTTCAAGACGTCGATGAAGCGGTATTCGCAGTCGCCGATGACCCAGGCATTGGTGAAAAAAAGAAGGGAGATCTCTCCGATCTTTGGGTGCATAAGTTTCGCGCCCAAGGTCAACTCTGGTTGCTGGGCTACACCCGCGATCATGGCATCCAACTGATTTATCTTGAAGCTGTCGGTTCACACGAACATTTCTACCGAGACTTGAAGCGCTAGACGCTCGAGATCATCAATCGTCGTCAGAACCCGACCCGCTGGTCAGTCTGCCACTCGTCAGACCGACATCTGAGACAGGCTAGCCTCTATCACGATCGACAAACGGATTTTTAACCCGCACGCCGGTTCCGGCAAAGTCTGCAACATTACGAGTGACAACGATTAAATCGTTTACGAGCGCAATTGCAGCGATCTGCTTGTCGAGCGCATGGGCTGGATCTGGGACCCGTAGCCGCCCCCAGACCTGCGCGGCTTCCGTATCAAACGCCAAGATGCGCTGGGAAAACGGGGTAAGGATCTCTATCAGCCAGTTTTCAAGCATCACGGCTTGGTCGAGGTCGCCGCGATTGCGGATCAATTCAACACCACGACGCAATTCACCGATTGTGATCGTCGAAAGATAGATCGCATGATCGGCTGTCGCGACCTCGTCGAAAAAGGCTCGGACCCCGGAGTTTGCGCGGGTCTGCTTGCGGGCTTCGCTGATCACATTGGTGTCAATCAAATACACGATCGGCTAACTCGCTGGCTTCGGTGCGTTCGAAATCGGCATCCACACCGACATCGGGCATGGCCGCAATCACCTGCGCAAAGCTCTTGCGACGTGGTCGCTGAAGCGCCGACGCCAGGATTGCTCGGTGTTCGGCCTCGGCGCTGCGCCCGTTAATACCGGCTCGCTCCTTTAAAGCACGAACCAGATCATCTTCGATCCCCCGGACCAGCAGGTCTGCCACCTTAAACCTCCGCGATTAGTGATATCGTTGATATCATTGTTTGGCTGACGACACAAGATCGCGGCCCCACGAAAGGCACACACTTGGAAAGCCTGTTTAGGTGAAAGCCCAACGTGGGTTCGAATCCCGCCCGCAGCGCCCGCGCGCGCCACTCAACGCCCGCTAGCTGGCTACCAGAGCCTCTGAGCAGCAAAGCCATCGAACAGTGCCTCGTTGGATACCAACATCATATCTTCAGCCTGGGCTTGAGCGATCAGCAATCTGTCGAACGGATCCTTGTGGGGGATGTTCATGTCACCGGCGAGCCGGGCATGGTGGACGCTGATCGCCAGTGCATCGAAGCCCTGTTCGGCGATGATGGCCTCGAAGTTCTGGGCCAGAAACGCCGCGTCAGGCATCTTGCCGATGCGGAATTTGGTGGCGACCTCCATAGCCGAGGCTGCGCTAACGGCGACCGTATTGTTCTCATCATCGATGGCGTCGCGGGCGCGGCTGCTCAGCGCGTCATCACCCGCTAGCCACCAGATCAGAGCATGGGTATCGAGCAGTAGCCTCAATCGAGGTTCCACCCGGCTAACTCATCCTCGAGCAACGGCTCGTCGAAGCGCGCATCCATGGCGATCTTGCCCTTAAGCGCTCCGAACTGCCGACGCCCACGCGGATCAACCGGCACCAAGCGCACCACCGGTACATTGCCGCGCGCGATCACCACCTCTTGGCCCGCGAGCGCATCAGCGATCAGGCGGGACAGATTAGTCTTGGCATCGTGAACTGAGAACTGGGCCACAGGCATCTCCTTAGCTAACTATATAGCTAAGTCGGGCATGCAGGGCAAGTGTGTTGTGAGGCCAGTTTCGATTATCAATATTGGCATGGACAGGGCTAGTCGGTCGGGTCCCCGGTTGTGCTGTAAATTGACGATGGCAGAGCAGATATCAATGAACGCTGTAAGAGAAGGGCCCATCATAAGCAAAAGGCTTAGCCGCGCGGTTAGGATTTCACAACGGCTCATTGGAGACAGTTTTGCATCGGACTGCGAGCGCCGCCACCCAGTCCTGGAGCTTTCGCTGTGCGCGATGCACCTCGATGAATCTGCTTGCGGTTCGGCAGCTTTCGCAATCTCGGCTGGGTTCAATCTCGCGGCGAAAAAGCCTACCGACTAAATGCGCTGAAGGACTGGGCGTAAAACAGTTCCGCCTTTTTGGCCTCTTCAGGACTTAACAACCTAAATTCATTTTTTCGCGCGCGCTGGGACAAAAGGCCGCCATTTTGTCGCAACATCCGAAACAGGGAGTCGATGGTTTGGTCAGGCATATCGACCATTGCTTCGATGCCCGCTCGAAAAGCTTCATACCGCCGAAGATAGTCGGTTTCGTTTGGCAAGTCCTCTTCAATGGTTTTAGCAACGCACGCATAAAGAAATTCGGCGTGTGGAGTTGCGTCAAAATATCTATAAAAATCAATAGTGTCATTCAAGACTTCGACATTGCCACTCGGTGTCGGCTTCCACCGTACGATCGGTAAAAGCCGTTGCGAATAGGTTTCCAAGACACGGCCATAGTCATCTATGCGATCAAGAATGGCTGATGACACCGGAAAAACAACGCCCGGCGGGTTGAAGCCTCGCACCGCAAGGACATGGTGGATGAGGTAGCGATGCAGCCTACCGTTGCCGTCTTCGAACGGATGGATATAGACAAAACCAAAGGCAACAATAGCCGCGGCGATAACGGGATCGATCTGTTGGGCAGTGACCCGTTCAAGGTCGAGCAAGCCTGCTAGAAGACCAACAAGATCATCGTGCCTTGCGCTAATATGATTGGGAAGCGGCATTCGGCTTTCGCGGTCGTGTTCGCCGACAAAGCCGCCTGCAGTACGCAGCCCAAGATGAACAAAGCGGGCATCGCCGATCACGATCCGTTGCAGCCTTAGCAATTCGTGAAGATCAAGCGGCCTTCGGCCAGCTTCGCCAATCGCCCTGCCCCAGCGCTGAATACGATCTTGTGGCGGGTTCTCGCCCTCGATGACATAGCTGGCTTTGGAATCCTTCAAGATCAAAAAGGCCGCGGCACGAGCCAGTATATCGGCCGGGACCTTCTCGGTAAGGGCTCGGGCCTTATGGGCCAGCCTCATGCCGACATAACGCTCTAGGGTTACGGTTCGGAAAACCATCGGGCAAAAGGCAGGCGTACCTGGAAGATTGTTTCTAACCTTTTGACGCGGCACGTTGAGCCCATGAGCAGCCCACTGGATTTTTGAGTCCACTATTGGAACATAGGTTCCACGATCAAGGGGGGGGAGATCGAGTTGCTCGCCCATGAGCCATTCGTAAAGGAACCAGACACGGCGAGCGTAGGCACTGGTCGGTTTTGCCTTGACCCATCGGGTAATGGCAGATGGATCAAGCTCTGCAAAAAGGCGCTTTAGAACCGCTAGATCTATACCTTCATATTTCAGCGCAAAGGTCAGGTGGCCTTCCAAAGTAGCCGCAGGCTCGTGGCGCGGCGTTATGATGCGCCAGCCATCCTGGTCGATGATCTTGTGACGCAATCCAATGGCGAAAAGTCGAAGTGGAAGTGGCACCACGAGATCATAGGCATCGATTAGGGCACCATAGCCGACGGGCTTTGCTTCAACAGGAAGCCTTCTTTCGTGAAACACCATGACCTTTCCTGAAAAGGCCTTCGGAACTACCCTATCCATGAATTGCGAGGATCCATTGTGAATTTCTATGATTTTTTGATAATTTCATGAAAATTGATTTTAGTCGATGAAAAACTATGGCACTAGCCGCCGCGAACTGGCCTGGGATGAGCTTGATGACATTAGCGCCCTGGAGTGCAAGCGAGACAATCGTCTCCACAATTTTCAGCTGAGCCAGATCGATCAGCGGACCAATGCTGGCCGGCTTACCGGGGGATCATCTCTGAAATTTGGGACGCTTTCGAGCGCAATATAACCACGGCAGGGTCCAACCCATTCACCGTTTCGTTTGAACCCCATCTGCAGGCAGGTTGGTCCCTGACGAGACGTACCACAGCCCCGTCCTGAGGCTGCAGGCGCGACAATTGCGACCTTAGGTTATCATTGCGGCGTGGAATGCGGGTTACGCCAGCGTCGGAGATTTTAATTCCGTGATAGCGTGCCAGATACCAGACGATCCTGATCGATCCGAGGTGATATTTGCTTCGCAGATAGAGAACCTTGTCTACGATCTCGGGTGGGGTTTGATTGGCGGGGTTCTTTGGAATGGGCTTGGCGTTAACAAGACCAACTTCGCCGCGCTGTTCATAAGCAGCTTTCCAGCGATAGAAGCTTGATCTGCCTACGCCGAAATATCGACAAGCTTTTGCGACATCGCCGATCTTCTGCGCGTAGCGCAGCGCCTTGAGCTTGCGCTGGATGTCGCGATCTTCCTTGGTCGTTGGATCCATCCTCCCAGCTGTTAGTCAGCAGCATGAGTGATGTCCCGTAAGTCCGTACGGTCCTACAGTCAGACCGACATCTGAGACAGGCTAGCCTCTATCACTATCGACAAACGGATTTTTAACCCGCACGCCGGTTCCGGCAAAGTCTGCAACATTA
>JBBARR010000018.1:51609-59475 GCA_040399645.1 Caulobacteraceae bacterium | reverse complement strand
CGCACTTTGTAAAGACCACGGTCAGGGTGCATGAATATTACGATGGCACGATGGCGATCTTCTGGGGCCCCCATCGACTGGGCGAGTACCAACGCGATGGGACGCTCATAAGCCAAGAGGAAAAAGCCGCATGACACACTCCGGCGGCAAAGTTCTGATCCCGGGCATGCCCGGGATCAGAAGCAGAACGGGTGGACAGATCACGAGCTACAAAAAGCGGACAGGTTGACGCGCTAGCTACAGGTCTGGCATCGCCCTTTTGCAGGCTTGAACCGGCAATTTCGCAAAGCCTAATTTCGAGCGCCATGAGAATTTTTTATGACACTCGCGCGCTCTTGAGTCTGATCGACTTGTCGCCCGCCACCTAAGCAGCGTAAAGATCGCCGCGAAGGTCTGGCAGTTTGCCGCCAAGACACGGATTTTAGGGAGCGCAGTATGGCGCAGACCAAACTAGACGATCGTCCTTTGACCATCGAAACCATGGCCGCTCATCTGGCCAAGGGTAGCAAGCCTGCGGAGCAATGGCGCGTCGGGGCCGAGCATGAGAAGTTCGCCTTCCGCCTAGGGACCAACACGGCCATCGACTATCTGCCAGATGCGCAGGGCCGCGGCGGCATCTTGGCCCTGATGACGGGGCTGATGCGCTTTGGATGGGCAGGTATCTATGAAGGCGAGACCATTATTGGTCTGTCGCGCAATGGCGCAAGTGTTAGCCTCGAGCCCGGTGGTCAGTTTGAACTGTCCGGCGCGCCGCTCGCGACCATGCACGATATCTGCGCCGAGACCGGCCAGCATCTCGAAGAGGTCAAGGAAGTGGCCGACGAGATCGGTATTGGCTTTCTAGGTCTAGGCTTCACGCCTAACTGGACGCGCGATGATGTGCCGGTGATGCCCAAGGGCCGCTATAAGATCATGCGAGACTATATGCCCAAGGTCGGCTCCATGGGCTTGGACATGATGTTCCGCACCTGCACGGTGCAGGCCAATCTGGATTTTTCGTCCGAGGCCGACATGGTCGCTAAGTTCCGGATGAGCTTGGCCCTGCAGCCGATCGCGACGGCCCTGTTCGCCAACTCGCCCTTTACCGAAGGCAAGCCGAACGGCTTCTTGTCGGCCCGCGCCAATGTCTGGACCGACGTTGATGCGAACCGTACCGGCATGCTTGATTTTGTGTTCGAGGACGGCTTTGGTTTTGAGGCCTATGCCAACTATGCCGCCGATGTGCCGATGTATTTCACCAAGGACGGCCACCGCTATATCGATCTGGCGGGCAAGTCCTTCCGCGCCTTTATGGCTGGGGATCTGGCCGAAGTGCCTGGACGTCGCGCGACCATGAAGGACTGGGAAGATCATCTGACGACCCTGTTCCCTGAGGTGCGCCTAAAGCAATATCTCGAAATGCGCGGGGCCGATTCTGGGCCTTGGAGCCGCATCTGCGCCCTGCAGGCCCTATGGACCGGCGTGTTCTATGACAGCGCCGCTCTGGCCAGCGCCTGGGACCTCTGCAAGCACTGGACCAGCCAAGACCGCGCCGCTCTGCGCCTTGATGCGGCCCGCACGGGCCTGAAGGGCACCATTGCTGGTCGTCCAATTAAGGACGTGGCGCGTGATTTTGTCGCCATCGCCCGTGAAGGCCTCAAGCGCCGCGCGCGCTTCCATGCCGGAATGGTCGATGAGACAGGCTATCTGTCCGAACTGGAACAGATCGCCGACAGTGGCCTAACCCCCGCCGACCGCCTGCTCGAGCTCTATCACGGCCCTTGGCAGGGCAGTGTGAACCCGGTGTTCGACGATTTTGCCTATTGAGATTTCCCGTGGCATTGCCAGGCGTGTCGCAAGGTAAATTCTATTGCGAAGTGCGAGTTTCTAGGATTTTCAGAAGTTTAGCCTCTTTGGAGATTGCGCTAGGGGATCGGCCTTTTCAGGCAGCGCAGCGAAGCTTGTCGCTTCGCCCATTAGGGGGTCGCAATCAGCGTGACGTTCAGCGCCTGCAAGGCTTCAACGAAGCCGGACAGCTGGGTGACACCGATGACAGAAGAGGCGCTAGTCCGCTCGAAAGGACACGGTCATAGACGCAGATGCAGGTGCCGCCAGTCAGGTGCCGCCAGTCAGGCGCGAGCAGTAGATTAGGCCATCTGCGTCGGTCTGGTTATAGATCGCTTGGCTAAGCTCGCGCCCTTGGTCCTGCGCCTTGCCGTGTGCGGCTTCGGTCGACACGCCCAAGCGCACCAAGCCAGTGGTGCGCAGATCGATTAGGGTCAGTGGCGTGCTCGCGGTCACCTCGGTCGCGCGCCAGAATGCGGCCTCAAGATCTTGGAGCTTGCGCGTCGTCATGCCCTCGAAGCGTTCGCGGACAAGGGTTTCGGCCACGCACGTGGTCAAGTCCTGACCTAGATAGATCACCTTGAAGCCATTGGTGGGACTGGCGAAGCGACTTGTTCCAAATCCTGCCCCTAATGGCGAGTTTGCGTGTTCCATTGGTGTCATGCGCAAATAGGCTTTTGGCGTGATCTTAATGGCTAGGTTCGCCAAGATGTTTAGATCCAGCGTCACGCGCCGAAATTCGACCGAGCCATCTCAACGACCTTGTCGCTCGCCCCGGCCTTCAGGCGAGCCAACGGGGAGGCACCGCCGAGCCCGGGATTCGGTTCGCGTAGCCATAGCCACGCCGTGCGCGGCTCTCCAATGACCTCGATGACACGGCCGAGGCCAGAAACGGGGCGCCCGTCCATGAATTGCTCAATCGGAAAGGCGTGTTTACGCACGCCTACGAGCAGGCCGATTATCGCCCCTTGTTTTTGCCAATTATATAGGGTGGAGCGGGCGACGCCAAAGTTGCGCTTAAGCTCGGTTGTGCCCGCAAGCGGCCCCGCCCAATCTTCGACCTGGGTTGGCGTCGCATAGTTGGCGATCCGTGCCTTGCCTTCATCTGCCGACAATAGCTTGCCCAAACCCTTACCTTGACTGACCTCGGCTGGTGCCTTGGCGGCGAGTTTCAGCGCTTGGGGCACAGTTTCCGATCCGGCGGAAATTTCGACGATGAACTTTGCGAGCCGGGCCTTTTGAGCGATCAGACGCTTGCGGGCTGACGGTGAGAGTTTCGTCGCCGTCAGGCCAAATTCGGCCACAAGTTTGCCCACTTCTCTTAGCGCGCCCTTGTTAAACTTAGGATTGCGCTGAGCGAACATACCGATCACATCTTCCAGCACCGGGCTAACCATCTTGACAGTGCCACGGGACGTCGATCGGCGAGCCTGTGCTGCGGTCATGGTACGATCCTTTTCCATCATGCTTTAAGACCCAATCCAAAATGCCCCATTTGTCCATTATGTCTTATATGTCCAGTATGGGCGGACGGGCTCAGCGTTAGGACATGGCAGAAGGAGCCGGGCCCCGTTCTGCGAAGCTGGGTTAGGGTCTTTGGTTCTCTCACCCTTGTCTAACCGCGCCACCCATGATCATCTGCCGTCAAATTGCGGATAGGGGCTATTTTCGATGAATCTGGTTGAGATCGTTGGGCTCATCATTGTTTTGGTGACCTTCGTGCCGGTGTTTTTGCAATTGCGAGCCCATCCGCGCGGACTGTTCGTCCTTTTCTTTGCCGAGATGTGGGAGCGGTTTTCCTATTACGGCATGCGCGGCCTGCTGATCTTCTATCTGACCCAGCACTTCCTTTTCGATGACAAACAGGCTCAGGGCCAATATGCGGCCTATACGTCTCTGGTCTATCTGTTGCCTCTGGTTGGCGGCCTTCTGGCCGACCGGTTCTTGGGCATGCGCAAGGCCATTGCCTTCGGAGCGCTGCTTCTGGTCGCTGGACATGGCGCGATGGCCATCGAGGGGGCACCGGCCACCCAGGTCCTGACCTATCAGGGGGCGAAATATGAGTTTGTCGTCCATGGCCGCGCCGATGGCCGCGAGGTCAAGCTTAAGGTGGGCGCAGGCGAATATGCTTTCGGAGCCAATGAGGCTGGCGGCTTGGAGTTCAAAGGCCTGCCCGCTGATGCGCCGATCCCTGCGGTCTTGGCCAAGGGCAGCTATGAGCTCTCGGTCGTTAAGGGAGCCAAAATCTATCAGGACATTATGTTCCTGGCCCTATCGCTGATTATTATGGGCGTTGGCTTCTTGAAACCCAATATTTCGTCCATCGTTGGCCAGCTCTATCCAGAAAATGACCCGCGCCGGGATGCGGGTTTCACGCTCTACTATTATGGCATCAATCTTGGAGCCTTTGTCGCGGCCATTGTCTGCGGCCGGCTGGGTCAAGAGGTTGGCTGGTGGGCGGGCTTTGGTCTGGCCGGTATCGGTATGGCCGCCGGTTGGGTCGCCTTCATGCTGGGCAAGCCTCTGCTGGAGGGTAAGGGTGAGCCGCCTAATCCCGAAGCCTTGGCCAAGCCGGTCTTTGGCCCTCTGAATGGCGAATGGCTGATCTATATCCTCGGCGTCGCGGGCGTGGGCATCATCTGGGTTCTGGTGCAACAGAACGCCTATGTCGGGGCCATGCTCGGCCTTGGTTCAGTCTGTGTGCTCAGCTATTTGGCCTGGTTTATGGCGACTAAATGCAATGCCATTGAACGTAGCCGGATGATCTTGGCCTTGGTGCTCATCGCCGCCTCGGTGATCTTCTTTGTCCTGTTTGAACAGGCCGGATCGTCTCTAAACCAGTTCGCAGACCGCAACACTCAGCTGACCCTACCCGGTGGCAGCGCGATGACAGCGGCCCAGGCCCAGTCGTTCAATTCCGGCTTCATATTGCTGTTTGCGCCGGTCTTTGCCGCCCTTTGGGCTTTCTTGGGACGCCGGAATCTGGACCCCTCTGCGCCGATGAAGTTCTCGCTAGCCCTGATGCAGGTTGGGATTGGCTTCCTGATCTTGGTGGCCGGCGTCAAGTTCGCCGATGGGGCCTACAAGGTGCCGCTGATCTTCTTGGCGCTGGCCTATATGCTGCACACCACCGGTGAGCTGTTCCTCAGCCCGGTTGGCCTCTCGCAGATGACCAAGCTTTCGGCCCCTGCGGTGGTCTCGACCATCATGGCGGTCTGGTTCTTGGCCAGCTCATGGGCTCAATATCTGGGCGGGATGGTTGCCAATCTGACCGCGACCGAGACGGTCGCCGGACAGGTGCTCGATCCGAAGGGCGCGCTGGAGACCTATGCCAACGTGTTCCAGACCATCGGTCTTTGGTCTGTCGGACTTGGCGTCCTGATGGCCATTGGCAGTCCCTGGCTGAAGAAGCTGGCCCACGGGGTGAAGTAGGGGGCTTTAGCCCCCTTAGTCTCTTGCAGACCTCTACAGGCTCGTTCCGCCCACAGTCAGGCCCTTGATCTTCAAGGAGGGCTGGCCGACACCGACGGGCAGGCTTTGCCCGGCCTTGCCGCACACCCCGACGCCGTTGTCGAAGTCGAAATCATCGCCGATCATTTCCACGCGGGTCAGGGCGCTGGGACCATCGCCGATCAGGGTTGCGCCCTTGACCGGTGCGGTGATCTTGCCGTTCTCGACCAGATAGGCCTCGGTGCACTGGAACACGAACTTGCCGTTGGTGATGTCAACCTGACCGCCGCCGAAGTTGGCGCAGAATAGGCCGCGCTTCATTGAGGCGATCATCTCGGCTTGCGAACTGGTGCCGTTCATCATGCCGGTATTGGTCATGCGCGGCAGGGGCATGTGGGCATAGGACTGACGTCGGCCATTGCCCGTCGCGCTCAGCCCCATCAGGCGCGCGCTCATGCGGTCATGCATGTAGCCAACCAAGATACCGTCCTCGATCAGGACCGTGCGCTCGGTCGGCGTGCCCTCATCATCAATGGTCAAGGAGCCGCGACGACCGGCTAAGGAGCCATCGTCAAACACGGTAACGCCCTTGGCCGCCACCCTCTCGCCAATACGGCCGGAGAAGGCGGAGATACCCTTGCGGTTAAAGTCGCCCTCAAGGCCATGGCCGACGGCCTCGTGCAGCAGGACCCCGTTCCAGCCGGGGCCGAGCACCACGTCCATTTCGCCGGCAGGCGCAGCGATGGCATCAAGGTTCACCAAAGCTTGGCGAAGGGCCTCATCGACCTGGCCCTGCCACTTGTCGGGGCTGATCCAGGCCTCATAGTTGGCGCGGCCGCCGGCTCCTGACGAGCCAGTTTCGCGGCGCCCATCGCGTTCGACTGTGACTTGAACATTGACACGCACCAAAGGGCGGACATCGCGCAGCATCATGCCATCAGCGCGTAGGATCTCGACCGTGCGTCGCTCGCCAGCAATCGAGGCCATGACCTGAACCACGCGCGGATCGCGGGCGCGGGCAAAGGCGTCGATCTCTTGTAAGAGGTCGGTCTTGGCGCTGAAGCTCGGCTGGGCTAGAGGGTCGGTGTCTGAATAGAGTTTGGCATTTGTCCGGCGCGGGGCCAGATCGGCGGTGCCGCTATAGCCGCGCCGGGCGAGGGCGGCGGACTGTCCAGCCCGTCCGATGGCGGCTTCGGTAATTTCGCTCGCGTGGGCATAGCCTGCGGTCTCTCCGGCCACGACCCGCAGACCAAATCCTTCACCAGAATCATAGGCCGCCGATTTCAAGCGCCCGTCGTCAAAGACAAATGATTCGCTTTCGGAGCGCTCCAGATAGAGCTCACCATCATCCGCGCCGCGCAGGGCCTCGGCCAAGATCGCCCTGGCACGCTCGGGATTGACGTCATTGGCTTCTAAAAGAGGCGTGGCAGTCGTAGGCGAGGTCATGAATAGGGATCCGATCGTCAAAAATGCTGCTTTCACCATAGGGATATAGTGCCAAAGTTGAAACCGCCTCTGGTCTAATCGCTCATCTCTTGGCAAGACAGGCTTCAACGCGTATGCACGCGCCAGTAATTTCAAAAATGGGGCTAGCTCGGTTCTAAGGTGCGACAATTAGGCCCGAGATATGGGCTCGCTGCCGAGGGCTGCTGGGGTATCTGTCACGTGGAGTAACCTGCTACAGGTGGGTTTTCACCGGTTAGGGCTGGCCGTAGAGACTATGAGGGCTTCGGGAATGAATATGCGCAAGCTAGCGGCGGGCTTCGCCGGGATGATTGTTGGGGTCGGGTTCCGCGCCCAAGCCTTGGCGGCTGAACTTTTGGGTCAGCCCACGCCAGACGCGATCGGTCTGCAACAGGCAGCCTCGCCGCTGAAACACCAGGCGATCTTTTTCCACGATGCGATCTTGATGCCGATCATAACGGGTATTGCGGTCTTCGTGGCGATCTTGCTTGGTATTGTTGTGGTGCGCTTCAACAAGAAGGCGAACCCGGTTCCCGCAAAATTCAGCCACAATACCGTGCTGGAAGTGGCTTGGACCCTTATCCCCGTTGGGATCTTGCTGTTCATCTCGATCTTCTCGTTCAAGCTCCTCTTCGCTTATCACGACATGCCCAAGCCTGATTTAACTGTGAAGGTTGTTGGATATCAGTGGTACTGGGGTTACTCCTATCCTGACCAGAAGATCGATGAGATCACCTCGGTTATGCTCAGTGAAACCGATGCGAAGAAGGCAAACCTTCCCTATCGCCTCGCGGCTGACACTTCGATGGTCGTGCCCGTAAACAAAACCGTGCGCGTCCTCGTGACCGGTTCGGATGTGATCCATGCCTTTTTCATGCCCGCCTTTGGGGTCATGACGTCTGCCATCCCGGGCCGGATAAATGACGTTTGGTTTAAGGCCGAAAAGACTGGAACATATTACGGTCAGTGCGCCCAACTCTGTGGCTCGGACCACGCCTACATGCCAATCCAGATCAAGGTCGTGACCCAACAAGAATTTGACCTTTGGGCCCTGACCAAGGGCAAGCCTGTGGTCGCCGTTGAAGCCGTAACCCCAACCGCAACACCAGCCGCAACCCCAGCCGCAAC
>JBBARR010000018.1:0-51509 GCA_040399645.1 Caulobacteraceae bacterium | reverse complement strand
CCAGCCGCAACCCCAGCCGCAACGTCGACAGCGCCTGCGGCTTCTGCCGCCCCAGCTGCTGCCCCCGCCCCGCAAAAGACCGCTCAACTCGACGGAGCTGCAAGGCCCGTCGCGATGAACTGATAGTTCGAGGAAGAGTTAGACGATGGCATACTCCGCCGCACACGACCACGATCATGATGATCACGACCACAAGCCAGGTTTTATTACCCGGTGGTTGTTCTCGACCAACCACAAGGATATTGGCACCCTCTACATCATGTTCGCCATCATGGCGGGTTTGGTTGGCGGGGCCCTGTCGGGTCTAATCCGATTGGAACTTGACCAGCCTGGTATCCAGTTCTTCAGTCCGACCTCTGGGGTTAGCTTCTTGGGGCTGATTGAACAGTCTAAGCACGGTTATAATACGGTCGTGACCGCCCATGCCCTGATCATGATCTTCTTCATGGTCATGCCGGCGATGATCGGTGGTTTTGGTAACTGGTTTGTGCCGATCATGATTGGCGCGCCAGACATGGCCTTCCCGCGGATGAACAATATTTCGTTCTGGCTGCTGGTGGCCTCTTGGATCCTGCTTTGCATGTCGCTGTTCGTTGACGGTGGTCCGGGCCGCGGTTTTGGTGGGGGCTGGACGATGTATCCGCCACTTTCCACAACAGGCCACACAGGCCCAGCTATGGATTTTGCGATCTTCTCGCTGCACCTTGCCGGTGCCAGCTCGATCTTGGGTGCGATCAACTTCATCACCACCATCTTCAATATGCGAGCGCCGGGCATGACCATGCACCGTATGCCGCTGTTTGCTTGGTCGGTTTTGATCACAGCCTTCTTGCTGCTCTTGTCCCTGCCGGTTCTGGCGGGCGCCATCACCATGCTGCTGACTGACCGCAACTTCGGCACCCACTTTTTCGATCCTGCCGGCGGCGGTGACCCTGTTATGTTCCAACACCTGTTCTGGTTCTTCGGTCACCCCGAAGTGTACATCCTGATCCTTCCCGGTTTTGGCATCATCAGCCACATTGTCTCGACCTTCTCTAAGAAGCCTATCTTCGGCTATCTGGCCATGGCCTACGCCATGGTGGCCATTGGCTTTGTTGGCTTTGTTGTGTGGGCCCACCACATGTACACGGTCGGCATGAGCCTCGATCTTCGCGCCTATTTCGTTGCAGCGACCATGGTTATTGCAGTTCCTACTGGCATCAAGATCTTCTCGTGGATTGCGACCATGTGGGGGGGGTCGATAGACTTTAAGACGCCTATGCTTTGGGCAATGGGTTTCATCTTCCTGTTCACCATCGGCGGCGTGACCGGCGTGGTGCTGGCAAATGCCGGCATCGACTACTCGTTGCATGACACCTACTACGTCGTTGCGCACTTCCACTATGTGCTCTCGCTGGGTGCCGTGTTCGCGATCTTTGCAGGCTTTTATTACTGGTTCGAAAAGATGTGGGGCGTGAAGTACAACGAGTTCCTTGGCTGCCTGCACTTCTGGATCACCTTCGTCGGCGTTAATATCATCTTCTTCCCGCAGCATTTCTTAGGCCTGCAGGGCATGCCACGTCGTTACGTGGACTATCCTGAAGCCTTTGCGAAATGGAACCACGTCTCCAGCGTTGGCTATGTCATTACTCTGGTTGGCGTTATCGTGTTCCTGATCGTTTTGCTGGAATCTGCGATCCGACGCCGCAAGGCCGAAGCCAATCCGTGGGGCGAAGGCGCCACGACGTTGGAATGGACCTTGTCGTCACCGCCGCCCTTCCACCAGTTCAATACCCTGCCCGTGATCAAAGACGACGGTCACTGAGCCCTAGACGACACGTAATACCGAGGGACGTGGTTTCGGCGAGCCTAGCCGCAAGCTGCGTCCCTCGGATCGTTTCAAAGGAAGATTTCCACCCCCATGACCGATCTCTCGGCCCCCTTGTCTGCTTCGGAAGTTTCCGCCCAGCCGCCTGAAAAGGCCACGCGCGATCAGACGGCGCGTTGGCAGGATTTTCTGGCGCTGATGAAGCCTCGGGTCATGTCTTTGGTGGTCTTTACGGCTCTGACCGGCCTGGTCTGCGCGGGCGGTAACATCAATCCAATCATCGCAGCGGTGGCTGTGTTCTGTATCGCCGTCGGTGCCGGGGCCTCTGGGGCTCTGAACATGTGGTACGACGCCGATATTGACGCCCAGATGCGCCGCACCCGCGGTCGCCCGGTTCCGGCTGGCCGCGTTCAGCCTGCCGATGCCCTGACCTTGGGCGTGGTCATGTCACTCTTTTCGGTCATGCTGATGGGCATGGCGACCAATTGGCTGGCAGCGGGTCTGCTGGCCTTTACGATCCTGTTCTACGCCCTGATCTATACGGTCTGGCTCAAGCGCTCGACGCCGCAAAATATCGTCATTGGCGGCCTTGCCGGAGCCTTGCCTCCTGTGATCGGCTGGGCGGCGGTCAGCGGTACGACCCCGCTCAATGCCTGGCTGCTATGCGCTATCATCTTCATGTGGACCCCGCCGCACTTTTGGGCCCTGTCGCTCTATACGTCAGAGGACTATGCCAAGGCTGGCGTGCCGATGATGCCGGTTGCCAAGGGTGCCAAGTCCACGCGGCTGCAGATCCTTGTCTATAGCCTGCTGCTCGTGCCCGTCTGCCTGATGCCGGTTGCAACCGGTCTTGGCGGGGCGGCCTATCTGGCGGTCTCTGGCCTTGGCGGCGCGGTGTTTCTACTTCTGGCGGTTCGCCTGTTCCTCAGCCATGCAGGCGATGCGGCAGATCCGCGCATGGATGCCGGTCTTTATGATGTTCGTGCCGCGGCCAAGGATGCGCGCAACCTTTTTGCCTTTTCGATCCTATATCTGTTCTTGATGTTCGCCGCTCTGCTGGCCGAGCACATGTTTGGGATCAAGCCGTTCGCGGCCCTCTCCTTCCTGCAAGGATTTAACAGATGACCAAATCACCCGACAACAAACCGCCCCTAGCCGCAATTCAGCCTCGTATGGGGCCTGAGGACACCGAGCAGGCTAAGGAGCGCAATATGCGCAATATCGTGCTTGGCCTGTCCCTCGTTGGGTTCGTGATCCTGATCTTTGTCGTGACCCTCGTGAAGTTGGGAGGCAATGTTGCCAACCGTCCCTTCTGAAGAGCCCAAGACCGTTGCAAGCCAGTCGCGGCGCAATGGCCGCGTCGCGATCATTTGCCTAATGGTCTTCGTCAGCATGATTGGCGCGGCCTATGCGTCGGTTCCCCTCTATAAGCGCTTTTGTCAGCTGACGGGCTTTGGAGGCGCAGTGCGTCAAGCTGAGACTGCCCCGACGACCGTGTTGGAACGTCCCATAACGGTCCGATTCGATACCAATGTTCGCGACCTGCCGTGGAGCTTTAAAGCCGAGCAGACCCGCCAGACCTTGAAGATCGGATCGACGGGTCTGGCTTTTTTTAAGGTCACAAACACCAGCGACCAGACCCTAACCGGCCGGGCCAGCTACAATGTGGTGCCAGAGACCGCTGGCCCCTATTTCCAAAAGTTGGAATGTTTTTGTTTCAAGTCTCAAACCTTGAAGCCGGGCCAAACTATTGATTTTCCAGTGGTTTACTTCATCGATCCCAAATTCGTGACCGATAAGGACAATCAAGGAACCCAAGAAATTACCCTGTCCTATACCTTCTTCAAGGATGCAAACTCCGTGGAAAAGCAGGCGGGACTGCAAGTCGCACCGGGCAATGGCAGTAAGGCACTTGGCGTCAAGCCTAGCGCGGGGCTATAGCCTTTAGATATCACGTGGTGACGGGCCTAATTGGGTCGTCACAGTCTACTAAGGGGTTGGTGCCATCATGGCTCAAGATGCTGTTGAACACGATTATCACCTAGTCAATCCAAGTCCGTGGCCCCTGGTAGGTTCGGCGGCTGCCATGCTCATGGCCATCGGTGGCATCATCTGGATGAAGGGCCTTTTTGGCCTCGAGAAGCACACGCTGTGGCCGTTTCTACTCGGACTGTTCGGCGTTCTCTACACCATGCTCGGCTGGTGGACAGAAGTGGTTCGTGAAGCCAATCAGGGTGACCATACGCCCGTTGTTGCTATTGGCCTGCGCTATGGCATGATCCTGTTCATCGCCTCTGAAGTGATGTTCTTTGTGGCGTGGTTCTGGATCTTCTTCGAGATGGTCCTTTTCAAGGGTGTTCGCACCCATTCTGGTATCGAAGAGGTTGCGAGCGCCTGGGCGACTTGGCCGCCAAAGGGCGTTGAGACCGTTTCGGCTTGGCAACTGCCTTTGGTCAACACGCTAACCCTCTTACTGTCGGGTACGACCGTGACCTGGGCTCACCATGCCATCCAGACCAATGATCGTAAGGGCGCACGTTTGGCCCTGATCTTGACCATTGCCTTGGGTAGCCTGTTCTCGATGATCCAAGCCTATGAATATAACCACATCATCCATGAAAACCTGTTCTTCTCGACCGAAGCGGCCAATGCGGGTCTCTATGGTTCGTCCTTTTTCATGGCGACGGGTTTCCACGGCTTCCACGTGCTGATCGGCACCATCTTCCTCGCGGTTTGTTTGATCCGCCTGATGAAGGGTGATTTTACCTCCAAGCAGCATTTCGGCTTTGAAGCTGCGGCCTGGTACTGGCACTTCGTGGACGTGGTCTGGCTGTTCCTCTTCGCGTTTGTCTACGTTATCTTTGGCGCGGCCTAAGGTGACAAAACCCAATCTCGTGCTGGCGGGCCTCGCTTGCCGATGCCCCCAGTGCGGTGAGGGTTCCCTATTCGAGGGCTTTCTCGAGGTCAGTGAGCGGTGCGAGGCCTGCGGCCTGGATCTTCGTAAGTCGGACAGTGGCGACGGGCCCGCCGTGTTCATAATTTTGATCGTTGGCTTCATTGTGGCCTTTTGCATGCTGTTCACCGAATTCACCCTTCACCCGCCCGTCTGGGTGCATCTGGTGGTCTGGATGCCCTTGACCGCAATTATGTGCCTTGGGCTCATGCGGCCCTTTAAGGCCATCATGATCACCCTTCAGTTCCAAAACCACGCCTCGCAGGCGCGCAATGATGACTGACCAGCCCCCCGCCCAAGGCCGCCTCCCCATCGGTTTGACGGTGGTGACCGCCATCGCACTTGCCATATTGGTGGCCTTAGGGGTGTGGCAGTTGCAGCGCTTGGCATGGAAGCGTGATCTTCTGGCCCGCATTGGCGCGCTACAATCTGCGCCTGCGCGGCCCATTGATCAGGTCCTTACGACCGATGCAGGGCTAGACTTTGCGCGGGTGACTGCTGCCTGTCCGGGTCTGGCGAGCGCGCCTTACGTCAAACTCTATAGTCTGGTTGATGGTCAGATCGGCGTGCGGTTGATCTCGGCCTGTGTCTTGACGACAGGCCCCTATGGCTCGGTTCTGGTCGATCGCGGCTTCTTGGCTGAGACCGTCACACAGCGGCCCGCCCAATCGGTCAGTACCGTTCCGACGGCTGTGACCGGCGTCCTTCGCCAGCCCGACAAGGCCAATTTCGTCACGCCTGCGCCGCAGAACGATCAATGGTATGCCCGCGATGTCACCGCCATGGCCAAGACCTTGAAGGCTGATCGTCCCGCGCCGGTGATGCTCTTTGCCGAGACCTCGACCAATCCTGAGCTTAAGGGCCTACAGCCCATTGCGGTCCCGGCGGAAATTTCAAACCGGCATTTGGAATATGCCCTGACATGGTTCGGTCTTGCCGCCGCCCTTTTGGGCGTCTATGTGGCGGTTCTGGTTCGCGGTCGGCGGGTTTAAGATGAACTATATTTCAACGCGTGGTGCGTCCCCTGCGATCGGGTTTCTAGATGCCGTACTGGCGGGTCTTGCCCCCGATGGCGGTCTCTATGTGCCGCAAGTCTGGCCCTCCTTTACGCCAGAGGAGATCGCCAGTTTCTCCGGCATGGCCTATGGCGAGGTTGCCGCTCAGGTTCTGGGCCGGTTTGCCGGTGACGAGATCCCCAGCGATGTCTTGTCCAAGATGACGGCCGAGGCCTATGCATCCTTCGCCCATCCCGCCGTCACGCCCCTGACCCAGCTCTATCCCATGATCTGGCAGATGGAGCTGTTCCATGGCCCGACCCTTGCCTTCAAGGATGTGGCCATGCAATTGTTGGCCCGTCTCTATGACTATGCCCTGGCCGCTCAGGGCCGGACCATGACCATCATAGCCGCCACCTCGGGCGATACGGGCGGTGCGGCAGTTGAGGCCTTCCGCGGCGCGCGCCACGCCCGCATGGCGGTCCTGTTCCCCGACGGCCGGATCAGCGAGGTTCAGCGCCGCTTTATGACCACGACGGGCGATGCCAATGTTCGCGCTGTAGCCGTGCAGGGGACCTTTGACGATTGCCAGACCATCGTCAAAGCCATGTTCCAAGACGATGATTTCCGCCAAGCCGTCGACCTTTCAGGCGTCAACTCGATCAACTGGGCGCGGATCGCGGCCCAGAGCGTCTATTATTTCACGGCGGCAGCGGCGCTTGGTGCCCCGGCTCGCCCGATCTCCTTTGCTGTACCCACCGGTAATTTCGGTGATGCCTTCGCCGGCTACGTTGCCAAGCAGATGGGCCTGCCGATCGAGCAGATCATCGTCGCTACCAACGGCAACGATATTCTGGCGCGGATGCTGCAAGAGGGCCGCTATGCTAAGGGTGCAGTCCTTGCCACCCAAAGCCCCGCCATGGACATTCAGATCGCGTCGAACTTCGAGCGGCTCTATTTCGAATGTGTCGGCTGCGATGGGGCCGAGACGGCGCGGGCCTTTAAGGCCTTTAGCGAGACCGGCGGTATCACCATTCCTCCTGAAGCCTTGGCTACCATGCGCCAGACCTTCATCGGCATGGGCGTCAGTGAGGCGCAGACTACCGCCACGATCATCTCGACCTTTACCCAGACGGGTCAATTGATTGATCCCCATACAGCCGTTGGCGTCTGTGCGGCGCGCCGCATCGGTGCGACCCAGCCCATGACCCCCGTCGTTGTTCTGGCCACCGCCCACGCCGCCAAGTTTCCTGAAGCCGTCACCGAGGCGGCAGGCGTTGCTCCGGTTCTGCCGCTCAAGGCCAAGGGCGTTGCTGAACGCGAAGAGGTCTATGATCGCCTCCCTGCCGATTCAGACACGATTAAAGCCTATATCCGTGCCTTCGCGGCCAAGGACATGAGCCGTTGAGCGCAAGCCTGCACCGGCTGGCCAATGGCGTTCGCATCGTCTGCGATCCCATGCCAGGGCTAGAAACCTTTGCTCTGTCCGTCGTGATCGGACGGGGCGCGCGCTATGAGACCCAAGACCAGTCCGGCTGGTGCCACCTGCTTGAACATATGGTTTTCAAGGGCGCGGGCTCTCGCTCTTCGCGCGACATTGTCGAACATATCGAGGCGGAAGGCGGCAATATCAATGCGGCCACGGGTTATGAGCGGACCAGCTTTCAGGTACGCGCCCTTAAGGGTGGCCTGCCTCTTGCCATGGAGATCGTCTCCGACCTGATCCGCCGCCCAACCCTCGTCCCCGCCGACATGGTCCGTGAAAAGCAGGTCATCGCCCAAGAGATCGCCGAAGCGGCCGATGCGCCCGACGATTATGTGTTCGATCTGGCCCAAACCGCTGCCTTTGGAGCCCATCCGCTTGGGCGACCGATCCTTGGAACCTCGGCCAGCGTTGAGACCGCAACGCCCCAGTCGTTAGAGGACTTCCGCGCCCATCTCTATGACCCCTCGGCCATTGTCGTCTGCGCAGCGGGGGCCGTTGATGAGGTGGAGCTATTGGCCCTTTGCGAGCGTTGGTTTGGCGATGCGCCCGCGTCAGGTCTTGACCTGTCCGCCACGGCGCCCGAGCCGGTTCAATTTGTTGGCGGCGCTCAGCCCAAGGTGCGGCGATTGGAACAGGCCCATCTGGTCTTGATGCTTCCGGCCCCCAGCGCCCGCGACGATGACTATTTTGCCCTTCGCGTTTTTTCAGAGATCTTGGGCGGTGGCATGTCCTCACGTTTGTTCCAAGAGGCCCGCGAGCGGCGGGGTCTTGCCTATGCCATCGATGCCTATGCCGATACCTATGCCGATGCCGGTCTGCTGGGCGTCTATGCCGGATGCGCGGCCAAGGACGGGCTGGAATTGGCAAAGGTTACGGCTGGTGAGATCATGGGCCTTGCTGAGCGGACCGAACCTGGTGAATTGGCCAGAGCCAAGGCGCAGCTCAAATCCTCGCTCTTTATGGCGAGGGAGTCTGCCCTTGCGCGCGCTGAGCAGGCGGCTGGTCAGGTCCTATTATTCGACCGGCTCTTTACCACCAAAGAGATCGGTGCCTCCATCGATCAGGTCGAGGCCAATGACGTTCAGCGCCTTGGTTCTAGCCTTCTAGAGCCTCGGCTCACGGCAACGGCTGCCTTGGGTGCCAAGGGTGCAGCCGCCGCGGCCGAAGGCTTTAGCCGAGCGCTCCACGGCTAAGGCTGCGGATCATTAGGTCTTGATCAGCGTTTAGCCGCCGACAGGTCGCGGATGGGTTTGAACTCTGAACCCGAATGCCAAGTGGGCCAACGGGCTGAATTGGCAAGCCTTAAGCCAATCTCATAGAACAGAGCAACGTCTTGTGCCGCGCCGCGCAGGTCCCAATCGGGTTTCCAGACATCGCAGGTCTGGTGATAGCAGTTGGCCGTATAGTCCGCGACCCAGCGATCTCCGGCCGCCCTTGCGCCCTCGACCAGATCTGCGCCGCCGCCCAGTCCCATCAAGAGCAGGACTGGAACGCCGCGCTTGGCGAGCGAGAAATGGTCTGCGCGGTAAAAGAGCGCGCGCTCTGGCTTGGCATCGGGGGTGATGGTGCGACCCTGTTTGGCAGCCGCTGCGGCCAGATCATCCTCCAGCCCATTTTGACCATAGCCGACCAAGACAACATCTTTGGCGGGTCCAGCTGTCTGAAGCACGTCCATGGTCAGGTTGGCTACGGTGGTCTCAAGCGGCAAGGTCGGATGGACGCCATAGGTCTCTGAACCCAGAAGGCCGCGTTCCTCGGCCGTCCAGGCGGCAAAGACAAGGGTTCGGTCGGCGCGCGGTCCCTTGGAAAAGGCCCGGGCCAGTTCAATTGTGCCGGCAACGCCAATTGCGTCATCGGCAGCGCCGGGGCGCACGGTTCGTCCTTGGGCATCGGGCTTGCCAACCCCATAGGCATCCCAGTGGGCTGAGAACATGATGCTCTCCAGCGGGCGGGTCTTACCCGTCAGCTTGGCCAGTACATTGTGGCTTTCGACGGCTGTGAACTGATTGCCAAGCTTAGCGCTGAACAGCGCGCCGGTCAGGGTGACGGGTTTAAAATCAGACTGCCGGGCCTGCTGCTTCAACGCCTGAAGGTCTAGCCCTGACTGCTGAAACAGCTGCGCGGCGACCTCCTGTTGGATCCACCCTTGCAGCGGCACGCGCTCCTTGATCGGATCGGCGCGAACAATATCAAAGCTCTCACCCCCTGGTGCAGTAACCGTGCTCCAGCCATAGCCCGCGCCGGGGGTGTCGTGGATGATCAAAAGGCCAGCGGCGCCGCGCCGCGCGGCCTCTTCGAACTTGTAGGTCCAGCGGGCGTAGTAGGTGGCGGCGAGGCCAGAAAACTTGCCGTAGGCTCCATCACTGGGCTTGGCCTCAAAGTCGGGGTCGTTGATCAGCATGACCAAGATCTTGCCGCGCACATCGACGCCCTTGAAATCATCCCAGCCGCGCTCGGGGGCCGACACACCATAGCCGACAAAGACCATCTGGGCCTTGTCCACCGCGATCTTTGCGGTCGGGCGTTGGCTGGTCAGATAGAGATCCTTGGCCTGGATGAGCGCGGTTTCCCCCGTCTTGGTCGAGACGCTGAAGGTGCTAGTAGGGCTGACCTGAAAGCGGATCAGTGGCACGCGTTGGGTCCAGCCACCCTTTTCTCCGCCCGGCTCTAGGCCCAGCTCTTTGAAGCGCTTTGTCAGGTAGGCGATGGTTTTGGTCTCTCCGGCCGTGCCGGGATTGCGGCCCTGAAAGTCCTCTGAGGCCATGACCTTAATGGTCTTAGACAGTTCTGCAGGATCGATGGGCCCAGAGCCCTGATAGACAAAGCTGGGCTGGTCTTGCGCTTGGGCGCCGCCAAGAGCAGCGGCGGACCAGAGGGCGGCGGTAAGAGCGACAAGACGGCGCATGGCGGATCCTAATCTGATAGTGCCTGAACGCGAGAGCCTAACGGCGAAAACCCCGCGCTCCGGAAGGAGGCGGGGCCAATTCGTCGTCGACAACCGAAAGTCTCTTAATCGAGACGCAGGTTGTCGGCGGAAGCCTTGCCGGTGCGGTGATCGGCTTGCAGGTCGTAGGACAGACGCTGTCCATCCTGAAGGCCCGAAAGACCAGCCCGTTCAACGGCTGAAATGTGGACGAAGATGTCGCCTCCGCCATTGTCTGGCTGAATAAAGCCAAAGCCCTTGGTGGAGTTGAACCACTTTACCGTGCCCGTACCCGAGCCGGTGGTTTCGCCCATGGGGGCCGAAGGGGCTGGACGCAAACGTGCAGGCGCACGGTCCGAACTTCCACCGCCGGTGCCGGCACTTAGAACGCGCAGCTCACCTGCCGAGGTCTTGCCCGACCGACGGTCTTGCTCCATCTCATAGGCAATAGATTGGCCTTCATCGAGGCTGCTTAGACCGGCCCGCTCGAGGGCTGAAATGTGGACGAAAACGTCCTGACCGCCGTCACTTGGTTCAATGAACCCAAAGCCCTTGGTCGAATTGAACCACTTAATTGTGCCTGTCGGCATAGACCTTCCTCACCACTTCCACCTGCGAGTCGGACTGCTGCGCACAGCTCGGCCGCCCTCGGATCGCCATCAACAACCAGCGCTCGGACCTTTGCACCAAGGTGCCCAGTCCCGATAACCGACTTCACACCTTAAAATATCACTGTGCAAAGCAACTCCCAAATCAAAATTGCAACCCGTTACAGCAATGGGGCGTCAATGTGGCGCAATAGGCCCATATTTTCCGTTTTTTCTGACACCTATGGGTACCCTTAATTCTTATCTGCTGAGGCGTTACCGAACAGGGAATGGCTCGCAAGCTGCTCTCTCATGGCTTCTGGGTCCATGGTTCCGGCCCGATCCATCTCCACCAGCTCGGGTGGGACGTACCAGTGCAAGACGTCGGATCCGTAGGCTTTCCACACGGTTTGCGCCACATCCGAGGGGGGGATGGCGCGGAAAATCCCGTCTTTGGGTGCATTTTCGACGGCGCCGGGCGGCAAGAGGGGGGTGTCGATCAGGCCGGGCAGGACGTCTGAGACCCGCACGCCATAGGCCTTGAACTCGACTGACAGGGCTTCGGTCAGGCCCTTCACGGCATGTTTAGTTGCCGAATAGACCGCGATGCCGGGCATACCAAAGGTTGCTGAAGATGACGAAGTTGTGAAGCACAGGGAGCCGGGTGTCGCTTTCAGATATTGGATCGCCTCGTGGATTCCGATCAGGACCCCCACGAAATTCACATTCACGACGGCCATAATGTCTTCAAAGGTCTGGTCGGCGAAGGGGCCGCCCCGGCCAATCCCTGCATTGTTGTAGAGGATGTCCATCTTGCCATCGGTCGTCACCGCAAAGGCTGTCAAGGCGGCGCGATAGGCCATGCGGTCGGTGACGTCGAGCGTCTGGACGATGCAGTTGTCTGCGCCCAGTTCAGCCTCGAGCGCCTTGAGGCCCGCACTGTTGATGTCGCAGCCGCCGATAAACCAGCCTTTGGAGTGGAACAGGCGGGCGGTCTCTAGACCCATGCCTGAGGCGGCACCAGTGATGAAGATGGACCTGCGCCCCTTAGCCTTGGTCATGGTCTGGTGTCTCCCGTCTTAAAGGCCCTTTGCGGGCTCGATTGTTGTTGGGATTAGGCTGCGGGCGCAGTTTGGGCGCCGCGAACCAGTTTGCCGGGTAGGGCTCCCGTGGGCTGCCCCTCGCGGTAGACAACCGTGCCACTGACGATGGTGGCGACATAGCCGTCTGCCTCCTGCATCAGGCGCCGCGCACCGGCGGGTAGGTCATAGATCATGTGCGGTGGCCGCAATTGCAAACGCGCCATATCGATGATGTTGAGGTCGGCCTTATAGCCGGGCGCGACCACGCCCCGGTCGAGCAGGCCGACCGCTTCAGCCGTGTCGCGGGTCTGGCTGCGAACCACGAAGGGCAGGGTCAGTTGCTCGCCGCGTGTGCGGTCACGGCACCAGTGGGTCAGCATATAGGTCGGGACACTGACGTCACAGATTGCGCCCACATGGGCCCCGCCATCGGACAGGCCAAAGATGGTGTTGGGGTTCTTCATCATGGTCAGACTGTTGTCGAGACTGCCCTCGGTATAGTTGTGCATGGCAAAGAACAGGAACCCTGATCCATCACCTGCGGCCAGCATGTCATAAACAATGGCGTCCGGGCTGGTGCCCTCGCGTTTGGCGCGGGCGGCGATGCTGTCTTCTGGGGCGGGCTCATAGTTGGGAGGATCGCCGAGCTCGAACATCTTGTGATAGGCCCCGGCCAAAGAATTGATAAAGGGATGGCCGCGCTCTGGGGCTTCGGACAGGATGCGCTCGCGCACGCCTGGATCGCGCATGATCGCCGCCCGCTCGCTAAAGGGCAGGTCGGCAATGGCGATATAGCTGGGCCGGGTGATGAAGGGATGGGCGGAGCCTTGCAGGCCGAGCATCAGGCCCACAGGACGGCCCTGAACCTGCGCCTTGATGGCAAGTCCCTCGTCGGCGGCCTTATCCAAGCGGGTCATCAGTTCGCGCCATTGGTTAGGAGCGGCATCGGCTTGAACCATCGAAAAGCTTAAGGGGCGACCAGACACCTTGGTCAGGGTCTTGATCAGGCCAAACTCATGATCCATCTGCCTAAAATCCGACACCCATTGCAAAACGCCGGTGCCCGCCTCGGCCAGCCCCTCGGCAATGGCGATCATCTCGGCGTCGGCTGCCCCGATGGTGGGGGTCAGGTCGCCGTCTGCGGTGCGGTGAACCATGGTGCGGGTGGTGGAAAAGCCCAAGGCACCGGCCTCCATGGCCTCACGGGTCAAGGCCTTCATCTGGGCGATCTCTTCGGGGGTGGCATCCTCGCGGTCCGCGCCGCGCTGGCCCATGACATAGACACGCAAAGCTCCGTGCGGAGCCTGGGCGGCCACATCGACATCGTGGGGCAGGGCGTCAACGGCGTCCAAATAGTCGCCAAAACTCTCCCAGTTCCAAGATAGGCCCTCATGTAGGGCTGTGCCGGGAATGTCCTCAACCCCTTCCATCAGCCGAACGAGCGTGTCGCGGTCGGCGACCCGGACCGGGGCAAAGCCGACGCCGCAATTGCCCATGACGACGGTGGTTGAGCCATGCAGGGACGAAGGGGTCAGGCGGCTGGTCCAGGTGGCTTGGCCGTCATAGTGGGTATGGATATCGACCCAGCCGGGGGTGACGAGCAGGCCCTTGGCGTCGATCTCTTCGGCGGCGCTGCCCTTGACGGTGCCAACGGCCACGATCTTGCCTTGGCGCAGGGCCACATCGGCGACAAAGGGCTCACCGCCATTGCCATCGACAACCGTGCCGCCGCGAATGATCAGATCATAGGCTGTGCTGGAACCATCCATGGCCCGTCTCCTCCAAAAAGGCCTGCTTGTTGGGCCTTAGGAGAAACAGACTAGCGAGGCGGCGCAAGCGCGCCAAACCTATTTTACTGAAGGGCGCGGGATTCTATCACCGCTGCGGCCAAGGCCTGCCCGGAGGCAAAGGCATATTCGATCCGAGCGCCTAGTCGCCAGTCGCCGCAAACGCCCAGCCCCAAGCTCTCGGCCCAGCCAAAGGGCGTGCCGGCTGGCTGCTGGATCTGGGCATAGCGCCAGCGGTGGGCGGACAGGCTGATCGGGGCGGTGAAGGCTGCGTGGTCTGCAAAAGCGCTCAAAAGAGCCTGAGCCACCTCGTCGGGGGTCTCTTCCAGATGGGTCTTTGACCAGGCCGGTGAGCCATGCAGGACCCAGGCCTCTGGCCCGCCGCGTCCGGGTTTGGAGGTTTCTCGCGATATCCAAGACAGGGGCCCGGTCTCGATCCGCGCCGCATCAAAATCAGCCGCAACAGGCGCGTCGAACACGGCCATCGCGGCCCAGCAAGGCGCGCTCTGAACCGCTTCGGCTTCGCGCGCCATATGCGGGACCCAATCGCTGATCAGTGGGCCGGTCTGCTCCGCCGGCACCGCGACCAGCACGACTTCAAAGGGCCCCTCACGCTTGCCCTCTGCGAACCGAAGGCTCCAAGCCCCCGGACCGCCCTCGATGGCCAAAACCTGACGGCCAAACCTTGCGTCCAATCCCTTGAGTGCGGCCTTGACCACCTGGTTCATACCGCCCACGCCGACATAGCGCTCATCCCCGCCGAGGGGCTCGCATCGGCCATCAGCGCCGATCTTGATCAGCTTGCCTTGCCATGGCGCGCAGGCCCCAGCGACGGTCCAGTCCGCAACGGCCTTGGTAAAGCCCTCGCCCCGGACCGTGAAAAACTGAGCGCCATGATCGAGCCGCACGGTGCCCCGCGCGGTTTCCATCCGGCGGGTGCTCATCCGCCCGCCCGGGCCGCGTCCCTTGTCAAACAGGGTCACATGATGGCCAGCCTCTTGCAGGCTGAGACCCGCAGCGGCCCCGGCTAGGCCTGCTCCGATAATGGCGATGGTGGTCATGGGTAAACAGTCTCTCGTGAACAGCCTGACCTAAGCTAGCCGCTCGAGGGGTCAAGCCCTTTAGCGCTATCGCCAGCGGGCATGGGCCAATGCCGCAGCGCGATGAAGCCAGATGTGGCGCGCGGCGAGCCGTTTGACGTCCACGTCGTAGCCGCCGCCCAGAACACCGGCTACGGGAATGCCTCGACTTAAGGCGGCGTCCAATACAAAGGATTCCCGCGCGGCCAGTCCTTGGTCCGAGAGGTGCAATCGGCCCAACCGGTCCTCGCGATGGGGGTCAACCCCGGCAATATAGAAGACCAGATCTGGCCTTACGCGGCGAATGAGGTTTGGCAGGACATCGTCTAGCCTTGCCAGATAGTCGGCGTCCTCGATCGCGTCCTCAAGCTCTATATCGAGGTCGCTGATCGCCTTGCGAACTGGAAAGTTCTTGGCGGCATGCATTGAGAAGGTGAAGACGCGGGGGTCATGCTCGAACAGGCGCGCGGTCCCGTCGCCTTGATGGACATCGAGATCGACCACCAAGATTTGCCGAACCTGTCCCTCGGCGAGCAAGACATGGGCCGCGACCGCGACATCATTAAAGACGCAAAAGCCCGCGCCCTCTTGGTGGCTGGCGTGATGACTGCCGCCAGCGGTATTGCATGCGACCGCCTCGGTCAGGGCTAGTCTTGCGGTCAAGATGGTGCCGCCCGTCGCGGCACGGGCCCGCTTAGCAACCTTTGCGGTGATGGGCAGGCCAATGCGCCGCGCCACAGCAGGCTCGACCTGCGCGGTCAGGACCGCTTGCACATAGGCTGGATCATGGGCAAGGCACAGGTGCGCCGCGCTGGCGAGGTCCGGACGGTGGAAGCCGCGAGGCCCTGCTAGTCCCTCCGCTTCGATCATCTTGGCCAAAGCCGCGAACTTGCCCATCGGAAATCGATGGCCAGGCGGCATGGGGGCGTCATAGGCGGGATGATAGACGATGGGCGACATAGGCACTATTTGGGCCCGCCAGCGTTCGAAGGCAAATGGGCCGCATCGCATCACGATTGCTCAAAGGGCCTGCTTTTGTTAGACCCAAGCCATGCAAACTGGCCTCTCCCATCTATCCCGCTCCGCCAAGGCTTGGCCCTTCGACCAAGCCCGCGCCCTGTTGAACCGTCTTGTCCGCACTCGCTTGGATACCAGCCAAGAGCGTGATTTGGCGGCCGTCTTAATCGCTGACGGCAAGATCGAGGAGGCGGTGCGGACCCTGCCAGCCCTGCTCAAACCGGTGGTGTTTGAAACCGGCTATGGACCATCGGGCCTGCCGCACATCGGCACCTTTGGCGAGGTGTCGCGCACGACCATGGTGCGCGCAGCCTTTCGGGCCTTGACCGAAAACGTCATCCCGACCCGTCTGGTCTGTTTTTCCGACGATATGGACGGCCTGCGCAAGGTGCCGGATAATATTGAGAACAAGGCCGTGCTGCAGGAAGATCTGCACAAGCCCCTGACGGTGGTGCGCGATCCGTTTGGGCTCTATCCCAGTTTTGGTGAGCATAATAATGCCCGCCTGCGCGCCTTCCTCGATGGGTTTGGTTTCGAGTACGAGTTCTTGTCCAGCACCCAGTGCTATGGCTCAGGCATGTTCGATGAGACCCTGCTGCGGGCCTTGGCGCGCTATGACGACATCCAAAAGGTCATGTTGCCGACCTTGGGCGAAGAGCGCCGGGCCAGCTATTCGCCGTTTCTGCCCATCAGCCCCAAGACCGGCAAGGTTTTGCAGGTGCCAACGCTGGAGCGCCATGTCGATCGCGGTACCATCGTCTTTGCCGACGAGGACGGCACCTTGACCGAGGTGCGCGTCACCGGCGGCGCGGTTAAGATGCAGTGGAAGCCTGACTGGGCTATGCGTTGGGCGGCGATGGGCGTGGACTATGAAATGTCCGGCAAGGACCTAATCGACTCCGTCAAGGTCTCCAACCAGATCTGCAAGATCCTCGGCGGCGTCCCGCCCGAAGGCTTTAACTATGAACTGTTCCTTGATGAGGAGGGGCAGAAGATCTCCAAGTCCAAGGGCAATGGCCTGACCATGGAGGACTGGCTGCGCTACGGCACGCCCGAGAGCCTATCCTACTACATGTTCCAGTCGCCCAAATCGGCCAAGCGATTGTTCTTTGATGTGATCCCCAAGGCGACGGACGAATATCTGCAGCAACTCGACGCCTATCAGGGTCAGGACGAGGCCAAGCGGATCGATAATCCGGTCTGGCACGTCCATACGGGGCACCCGCCGCAATTTGGCTCGCCGGTCTCGTTCAGCCTGCTGCTCAATCTGGTGTCAGCGGCCAATGCCTCGGACAAGGCGATCCTGTGGGGCTTCCTGTCGCGCTATATCCCCGGCGCGACGCCCGAGAGCCAGCCCCTGCTCGATCAGATGGCCGGCTATGCCATTAATTATTATGAAGATTTTGTTCGCCCTACCAAGGTCTTCCGCGCACCTGACAGCCGTGAACGCTCGGCCATGGAAGATCTGGCTGATCGTTTGAAGGATCTTGGGCCGGCCTGTACCGATGTTGATTTGATCCAGAACGAGGTCTATGCGGCGGGCAAGGATGCGGGCTTTGAGCCCCTGCGCGGCTGGTTTGCGGCACTCTATGAGGTGCTGCTGGGTCAGAGCCAAGGCCCCCGCTTTGGCTCCTTTGTGGCCATTTTTGGTATCGAGCGGACCATCGCCCTGATCGCAAGCGGTCTGAAGGGCGAACTGGGCTGACCCAATAGCGGCGTCTTAAAAGCCTAATTCCGTCCGCAACTGCTGGGCAGATATTCCCTGTCTTCTGAGGTCTTGCAGGGTTTGGGCAAGGTCGCGTTTGGCCAGGCGCTTGGCATCGGGTCCCAGTAGCAGGCGATGGTGGCGATAGATCGGTGTTGGCAATCCCAGCAAGGCCTGAAGCAGGCGCTGAATGCCAGTGGCCTCCAACAGGTCCTCACCGCGCACGATGTGGGTGATATCTTGCCGCGCGTCATCGACGACCACAGCCAGATGGTAGGCCACCCCGAAATCCCTGCGTGCCAGAACCACGTCTCCAGCCAAGTGCGGCCGAGCCGCGATTGTGCCTTGGAGCTCATCGGTAAAGCTCAGTGCGTCCCACGCCTCGCCCAGATGGGCCTTGGCGGCATCGAGCGAGAGCCGCCAAGCATAGGGCTCGCCTGCCTCTATTCGCGCGGCTTCTTCGGCGCCGGACAGAGGCGCGCCGCGATAGGCCAGCCCAAGCCCGTGGGGTGCGCGGCCAATATCATCTGTGACCTCCTTGCGGGTCTTGAAGCATCGATAGACCAGACCATGGTCCCGCAACTGCCCAAGGGCTTCGTGATAGTTGGCCATATGCTGGGATTGGATGCGGACCGGCTGTTCCCAGGTCAGGCCCAGCCACGTCAGATCGTCCAGCAGGGCCTCGGTATAGGCCGAGTGGCAACGGGTCTGATCAATATCTTCGATGCGTAGGACAAAGCGGCCGCCGATCTCTTTGGCCCTCTGATAGGCGCTAAGGGCCGAAAAAGCATGGCCACGATGGAGCAGACCGGTCGGGGAGGGGGCAAAGCGGGTGGCAGGACCCATTGACCTAGCCCCTATTGCGGGCCTGACCAAACATGCCCAGATGGCTGAGCACGCCAGCCAGAAAGGCCTTTTCGCCGCCCATCTTGGCCTTGAGGCTGTCAAACTGGCGAAACCCGACCATCTCTGCCAAGCCATGGGCCGCGCACCATGCGGCGATGCAGGCCAGTTCCAGATCAACTTCCTGATCCGAACTGACAACGCCCCTGTCGATCATGGCCTTTTTCAGCAGACTGAAAGCCCCATCCTCGGCCTTGTGGGCCTTGTCAGGTAGGGCCTCTAGGTCGCGAGAGCGGTCATACATGACCCGGTAGATCGACGGATGGGCCTTGGCAAATTCGACATAGGCCACGCCAATGGCCGCGACCCGCTCCATTGGCGGCGCATCCGGATCCGCCGACTGGCGCATAAAGTCGTAGAGTTGATCAAAGCCCTCTTCCGAGATGGCCAGCATCAACTCGCTCTTATCCTTGAAGTGATGATAGGGCGCTGCTGGGCTAACGCCTGCTTCGCGCGCCACGGCCCGCAAGGACAGGGCGTTTGGACCGTCGCGCTCGAGCACGCGCGAGGCGGCCTCAAGCAGCGCCCGACGCAGATCGCCATGATGGTAGGGTTTGGGGCCGACAATCGGACAGGGCAACTTCATAACCCCTTATAGGCCGAGATCGGAAAATCGTAAAGTTCATCTTGACAACGCTTAGATTTGGCCCATCTAAGCACTGTCCAGACTGGACGGCCCCCTCCCCGGGGCTTGGAATTAAAGATCAAGGACTATGAACATGACTCTCGCAAACTTGACCCGTTTTGAACGTGCAATCGATCGTAGCGGCATGGTCGGCCTTCTGGCCCTCGGTGCTGTCGTGGCTTTGGCCTTTATCGCCGTCTAAACCTTGATGGGTTTCACCAAATGAGGCCTTGCGCTTGGCTGGGTCTTTCGATGTGGTGGGGGGCGTGAAAGCGCCCCTTTTCCATTGGCCCGACCCGTCGCAGATTGTTCAAGCGCGCAGGCAGCTTGCCGCGATAGATTCGGCTATGGCGCGGATTGATGATCGGGTCGCAGAGTTTGAATGGCCCAGACGGCCCGGCGGCTTTACCGGTCTGGTCAAGATGGTGGTCGGTCAGCAGGTCTCGGTGGCCGCCGCTGATTCGATCTGGAAGCGGTTCGAAATCGGTATGGGTCAGATCACCCCCAACAGTATCTTGGCTAGCGATGAGGATCACTTGCGCAGTTTTGGCCTGTCGCGGCCCAAGGCGCGTTATGCCAAAGAAATTGCCTTGGCCCAGATCAGCGGGGCTATTGATTTTGAACGGTTGGACGGCCTCGATAGCGATGCGGCCATGAGCGCCCTGACCGCGATTAAGGGCGTTGGCCACTGGACAGCGGCAACCTTCTTGATGTTTAGCCACGGCCATTGCGACCTCTTTCCGGGGGGCGATGTGATCTTGCAAGAAGCGGTGCGCCTCCTGGATGGAACGGAAAAAAGGCCTACCGAGAAGCAGGCCCACCTTCGGGCGGAGACTTGGCGGCCCTATCGCGGTATTGCGGCGATGGTTTTATGGCGTTTTCAGAGCGTAGTTCGTCGCGGGGACGTGGTTATGGATTGACGGCGCGGTGAGTCGGGTCCGTCATAGACCTGTCGTCAAATCAGCGTTGACTGCGTATGGTACGCTAACACCTCGTTAGGAGATTAGTCTTCAGGTCTACCCCGCCTTTTCCTTTTGCCTTGAGCGCCGGGTCTTGTGGCTTTAGCCGGGAGATCGGCTGATGCAGGCTGTCAAAACCCTCTCCTCGGGCAGTCCGGCGTTGGTGCTTAATGCGGATTTCCGGCCCCTTTCCTATTACCCCCTGTCGCTTTGGCCTTGGCAGGAGGTGATTAAGGCGGTGTTTCTGGATCGCGTGGATGTGGTCTCGACCTATGATCAGGTCGTCCGGTCCCCGACCTTTGAGATGGCCCTTCCCAGCGTTATCGCCCTCAAGCAATATGTGCCTCAGAACCGTCCACCGGTCTTCACCCGCTTTAACCTGTTCCTGCGCGATGGCTTTTCCTGCCAATATTGCGGCTCTGGCGAGGACCTGACCTTCGACCATGTTCAGCCAAGGTCCAGAGGCGGCAAGACCAGTTGGGACAATATCGTCACTGCCTGCTCGCCCTGTAATCTGTTCAAGGGTGGGCGAACGCCTCGTGAGGCTGGCATGGTCCCGGCGCGAAATCCCCGGCGACCAACGCAATATGAGCTGCAAGACCGTGGCCGCCGTTTCCCGCCCGGCCACCTGCATGAGAGCTGGCTGGACTATCTCTACTGGGATATCGAGCTTGAGGCCTAGGCCCGACTAGATCGCAGGCTTGAACTTGCCGATCAGCATCTTGAGGGTGTCTTCTTCGACGGCCTCTGCGGCGGCGGTCAGGCTGAACCACCGGCGGGTGCGTTGTTCGCGATCGGGCCAATCGGCGAGTTCGACTTCCACCATCATCGGATAGACCTCAACCGTGCAGGTGATCACGTCACCGTCGGACAGCCGCTTGTCGTAGTTGTAGGTGCCGATTAGCGATTTCGAGATCGTACCGGTTACACCGGCCTCTTCGTAGGCCTCTAGGGCGGCGGCGGCGTGGGGCTTACGGCCCTTCATCGGCCAGCCCTTTGGAATGACCCAACGTGCAGTTTCGCGAGACGAGACCAGCATAATCTCAAGTTCGGGCGAGGTCCGATGGGCCAAGGTCGCATATTGCCGCCGGGCCCGGCGCTTCTTGGCGTGGGCCTTGGGTTTAGGCGCTGGCGCAGGCCGTTGATCTGTCGATAGGGCCATATGATTCCAAAGATCACTAAGCCCTTGATTGGGTCTTTTGGATCCGAGTAGGAGCGTTTCTTACGCTGATTTTTCATCCGAACACAGACATTTTTCGAGCGAATGGGCGATGCGATAATCAGGAAGGATTTGCCCAATATTATTTGCGCCGTTGAGTAGTTTATGATTCTCTGTAATTCGAACGCTGAATGTGGTGTGCGACGTGGACGCAGGGGTGGGGACGTCTATGGGCAGGCTTGTGATCTTGATCACAGTCTTTTGTGTCTTTGCCGCCATGACCTTCTGGTCGTTGATCTTTGTCGCTGAGCCGCGGATATCCGCGCAGACCGAAAGCGAGGCGGTTTCTAGGCCCGTCATGCGAACCTCCACCCCATTGTCTTAGGCGCGGGTTTAAAAGGTCAGGGCCGATCCAATTCGGACGGACCGTCCTGGCATTGGCGCGACATCCTTTAAGAATGATACATGCTCACGCGCGGTTTCATCGGTAAGGTTGTGAGCGTCGAGGAATAGCCGCCAAGACTTGCCCGCGACCGGCTTCCAGTGTGCGGTCACATTGACCAGATTATAGCTATCGGTGGGCAGTTCGAGCCTGGCCAAGTGCCGATCGGCCGCACCGACATGGCGTAGTTCAAGCTCTGCGCTATAGGCCGTCGTCTGCCAGCTCATTTTGCTGGTGACCGAATAGGGAGGGATGCGGGCTGGGGATCCAGCGTCCGTGTCGCCGCGCACCAGATCTGAGCCCAGATTCAATTTCAAGCTCCGTTCGCCGTCGGTCCAAAGGTCGTAGCTGGCATCCAGCTCGAAGCCGTGGAAATCCGCGCCGGTCTGGGTGAAGCGAAAGACCGGAAGGTCGTTCTGGATCTGGCCGGTGGGGTTTTCTTCGATGAAGCCGTTATAATGGGCGCGGTATAGATGGCCCTCGAGATGGGCGCGGTCGGTGCGATATCGCAACGTGGCCTCTATTGAGGTGACGGTCTCGGACTTGAAGTTGGGATTGCCGATTTCATAGGAACGGGTGCCGCCATGAGGACCATCGGCAAAGAGCTCGACCTCAGAGGGGGCGCGGCCATTGCGGGTGAGGGACAGGGCATAGAAGAACTGATCGCTCGGTTTCCAGAACAGGCCCGCTGAGGCTGAGACATTGATGAAGCTTTTGGCTGGATTGGTCTTGGACCAATCCAGGCCGCCAGACGCGGCTGCGGCGCTGGTGGGTCGGCCAGCTAGCTCACCGGTCAGTTTTCGTTGATCGAGGCGCGCGCCCAGATCGATGCCCCAGCTATCGCGGTCCAGACGCTGAAGGGTAAAGAGCCCCAATTCAGACACTTGGACGGACGGAACGAAGGCCTCGGCGCCAATGGCTTGGAAATTGCGCTGGAGGGCTTGAGCGCCGATCGCTCCCTTGTGGCCATCATGCTCGCGGTAGACCAGTTCTATCCGAGCTTCTGTGCCCTTCGACAGAAAGCGCGTCCCGACCGCGCCATCATTGACGGCGATTTCGGCGTGCTGATAGTCGGCGTGACCGATGGAAAATTGGATCTTGCTGAAGGTTTCCAGATCAAGCTCTCGCGCGCCGCGGACATCGAGACGGGTCTGCTTCATATGCAGTTCCACCGGACCGTCTGCGGCGGGATCGATCGGGGCGGTGATCTGGCGGTAGGGCACGCCGTAGGTCGTATCCGTGCGCTTGACCGAGGCTCCGACAAAGCCGCGCTCGCCAATATAGGAGGCACCCGCGCCATAGGCGTCCAATTCGACGCTGCTATTGAGGACCTTGCGGTCGGCGGCGGCGGTTAAGCCGTCCTGCTTAGCCAGACGCGCAGAAATAGGATTGGACGGGACCTCATAGTCGCTGGAGCGGCGGGTGACCATGTCGGCCACGACCACAATGGGCCCCATTCCGGTCTTGACCGAGCCAGAGACCGAACGGCCTTCATTGCCGATTTCATAGGAGCCCGATAGGCGCCCTTCTATGGGGGACTGCGGCTTGGTGCTGGGGACCCGGTCGTCGATAATATTGACCACCCCGCCAATGCCCGAGCCGCCATAGGCCAGGGTCGATGGTCCCCGCAGCACCTCGATGCGCGTGGCTTCGCCCGGATCGGAGGCCACAGCATGATCGGGCGAGACTGAGCTGGCATCCACCAGACCCACGCCATTTTGCAAGATCATCACGCGCGGTCCAGACAGGCCGCGAATGACCGGGCGACTGGCCCCCGGTCCAAAAAAGGTCGAGCGCACGCCGGGTAGGCCGTTCAAGACATCGCCAAGGCCCGCGGGCGCTGCCATGTCCAGCTCATTGCGGCCGATGATATTGACGCTGGTGGTCAGGGTTTGTAGCGAGACAGCATAGGGCGCGGCGGTGATGATCACTTCGGCGGGTTCATCAGCCTTGGCGGGGGCCGCGGCGTCGCTGACGCCATGGGCCAGACCTAAAGAAGCCGATGAAACTAACAGCAGATTGCGGACCAATATCGCCATAGCGGAACTCCAAACTCACCGACCCCTATTATGTTATAATATATCATCTTGAAAGGGCGATATTTCGCTACCGGACGGTTATTAAGATTTCTCTGGTATCTGCGCGGAAATTGGGCAGTCTAGGCTGCTGTGGTGAAGCGGGAGTGGGCTTTGGGGCGTTTTGTTTGGTCGGTCTTGGCCCTTGTCTTGGCCCTGGTGACTTGGGTAGCGCCTGAGGCCTCGGCCCAAGCCTTGATCGCGGCCGAGACGCTAGACCTAACGCCGGTGCGTGATCCGCGCGATGGTAGCTACGGCCTAAGGGCCGAGTTCGATATTGCCGCGCCGATTGCTGTCGTTTGGGCGGTACTGGTCGATTGCGACACGGCCGCGCAGCATGTGCCGGGCATGCAGAGTTGCAAGGTTCTTGGTCAGGATCGTGCGGGCCTTTGGGACATCCGCGAACACAGGGTGAAGCTACCTTGGTTTCCGCTGGTCCTGCGCAACGTGGTCCGCTCCGATTACGAGCCTCAAATCAGGCTTCGATATCAAAAGGCCCGTCCAGATGGACAGAGGCTCGATGGGGAGTGGCGCCTGACCCCCATCAATGGTGCCCCCTTCAATGGCGGCGCGGCCACCCACATTGTCTATATGGGCTATTTGACGGGCGTTCTACCGATCCCCGAACTGATCTTGCGCGCCTATGTTCGCGAAGGGATCGAGGCGGTGCGGCTAGAGAGCCTCAGGCGCGCCCGCCTCTTACCGCGCTCTAGTCTTCCTTCGGCGAGAGAAGGAAATGGCCCCTGAGCAGGGTGATCGGATTGGCCCTCGTTTCTTGCCAAGCCTCGACATGGACATTGGCGATGCGGCGACCAATTTTGCGGATTTCAGCGCGGGCATAGGTGGTCAGCGGGCGGCCTGGCCGAAGATATTCCACCGAAATGTCGATGGGCCGAGGCTGGCGCGTCAGACCCTGCATGATCGAGATCTGGGCGAGCGCCGTCATCTCCATAAAGGCCCCTAAAACCCCGCCATGGATCGCAGGAAGGGTCGGATTACCAATCAGGTTTGGGGCAAAGGGTAAGATGGCGGTCATCTCATCACCTGCCAATTCGGCGCGCATGCCCAGATAGCGGGCATAGGGAATGCGGCCAAGGAGGGCGTCCAGCTGGTCGGAGGCGTCGCTCATCTTCCCGACCCCTGGCTAGAAGAGGGCTCTGACGCATGGCCGCCACCGCGACGTCCAGAATCCGAATTGATCATGAAGGCGGCTTGGGCCGTTGCCACCGGATCATCCTTGTCCCTGTCCCAGGCGCTGGCGCGGACAAAGGCGATGGATCGTGTGACCTTATAGCAGTGGGCTTCGGCAAAGACGCCAAGGCCGGGTTCGGCCGCGCGCATATAGTCGATGCGCAGGTCGAGGGTCGCGATGGGGGTCATGAAATCGATCGCCATCATCACCGCGTGACCGCACACATGGTCCAGCAGAGCCGTCACGGCTCCGCCTGCAATGACGCCAGCATCTGGATCGCCGACCAGGTCTTCGCGAAAGGGCAGTTTGAGCGTCGCCCAAGCCTTTTGCGAGGAAACAAATTCAAAGCCGAGGGCCTGGGCGTGGGGCGACCAGTCAAAGCGGCCGCGTTCGCTGGGCGTAGGCAATTCTATTTTGTTGTTCATGGGCCAAATCTACAGGCTCAGCCCTGCGCCGCAAGCCGTTCCATCCCTTGAAGAGAGACTTGATAATTTTCGTGGATGGTACAAGTCTAGGCCTATGAAAAAATTCTCCTTCGCTGCGGCGCTCGTCACCCTTTGCTTTGGCCTTCTGGTGGGGGGGCGGGTCTCTGCGGCCCCGGCCACTGAAACGGCGATGTTCGCAGGCGGCTGCTTTTGGTGCGTCGAGCACGACATGCAGGCCATTCCCGGCGTGATCTCGGTGGAGTCTGGCTATACGGGCGGGAAGGAACCGAACCCGACCTATGAGCAGGTGTCGTCCGAGACCACCGGTCATTTCGAAAGCGTCAAGGTCACCTTTGATCCCAGCAAGGTCAACTATGGCCAGCTCGTCGATCGGTTCTGGCGGCTAATTGACCCAACCGACGGCGGCGGACAGTTCTGTGATAGGGGCCCGTCCTATCGCACGGCTGTGTTTGTTAAGGATGCTGCCCAGCGCAAGGCTGCCGAGGACTCGCTCGGTCGCATTCAGGCCGGTCCGCTCAAGGGCCGGGCTGTGACCCCGATTCGCGATGCCGGTCCCTTTTGGCGCGCCGAGGGCTATCATCAGGACTATGCTGAGAAAAATCCCCTGCGTTACAACGTCTATCGGCAGGGCTGTGGTCGCGACGCGCGGCTGAGGGCGGTTTGGGGTGCGGCAGCCGGGCCCAAGTGACCCTAAAATGCCGACCTGGCGCTGAATAATTGCAAAAATGTCACGCTCGTCGGTGTTTGTTATTACCCAAACTCCAATATCATTAAGACGTCACTGATCCTTCGCAATCCGAAGCTACACGCCTGATTTAACCGCGTCGCCAGAGTTGGTTGAGGGCGCGCTTGAGCATGATCAGGGGAACTTTTATGAAATCGGTCTTTCGCGCGTCTCTCCTCGCTTCGGTGGCGCTGAGCTTAATGACGATCAGCGCGGTCTACGCGCAGGAAACCACATCCGCCGTCCACGGCACCGTCGTTGCTGGCAGCAAGGCTGTTGCCAATGCCGCCATTACGGCTGTTCACAAGCCATCGGGCACCCGTTCGGTGACGGTGTCAGCCGCAAACGGTAACTATGACCTGCGCGGCCTTCGCGTCGGCGGTCCCTACGACATCCATATCGTCGCCCCTGGCTTCGCCGCTAAGGATTTAAACGGCGTCTTTTTGCAGGTTGGTGAAACCCTAAACCTAGATACTGACGTTGCAACGGCCGACATTGCCGAGCTTGTGGTTACCGCTTCGGTGTCGAAAGACAAGGACAACGGCCCAAAGAAGGTCTTGAGCGTTCAAGACATTGCAAAGGTGGTTAGCGTTAGCCGCGACCCCCGAGACCTTGCTCGTCGCGACATCCTTGTTTCGCAAGATGTCAGCGGTGGCCGTACCGGCGTGAACGGTGGCGGCGTCTCGATCGCCGGTTCCAACCCGCGCTATAACCGCATCGCCGTTGACGGTGTGGCGGCTCAAGACAATTTCGGTTTGGCTCAGGGTGGTCTGACAACCGCTCGCGGCCCTGTGACCCTTGACGCTATTGAGCAGTTCAGCGTCGCGGCGGTGCCGACCGACGTTCAGAACGGCGACTTCGTCGGCGGTGCCATGAACATGGTGCTGAAGTCGGGTGGCAATAGCTTCCACGGCGTTTTGTTCAACAACTATCTGAACGACGGCATGGTCGGTAAGCGCTCTGAGTCGGTTGACATCAAGCAGACCATCACTCAGGTCAATTATGGTGCCTTCGTGTCTGGCCCGATCCTGCGTGACCGCCTGTTCTTCGCAGCCGCCTATGAAACCTACACGACGGTTGACCCAACCCCTTACGGCTTGGCTGGTTCGGGCGCTGCCAACATCTTTATCAACGGTCTTACACAGAGCGCCATTGATAGCGTCGTCAGCACCTACAACACCAACTATGCCAGCAAGTACAATCTTGGTGGCATACCGACGACCCAGCCGATTTTGGACAAAAAATATTCGGTAAAGTTGGACTGGAACATTTCCGATCAACATCGTGCCAGCTTGACCTACCGTCACGCCGAGTCAGCCTCGACCCAGCGTTACGATATGAGCGCCACAACGGCGTCGCTCTATTCTCACTGGTACACCAAGGCCGATACGGACGAGGCCGCGACCTTTGAATTGCAGTCCCACTGGACCGACAAGCTTTCGACCTTTGTAAAGGCCACTAAGCGTGATTTTATCGAGACCCAGTTGCCACCTTCAGGCCAAAACTATGCCGATGTTTCGGTCTGTTTGGCACCAACGGCGGACGCGACCAAGACCAGCTGTCAGTCGGGCTTTGATACGGTTCGCTTTGGCCCTGACCAATATCGTCATGCCAACAGCCTCGCGGAAAAAGAACTGCGCTATCAAGCTCAGGCCGAATATGCCGAAGGCAAGAACCTGTTCAAGGTCGGTGGTCAGGCCCGTAAGGCTGAGCCTTTCGACCTGTTTGTTCCCCAGTCGCACGGCCTTTACTATTTCGACTCCTTGGCTGATTTTGCGGCCGGTAAGGCCTCCTCGCTGACCTATCAAAATGCGGTCAGCGGCAATCCGGGCGACGCGGCCTATAAGGCACCTTACTGGACCTACTCGGTCTATGCTCAAGACACGATGCGTGTCACTGACGACCTGACCGTCGCAGCGGGCCTGCGCTATGACCGCTATTCGGAAGCGGACAAGCCGATCTTCAATCCAAACTTTAAGGCGCGGAACGGCTTCAGCAACCAAACGACCATTGATGGTCTAAACGTGCTGATGCCTCGCGTGTCGGCTGTTTGGAACGCCAGCCCAGACATTCGCGTCAGCGCAGGCTTTGGTCTGTTCTCGGGCGGTACGCCCGACGTGCTCCATGGCGCGCCGTTCTACAACACGGGTTACGCGACGACGTCCGTTGTGCTGAACCGTACGGCGACCAATAGCTTCATCGAAACGACTGGCGCGCCTGGCTTCACCCAGTTGGTGGGTGGCGCGGGCCTCGACAATCTGACGTCCGATCCGACCTTCGGTTACAAGGTTCCAACCCTGATCCAGCAACTGCAGCAGGGTACATTGGGCGGCAGCGTCCTGATCCCACCGCTTGGTGAAGTCATCGCGCTGGCCCCGGGCTTCAAGATGCCCAGCCAGTGGAGGTCTTTCGTGTCGGGCCAATGGCGCTTTGGTGATGGTTGGATGGTCAATGCCGACCTCGTCAATACGCAGGTCAATAACGACTTGACCTATTATGATCTTCGCGCGCAGCCTCTTGTGATCAACGGCGCTCAGCAGTATCTGCCTGATGGCCGTATCCGTTATGATGGTTTGGGCGTGGTTGCAGGAAAGACCTCCACAAACCTCCTTGGAAACGGTGATTATGTTGTCGCCAACACCAAGAAGGGCAGCAACTATACGGCGGCAATTGGCCTTTCCAAGTCTTGGGACTGGGGCGGCGATTTTGCGGTCGCCTATGCGCGCGGACACGCCGAGGACATGTCGACTGGTACCTTCTTTGGCACCACGGCCGGCTCGCTTTACAAGAGCGTTCCAGCCGGTATGGATCCCAACAAGGATTATCTGGGTCGCTCGGTTATCGAAATTGAGAACCGCTATAAGCTGGAGTTGGGCTTCCACAAGAAGTTCTTCGGCGACAACGAAAGCCGCTTGAGCTTCTTTGCAGAGCGTCAAGACGGACGTCCGTTCGGCTTTGTGATGTCGGACCGCGCCTCGGGTCGTAGCCCTGTGTTCGGTGTAACCAAGTCTTCGCAACTGCTGTACGTGCCGGACTTTGCGGGTGATACCAACACATCCGACTTGAACGTAGGACTGGTGACCTTCGCGACCCAAGCCGACCTGAACAACTTCCAGGCCGCCGTGAAGAACTTCCACCTGCCAAACGGCGCCTTGGTTCAGAAATATTCCAACACCAACGCGCCGGTTTCACGGGTTGATATGCAGCTGAGTCAGGAACTTCCTTCGGTTATTCCAGGTCACAAGCTAAAGGTGAACTTCGATATCCGTAACGTGCTGAACCTGCTCAACAGTGATTGGGGTCGTGTCGCTGAATATAACGACATCCAAGGCCTGACCAAGGCGGACTGCGCCGACGCCAATGGAGCGGCAGTTCCGACCACCAGCGCGGCCTGCCCACGCTATCGTTACTCGAACGTCTTGACCTCGGTCCAAAAGACCCAGAACCCTCAGGCTTCGCTCTGGTACATTCAGGTTGGTCTTCGCTACGAGTTCTAAAAGTTTAACTTCGGGATTGACGAGATCGGGGCGGCTCCAAAAGAGCCGCCCCTTTTTCATTTCCAATCATTCGTCCGAGACCTGTTTATCCTTGATCGGACCGACTCGGCATGTTGAATAATGGTCAAGCCCAACGCGTAAGTCTTAAATAAGCGCCGTATTCGGACAAAAAAGTCACAGTGGATAAGGTTTCAAAGATCTAGTCGCGTCCATTGGTAAATCGGTGATTGATGTTTACCAAATCGAGGCTACACGCATCTGACTATGCGACGGCTGTTTGGCTGATGTCGCGCTTGGGCATGATCAGGGGAACTTTCATGACATCGACTAATGCGTTGCGTATCCGTGCAGCCATGGCCTTGCCGGTTTTGGTCGGCAGCCTCTTTGCCTATTCCGCCGCTTTTGCGCAGTCCACCGGGACCCAGGCTGCTGAAGTTCAAGAACTGGTGGTCAAGGGCCAGCGCGGTCCCAAGGTCGTCGGTCAAATGATCGCCGAGAGCGCCGCCAAGTCGCGCTCTTCGATCAACCAAGAATTCATCGCCACCCAGATCCCCGGCCAGACCGTTCTGGACGCGATCAACCTTCTTCCCGGCGTTAACTTCACCAACAACGATGCTTACGGCTCGGCTGGTGGTGACATCACCCTACGCGGCTTTGACTCGCAGCGTATCGCCCTGTTGCAAGACGGCATTCCGTTGAACGACACCGGCAACTACGCGATCTATTCGAACCAGCAGCTGGATTCCGAACTGGTCGACCGCGTAACCGTCAACCTCGGCACGACCGACGTCGATAGCCCGACCGCAGCGGCAGCCGGTGGTACGATCAACTACGTCTCGGCCAAGCCGAAGCAAGATAGGGGCGCGGCCATCACCCTTCAGGGCGGTACCGAAAATTTCCGCCGCGTCTTTGCTCGCGTTGACACCGGCGCTGTTGGCCCCTTCGGCACGACCGCCTACTTCTCCGCCGCCAAGGCCACCAACGACCTCTTTATGGGCCCTGGCGGCATCGACAAGATGCAGCTCAATGGCCGCGTCTATCAAGAGCTGAGCAATGGCGACTTTATGAGCTTGATGTTCAACTATAATGAGAACCGCAACAACTTCATCCGTCGTGCGACCCTCGCCCAGTTCAACACCAACACCATCCCCGTCTATGACAGCACCTGCGTGCGTCCTTCGGCGAGCGGCGTGGCGGGCGGTACGGCTCAGATCGATATCAGTTGCTCGAACTTCTACCGCAACAACATCAACCCTTCGAACACCGGCAATATCCGGGGTCAGAGCAGCTTCACCCTGTCGGACAAGCTGCGTGCGACCATCGACCCTTCCTTCCAGTACGTACTGGCCAATGGTGGTGGTCGTACCCTGTTCAAGGAAATCGATGCCCAGTTCCGCACGCCTACCGACCTGAACGGTGACGGCGATACGCTCGACAGCGTCATGATCTACTGGCCGAACACGACCAACACGCACCGCGTTGGTGTCACCTCGTCCTTGATCTACAAGCTGTCTGACACCAGCAATGTTCGTCTGGCCTACACCTATGACCACGGTATTCACCGTCAAACCGGTGAAGCTGTGCCCTTCAACACCGCCGGTGACCCGACCAATGTGTTCGGTGGTAAGAATAGCTTCGGCAACCCAATCCGTCTGAGCGATGGCACCATCCTGCGTCGCCGCGACCGTCTATCGATTGCCGACCTGAACCAGTTCGCCGTTGAATACCGAGCGCGTTATTTCTCTGACAAGCTGCTGGTCAATGCCGGTGTGCGTGCGCCCTACTTCCAGCGCAATATGACGAACTTCTGCTATCAGCGCGACACGTTCAACGCCTACTGCACGACCCAGACCCCTACCTCAGTTGATGCCGCTGGTCTGGTCAGCTTCCCAGCCAGTGCACAGAACTCCAGTGCCGCCAACAAGTACGGCGCGCCCCGCAGCTTTACGCGCAAGTATAACAAGGTTCTGCCGAACCTTGGCTTGAGCTACGAAGTGGCCGAAAATCAGACCGTCTATATGAGCTATGCGCAAAGCATCTCTGCACCGCGCACGGACGACCTGTACGACCAAAAGCTGGTCAATCCAGCGCCTGAAACCACCACCGCGTTCGATATCGGCTATCGTTATCAGTCCGGCACGGTCGTGGGGGCTGTCGCGATCTTCTCGAACTCATTCCAAAACCGCATCGTACGCACCTTTGATGAGGCCAATGGCATCTTTAACTCACGCAATGTGGGTAAGGTTGAGCTCAAGGGTGTCGATGGCCAAGTCGGTTGGGAGCCGCTGAAGGGTCTGTCGCTCTATGCGTCCGCCTCCTACATCAACACGGAACTAAAGTCCGACCTGCCCAACGGCCTGAACGGTGCGATCCTCGCAACCAAGGGCAAGAAACTGGTCGAGATTCCAAAGCTGCAGGCCAGCCTGCGCGCCGAGTACAAGATCAGTGACTTCTCGTTCGGTCTTCAGGGCAAGCAGGTCGGTGACCGCTATTCAAACGACCTGAACACTGAAAAGGCTCCTCGCTACATTCTTTGGGACGCCAATCTCCGTTACGTCCTACCGCGGATCGGGGTCGCTAAGACTTCTTTGCAGTTGAACGTCAAAAACGTGCTCGACCGGTACTATCTTGGCGACATTTCTTCGGGTTCGGGCAGCGCGGCGGGTTCCTTCCAGCCCGGCTATCCTCGTGCGGTCGTCCTGACCCTGCGTTCTGAGTTCTAAATCAAAACAGCCAGTTTTGACGAGATTGGGGCGGTTTCTTCGGAAGCCGCCTCTTTTTCATGGCTTGACCCCTCCTACAGGCAACGGCAATGGAGGGGGGCGTCCTGTCGCCCCTAGTTTGGAAATTCTATGCCCCGCCTTGTCCCTGCTGAATGGTCCCCGCACCGTGCCATGTGGCTGGGTTTTCCGAGCCATGCGGACATTTGGCTGGATCACTATGAGGCCGCTCAGTCTGAGGTCGCCGCTCTTGCCCTCGCGCTGGCTGGTCCGGGTGCAGAGCGGGTGCGGCTGATGGTCTGCGGGGATGAGGCTGCAGCCACGGCCAGATTGCTGATCGGAACCGCCCCCGGCATCGAGCTGGTGCGCGCGCAGTTTGGCGATGTCTGGCTGCGCGATACCGGTCCGATCTTCCTGAAAAAGGGCGAGGCCGAGCTGGCCGAGGGCTTTGTCTTTAACGGCTGGGGCGGCAAGTACGATTTCCCCGGCGATGAGCTGGTGGCCGAACAGATCGCGGCGGCCTCGGGCGTCCCGCTCGAAATGGCCGATTTCATTCTTGAGGGCGGTTCGCTGGACCATGACGGCTTTGGTGAGATGCTGACCACGCGTCAGTGCCTGCTGAACGCCAACCGTAATCCCGGCTGGACCGAAGCCGACGCTGAATTGGCTCTGGCCCGGACCTTGGGGGCCAAGAAGGTCCACTGGCTCGATGATGGCCTAGCCAACGACCATACCGATGGTCATGTCGATAATCTGGCGCGTTTTGTGGCCCCCGGCGTCGTCGCCTGTCCCATAGCCTTTGGCCGCGCTGATCCCAATGCCGACCTCTATGACCAGACCGCGCGGCAACTATCGGGCTACACTACCGAGCGCGGTGCACCTCTACAGGTCGTGCGCGTCGCCTCGCCCGGACGGATTGAGGATGAGGATGGGCAGGCCGTTCCCGCCTCGCACATGAATTTCTTGATCGCCAATGAGGCCTTGATCGTCCCGATCTATGACCAGAGCTCTGGCCCCTATGCGGTTGAGGCCCTCAGAAGCCTCTTTCCCGAGCGCACCGTGATCGGTCTGCCGTCTAAGGCCATCTTGACCGGCGGCGGCTCGTTCCACTGCATCAGCCAGCAGGAGCCGGCATGACCCGCACTGTGACCGTCGCGGCCCTCCAGAGCGCCTACGGCCCTGATATGGCCGCTAATATTGCCCGAACCATCGATCTGGTCCGTGAGGCCGCCGCCAAAGGCGCGCAGATCATCCAGCCGTCGGAACTGTTCCAAGGCCCCTATTTCTGCGTCAGCCAAGAAGAACATTGGTTCGCAAAGGCCTATCCTTGGCGAGAACACCCTTGCGTCTTGGCGCTGGCCCCCATTGCCGCAGAGCTGGGCGTGGTCATCCCTGTTTCGATCTTCGAGCGCGAAGGGCCGCACTATTTCAACAGCGTCGTCATTCTCGATGCCGATGGTTCGGTTCTTGGCGTCTATCGCAAGAGCCACATTCCCGATGGTCCCGGCTATCAGGAGAAATACTATTTTCGGCCCGGCGATACGGGCTTCAAGGTCTGGGACACCGGCTTTGGCCGCATCGGCGTTGGCATCTGCTGGGACCAGTGGTATCCGGAATGTGCGCGGGCCATGGCGCTGCAGGGGGCAGAAATCCTGCTCTATCCGACCGCCATCGGGTCAGAGCCTCATGATGAGAGCCTCGATACGCGCGATCCATGGCGCCGCGCCATGCAGGGCCACGCCGTCTCCAACGTCATCCCCGTGGTCGGTGCCAACCGCATCGGATTTGAGCTAGGCGCAGGCGGGGGGCAGAGCTTCTACGGCGCCAGCTTCATCTGCGACCATCGCGGCGATCTGGTCGCAGCCTTTGACGGCCAAGAACAGGGCGTCCTAACGGCCACCTTCGACCTAGACCACATCGCCACCTACCGCGCCGCCTGGGGCTTCTTCCGCGACCGCCGACCTGACCTTTACGGCGCACTGTCACAGGGGCGGCCGGTTTAGGGGGCATTATGAGCGTCTGGGCGCGGACCATCGAAGCAGACTGGTCGGGCCGGGTGAAGGCCCTGGGTGTCAGTTGCAATCTAGGGCGAGGATAGATTCAATCCGGCCGATGACTTCAAACAGCGTGGCTTGATCACACCGGCTGTGAAACGAGGCATTGCGGGCGATCCAGTCCAGGTCACGAAGCTGATTGGCTAGGATATAGCCTGTGATCTGGCCGCCCTTGGGAACCAGCACGTCGAAGGAACTGGGCTTTCCGACGGTTGTGAGCGGGACGACGAAACAGTGACCCGTGGCGATATTATAGTCCATCGGGGACAGAACCAGCGCTGGGCGTCGTCCGGCCTGTTCCGTCCCTGCGTGCGGGGTGAAATCCAGATAGATAAAATCCCCCCGTTCAGGCTGGTAGAGGGCTTTCACCATGCTTCGTCACCCTTAGGCTGGCCCCAGTCGGCCTCAACCGCTTCGTTGCGCTGATAGCCAGCGAGGAGATCCGCCAGCTTGAAGCGCTGTCGGGTGGGACGAATGACCAGGGTGTCGTTGACGACTTCCATCTCTACGGACTGGCCCTCAACGAACTTCACGTCATCGGCAATGTGACGCGGGAGCCGAAGGGCAAGGCTATTGCCCCACTTTGCGATTGTGAACAGCATGCTAGCCTCGGTGCGGTTTTGCTCGGTTTTCAGCGCCATAGTGACGTATCATTATGTATATACGCTTGAGGTGTTCGAGGAAAGTTGATTTTCTGGTTGCCATCATCTCGGCGTCGCAGCCTTCAACCTAACAGCCCAGTCGATTTCCAGATCGAGCAGTGGGCTTCAGGTCCGGGACAAGAGTTGGAAATGGCCTGTCTTGCGGTTGGCGGGTCAGTTTGAAAAACTAACGATGGAGCTGGAGCCAGAGGTAGGTTTGCTGACATGATCCCAGACTACCCCTGATCCACACGCAAGCTAATGGCTATCCTTAAACCGACCCACTATTTCCTTCCGGCAGGCCTTGAGTTTTTGGCCAGACTGGGTCCATCTGACAAAATCAACCGCTGATCAGTTGACGACCGATTTCCCATTCCGGATGACCGTGACGCCGCGGTCCTTGACGCGGGCCTCGAAGGAGATGGTGTCGCCGTCTTGCCACATGTCCACCGTGATGGTCTCGCCCGGGAAGACGGGGGAGGAAAAGCGCACGGCGTGGCTCTTGATCTTGGCCGGATCATAGTGGGCATAGGTTTGCAGCACGGCGCGGCAGGTGATGCCATAGGTGCAAAGGCCGTGCAGGATGGGACGCGGAAAGCCTGCTGCCGTGGCGAAGGCGGGGTCGGAATGAAGCGGGTTGCGGTCTCCGGACAGGCGATAGATCAGGGCCTGATCGGGCTTGGTGGGGATGTCGACCGACTGGTCCGGCGCGCGGGTTGGGACCTCGTGCGGCACAGGTGCGCCGTCGGAGGGACCGCCAAAGCCGCCGTCACCGCGCGCGAAGGTCGAGCCTAGAAGGGTCGCGATGGCTTCATTCGTCTTGGCGTCCTTCAGCACCGTTTCGGTATAGATCACCGCGCCCTTGCCTGGTCCCTTGTCATAGGCCCCGACAATGCGGCTGTCGGCGGTGATCGCCGCTTCGGTCGGCATGGGCTTGTGGAAGGTCACAGACTGCTCGCCATGGACGACCATCAGATAGTTGATGCCGGTCTTGCCCATGGGACCTGCGCCCCAGGCAGCGACGGTGGCTTGGGTCGGGACGGCCTTGAGGTTGTTCTCATAGACGAAGGGCAGTTCGTCGGCATTCATCGGGTCGGTGCCCATGCCGATGCCGAGCGCATAGAGCATGGTCTCGCGATCACCCCAGGAAAAGGCCTGACCCTGGGTCTTGAGGTCCAGAATGGCGGGATAGGAAATGGACATGTTGGCCTCCTTGGGCGGGTCAGGTTTGGTTTGTGGCAACAATCAACGCAGCTTGCGGCCTGTCAATCAACCCCGCATTGCCGCTAGCCCCATGATCGGTTAGAAGCGCGACAAGTCCAAGTGGGTTCACGCCCTTATCTTGCGTCCAATCCGGGCGCTTCCCTCTTTTTGACAGAGCCGTCACCTATGGAAACCACGTCACTTCCCCAGGGATCCGAAATCACTGGCAATGTTCTCTTCTATGAGAAGCCTGAACCTTTGAGCCGCGATACCCACGGTAAGCTCGGTCTGCGCACGGTCGACAAGCCCTTCGCCTTTGCGGCCACCACCAATGTCGTCCCCTTGACGGTGACGGAATTTGCGCCTGCCGCCATTGCCTATCCAATCATATTCGCCGGTGAGGGCTATCAGCCACTGGCCGTGATGGGCGTGGCTCAAGGCACCAACCTGTTCATCAGCGCCGACGGTTCGGTCGAGCCCGATGCCTATCTGCCCGCCTATATCCGCCGCTATCCTTTCGTGCTGGCTGGCGATGACAAGGGTGAACGCCTGATCGTCTGCATCGACCGGGCCTCGAGCCTGCTCGCTGAGGGCGCGGATGTTCCGATGTTCGAAAATGGTGAGCCGACCGAATATACGACCGGCTGCATCCAGTTCTGTAACGACTTTGAGGCCGAGCGTCAGCGCACGGACAATTTCGTCGCCGTCCTAAAGGAGATGGACCTGTTCGATACCCGTCAGGCCCTGTTCCACCCGCGTAACGAAGATGGTTCGGTCGGCGAGCCGCAAGTGGTCGCCGAATATTTCGCCGTCTCGGAAGAAAAGCTTCTGGCCCTGCCGCAGGACAAGTTCATGGCCCTGCGCGAAAATGGCGCCCTGTCGCAAATCTATGCGCACCTGGTGTCCTTGCTCGGCTGGGACAAGCTGATCACCAAGGTTCTGGTGCGTAACGCCGCAGAGCAGGCCCAAGCTTAAGCCTCAAAAACTTAACGGGTGAAAAGATTGAGGGGGATGGTTTCGCGCCATCCCCCTTTTTCGTTCAGCCTGTCTTCTATTCAGCCTGGCTTCTATTTAGCTGGTAGGCAGGCGAACAGGCTGCGGGTAAGGCAGGAAAAGACCAGCCGCCCGCCCTCATCCAACAGATCATGCTGGGCAATGACGATGCCCTTGGCGTCGCCGACCTGATCCTTGCCTAAGATGGTCATTCGGCCCCTGAGCAGTTCGCCGTGCGGCGGATTGCGGGCCCAGCGCAGGGCATCGACCGCCAGACGCTTGGTCTGGGGCCAATCCTTGGTCATCTGGCCATCTAGCCGCGCCCAGAGGGCATAGACCATCGCATCGGGGGCGCCCTCGTCGCTGTGCCATCCGGGGGCGAAGGTGGTGATGAAGGCATTGAGCGCCTGCTCATCCACGGCAACGGCCCCCAGCGACACGACCTGTCCGATCTGGATCTGTTCAAAATAGGCGGGCACGGGGACCTCTCAAGGCTCAGGCGAAATGCGGATCAGCAGCTTACCATCATGATCGCCGGTAAAGAGGCGCTTGACGGCTTCGGCGGCATTTTCCAGTCCATCGACCGCAAAGGCCTTCCACTTGATCTTGCCTTCCATGACCCACGGGGCCAGTTCGGCGAAGGCCTCTGCGGCGCGCGGCAGATAGTCGGTGATGATGAACCCCTTGATAAGAATACGCTTCATCAGGGTGTGGGCAAAGTCCGCCGGTCCGGCAACGAGGCCGTCCTTATTGTAGGTCGAGATCATGCCGCAGAGCGCCATGCGGCCATTTAGGTTCATGCGGGTAAAGACCGCGTCCATGATCTTGCCGCCGACATTTTCGAAATTGACGTCGATCCCATTTGGGCAAAGCCGGTCAAGGGCCGCGCCGATATCTTCGCTCTTATAGTCAATGGCCCCGTCAAAACCGAGTTCCTCAACCAGCCAGCGGCACTTGTCAGGACCCCCCGCAATGCCAATGACCCGGCAGCCCTTGAGCTTGGCAATCTGGCCGACGATAGAGCCCACCGCGCCCGCAGCCGCGGAGACCACGACGGTCTCGCCCGGCTGTGGTTTGCCAATATCCATCAGGCCAAAATAGGCGGTCAGGCCTGTGGCCCCCAGCACGCTCATAAAGGCGGTCAGGGGAATGCCTGGAAGGCTTGGCACCGGATTGACGGCGTCTTCATGCCCGATCGTATAGGCCTGCCAGCCGCCAAGGCCGGGATTGACCAGATCGCCAGGCTGATAACGGCTCGAGCGCGAGGCCTCAACCACACCAATGGTTCCCCCGCGCATGACCTCGCCCAGTGCGACCGGCGCCATATACTGGTCCTGATCACTCATCCAGATGCGGTTGGTTGGGTCGAGTGACAGATAGACATTGCGCACCAGTAGCTCTCCGTCCTCAAGGTCACGCACCGGCGCGTCAATGAAGGCCAGATCGTCGGCGCTGATGTCGCCCTCGGGACGCTTGCGCAAAATCCATTGTTTGTTGGTCGGCCAGTTGGTGGTCATGCTGTTTTTTTCCTCAAGAACCCTATGTTTGAGAAGGATCATGGCGTGGTTGTCGTCAATGTCGAGAGGCCTTGAACGCCGAACAGGGCTTGGCACCACGACAATCTGGCCTTAGCTCTAGCCGGCGATGATCCCGGTGTGCCGGACCTAAAGGATTTTACGGTTGAAGCCTTTGTTGACTGCCCTCAAAGCCGCTGTCTTTAGCTTGATCCTATCAGGGGCCCTGTCCGGTCTGGGACTGACCTTGGCCGGGCTGCAAAGCCCTGCCATGGCCGCAGCGGTGGATACCGGCCATGTGAAGGCGGAGCTGATCGTCAGCGGTGAAGCCGTCCCCGGCGGTGAGGTCATGGTAGCCTTGCGCCAAACCATCGCCAAGGACTGGCACACCTATTGGCGCAATCCCGGTGATGCGGGCCAAGCCACGACGCTGGACTGGCGCTTGCCCGCCGGCTGGAAGGCTGGTCAGATCATTTGGCCAACCCCAAAGCGCCTGCCGCTCGGCACCTTGATGAACTATGGCTATGAGGGCGAGGTCCTGCTGCCCGTGTCGATCACGGTGCCTGCTGATGCTAAGTCTGGACAGCGTATCAGCCTCAAGACAGACGCCGGTTTTCTGGTCTGTAAGGACATCTGCATTCCCGAACAGGCCAGCCTGACAGTCGATGTCGTGGTCGCGAAGGTTGCGCCCAAGATCGATGCCAAGGCGGCAAAGGCCATTTCCGACACCCTGACCGCTGCGCCAAAGCTGGCGGGTCTCAAGGCGGTGATGACCCGCGATCAGGGCAGGGTGAAGCTCTCGATAACCGGGATGCCGCTGGCGGGCGGCAATTTCCTGGACGCCTATTTCTTTGCCTTTGACAGCACGCTCCTAGACCACGCCAGGCCCCAAACGATCGAGCGCGGGCCCGAAGGCCTAACCATGACCCTACCGGCAGGCTATGGCTTCAATACCGGACCAGCTCCAGCCGTCTTGGCGGGTGTGATTGATCTGGGCAGCGCGGCCTATGAGATCGAGGCCAAGGATGGCGAGCCTCTGGCCGGTGCGGCTGGCCTTGGGGCTCCGACGGCGACCGACAAGGCTCCAGAGGCCCCAAAGGCCATGAGCTTGCCGCTCGCGGTCCTGTTCGCCTTTCTCGGCGGCCTGATCCTCAACCTGATGCCTTGCGTCTTTCCGATCCTGTCGATGAAGGCTGCAGCCCTGACCGCGCACGGCGGCGAGCATTCTGATTCTAAGGGCCAAGGACTGGCTTTCTTGGCCGGTGTGGTCGCGACCTTCCTAGGACTGGCCGCAGCCTTGATTGCCGCCAAGGCGGCGGGCGCGGCCGTCGGTTGGGGTTTTCAGCTCCAGTCGCCGCCGGTGGTGGCCGCGCTTTGTCTGGTCATGCTGCTCACCGCGCTCAATCTTTCGGGCCTGTTCGAGGTTGGTGCCAGCCTGCAGGGGGCCGCAGGCTCCTCTTCGCTGGCCGCCCGCTCGGGTCTAGCCGGGGCCTTCTTTACCGGCGTACTGGCCGTGGTGGTCGCAGCCCCTTGCACGGCCCCCTTCATGGCCGGAGCCATCGGCTTTGCCCTGACCCAAGGCACCGCGGCAGCCCTTTTGATCTTCCTGTTTTTGGGGCTTGGCCTGGCTGCACCCTTTACGGCCCTGGCGTTCTCGCCCGGCCTAACCCGGCGTCTGCCGCGTCCGGGACCGTGGATGGAGCGCCTGAAGCAGGCTCTGGCCTTCCCGCTCTATGGCACTGCAGCGTGGCTGGCTTGGGTCTTTGCCCTTCAGGCTGGGACCAATGCTCTGGCCTTCCTCTTTGCCGCAGCCGTGGCGGTTGCCTTTGCGGGTTGGCTCTATGGCTTGGGGCAGCGCTCCAGCCTCGCAGGCGGCAAGCCTCGTCTGTCGCTGGTGCTGGCCCTGATCTCTGTCGCTGCAGCCGCCGCTTTGATCATCGCCGCAGCCAAACTGCCGAGCCCAACTGCGACACCTGTGGCGCAAGAGGCGTCGGAGCTGCCTTCAGAGCCCTTTTCGCCGGCGCGTCTAGCGGCGTTGCGCGCCGAGGGTCGGCCCGTCCTGATCAACTTTACAGCGGCCTGGTGCATCACCTGTCAGGTCAATGATCGCGCCGCCCTGTCGCGCCCTGCCGTCGGCGACCTGATCAAGTCGACCAACGCTGTCTATATGGTCGGTGACTGGACCAATCGCGACGGGGTCATCGCCAAGGCCTTGGCCGAACAGGGCCGCGCGGGTGTGCCCCTCTATCTGGTCTATGGCCTGGGCGGCCGCGCGCCGGTGGTCCTGCCTCAACTCCTGACCGAAGGGGCCGTGATCGAGGCCTTGGAGGCGGCGGCCAAGCCTTAGGGTTAGACAGCAACGCCCCCTTCATTCCTTCGGGCCACTTCCCCCCAGAGCGGGGAGATCTTGGCTCCTAATTCTTCCCCCGTTCCGGGGGAAGTACCGGCCAATCTGGGGTGGGGGGTTGCATCCCCATTCATGATCTTGAGTTGGGTTTCCGCGTCGGACGGGTTACCAAAGCCTATAGGCACGAGAGACCCCGACATGACCGCTATGACCGCTGCATGGGACAATTTTGACGCTGAGGCGCAAAAGGCTGATGGCCAGCCGATTATAGAGCTGTTTTCGGCAGAGCCGGATCGTCTGAAAACCCTAACCCTCGACGCCGCCGGATTGTTTCTCGACCTATCCAAACAGTCTTGGAGCAAGGCGCTTTTCGGGGCTGCGCTCGATCTGGCCAAGGCGGCGGATCTTGATGCAGCACGGTCGCGGCTGTTTGGCGGCGAGGTGGTTAATCTGTCTGAGGGGCGTGCTGTTCTGCACACGGCCTTACGCGCGTCGGATGGGGCGAGCTTTAAGGCCAAGGGTGAGCCTGTTTCGGCTACTGTCGAGGCGGGACGCGCGGCCATGGCTCAGTTCGCCAACGCGGTGCGTTCTGGCACCGTTCGGGGGGCGACCGGCCAGCCCTTCACCACCATTGTTCATATTGGCATCGGAGGGTCAGACCTTGGGCCCCGTCTGGTCTGGGAAGCCTTAAGGCCCCTGTCGCCGCAGATTGATCTGCGCTTTGTCGCCAATGTCGATGGCTCAGACATAACCGCTGCCCTAGAGGGCCTTGATCCTGCCAAGACCCTTGTTATTGCGGTGTCCAAGACCTTTACGACGCAAGAGACCATGGCCAATGCCTTGGCCGCGCGACAGTGGTTGGCGGCGAGCTTGGGGCAAGCCAAGGCTGGATCGCACTTTGCGGCTGTGTCTGCTGCGCCTGAGAAATGTGCGGCCTTTGGGGTGGCGCCAGAGCGGGTCTTTGCCTTTTGGGATTGGGTTGGCGGGCGTTATTCGGTCTGGTCGGCGGTGGGTCTGTCCTGCGCTGTGGCCTTGGGCTGGGAGGCGTTCGAAGCCTTCTTGGCCGGCGCCGCCGAGATGGATGGCCATTTCCTGAGCGCGCCGCTCGAGCGCAATGGGCCGGTGCTGCTGGCTCTGGCCCAGATCGTCAATCGCAACGGCTTTGGCCGCGCCGCCCGCACCGTCGTGCCCTATGCCCAGCGCCTTCGCCTCTTGCCCTCATTTCTGCAGCAGCTTGAGATGGAATCCAACGGCAAGGGGGTGAGCGCCACCGGCCAGGCCCTAACCCGCGATAGCGCGGCTCTGGTCTTTGGTGAGCCGGGCACCAATGGCCAGCACGCCTATTTCCAGCTGCTCCATCAGGGTACCGAGGTCGTGCCTGCCGAGTTCATCGCCATGGCCCATAATGATGAGGGTCCCGCCGGAGCCCATACCAAGCTCTTGGCCAATGTCTTGGCTCAGGCCGAGGCTCTTATGGTCGGGCGCAGCCAGGCCGAAGTTCGCACCGAACTGACCGCTTCGGGCGTCGATTCAGCCACTATCAAGACCCTCGCCCCGCAGCGGGCCTTTTTGGGCAATCGCCCGTCGAGCCTGATCTTGATGGAGCGGTTGACGCCCCATGCACTTGGAGCCTTGATCGCGCTTTATGAGCACAAGACCTTCGTCGAAGGGGTGATCTGGGGGGTCAATAGTTTCGACCAGTGGGGTGTCGAGCTTGGCAAGTCTTTGGCCAAACAGATCTTGGGCGAGCTTGAAGGCGGCGCGGCACTGACCCATGATCCCTCGACCACGGCCCTGATTGCACGGCTGCGATCCTAGGGAATTTGGCAACAAGGCTTGAGGATTCCTCGTCAAATAAGCCTCAAACCTTGCCGCGAGGCCCCTGATCCGGTAATCGCGGCACATGACCGAAGAAGCCGCCTTCCGCCCCGAAGCCCGCAATCCCCGAGGCTTTCAAGATAAACGCACCCGTGACCTGCGTGCGGAGCGCCATATTCTTGAGACCGTGTCCAAGGTCTATGAGCGCTATGGCTTTGAGGCGCTCGATACGGGGGCCTTTGAATATGCCGATGCGCTGGGCAAGTTCTTGCCCGATAGCGACCGTCCCAATAAAGGCGTGTTCGCCCTTCAGGACGATGATGAACAGTGGATGGCTCTGCGCTATGACCTGACCGCCCCCTTGGCGCGGTTTGTGGCCCAGAACCGCGAAGGCCTACCCAAGCCCTTCCGTCGCTATGCCTTTGGCCCGGTTTGGCGCAATGAAAAGCCCGGCCCCGGCCGGTTCCGTGAGTTCATTCAGTGCGATGCCGATACGGTCGGTTCGGCCCGCCCTGAGGCCGATGCTGAGATCGTTGCTCTGGCTGTCGAGGGCTTGATGGCCACGGGCCTCAAGCGCGGTCAAGCGGTGCTCAAGATCAATAACCGCAAGCTGCTCAATGGCCTTCTGACCGCTGCTGGCGTTCAAAGTGAAGGTCAAAAGCTGGGCGTTCTGCGCGCTGTCGATAAGCTCGACCGTTTGGGACCCGATGGCGTGCGCCTCTTGCTGGGCGAGGGTCGCAAGGATGAGTCTGGCGCCTTTACCAAGGGAGCAGGTCTCAATGCCCGCGCCGCCGAACAGGTTCTGGCCTTTGTGGCCGCTGGCGGCGGGACCCGCTCTGAGGTTCTAGACAGTCTGGCCGGTGTCATTGGTGGCTCGGCCGAGGGCGATGAGGGCCTTGCCGAACTGGCCAGCATGGACGGCGCCTTGCGCAGTCTTGGCATTGGCGAGGATCAGGCCAGCTTTGAGCCCTCCATCGTGCGAGGTTTGGAATATTACACCGGACCTGTGTTTGAGGCTGAACTCCTCATCGAGACCCTCGGCGAAAAGGGTGAGACCCTGCGCTTTGGATCGATTGGCGGCGGTGGCCGGTATGATGATCTGGTCGCAAGGTTCACCGGCGAGCGCACCCCCGCGACCGGCTTTTCCTTCGGTGTCTCGCGTCTGGCGGCTGCCTTGCGCGCCGCAGGGCAAGCTCAGTCCAATGAAGCGCGCGGGCCGGTGGTGGTCTTGGTGTTCGATCAAAATGCCTTGGGCGACTATTTCGCCGTGGTGGGAGAGCTTCGCTCTGCCGGTATCGCCTCGGAGGTCTATCTGGGCGGTTCGGGCATGAAGGCTCAGATGAAATATGCAGATCGGCGCATGTCGCCTGCCGTGGTCATTCTGGGTGGTGACGAGATCGCCGCCGGAACCGTAACGGTCAAGGATCTGGATCTGGGACGGCAGATGGCTCAGGGTGTGTCCGACAATAAACAATGGCGTGAAGGCCGCCCGGGTCAGATCACTGTGCCGAGGGCTGAGCTGGTCAGTGTCATTCGCCGCATTGTGGAGGGCTGATCATGCAGCTTGAACCGACGGTACCGCCCAAGGCCCTCGCGGCCATTCGTGCACCCTTTGCTGGGCTCGGTGCCACGGCGATCGATGCGCCGGTCATCCAGCCCCTGAACCAGCTTCTCGATCTGGCTGGAGAGGCCATGCGGGCACGGCTCTTTATCGTGCAGGGCGAGGGCGGGGCTGAAGCCTGCTTGCGGCCCGACTTCACCATTCCTGTGGCGCGAGCCCATGGCGCATCAGGCGCCGCCTCTGGCCGTTATATCTATGAGGGCAAGGCCTTTCGGGTCGCGCCCAAGGGCACGGACCGCGCCGAAGAGTTTCTTCAGATTGGTATCGAAGCCTTTGAGGCCAGCGATCCTGTGGGGGCCGATGTCGAGGTGGCCGCTGTTGCGTGGCAGGCAAGCCTTGCGGGCGGCCGCACGGACCTTTCCATGCGTCTGGGCGATGTGGCTCTGTTTTCTGCCTTTATCGGCGCTATGGCCCTGCCAGAAGCCTTGGCGGCCCGTCTTGACCGGGCCTTTACCCGTCCGCGTGTCCTGCGGGCCGAATTGGCGCGGGCGCAGGCTGGTGAACAGGCCCCTCGCGCCGGGGATCGCTTGGCGGGTCTGTTGGCAGGATTGCCCAAGGCAGAGGCTTCGGCCGTGCTGGAAGAGTTCTGGGGTCTGGCGGGTATTCAGCCCGTGGGCGGACGCTCTGCCGCCGAGATCGTTCATCGTCTGTCGCAGCGGGCTGAGGCGGCCTTAGCCCCTCGCCTGAGCGCTGCGCAGGCCGACCTCATCACCCGGTTCCTCGCCATCGACGATCAGCCCCAGCGGGCCTTGGATCAGGTCGCGGCCTTGGCCCGTGAAGGCGGGGCCTCTATGGAGGGTCCACTGAAGGCTTGGCAGGAACGTTTGGACGGCCTGATGGCGGCTGGTATTGGGCCTGAGCGCATGAGCCTTTCAACCGCTTTTGGCCGCGCCTTTGGCTATTATGATGGCGTCCTTTTCGAAGTGACCAGCGCAGCGCTGGGGGCCCAGCATCCCGTGGCCGGAGGCGGGCGCTATGATGCGCTCTTGGCAAGGCTTGGGGCGCGGGTTGATCCTTTTGTTGGGGCGGTGGGCTGTATGGTCCGGCCTTGGCGGGCCTTTAATGGTTCAGCAGCAGGAGCGGCGTGATGGATGATCTATCGACCAATCCCCTGACCATCGCCTTTCCCTCTAAGGGGCGGCTGAAGGAGCAGGCCGAAGCGTGGCTGGCCGAATGTGGTTTCAAGCTCGAAGCGGTCGGCGGCGCACGCGGCTATCGCGCGGCGATCTTTGGCCTTCCGGGCGCGCAGGTGCAGCTATTGTCGGCCTCTGACATCGCTTCGGCGGTGGATGATGGCGCGGTTCACCTTGGCTTGACCGGTGAGGATTTGCTGCGCGAACGCGGCGAGGATCTGGGCAACCGGGTCATGCTGCTTCGGGCTCTGGGTTTTGGCCGGGCCGATTTGATTGTAGCGGCGCCGCAGAGCTGGATCGATGTGGATGTCATGGCCGATCTTGATGAGGTTGCGGCGGCCTATTTGGCGCGCACCGGACGGCGCTTGCGAGTGGCGACCAAATATATGAGCCAGACGCGAGCCTTCTTTGCCAAGCACGGGATTGCCGACTACCGGATCGTGGAGTCCAGCGGTGCGACCGAGGGGGCTCCTGCGACAGGGGCGGCGGAGCTTGTTGTTGACATCACCACGACCGGCGCGACCTTGGCGGCCAACAGTCTCAAGATCATCAGCGATGGCCTGATCTTAAAGAGCCAGGCTCAACTTGCGGCCTCCTTGACAGCGTCTTGGACCACGGCGCAGCTCGGGCTGGTCCGCCGGTTGCTGAGCGTTGTGGAGGCTAAGTCGCGCGCGCGCGGGCTGGCGACCATGATCTGGCCCGCTGAGCAGGATCAGACCGCACAAGAGGCCAGCGAGGTCTTTGTTGAACGCGGTGCTGCGCGCCGGGCCAACGGGCTGCTGGTTTCTGGTGCCGATCTTTTCGACCTGTCGAGCGCCTTGGCAGAATCAGGGGTCGGACCGATGACGGTGACGAGGCCAGACTATGTGTTTGAGGCCACTTGTCCTGCTGCTGATGCTCTGGTTGAGGCTGTTACGGAGCGTTAGACCGTTGATTTCAAGTATTTTTGACGAAAACGACAAAATTATGCCGCCGGCGCCGATTTTCTTTGTGCCATCGTGGCAAAATTAAGATGAAGTCGTTGACTTAGGCATGATTATGCCCTTTTCTGACCTTGCGAGAGACACATGGGTCAGTAGAAACCTTGGTCTCCCGGCGTTTCGGGGAGGAAACGCCCACTTAAAATAAAAAATCATAAGCCCGCTGCGATATCCCCCGCAGCGGGCTTATTTCATGTGGGTCCCTGAATGACGCGGGGGCCGAAATTTGACACCTTGTATAAAAATACAGTGGGCCGCGCCTGATCGGGTCGGCGCGCCCTTGAGCAACCCCGACCCCTTGGTCCTACCAGATTCGGACGCGATTTTCGGGCGCCACATAGAGGGCATCGCCCGCCTTCACGCCAAAGGCCTCGTACCAGGCGTCGATGTTTCGAACCACGCCATTGACCCGGTAGAAGGGCGGCGAGTGTGGATCGCTGGCAATCTGTTGACGCAAGGCATCGTCACGGCTCTTGGCCCGCCAGACCTGCGCCCAGCCGAGGAACACGCGCTGTTCTCCTGTCAGGCCATCAATGATCGGCGAAGGCTGGCCCTTGAGTGAAAGCTTGTAGGCATCCAGTGCCATCAAGAGGCCGCCCAGATCGGCAATGTTCTCGCCCATGGTCAACTGGCCCTGGACCTTGGCCCCGGGCAGAGGTTCGAACGAAGAATATTGTCCGTCCAGCCTGTCGGTCTGAACCTTGAACTTGGTCGCGTCAGAGGCTTGCCACCAGTCGTTCAACGACCCATCGGCGGCAAATTGGCGGCCTTGATCATCAAAGCCGTGGGTGATCTCGTGACCAATGACGCCGCCAATGCCGCCATAGTTGATGGCGGGATCGGCTTCAGGATCAAAGAACGGCGATTGCAAAATGGCTGCGGGGAACACGATCTCGTTCATTTGCGGATTATAGTAGGCATTGACCGTCTGAGGGGTCATGCCCCACTCGCTGCGATCAACAGGTCCGTTGAGCCGCGCCAGGTCACGGTTCCAGCGGAAGGTCGCAGAGCGGGCGATATTGCCGACCAGATCGTCAGACGCGATGGTCAGGGCCGAATAGTCGCGCCACTTGTCGGGATAGGCGATCTTGACGGTAAAGGTCGAGAGCTTCTCAAGGGCCTTGGTCTTGGTTTCGGGGCTCATCCACGCCAGATGCTCAATACGACCCTTCAAGGCGGTGCGAAGATCGCCGACAAGGCCCACCATAATGGTCTTGGACTGGGCCGGGAAATAGGCATCGATATAGAGCTTGCCCACCGCTTCACCCATGGTCCGGTCGATTGTACCCACCGCACGCTTCCAGCGGGGCCGGTTTTCGGGTTGGCCCGATAGGGTCTTGCCCTTAAAGTCAAAGGAAGCATTGACGAAGCGTGCAGACAGATAGGGTGAGGCTTCATCGGCGATCTGGAAGGCCAGCCAAGCCTGCAGGGTCGTGATAGGAGCGTCGGCAAAGATCTTGGCGATCTTGGGAAAGGCGCTCTTTTCACTGACAATCACAGTGCTGACCTTGGATAGGCCATTGGCCTCTAGATAGGCGGCCCACGGGAAGCCGGGGGCGAGCTTGGTCAGGTCGGCAATGGACATGGGGCTATAGGAGGCAACCGGATCGCGCTGTTCGATCTTACTCCAGCTTGCCTTGGCAATTGCGGTTTCCATGGCCACGATGGCGGCGCCATTGGCCTCTGGATTTTCCCAGCCAATGGCCTTGAGCTGCGTGGCGACATAGGCCTGATATTTGGCCTTCTTTTCAGCAAATTGCACGGTCAGATAATAGTCGCGGTCCGGGAGGCCAAGGCCGCCTTGCGCCAGATAGACAGCGTAGCGGTTAGGGTCTTTGGCTTCCTGACCGATATAGGCCCCGAAGAAGGCTGAGCCAAAACCCTTGGACGACTTGCCCATCAAGGTGCCCATCTGGGTCCGGGTCTTGGCCGCCTTGATGGCCCCAAGGTAAGGCGCAAGCGGCTTAGCATCGAGGCTTTCAATCCGTCCTTCGTCCATGAAGGCCTTGTAGAGGTCGCCGACCTTTTGGGTTTCGCCGGTGGCCTTGGCCGTCGCTGCGGCCGTTTCAATGACCTTGCGGCTGCGGGCATTAGATAGCTCGCCCAAGCCGTCAAAGACGCCAAAGCGCGACCGGTCCGCGGGAATGGCAGTGCGCTGGTCCCACGTACCGTTAGCGAACTTGAAGAAATTATCACCCGGCGTGGTGGTCATGTCACGACCAGACAGGTCAAAGCCCCAGGTCCCCATCTTGGGGGCGGCGAGGCTGCTGGCCGAGGTCGTTTGCGCGGCCGGTGCGGTCTGGGCGTTTACATGGAAGCTTGCAGACAAAAGGGCGCTAGCAGCTGCGGCACCGAGCAGGAGAGATTTCATGATTCAATAGGTCCTTGTAGGGATGTTTGTCGCCAATTTGCATAATCGTCGCCAAACTTCACCATTAATAATCGTTCAGACAGTAGGCATCGCTCTTGAAAAGACGGTTAGTCGGGTCGTAGGCCAAGCGCCTTTAAGGCCTGTTCGCGTACGCCTTTCACATCCACCTTCCCATTGGCTGCGCGGATGATTGGTGCCAAGACCAGCGCTCGCGGCGCCTTATAGTCGGCCAGATGGCTGCGGACATGGCCAGCGAGGACGGCAAGGCTTGGCGCCTCATGGCGGGGCTTTATATCGACCACGGCGCAGATACGTTCGCCAAAGCGTGCGTCGGGCACACCGACCACGACGGCGTCAGAGACGGCGGGATGTTTCTTCAGCGCCTCCTCGACCTCTTCGGGGAAGACCTTCTCACCGCCGGTATTGATCACCTGTGAGCCGCGGCCTAAAAGTTTCAATTCACCGTTTGCCTCGACCTCGGCAAAGTCTCCGGGGACCGACCAGCGCTCGCCCTCGAACATCCGAAAGGTCTTGGCCGATTTTTCGGGGTCCTTGTAATAGGCGACCGGGATAAAGCCCGTTACGGCGACAAGACCGCGTTCGCCAGAGCCGGGCGCAACCCGCTGGCCCTCTTCGGTAAAGACCCCAACTGTGGGGCCCAGCACGAAACGGGCGGTCTGGACCTCTGCCCCCGCCGCCGAAGTCGAGCCGCCAAGGCCGACGGCTTCGGAAGAGCCAAGGCTGTCATAGAGCATGGCCCCAGGGATATGGGACAGGAGGCCTTGCTTGTTTTCCTGGCTCCAGACCGCGCCTGAGGACGAGATCAGGTTGACGCTGGTTAGGTCCCAGCGGCCTAGATTTACATTGAGGCAATCGAGCATCGGCGAGGCAAAGGCTGGCCCGACAATAACCACGGTTGAGGCCTTCAGCCGCTCGACCTCGCTCCAAAGCTCAGCCGGGTCAAACTTGCGCGAGGGCAGGGAGGCGACGCTGCCGCCCATATTGAGGGTAATAAAGGCCGAGAATTGACCGGTACCGTGCATCAAGGGGCAGGCGACCAGTTGGCGAAAGGGCGAGGGGGCGTCTGGATCGGTCAGGCGGTCGGCGGCATCTTCAACCCGCTCGAGTGGGGGGACCTCAAGATTGGCATTGCCCCCTGCGCCTAAGACATTGAACAGATCATCTTGGCGCCACATGACCCCTTTGGGCATGCCGGTGGTCCCGCCGGTATAGAGCAGCAATAGATCATCACCGCTGCGACCCCATGGCGCTATGGCGCGGGGGCCGGTCGCTTGCGTGATGGCTTGGTAATCCTTGGCCCAGTCGGGCGTCTCAAAGCCGGCTTCGGGCGCACAGACCCAGAGTTTGACCTTGGTTAGCCGGTGGCGGATCTCTTCGAGCACGGTAGCGAAGGAGGCGTGGAACACCACGGCCTCGGCATCGGCATTGTCGAACAGATAATAGAGCTCCTCGGCCCCATAGCGGTAGTTGGTATTGACCGGAGCCATGCCCGTCTTGAAGGCGGCAAAATAGGTTTCGAGATATTCTGGGCCATTATAGAGAAAGGCCGCGACCTTGGCCTGATGACCCATTCCTGCGGCCAAAAAGGCCCGGCCCAGGGCGTTGGCATGCTGGTTGAACCCGGCCCAAGTCACGACGCACTCGCCCTGAACCAAGGCCGGACGGTTCGGGGTCTTGCCAGCAATGGCTTCCCAAACCTCCGCAAAATTCCACGACGACATCGCCATCCTCCCAACTGTTCTTGTTTGTTGAAGATAGGTTAGTGATGATCAGGTGGGGAGAGTCAATGCGGGGCAGGGTGTTCAGACCAGTCGCAGGGGTCCGGGATAGCGGGCAACAACTGGGTCTGAAGTGATGAGCAGCAACCCTTCAAAATTGGCTTGAGCGACCAAAATGCGGTCAAAAGGATCCTTGTGGTGGTGGGGGAGTCCATCCAAAGCCAAGGTATGGTCCGAACCTATGGCCAGCTCTTCGTAACCGTTGTCTACCAAGCCTCGACGCAGCAATCGCGGGTCAACATTGAAATCTGCGCGGCCCAAGCCGCGTTTGATGGTGATTTCCCAAAGGCTTGCGGCGCTGTACATTAGGCTGTTGTCTGGGTCCTCGATCAGGGCCAACGCTGCTGCGGACAGCCGCGCAGGCTCGCAGGCGGCCCACAGCAGGATGTGAGTGTCGAGGAGAAGTTTCACGGTTTGCCGTTGAACATGGCGGCGATTTGGGCCTCGCCCATCTGGTCAAAATCGTCGGGAACCTTGAACTGACCCGCTAGAAAGCCGAGGCGGCGCACTTGACCGCTAACCGGCGCGTCTAGTCCCGTAACCCGAACCATTGGCTTACCGGCCTTGGCAATTATGAACGAACGTCCCTCGACGGCCTGGTCCACTAGGCGCGACAGGTGGGTCTTGGCCTCGTGCATATTGACGGTCTTCATCACGGGCTCCATTTTGAACTAAGCTAGGTTAGTCTATCGACAAAAATGCTGAAATTCAAGATGGTCACCTGAGGTGTCTGCACTCGCGCGCCCAAAAGTAAAAAGGGCGGGACCTTTCGATCCCACCCTTCTCATTTGTAACGTCGTAGAACCAACGGACCTCCTTAGAAGTCCATGTCGCCGCTTGGATCGGCTTTCGCCGATCCAAGACCTCAACGA
>JBBARR010000017.1:52206-61667 GCA_040399645.1 Caulobacteraceae bacterium | reverse complement strand
CGGGCCTTGGTCATGCCCGCTCAAGCCCGCGGCGATGTTGCGGTCACGGCCATTGCCGCCCGCGATCCTGACCGTGCGAGGGCCTTTGCTGCCGAGCAGGGGATCGCAAATGTGGCCGATAGCTATCAGGCCCTGATCCAGCGCGATGATGTCGATCTGGTCTATGTCGCCTTGCCCGCTGGATCTCATGCCGAATGGACGATCAAGGCCTTGGACGCTGGCAAGGCGGTCCTTTGCGAAAAGCCCTTTGCCATGAATTTGAACGAGGCCCAGGCCATGGTCGATGCCTCGATGCGCAATGGTCGGCCTCTGTTTGAAGCCCTGCACTATCGCCACCATCCGGTGATGCTCAAGGCCATAGATCTGGTTCAAAGCGGTGTGTTGGGGACGCTCCAGTCGCTCGAAGCGGTATTTGATGTACCGATTGCCTATAGTGAGACCGAGCTGCGCTGGCAAAAGGCCTTGGGCGGCGGGTCGCTGATGGATCTGGGCACCTACTGTCTTCATGCGGTGAGGATGCTGGCCCAGTCAGAGCCGACCGTGCAATTTGCCAGCGCTCAGATGCAGCACGGCGTCGATGCCGCGCTCGAAGCGACCTTGGCCTTTGGCGGGGGCGTGACGGCCAAGATCTCCAGCTCGATGGTCCCAAACCGCATGTTGGCCCAACTGACGGCCATCGGCAGCCTTGGGCGCTTGGACATCACCAACTTCATCGCACCCCAGATTGGCTGCCGCTCGGCTCTAACCCTTGGCGACAAGGTCCAAGAGCTGCCCATTGATCCTGTAGCAACCTTTGAGGCGCAGCTGGAACATGTGGTTCAGGTCATGAGGGGGCAATGTCAGCCCATCGTCGGCGGCGCCGATTCCTTGGCCCATATGGGTTTGATCGACGAGATCTATCGCAAGGCGGGCCATTAGATCGGGCCATTAAATCCGGCCAGTAGACCCGTTCAGGCCTAGACCTCGCCCTTAGCCTTAAGCGCCTGTTTCAGAACGGTGCTGGCGGTAAGGATCTGCACGCCCTGAGCGATAAGGCGGTCCAGATAGACCCCCAAATCTTGGGCGGGCAGGGGGCCGTAGCCTTCGCCGTCGACCCCGTGCAGGACAATCACCAACCATCCCTCTTCATTGGCGACAAAGGCCTTTAGCCGTTCTGACAGTTTCTCGGAGGCCGGATCGCCAAAGGAGATGCAATCGACATCGTCGCCGAGGCGCCAGCCCTCAAGCTGATTGACCCCTCGATTGCCGATGGCGCGCCGCACCCCTAAGGCGCGGGGTTTCAAGAAGTCAACGACCAGGTCCGATGCGACCAGATAGCTCACATGATAGAGCGCCTGACGCGGCTCAAAACCGGGAAACTCGCTGGCAAAGGCATCCCAGGTCTTCTCAATACTGGCCGTCGCTTCCGAGAGCGGAATTTGACCCAGATGCTCATGAGCATAGCCGTGCGGCTCGACATCGTGACCGGCGGCTAGGGCCTCTTTCCAAAAGGCCCAGTCGGCGATTGGGGTGACTGAGATGAACCGATCGCTCGATAGTTCCGGCGCCGCCAGCACGCAGAAGGTAGCGCAAAGATTGCGGGCTTCGAACAGCTGCCGAATGCTTATGGCCGACTGCAAAAAGCCGTCATCGAAACAGAAACTGACGATCTTTTGGGTCATAGGAGGGCTCCTCTAGAGATCGGATTAATCTCTGGTTCTGTTCTAGCCGGATCTCGTGGGTTCATCGCCATCGCGCAGCTTCGATCTTGAACGGGGCGCGGCACTCCTACGCTGCTTCCGTCCTCTTGCTTTCAAACTACCGCGAATAGGCCGAGCCCTCTAGAATTTTCGGTAACTATTGGCTTCTGTCAGCCATTTGGATTGCTCAATTTAGCCGAACTCTGGGCCCATCACGGCTGCGTTCATCATGGTCGCTATTGGTGTCAGTGGGGATGCTGTTTTTCCAGTTTCGCGCTTATCTAGGTTCGACGCGCACGCCCAATCCCAACCTCGCGCCCCAAGCGCCGCCCATAGGCAGGCCTTCCGGATTAAGATACTAACAGATATCGAATAACCTCAGGAGCTCGCCGTGCTGCAGCGCTTTCGCGGCCTCGTCCATATTGCCAGCTTTGCGGTAGTGACGGTCGGGGCGATGGCGCTGTTGATTGTGCCGTCGGTGGATGCAGGCTTTACCCAGCCCTTCACGCGGTCGCTGGTGGTTGTCTGTACCGGGGTGATGAACCTCTTTGGGGCCAAGGTGGTGGCCAGCGGGGTGGTGCTTTCCTTTGCCCATGCGTCCGGTGCGGTGATGGTATCTAGCGGCTGTAACGGGGTTGAGGTCTGTATCCTGTTTGCGGCGGCACTTGCGCCCTTCCCGGCCCCGATAACGGCCCGGGCTCTTGGGATCGTGGTCGGTGTGGCAGCAATCCAGATCTTGAACCTAGTGCGGATCATCAGCCTGCTGTTTTTGGCCAGGTTCGCACAAAATCTGTTCGATTTTTTCCACCTGTTCTTCTGGGACGCCTTCATCATGCTCGATGCCGTGGTCCTGTTCCTGGCGTGGCACCATTGGCAGGCCAAGCGTTGGCCGATAGGGACCACGCAGGAGGCCGCGTCGTGAGCCTGAAGTCCCATCTCGCCGCGCCTCGCGGCCAGTTTCTATCGACGGCGATGGCGGCGCTCGTGCCCTTGCTCGTGGTCTGGTGGATGGGGGCAGGGGTAATGATCGAGCTTTTACGCCCCGGTGCCAGTTGGCTGGCGAGCCAACTCCATCTGGCCCAGTCCATCACATCAACGCCCACCCACGATTGGCTGGTCGAGAGCGGCCTTGACCGCGCCTCGGGCAATCAGGTCGGCGCGGTGGTGATACCGCTGGGGGTCGCAGAGTTGCGCCGCCTGTTGCTCGGCTTTCCCCTGTTCTTGGCGTTGATTGCTGCGCCGCCGCGCTACCAACCCTTGCGCACCGCCCTGATTGGCTGCGCGGTGCTGGCCGTGGTCTTTTGGTTTTCCGCCTCTAGTCTGATCTTCAATAGCGTCGCCGTGATCGTCAATCACCGCGCCTCACTGATCATGGACACGGTTGCCCCGCCGCCCTTTACCGTCACCCAGCCCGCGCTGAGCGAGGCGGTCTTTTTCCTATCAGGGCTTGGCATGTATATCGCCATGACGGTCCTTCCGCTCGCCCTGCCGATCGGCCTATGGGCGGGGATGAACCGGTCTGGGCGGGCGGTGCTGATGGGGCCGTCTGAGACTGAGGCGGTTGATGTGGAAGAAACCTAGGCACCAGGCCTAATTAGCGTTGGTCAGCGTCTGTAGAGCTTATGCCTCTTTTTGACCTGCAGCGCTAAAAACCATCCGGGTTGCCCATTGTTGTGTGCTCGGGTCTGGACATCCGATCTGATTTTATGGTCTTGCTCCTGCGATTAACTGTTCCGACTGGATTGTCCCTTATCCGCACGCCGCCCTGATTTGGGTTGGAGCGGATAGCCGACCCGCCCCGGGGCCACAGATATGCGTCAGGGGGCGCTGGGACTATGATCAAGCAAACGAGTTGGTTGGCCGGCGCGGCCCTCATTGTCGGTGCCGTATGGGTCGCTGACGCCTCGGCCCAGACCGCCCAGATCGAGCCAGCCGCCGCCGCTGTAGCTGCCACGTCCGAAAGCGACACGCGCAGTTTCTCTGCGGCCTATTTCGCACCCTATAATCCGGTCACGGCGGCCGACATGGTCTCGCGTATCCCCGGCTTTGAGCTTCGCGAGGGAGACGACCGGCGCGGCTTTGGCGGCTCTGCGGGCAATCTGTTGATCAATGGCGAGCGTCCAAGTTCTAAAGCCACCCCCTCGGACCTTCTAAAGCGCATCCCCGCTTCGGATGTGGCGCGGATCGATGTGGTGGCCGGAACCAATGCCCAGTCCGACATTCGAGGCCAGTCGCAATTTGTCAATGTGATCACCCGTACGACAAAGAAGTCCGCCTCGACCAGCTATACGCTCGGGCTGCGTCACATCCAGTTTTCCAACCGTATTGCCTGGATCACTCAGTTTTCGAGCTCCATTCCCTTAGGCCCGACGGCGGATCTGTCGCTTGATATTCAGTCGCCAACCATTTTGGGACGCGCCGTGAACCGTGATGTTCTGCGCTCAAGTGCGGGCACGGTTACAGGCTCGCGGCTGTTTGTGGCGCGCCCGACCTATGTTGGTCTTCAGGGCTCAGCGCGCCTGCGCTGGAAGCCCAACGCGCAGAATGTCTTCAATTTCAATGCCCAGTACACGCCCGGCTGGAACGTTACAAATTCCTTTCAGGTTGAGACCTCGCCGAATGGATATCTATCCGCGTCTATCTTGGGCCGGACCGAGTTTCCCGAAAACTATGGCCTAGAGGTCGGCGGCGACTGGGATCACCAGATCAGTTCCAACCTCTCGACCAAGCTGATCGTGCTGGCCTCGAACGGGGCCTTGGATCAGTGGGACAGCTTCGAAATCTATAATGCGCCGTCGACGCGCCTGACCCGTATTCAGGACCGTCTGATCCAATCGGGTGAGCGGATCGTTCGGGGGCGACTGAAATGGACCGCTTCCAGCGCCCATACGCTAGAGTTTGGGGCAGAGGGCGCCTTCAATTTCCGCGACACGAACCTGACCATCACCAACCAGTTTCCGGGAAAGGCACCGACGCCGGTGCTCTTGCCGGTCGCGGATGCGCGGATTGAAGAGACGCGCGGCGAGGTCTTCGCCTCCGACATCTGGACGATCAGTCCCCATTTGACGGTCGAGACCGGCCTCAATGTCGAAGCCTCCCGCATTACCCAGTCGGGCGACCAGCAGCAGGAACGAGACTTCAAATATGTAAAGCCGCGCGTGATTGCGACCTACACGCTCAACCCTGAGACCATCCTCCATGCCAGCTTGATCCGCGACGTATCGCAACTCGATTTTGCGGAATTCAGCAGTGCGGTAGACTTCGTGAACAGCTCGACGATCCTGGGCAATCCCAGCCTGAGGCCGGAACAGGCTTGGAAGATGCGCGTCGAGTGGGAGTCTCGCCTGACCGCACGCACGGCTCTAACCGCAGCGGCCTTCTATGATCGGATCGAGGATGTTCGTGACCTCGTGGTTTTGAACGGTCAGGATGCCTACGGCAACATTGGCGCTGGCCGCAAGCTGGGGCTTGAGGTGCGCGCGTCCATGCCCCTGTCGGGCGTGGGTATTCCCAATGCTGAACTGCGGTTGAGCGGTCTTGTGCAGCAGACGCGGGTGACCGATCCCCTGACCGGTAAGGAGCGATCCTTTTCCATTCCGCTCGAGCGGCAGGGCACCCCGAACGGGTCCATGGTGCTCAATGGGGGCAATAAGGATTGGGCCTATGTCGTCAACTTCCGCCAAAATCTCCCGGCCCTGAAATCCTCTTGGGGCATGATCATGACCCAGTGGGCGGGCCGTCAAGAATACCGACTGGTCGAGGCCTATGACTATGTGCGCAAAGAGCCCCGCTTGGACCTGTTCCTCGAGACGACGGCCTTTAAGCCTGTGACCATCCGGGTGTCGGCCAACAATATCTTCACCTCGACCGAAACAAGAACCCGCAGTTTCTATGCCGGTAGCCGCGCCACTGGTCGGATTTCCAGGTCAGAAGTCCGCCAGTCCGATGGGGCCGCCGAAGCCTCGCGGGTTATTGGCGTGCAGGTGTCGGGTCATTTCTAAGCTAGAAGCCCATCCTCAGCCTTCCATAATAATAGTCTTAAGTTCTGAAATTATAGAAATGTAAAAGGATTTCAGCCATGCAGGGGCTAGGCCTTGGCCCCCAGCGTTGGTTACACGATCAATAGCGAGGCGGCTTTTGAATTAAGAAAGTGCAAGCCGTTGAGCGCGAATTCTATTTCCAATTAATTGCATCAGCTTGGTGTGATCGTTGCGGCCGGGCTCTTACTGGCCATTGGTGCATCGGTAGCCTCAACGCTTTGTCTGCGCATCAACGGACCGATCTATAGCCAGATCATTTTGGGCAAGGATCTGGTCGCTGACATCTTGCCGCCGCCGGAATATGTGCTCGAGGCCTATCTTGAGACGACCTTGGTGGTGAACAACCCAGCAGACCTCAAGATCCATGCAGACCGACTGGTTCAGCTCCATAAGGATTATGATGATCGCCGGGCCTATTGGCAGGCTGCCAAACTCCCTGACGGCTTAAAGCACAAGCTCACCGTCGAGTCAGACGCCGAGATTCAAGCCTTTTGGAAGGCAGTTGAGGGTGGGGTGGTGCCAGCCTTGGCGCGCGGCGATGAGGCTGCTGCCCGCGTAGCCTATGCCGCCGCATCCAAGGCTTATGGTCGTCACCGGGCCATCATTGATCAGGTAGTCGAGTAATCGAACCGGTTTAGTGCGACCCTTGAGAAGGAAGCCGCAAACGTTACCCTTCTGGCGGTCTTGACGCGTGAATTGCTTGGCTTTGGCAAGCGTGTCGTCGTTCCCGTCCAACAGATCACCAAGGCCATCACAGGCCTGTCAAAAGGCGATACCAACACGCCGCTGCCGACCGTCGCCCGCAAGGACGAGATCGGGGCCATGACCCAAGCCTTTGAGGTCCTACGTCAAGTCTCAATCGAGGCGCGCCGGTTAGAAGAGGCGGCCAGGGCCAACAGATCCGCAGAAGAAGAGAACCTTCGCTTAGCCAGCAGCAAGGCCATGCGGCCGAACGGGCCCTTGTTGCCCAACTGGTCGGCGAAGGCATGGCCAAGCTGGCCCAAGGCGATTTGACGGTGCGCCTGTCCGACGCCGTGCCTGAGGAATATGCGCAACTGCGTAACGACTTCAACGGTGCCATGAAGCAGCTATCCAGCGTTCTGCGTGAGGTGGCCGAGGCCTCGAACGGCGTCAATGAAGATGCGCGCCAGATCAGCAACGCCTCTTAAGATTTGGCGCAACGCACGGAAAATCAGGCGGCAAACCTTGAGGAAACCGCAGCGGCGCTTGACCAGATCACGGCCACCGTTTCGCAAGGTCCCCGCAGCGCCGAAGACACGGCCAAGACTGCGGAAACTGTGCGGGGGGTAACCAAAGCCTCCAGCGCGGTCGTTCAGCAGGCAGTGGTTGCCATGAGCGAGATCAGTGCCAGCTCTGGCAAGATCGCCCAGATCACCATCGCCATCGACGAGATCGCTTTCCAGACCAACCTTCTTGCGCTCAATGCCGGTGTTGAAGCCGCGCGTGCCGGTGAGGCGGGTCTAGGCTTTGAGGTGGTCGCTCAAGAGGTTCGAGCCTTGGCCCAGCGCTGCCGCCAGTGCCGCTAAAGAGATCAAACAGCTGATCGCCGACCGCGCGACCCAGGTCGATAAGGGCGTTGCCTTGGTCGGTGAAACAGGGCGCACGTTAAGCGTGATCGAGACGACGATCCTAAAGATGGACGAATTGATCAGTTCCATCGCCAACGCGACCAAGGAGCAGGTTCTGGGCCTGAACCAGATCAATATCGCCGTCAATGACTTGGACCGCAGCACCCAACAGAATGCCGCCATGGCCGAGCAGTCCAGCGCGGTCGCCGCGACCCGGCTGAACAATGCTGAGCTCTTGTCGGACCTGGTTGCCCGTTTGGCTATTGATTAGGGACGTCCTTCAGCGGCCGGGCCGGATTAAGCCGCGCCACACCGCCGCCGGGCAGGTGGGCCTCGTAGGGGCTGAGGCGAGTGTCTGGGGTCATGTAGTCGGTGGAGACATAGTGTGCGCCGGAGGCGAAGGCGGCGGTCTGGGTGCTGTGATCGCTGGTCCGCGCCTCGACCGTATCGGCATCCGCGCGGGTGCGGACAATCAGGCCAGCCTTGACGGCAGCAGCGATGCGCGCAGCCTGGGTCTTGGGCTCATTGAGGGTGATATAGGCCGCAGCCGGTGAGGCCTCATCGACATTGACGAACATGATGCGCCCTTCAAGGGACTTGCGCGCGCCGCGATAGAGATCGGTCTTGGCTGGGCCCTCATCCATGGCGAACAGGAACTTTCCTCGGGCGGCTTTCAGCCTTGGCCAAGCCCCAGCCGCAGCAGCCTCACGAAGGGTCGGGTAGCGGCCCTGAACCTTGTCCGGCGTGATCAGTTGATCAATGGCAAAGACCGACAAGATTTCGGCATCAATGGAGTCCATCGCGGCCAGATCGAAGGGCAGCAACACCGTTGCGCCGGGCAGCGGGATCTGGTCGTCCTTCAGGTTCATGATCACCAAGATGGGCATGTGATCGGGGTGAGCCTTCGACCAATCGCGCATTTGGATTATGCACTGAACAAAGGTCTGGCAGACGCTGCGATAGTCGAGGTCGGGTACATGCATGACCTTCAGACCCGGCGCGGCCATGAGGCTGGTGTCATAGGGCTGTTTGTCCTTGGCCAGCTTTAGGCCCATCGGCGACAGATAACGCCCGCCTTTGGGGTCATAGACATAGTCCAGTTCAATCTGCCGCGCCCCGGCATCGAGCTGGACGCTCAGCGGCGGCTTGGCATAGTCGAGGCTGGCGGCGGCTTTGGGATTGATCAGCTTGAAGGTCGCCATCTCTTCAGGCGCAATCGCGGCCTTGTAGCTATTGTGCGTACCGATCACTTGAATGGCGTTCATGGGCAAGGCGTCCACGGCCGCGCGCGTGCAACCAGGCTGTCCCGTTGGCTTTTCCAGATCACAGGTCGGCAGGATCGACAGGGCGGCAGCGAGAACGAGCGAGATCATGGGCGTGGCCTTTGGGTTGGACTTCCCAAACCATAGACTGGATTTGTGTCAGTTTGGATAGGTCTCTGGGGTCAAAAGGCCGGTGTTTCAAACCTGCAAAATTCAGTAAAGACTATAAAAATATTCTGTGATCAAATACGCCAAAAAAGATAGTTCTTGATCGAGTATTTGATAAAAAACTAAATAATACTGGAGGTCACGTTGACCACGAATGGATTATATATTGACCTAATGCCGAAATGGTAGGACCCTTTTTTAGTTTTAATTTTCAGAAGGGTGTTGTGACATGCGTTTATCTCTCGTTTCCTTGTTGCTCGTCGGCGCGTCCTGCGCCGTTCTTTCAGCCTGTACGCCAAAGCCAGCGACGCCGACCGTGGATGTTGCGGCAGTTGAGTTAGCCGTAAAGACTGATGCTAATCAGTTGGTCGCGGATCTGAATGCGCGCGATGCCGTTAAGGCCGTCGCGCGGGATACGGCTGATATTGTGAACATGCAGCACGGCGCAGCGAACTATGTCGGCGTTGATGCGGATCTGGCCATGACCAAGCAAATTGTTTCCGATCCCAACATGAAGCTTGCCGTTAGCAACGAGGTCGTTGACGTCGCCGCTTCCGGAGACCTTGCGGTCTATCGCTCAACCTACAGCTACACCTTCACCAAGCCCGGTACCCAAGACGCCACGACGGAGACGGGTAACTTCCTGCTCGGCTATAAGAAGCAGGCCGATGGTAAGTTAAAGCTCGCTTGGACGATGCTATCCGATACCCCAGCGCCAGCGCC
>JBBARR010000017.1:0-52106 GCA_040399645.1 Caulobacteraceae bacterium | reverse complement strand
CCAGCGCCAGCGCCTGCAGTTGCGAAATAGCGAAGACCTAAATCTCCTTAGTTCCCCTCTGCCGGTCCGCCCTCACGGTCGGCACAGGGGGCTATCGGCTCAATAGCTCTTGGGCAGGTCCAGAACCTTCTCAGCAATGAAGCTGAGGATGAGCTGTTCGGTGATGGGGGCTAGGCGGGTGATGGCCACCTCGCGATAGAGCCGCTCGACGTGATATTCCTTGGCATAGCCAAAGCCGCCATGGGTGGCGATCGACTGCCAGCAGGCATCGTGACCTGCCCGGGCGGCGAGGAACTTGGCGCTATTGGCCTCAGCGCCGCAGGGTAGGCCCTGATCGTAAAGCTCTGCTGCCTTCAAGGCCATCAGCCAAGCTGATTCCAGATACATCCAACGCTCGGCCAAGGGATGCTGAATGGCTTGGTTCTGACCGATGGGCCGGTCAAACACGATGCGGTCCTTGGCATATTGAGTGGCACGGCGCAGGGCGTCTTGACCAATCCCGATGGCCTCGGCCCCGATCAAGATCCGTTCCGGGTTAAGGCTATGCAGTATATAGCCAAAGCCCTTGCCCTCCTCGCCGATCCGGTCTTCGTCGGGGATGAATAGGCCATCAATAAAGATGGCGTTGGAGTCTACCGCCTTGCGGCCCATCTTGGGGATGCGGTGCACGTCGATCTTGCTGCGGTCGAGGTCGGTATAGAAGATGGTGATGCCATCGGTGGGCCGAGCGCAGTCTTCGAATTTGGTGGTGCGGGTCAGCAGCATGATCTTGTTGGCCACCTGCGCCGTCGAGGTCCAGACCTTCTGACCATGGACGACATAACCGCCCGGCACCTTTTCGGCAAAGGTGGTGATCCGGGTGGTGTTCAATCCGGCATCAGGCTCGGTAAAGCCAAAACAGCACTGATCTTCGCCGGAAATCAAGCGCGGCACCCAGCGGCTCTTTTGCTCATGGGTGCCCTTGACCACGATAGGGTGGGGACCAAAGAGGTTGATATGGACCGAGGAGGATGAGGTCATGGCGCCGCCATGGCTGGCCACCTCATGCATCATGATCGCCGCTTCGCTCACCCCCAGCCCTGCGCCGCCATAGGCTTCAGGCATGGTGATGCCGAGCCAGCCGGCATCGGCCATAGCGCGGTGAAACTCACGCGGAAAGACCCCGTCCTCATCGCGCGCCAGCCAATAGTCATCGCCAAACCGGCTTACAACCGCGCGTACCCCCTCACGGATGGCTTGACGTTCTTCGGGTGTGGGAAGGGGTTTGGCGGCGGTCATTGGGCGAGCCTCAGTGTTCGGGTCGCCAAATCATAGACTGGTTTTGTTTGGTATGGGAAACGAGGGCGTGACAGGCCAGCATCCTTGCGGATGGACCCCTCACGCCCCCTAAAGTTCAGTACCCTTAGAACTTACCGCGAAGGGTCACAGAAACCGTGCGGCCCCAGTGATAGATTTCTTCAGGCTGGTCTTTGCTCTGACCGAAGATATACCGATCCTGATTGGACAGGTTCGAGCCTTCAACCGAGACGGTGTAGTTCGGTGTGATCTGATAGGAGGCCGAACCATCAAGCGAGCCATAGTCATCGACATAGTTCTGAACCGTGGTCGTGCTGCCGATGGAGTTCAGATACTTACCGCGCCAGAACCAGCCGAGACGGGCGGCGAAGGGGCCTTTTTCGTAATAGCCAACGACGTTGTAGCTGGTCTTGGATAGGCCAACCAAGGCGTCCTTGATTTGGCGATTTCCGGCGGTGTAGTTGGCTTGGCTTTCGACGATGGTGACCGACGCCTGAGCGCCGAAACCATCAAAGGGCGCAGGCAACATCGTAAAGGCTTGGTTGAAGGCGAACTCGACACCGCTAACCTTGGCATTACCGCCATTGGCATTGGTTGAGAGCAACACATCGCCTCGGCCTGGAACCTGGATGATGGTGTTTTGAGCGGTGATGTACTTGTCGAGCTTCTTATAGAATACCGCCCCCGTCACCGCAGTGCTTGGGTTGGGGTACCATTCCAAAGAGGCGTCGACCTGATTGGCAAGGAAGGCTTCGAGGCCGGGATTGCCACCGCCCGCGGTTGGCGTGTCACGCGCGACCGTGATCCGAGGCGCAATGTCGGTGACGTTCGGGCGATTGACGACGCGCGATGCGGCAAATCGCGCGATCAAACCGTCGCTCAGTTCCGCCTTCACATTCAGGCTTGGCAGAACATCATTATAGGTCCGTGGATAGGAAACGGCCACCGGCGTTGAGCCGCTGACCAAGGTTCCGCTCGAATTTTGCTTGGTCTGGGCATAACGGATGCCCAGGTTACCGCTGACGGGGATCTCGCCAGCCTTGAAGGCGAAGTCACCGCGCAGATAGGCCCCTGAAATCTTTTCATCGACCACAAAACTATTGCGCAGGTCGGCAGTCGTGGCTGCAGTGGCAGCAACCGCGGCTGTGTAGATAAGGTTATAGAAGGCTGTGGAAGAGGGGTTTACCCAGGTCCGCGGCGTCGATCCGCTATAGTCGGACAGGAAGCCTGTATAGGGCAGGGTGCTGTAGAAGGTCGAACCTAGGCTCGAAAGCGGCACATTGAGCACCGTGTTCAACACCCAGTCTCGGCGCTGATAGTTGCGGTTGCGGTGGTGCATCTCAGCACCAAATGCCACCTTGCTCAGGACGCTGTCGAAGGTGCGGGCGCCATCAAGGCGGAACATTTCATCCGTGTCTTTGCTATCTTTCTTTGTATAGTCAAAGGCTTGTCCGACGAAATTTGCGGGATTGGTATAGTCAACCGTCGTCGTCAGCTGCGGAATCTGCGTGTAACCGCGTGAGAAATCAAAGCTCAAAGGCGCGAAGAAGGCAATCCGGTTACGCGTCGTGGCCTTGCCGTCTGGATGATAGCTGCGCGCCTTTGAATAGGCATATTCCGCCGAGAAATCCCAACGTCCCGGCGTCCAGGTCTGCTTTATGCCTGTCGCCATCAGGTCATGGCGATTGAGGCTGGTTTCGCGCGAGGACATCCAACGCACATTGTTGATCGTACCGGCCTGAACCGTATTGCCGACAATCTTTTGGGTCCCGGTGACAAAGACGGGTGTCTTGAAGGTCGTGTCGTCAGGATAGATGTCGAGACCGAACTCATCGTAATTGACCTCGAGACGCGTGATCAGCAGGTCAAAATCGGTCTGGAAATCGCTATTGGGATGCCATTGAGCTGAAAAGCTCGCGGATTTCATCTTCCGGTGTTCGGTCTCGATCGTTGGACGGGTCCGGGTGGGCGTATAGAGGCCAGCGCCAAGGACGCTGGTAAATTTGTTCAGGTTCCAACCCGACTGATAGAGCCGGTCCGTCCGGTTATGGCTGTCATCATAGAGGGCGGACGCCAACAGACCCAAGGTGCTATCGCCATTGCGCCAGCTATAAAGCCCTGACGCTGATGGATCTTCCTTTTCGCGAACATCATTGTAGGTCGTGCGGACCGCAAAAGCGCCCTTCGTGCCAAGGTCTAGCGGTTTGAAGGTCTTGATGTTGATGTTACCGCCCAGAGCGCCGTCATCCATGTCGGCGGTGGGCGTCTTTACGACTTCGATCTGCGAAATGAGCTCAGCAGGAAGGACTTCAAAGCGGAACTGACGACCGCGTGCGCCGCCATTTTCGATCAGGTCATTGACGGCAATCGAGCGGCCATTGAGCTGAACATTTTGGAACTGGGGGCCAAGGCCTCGGACGCTGACGTAGAGACCTGCGCCGCGCTGACGCTCGACCGTGACGCCGGTCACCAACTGCAGGGCGTCCGCCGCATTGCGCGCAGGAAACTTGCCGATGTCTTCGGCGTTGATGGCGTCAAGGCCGTGATCGGAGGCGCGCTTCAGAGCGGCTGCGGCCTGCAAGCTCTTGGCATAGGACGCGGTGACAACAATTTCGCTGTCTTCAGCGGCGGCTGCGGGTGCGTCAGCGGCCATGGCCGTTGTCGACGACAAGGATAGGGCCGCAGAGAAGGCCAAGATGGAAATGGCGCCGGCATAGTGAAGTCGGCGAGTGGCTCGAATTGTCATTGTATCCCCCGATACCGAAAGGTCCGTGTTGAAGGACTCAACGACGGACAGAGTTCCAAAGAACCGGCTTCTTGCGGGCTGTTGATGACGCCTTGGCGACAGAAATTTGAATTTTAAAAATCAGTGAGAAAGCAACGTTAGGAGGCCAAGGGAGCCTCGCAGATGGCGTGAGTGCGCGCAGTTTCTGTGCGCTCGTTAGCCCTTTTGTTTGGGGCTTGGTTTCCCATATAGTCTCTAGAGGACGGCTCGCATTGTGACGCGCTTGGGAGATACTGCTATGGCTGATGATGCACCGCCGCTCGTCTTGACCCTGACGCCGCTCAATCCGGTCTTTAGAGCCGATCCCTATGCCATCCTCAACAAACTACGCACGGAGCATCCAGTGATGCGCGATGACATGGCGGGCGTATTTTTCATCAGTAAGCATGAGGATGTGCGGGCCATTGTCACCGACCTGACCCTCTGGCGCGGGGCCGAGCATGCCGAAGAGGCCGCGGTCCTGACCCGCCGAGGTCTGGATGAGCCGATTGATCCGATCAAGGGTCCGCCGCGGCACTCGATCCTGACTATGGACAATCCTGACCATGCCCGCGTGCGCGGCCCTCTGGCCCAAGCCCTCTATAAGCGGGTCGCCAAGTTTAGGCCTCAGGTCGAGCGGATCGTCGATGAAACGTTGGACCGGATCGGGGATCGCAAGGCCTTTGATCTGATGGCGGATTTCGCCCTGCCGATCCCGATTGATGTGATCGCCGCCATCTTGGGCGTCGAGCACGCGATGCTGAGCGAGTTCCGCACCTGGTCAGAGGGCATCATCCAGACCCTCAATCCGGTCCGCAACGAGGCCCAAACCGCTGAGATGACACGCTGCTCGCAGGCCTTGAGCCTCTATATGAACGCCCTGATGAAGGAGCGACGCGCCGTTCCGCAGGATGATCTCTTTACCGACATGGTCACCCTTCAGGCGGAGGGGGCGCAGATTGATGATGTCGATCTGATCATCAACCTGTCGGCCCTGCTGGTTGGCGGCAACCTGACCACGACCGACCTGATCGGCAATGGCGTGCGCCTGTTCATGCTCAATTCAGGTGAACTGGATAAGCTCAAGGCCGACCCATCCTTGATCGGGGCTGCGGTCGAGGAAATCTTGCGGTTCGACCCGCCGGTCGACATTACCGGCCGCATCGCCTCGCGCGATATGGAGGTGCGCGGCTGCCCGATCCGCAACAGCCAATCCATGCTGGTCTCGCTGCGGGCCGCTAATCGCGATCCGGATGTGTTCGAAGAGCCCGACCGGTTCAACATCACTCGTAAAAAGGCCCCCCACGTCGCGTTCGGCGGCGGGGCCCATATCTGCATCGGGGCGCCTCTGGCCCGGCTCGAGGCCCAGATCGCGCTGACCAAGCTGTTTGAACGGTTCCCCGACATGCGTTTGGCCGACCCAGATAGCCCCGCCGAGTGGCGGCTCTTGCCATTCTTCAGGGGCTTGGAGCAATTGCCTGTGGTGGTCTAAGATCAGACGGGATCGATCCAAAAGGCTACGGCCGTCTTGATCACCGCTTTAACCTTCAAGTGCACTTCACCCGTGCTCCTGCTCATTTTGAGCGCCTTGGACCTAAAGGATTGGCTTCAGCTTATACGATAAAGATAGGTTGCGTACTACCGCCAGAGTGGTGAGCAATGCGCAATGGTCCCGGTTTAAACAAAGATGTCGCCCTAATGTCCCTGTCGTTGATAACCGGGTTCGGGCCAAACCTAACCCTACCGCCAACCTTAGGTGCCGAGATAGGCGCCATAGTCCAAGCAGCCAAGTCCAGCTAGGCTCAGTTACCGGTCGAATTTATTGGACAGAACGATCGATGAGTTGGTGCGCTCGACCCCTTTAATGGCGCCAATCTGGTCGATGGTAGCGTCCATCTCCGCCACGCCGCGGGTCTGGACCGTCGCAATCATGTCGAAGGGGCCACTGACCGATTGCAGGCGGCGCACAGTCGCCAGAGCCTTGAGCGCCGAGCTGACCGCTGCGGTCTGTTTCGGCTCGATGGTTAACATGATGAAGGCATGGACCCGTCCGGCCTCGTAGGTCTGGGTCAATCGGACCGCATAGCCAGCAATGACCCCGCTCCGTTCCAGCCGCGCGAGCCGGCTCTGGACCGTCGTCCGCGATAGCCCCAGACCTCGCGCCAGTTCAGCAATAGGGGTTCTGGCATTGGCGCTTAGACGGATCAGAAGGTCTTCATCCACACTATCCATCGTCATTTCGTCCCATAAATTCGTCTATTTGCCGATAATAACCCGTCATATCGGCGAAATGTCAGTTGAATATGACGGTTCAGGTTACAAGTCTGGTGGACGGCTTTTGAAAGGTCATATCATGCACAGGCTTGCGATCATTGGGGTTGGAAAGATTGGCTCCACGGTTTTAGATCTGCTGGTCCAGACCGGTGACTATCAGGTTCTGTTGATTGACCAGTCCGAGCATGCCCTTGCACCCTTTATTGGTCGCGATCATGTCGATCAGGTTTCGATGGCGATTGATGACCCCCAGATGCTTACAGCGACCCTGAGCCGGTACCGTTGTTTTGCCGTGGTCAATTGTGCGCCCTTTAGCTTGACGACTATCGTCGCCCAAGCGGCGAAGGCGGCAGGGGCCCATTATCTGGACCTCACCGAAGATGTCGCCTCCAGTCGCATCGTGCGCGACCTCGCCGAAGGGGCTCAGACGGTCTTCATTCCGCAATGCGGCCTTGCGCCCGGCTTTATCACTATCGCGGCCTGGGACCTGATCGAGCATTTTGACCAACTTCACGATGTGCGGCTGCGGGTTGGAGCCCTGCCGCGCTATCCTTCCAACGCCTTAAACTACAATCTCACCTGGTCGACCGATGGGGTGATTAATGAATATTGCGAGCCGTGCGAGGCGATTGTGAACGGGCGGCTGAGAGAAACGCCCGCTTTGGAAGAATGTGAAGAATTCTCGCTCGATGGTGTGACCTATGAGGCCTTTAACACCTCAGGGGGGCTAGGCACCCTATGCCTCACACTTGACGGACAGGTTCGAAACCTAAACTACAAGACCGTCCGTTATCCAGGACATGGAGCCATAATGAAGGCTCTGCTCAACGACCTGAACCTGCGCAATCGCCGCGATGTACTGAAGGATATCCTGGAAAATTCGGTTCCAGCGACCATGCAGGATGTGGTTGTTATTTTTGTTACTGTTTCAGGGATGAAGGCCGGACATCTGATGCAGGAGACCTATGTCAACCAGGTCTTTGCTCAGCCGATCTGCGGACAGACGAAGAGTGCCATTCAGATCACCACAGCCGGTGCCATCTGTGCAGTGCTGGACATGGTGGTCGATGGACAGCTGCCATCGGCCGGCTTTGTGCGCCAAGAGCAGATTCCCCTATCCCTGTTTTTAGCCAATCGCTTTGGACGATTCTATCGTTCTCAGGCCAATCCGGCCCAGACTGCCGCTGAGTAGGTGACGAAGATGCAGCACCCCTTGCCCTCTGTTGCCGCGGATCTGACGGCGGTTCTGTCACGACTGGGTGTGGCCCGGAGCCTCTGGACCGACGGAAATCGTCCCGTCCGTTCGCCCATTACCGGCGAGGTGATGGCCCATATCCAGGATGCGACCAGCGAACAGGTGGCCTTAGCGGTGGAGCAGGCCCACATAGCCTTTCTACAATGGCGAAACCGACCAGCACCGCAGCGAGGTGAACTTGTTCGTCACTTGGGTATGGAGCTACGCGCAGCCAAGACCGATCTTGCCAGCCTGGTTACGATAGAAGCTGGCAAGGTTTTGTCTGAATCGCTCGGCGAAGTGTAGGAGATGATTGATATCTGCGACTATGCCGTTGGTTTGTCTCGTCAACTGTTTGGCCTGACCATCACCACCGAACGACCTGACCATCGGATGATGGAGACCTGGCACCCCTTGGGGGTCGTGGGTATAATTTCAGCCTTCAACTTTCCGGTTGCGGTTTGGTCTTGGAATGCGGCCCTGGCTTTGGTCTGTGGCAATAGCTGCTTGTGGAAACCTTCTGAAAAGACCCCGCTCACAGCCCTGGCGGTTCAGTCCCTATTTGAGCGGGCCTGTCAGAAGTTTGGTTCGGTTCCGCCGGGGCTGATGACCGTCCTATTGGGTGGGCGCGAGGTTGGCGAGGTCATGGTTGACCATCCTTTCGTACCGCTGGTCAGTGCCACCGGCTCTACGGCGATGGGTCGGACGGTGGCGCCGCGTCTGGCCAAGCGGTTTGCACGCGCCCTTTTGGAGTTGGGTGGAAATAATGCCGCGATCATTGCGCCAAGCGCCAATCTCGATCTGGCCCTGCGCGGTGTGGCCTTCGCGGCCATGGGGACGGCGGGGCAACGCTGCACGACCCTGCGGCGACTGTTTGTCCATGAACAGCAATATGATGCCTTCCTGCCTCGGCTAAAAATGGCCTATGGCTCGGTCAGGGTCGGTGATCCGCGTCAAGCCGATGTGCTGGTCGGCCCACTGATCGACGAGGCCAGTTTTGATCGGATGCTCCAGGCCCTGTTCGAGGCCCAGGGTGCGGGGGGCAAGATCACCGGCGGCGAGCGTCTGGGTTCAGGCAACAGCTTTTACGTCCGTCCGGCTCTGGTCGAGATCGCCGATCAAGCACCGATTGTTCAGCGCGAGACCTTTGCGCCAATCCTCTATCTTATGCCTTATCAGGATCTAGAGCAGGCCATTGCTCTGCAAAATGATGTGCCCCAAGGCCTATCTTCCTCAATCTTCACCAACAATATGCGTGAAGCCGAACTCTTTGTCTCATCGCGAGGGTCAGATTGCGGTATCGCCAATGTCAATATTGGCCCTTCCGGCGCGGAAATCGGCGGTGCCTTTGGCGGCGAAAAGGAGACGGGCGGCGGGCGTGAGTCTGGTTCGGATAGTTGGAAGGCCTATATGCGCCGCGCTACCAATACGGTGAACTATGGCTCAACCCTGCCCTTGGCCCAGGGGGTCAATTTCGACCTGGATTAAGCCCCTTCGTCGGACCAGCCATTTTCGAACACGGCGATCTGGGCATTTTGTGCGGTGATCAGCTGTTCGCGCATCTGTTTCAGCTGCCGCTCCAACTCGCGGACCTCTTCGGTACGGCTGATCAGGCGATTACGTAGGGTATCGGCATGGGTCACGGCATTGGCGCGGGCAATTTCGAGGCTCTGGGCGACCTCGGCGGCGCGGGCCAGAGCCACATTTTTCTGACGCGACACAGCCGCCAGGGTTTGCAGCCTTTGGTCCAGCTCGACCATCTTGGCGCGGGTATCTTCGCTGCGCTGAATGACGGTGTTGACCACCTCGTCAAGATCATCATCCAGTTCGCTAAGGCGCGCGGAGGAGTTTAGGACTTGATAGAGGCTTGTGAGCATCTTGGCGCGCCTGTCGTCTGGCGCGTGCGGTGCAGGGGCCGGGGCAGGGCTTTTGAGGGCCAATGGGCTGGTCGGCGCCATGGTCGGAACCGCGGTACCAAGCCGCATCAAGGAGCCGAGGCGACTGATCACGCGATTATACTGCGTGATCCGGTGACGCATCTGGCGATCCATGATCTGGTTGACCTGATCGAGCAGGCCGGTCAGCTGTGCGGTGGTTTGGTGGGTCATTTGGCGTAGTCCTCGCCTTTTTGTTCAGTTCGTTCATGCTGATCGCGCCGCTTCAATTCCCGAAATCCGTGCAGGCCCCGAAGCCCATAAAGACGCAGTCGGTGGCGCCAATCCGCGATCTCTTCGGAGGAGATGGAAAATCGCTGCAGCACATCCTCTTCAGTCAGCAGGCCAAGCGACACTGCTGACACGACCTGAGCCTTGCGTGCTGCAGTCCAGCGAACCGCTTGGTTGTCCAAGAGGCTCAACTGGTCTGAGAGCAGGGCGTTCGTGCCTTCGTCCGCCTGGTGGGCCTTGTCGGGATGATCGGCGAGAAAATAGATCACGCGGTCAATTCCAACGGCTGAGCGCTAGTGCTTGTAGATTTCGCTCAGGGTCTCGATGATGCGGATCGCAGCTGGATCGACCAGACGATAATAGATGGTCTGGGCATCGCGGCGGGTCGCAACAACCTCTTCGGCGCGAAGCTTGCTCAGGTGCTGAGACGTGGCCGATAGACCCAGGCCAGCATAGTTGGCCAGATCGCCGACGGGGCACTCGCCTTCGGTCAGCTTGCACAGCAAAAGCAGCCGCTGTTCATTGGCCACCAGCTTCATCAGACGGGTGGCTTGAGCGGCCTGTTCTTCGAGTTGAACAAGCGCTTGGGGTTTGGTGCCCTTACGAGCGGCCGTGGCGGAGAGGGTTGAAGCGGCCATGTCGAATTCCTCATCACTGTTGAGCGTTGATCGCAGTACTAAACTGCCATGGAATTTCGATATCCTCGATAACGGGGGTACTCATTCACGCGATAATTATATCAGAATGTAATAATATCCGTTGATCTGGCCGGTTTGGCTTTGTTGAAATAAAACTCAATGTGAATTTTTTTGAGATATCATTTCTAAACCTGATTTTTATATATCTGTGTGAGCTTTATTGTGAAAACAAATCACACTTGTGCGACATTTATGATTATTTTGGTTATTTATTTACTATAATTGTATCAGTCAAAGCAAAAAACTTTCGTTTTTGATTATTTTTGCATAATTTAATGAACATAAGCGTCAATTTGGTCCAATAAATTCAATTTGAGCCAGATCAAATGGCCCCATTGGTTTTTTTCGACGTTTGGGGCCCACCTCATTATGTCAAAATGAGCTTGACCAAATCAAAATGATTTTGACAAGAATCAATTTATAAACCTACAAAACTACATCGATTTTATGTGTCGGTTATTTAGAATTATTGCAATTACATCCATATTGGGAGTTTAGCAAATGAAGAAATCACCCTACGAATCAGAATGCGATGTCGATAGTCTTGGCAATAAAATAGTCAATAAATTATTCACTCTTGGAGAAATAGCGCTCGTTCAGAGTTTTTCAAACGCCATAATTCAAGACATTAAGAACGTAAATCTGTATAGTAAAATTACGAATCATACTGAATTTGTTATATATTATGCATTTGTACTGGCAGCTTCTTCTGACACAACGCGCGACATTATGCAGTTGGGCCGTGAAACTGTTGATAAGATGTCTACAGGTGTACTATCTATTGCGAGCCTGTCAGATATGACGGGGATACCACGACAGACGGTGCGCCGAAAGTGTGTTTCTCTCGAACAAAAGGGCGTCATCGTCCGCGATAAGTCACGGCTTTACTGGTGTGATATTCCAAATTCCGCCATTGAAGTAATCCTGCAGCAGGTTGGAGCGATGATTAAGCTCAATACACGGCTGAGCGCGGCGGTCTAACCCAAGCCTTGCCCAAGCCGTACTAAGCCCTAACGGCCCAAGAACTTGGCGGGGCGACGTCCGAACACCGAACTGACCCCTTCGGCATAGTCCGCGGTCTGACGCAGGACCGACTGTTCGGCATGTTCATGCACCAAGGCTGGCGTCACCGCCTCAACCAGTCCGGCCCGCAGCGTCTTGCGGGTGGCCAAGAGCGCGAGGGGGGCATTTTCAGCGATCTCGTGCGCCAGAGCCATGGCTGCGCCGCGTAGGGCGGGCCCTTCGGCGATCTGGTCAACCAATCCCCAGTCCCGCATCTCCTCGGCCTTAAACCGGCGCGCGGTCATGAACATCAGGCCAGCGCGCTGGACACCGATCAAACGGGGCAGGGTGTGGGTCAGACCAAAGCCGGGGTAAAAGCCCAGCTTGGTAAAGTTAGCTGCAAAGCGAGCTTCGGGCGCGGCGATACGATAGTCCGCTGCGATGGCGAGGCCCAGGCCTGCCCCGATGGTCGCCCCTTGAATAGCCGCAATGATCGGCTTTTTACAGGCAAAGAGCCGAAGGGCCTGATCGTAGAACTCCCGTACCGGATCGGCACTGACCCCGCCCATGCCGCCGCGGGTGGCGAGGTCAGCCCCAGCACAGAAGGACTTGCCCTCTGAGGCCAGCACCACAGCCCGGATCTCTGGATCGGCATCTAGGGCTTCTAGTTGATCGGCCAAAGCCCGAAGCAGATCGACATTGACGTGATTGTGCGGCGGATTGTGAAACACCACCTCAGCCACGTGCCCATGGATGTTCAGGGTGATCATGTCGCTGGTCATTGGTGGGTCCGCCCGCTCGATTATGGTTGTCCCTGATCATAACCATGATGGCGGCTGCGCCAACAGGCAGTTACGCGCCCTTGGTCCTTGCCAGCGCGCAGGTTCGGCTCCTAGATGGGGTTAGTGGCCGGATCAGCGGCCCATCCAACATGTGGGAGAGCGCCCGATGCGCCTTAGACAGATCGCCCTGGTGGGCAGCGACCTAGAGGCCGCTCGCGCCGATATCACTGCCGTCTTTGGCCTCGGCGCGGCCTATGCCGATCCGGGTGTTGGCAAATATGGCCTGCACAATGGTGTCTGGCCGATTGGCGATACGTTCTTAGAGGTGGTCTCTCCGACCCAAACGGGCACCACGGCGGGGCGGCTGATCGACAAGCGCGGCGGCGACGGCGGCTATATGGTAATCTTCCAGTGCCAAGACCTAGCTGCGGCCCGGGCTCGGATCATCGCTCAGGGTGTGCGGATTGCCGATCAGTTTGATGGCGACGGGGTCGCCTTCACCCATCTACACCCGCGCGATCTGGGCGGGGCGATTGTCTCGGTTGATGCCATGGTGCCGACGGAGCGCTGGCAATGGGGCGGTCCTGATTGGCAGGCCAATGTCCGCACCGAGGTGGCCTGCGAGATCGTGGGCGCGGAACTGCAGGGCGATGACCCTGGCGCTATGGCTGCGCGCTGGGCCGGGGCCTTGGGTCTGGAGGCGAAGGCCGTTGCTGGCGGCTGGCGCATTGCCACCGAGGGCGGGGAACTGCGCTTTGTCACCGCCACCGATGGTCGGGGCGAGGGCTTGGGCGCCTTTGATGTCGCGGTGCGCAATCTCGCCGATGTTCTGGCCCGCGCAAAGGCTCAGAACTGTCTAAACGCTGACGGGCAGGTCGTCCTTTGCGGCACGCGGGTCCGCTTGGTGCAGGCCTAAAGAGAAAAACCCCCGCGCCGCAAAGCGCAGGGGTTTTTATTTTCGAAACCGAAGGGGCTGTTTTTAGCGGCCCTTAAAGACCGGCTGGCGCTTTTCAACAAAGGCCAGCGACGAGGCCTTGTGATCATCGGTCATCATGGTGCGAACCATGCCGACCGCTTCGGCGTCCATAACATCGCTCAGCGAGCCATAGGTGGCCATGCCGAGGTTCTTCTTCATATAGCCGATGGCGGCAGTGGGCAGGTTGGCCAAGCGGTGGATTAGGGCGGCGGCGGCTTCTGGTAATTCTGCGCCCGGAACCGCCTTGCTGACGATGCCAAGAGCGGCCGCCTCTGCGCCGGTGATCACATCGGCCATAAAATAGAGCTCGCGGGCCTTGGCTGTGCCGACCAGCTGGGTCAAGAAATAGCTGCCGCCGTAATCGCCCGACGCGCCGATCTTTGAGAAGGCGGTGGTCAGCTTGGCCTCGTTGGCGGCGATGCGCATGTCGCAGGCCAGAGCGATGGACAGGCCAGCGCCCGCTGCAGGTCCAGGAATGACGGCCAAGGTGGGCTTTGGCATTTCATAGAGCAGGCGGCTAAATTCCATGCCGGTGCGCAGGCCATGGACGCGCTCTTCAAAGGTTGGCAGTTCTGCGCCCGCTATGGGACCAGAGGCAAAACCCTTGACGTCGCCGCCCGCGCAGAAGGCCGCGCCGGCGCCGGTAATGACGACCAAGCGAACCTTGGGATCGGCGGCCAGACGCGGCGCCGCTGCAGACATGGCGGCCATCATCTCGCCGGACAGGGCGTTGCGCGCCTCAGGACGGTTCATGGTCAGGGTTGCAACCCCATCAGCAAAGGTCTCAATTAGGTGATCGGTCATGGTCGCCTCCAGCGTTTATGTTTTGCCAAGGATAGCCCATTCGCGCCAAGGCCAAAGCTGAAAATGGGCGCTCTGTTAGGTCTCGTGGTCCTAGCCGATCCACCAAATCTAATGATGGGGCTGACAGGGAGGCAAAATACCGCAAACATGCCCCCTAAGGGTCGGCTGTGGGGCCAACCAACATAGGCCGTGCCAAGCGGCGATCGCGTAGGGGGACAGGACCATGAGCCAAGCACAGCCAGCCTCGGTCGGGCGCAACGACGTCTTGACCATCGGGGCCGCATCCGTGGGCACGGTGTTCGAGTGGTATGACTTCTATCTCTATGGCTCGCTTGCCACCTACATCACCCACCATTTCTTCTCAGGCGTGAATGAGACCACGGGCTATATCTTTGCCCTGCTGGCCTTTGCGGCGGGCTTTGCGGTCAGGCCGTTTGGCGCGCTGGTCTTTGGCCGACTTGGCGATCTTTGGGGCCGCAAGAACACCTTCTTGGTGACCATGCTCTTGATGGGCCTATCGACCTTTGTCGTCGGCATGTTGCCCAGCTATGATCAGATCGGCATCCTCGCGCCGGTGGCCTTGGTGGTCATGAGACTGGTTCAGGGCCTGGCCCTTGGCGGAGAATATGGCGGGGCGGCGACCTATGTGGCTGAACATGCGCCTCATGGCCGACGGGGCTTGTACACCAGTTTCATTCAGGTCACAGCGACCTTTGGTCTGTTCCTCAGCCTTATGGTTATCCTCCTGACCCGCAAGGTGCTGGGCGAGGATGCGTTCCAAGCCTTTGGTTGGCGGGTGCCGTTCCTGGTTTCGATCCTGCTGCTCGGCGTGTCCTTGTGGATCCGGCTGCAACTGTCCGAGAGCCCCTCGTTCCAGCGCATGGTCGATGAGGGCAAGGGCTCCAAGGCCCCCCTGACCGATGCCTTTGGCAAGTGGCCGAACCTCAAGATCGTTATTTTGGCTCTGGTCGGACTTACGGCGGGGCAGGCGGTGGTCTGGTATACGGGCCAGTTCTACACCCTGTTTTTCCTCGAAAAGACCCTCAAGCTCGACGGGGCCTTGACCAATGGTCTGGTGGCCAGCGCCCTTCTGCTCGGCACCCCTTTCTTTGTTCTCTTCGGCTGGCTGTCCGACAAGATCGGGCGCAAGCCCATCATCATGCTGGGCTGCGTGCTGGCGGCCTTGACCTACATGCCCCTGTTCAAGGCCCTGACGGTCGCGGCCAATCCGCAACTTGCCGCAGCGGTAGCGTCGGCGCCGGTGACGGTGGTTGCTGATCGCGCCGACTGCGCGTTCCAGTTCGATCCGGTCGGCAAGACGGTGTTCAATAGTTCCTGCGATCTGGCCAAGTCCTATCTGGCCAAGGCCGGTGTGACCTACACCAATCAGGCCGCACCAGCAGGCACGCTGGCTCAGGTCAAGATCGGCGACCAAACCCTAACGGCCTTTAATGGCAAGGGGCTCGAAAAGCCCGCGTTCAAGGCCCAAAAGACCGCGTGGGAAACCGGTCTCGGTGCAGCCCTAAAGTCTGCCGGCTATCCGGCCAAGGCCGACAGCGCCCTTGTCGATCGGCCCCGGGTCATCGCCATCCTGCTCTTGCTCGTCATCTATGTGACCATGGTCTATGGTCCAATCGCCGCCATGCTGGTGGAGATGTTCCCGACCAATATCCGCTACACCTCAATGAGCCTGCCCTACCATATTGGCAATGGCTGGTTTGGGGGCTTCTTACCGACGACCGCCTTCGCCATGGTCGCTGCGACCGGGAATATCTATTACGGGCTCTGGTATCCGATTGTGGTGGCCAGTGTGACCGCCGTGATCGGCATCCTGTTCCTGAAGGAAACCAAGGACGTGGATATTGACGCCTGAAGACCTGACCCATCACAAAACCTTTGCCATGAGCAGGCGTTGGAACTGGGCGGCGGATTGCCGCCTTGGTCTGTTTGGGTGTGCTCGTGTCGGTGACGGTTGCGCGATTGACCTCGCCCATGGTGGCGGCGGTCTGTGGCTGGGACAGTCTGGCCATTAGCTATCTGGCCGTTCTGTTCTGGCGTCTTGGAAGGGTGGATGCCAAGACCCTGTCACGCCGGGCCGCTGAAATCGATCAAGGGCGCCGGATGCTGACCGGCCTGTTCGTTGCCGCTGCTGTTGCGAGCCTCGGCGCTATCGGGGTCATTGTCAGCGGCGGTCATGACGCCTTTCGCATTGGACTGGGCGGCGCGACCATATTGATCTCTTGGACCTTGATGCATACGGTCTTTGCCACCCACTATGCTCATCGCTATTTCGCCGTGGGCGGCGGCATCGACTTTCCCGGCGATCCCGCACCGCGGTTCAGCGAGTTCCTCTATTTCGCCTTCACCGTGGGCATGACCTTTCAGGTGTCGGACGTCACCACTACAAGCCAAGCCATGCGCCGACTGGTCCTGACCCACGCTGTGGTGGCCTTTGCCTTCAATACGGTGATCATCGCCATCACGGTTGGGGTCGCAGCAAGCCTGATCTAACGAGGCTGCTATCATGCTGAGCCAAGCGCGGACGGCCGCGATGCCGCTCTGCCGAGTTGGGTATAAAGACCTGTCGAGGGCCTTTGTGTCGCAGTTGAAGGCGATGCGCAGCATCTTTTCTGCCATGTTCCTAGGGCAAGAGACCAAATGTAAGGTTGCCCCCCTAGGTCTTGGTGCCCTAAACCCTATTTGCGAATGACCCAGATGAGGGGTCAGCGCTGCGCTTCCGATGTGAACCGGGTTCGATCGGGCGGCGTTTGGAAAGAAGAAGGTATGTCGGGCGTTACGCAGAATTCACGATGGCTAGGCGACGAGGCGGTGGAACTTCCCACCTCACATGGCAGGTTTTCCATGCGGGTCATGAATGATCTGGGTGACGGGCGCGAGCACGTGGCCATCGGCACCCTGCGCGGTCCGAGCGCGGGTGAAGCGGTGCTGCTGCGCATCCATTCGGAATGTCTGACCGGCGACGTCTTTGGCTCGCACCTTTGCGACTGCGGCCCACAGCTCCACTCGGCGCTCGATCGGATCGCGCAAGCCCCTGTCGGGCTGGTGCTTTACTTACGCCAAGAGGGCCGGGGCATCGGGCTGGGCAATAAGCTTAAGGCCTATGCTCTTCAGGCCAAGGGTATGGATACGGTTGAGGCCAATGTCGCCCTCGGCTTTGCGCCCGATGAGCGCGATTTCGATATTGCTGCCAAGGCCCTCAAGACGCTGGGCGTGACCAAGGTTCGGCTGATCACTAACAATCCCGACAAGGTCGAGGCCCTGAGACGGGCCGGGATCGAAACCGAGCGCGTGACCGCTTGGACGGTCGAGCGGCCGGAAAACAGCGCCTACCTGGCCGCGAAACGCGCCAAGATGGGCCATATCCTCTAAATCCTCTTGCGGAGTACAGGTGATGGCTAAGGTTGATTTTCTCTTCGATTTTGCAAGCCCTAACGCCTATCTCGCGCACCGCGTGATCCCCGGCATTATTGCGCGCACCGGCGCGACCTTTGACTATCAGCCAGTTCTACTCGGCGGTCTGTTCAAGCTGTCCAACAATCAGGCTCCGATGGTGGCCTTTGGCGATATTCCCAAAAAGATGGCCTATGGGCGTATCGAGATGGAGCGCTTTGTCCGGGTCAATGGCCTGACCAAGTACCGGTTCAATCCCCATTTCCCAATCAATACGCTGAACCTGATGCGCGGCGCGGTCGCAGCTCAGGCCTTGGGTCAGTTCGAGGCCTATATTGAGGCTGTGTTCTGCGCCATGTGGGAAGATCAGCAACAGGTCGGTGATCTAGAGGTGCTGGCCCAGGTCCTGAGCAACGCCGGACTGGACGCCAAGGCCATCCTCGAGCTTAGCCAGTCCCCCGAGATCAAGGCCAAGCTGGGTGAGAATACCCAAGCGGCCTATGATCGCGGCGCCTTCGGCATCCCGACCTTCTTCGTCGGCGACGAGATCTATTTCGGTAAGGATCAGCTTCTAGCGATCGAGGCTGAGCTTCGCGCCTAGGTCTCGCTGCTAGATCGTCACCTGCGTGCCCATCTCGACCACGCGCCCCGGAGGGATGTGGAAGAAGTCGGTGGGATTGGCCGCGTTCTTCATCAGGAAGATGAAGACCTGATCTTGCCAATCAGGCATGGCAGATTTTTCAGCCGGCACGATGGATCGACGACCGACGAAATAGGAGGTCGACATGGGATCCAGTTTCAAACTGAGGTCCGGTTGCTTGGCCAAGGCCTTGGGCACGTTCGGGCTTTCCATGAACCCGTAGTTCAGGGTGATTTGAACAAAATCGTCATTGAGCCGGATCAGGCTGACCCGCTCCGCCGGGTCCACGCGCGGAGACTCTGCCGTCTTGACGGTCAAGATGACGTTGTAGGCGTGCAGGACCTTGTTGTGCTTGAGATTGTGCATCAAGGCGACCGGGGCATAGTGGACGCTGCTGGTCAGGTAGACCGCCGTGCCGTCGACCCGGTGGGGACTGCGGGCCGATAGGATCGCGGCGATATCGTCCATCGTTGGCGAATCCCGCTCGACCTTCTGCATCAGAATGCCCGAGCCGCGGGTCCATGTGGCGATTAGGGCAAAGAGTGCAGCCCCGATGGTTAGTGGTATCCAACCGCCCGACAGGACTTTCATGGCATTGGCACCGAGGAACACCAGGTCCAGCGCCAGAAGCGGTGCGATCAGGGCGAGGCTCGCCCATAGGTTCCATTTCCACAGCTTGCGCACAACGATGTAGGCGAGGGAGGTTGTCACCACCATTGTCCCGGTCACGGCCAAACCATAGGCATGTGATAGATTGCTGGACGTCTTGAACATCCCCACCAACAAAAAGACCCCGATCAGAAGCAGCATATTGATGCGCGGCAGAAAGATCTGACCGGCATGGGTCTGAGACGTTCGCTCCATCACCATGCGCGGCAGAAGGCCAAGCTGCATGGCTTGATTGGTTAGGGAAAAGGCCCCGGTAATCACCGCTTGGCTGGCAATAATGGTCGCCATACCGGCCAAGATGACCAGCGGAATGCGGAAGGCTTCGGGGGCCATCAGGAAGAACCAGTCCAAGTTCTGAACCGGCCTATGGGCGGCCGCAGCCGCGGCGACCTCCTGAAGGGCAAAGGCACCTTGGCCCAGATAGTTCAGGATCAGACAGGGCAGAACAAAGAACAGCCAAGAGGCTTGAATCGGCCACCTGCCAAAATGGCCCATGTCGGCATAGAGAGCTTCGGCCCCGGTTACGGTCAGGAACACAGACCCCAGAACCAACAGACCAACCATGCCGTGATGGGTCAAAAAGCTAATGGCATAGGTCGGGCTAATGGCCATGAGGATGTGGGGCACCTGCGCAAGGTGCCAAACCCCAAGTCCGCCAATGATGATGAACCAGACCAGACATATCGGCCCAAACAGGGCAGCGACCTTCTCGGTGCCGCGCGACTGGACTAGAAACAGGCAAAAGAGGATGACGAGGCTTATGCCGACGACCACCGATGGGGTCACAGTGTGGGCGAGGGCCGGCACGGTGTTCAGCCCTTCAACAGCCGACAGGACCGAAATGGCCGGGGTAATGACCGCGTCGCCATAGAAGAGCGCAGCCCCGCAAGCCCCCAAGATAAAGACGGTTCGCGTCCGTCCTTGCAGGGCCTGTTGCGCCAAGGCCATCAGCGACAGCACGCCGCCCTCGCCATGGTTGTCGGCCCGCATCAGGAACAGGACATATTTGACCGTGACCACGAGCAGCAGGGCCCACAGAGCCAGCGAAACCACGCCCATCACCTCTGATCGCAGCAGGCCATCCTGGGCCGCTTGAAACAGGGCTTCGCGGAAAGCATAGAGGGGGCTGGTCCCGATATCACCAAACACCACGCCCACAGAGCCGAGCGCGAGGGTCCAGAATTGCCCATGGCTAGGGCTGGGTTCCGGTTTCGCGGCGGGGGACTTTGAGGTGTTTTGCTGATTTTCAGTCGATGAAATCGACCCTGAAAGGGACCCGTCTGATGACGGACCTGACATTTATCTAGCTCCGGCGGTCGCAGGGGGGAAGCTGCATCAATCGCCAAGCCTGTGCTCTATGCCTGTCGATATTGCGCCGCAACATTTTTTGTCATTTTGACGGCGAAATTCCGGGCGGTTCACAGAAAGGTGAAACCCTAACCGATGAAGGTCCTTAGCCCGGCCGATAGATGCGGTCGAATATGGCCCCGTCGGCAAAGTGGGTGGCTTGAGCCTTTTTCCAGCCGCCGAAGGTCTGGTCGATGGTTACCATCGGGATGTTCGGGAACTTGTTGCCATATTTGGCCAGAGCCGCTGTATTGCGCGGGCGGTAGTGGTTCTTGCCGATCAGGTCTTGAGCGCGAGGGCTGTAAAGAAAATTCAGATAGCCCTCGGCCACCGTGCGGGTCTTGCGCCGATCAACGACCCTGTCCACCAGCGCCACGGGCGGTTCGGCCAGGATCGATAGGCTGGGCGCGACGATCTCGAACTTGCCGGGGCCAAACTCTTCGAGCGCAAGGAAGGCTTCGTTCTCCCAAGTGATCAACACATCGCCAAGGCCGCGCTGGACAAAGGTGGTGGTCGAGCTGCGCGCGCCTGTGTCGAGGACGGGGACCTGCTTATAGAGCTTTTCAACAAAGGCCTGCGCTTTCGCGGGGTTGCCGCTTGGCTGTTTCAAGGCCCACGCCCAGGCCGCCAGGTAGTTCCAACGCGCACCGCCCGAGGTCTTGGGATTGGGGGTAATGACTGCCGCGCCCGGACGCACCAGATCGCTCCAGTCACGGATCTTGAGCGGGTTACCCTTGCGCACGAGGAAGACAATGGTCGAGCTGTAGGGGCAGGAATTGTTGGGCAGGCGCGATTGCCAGTTGGCGGGCAGCAGATTGGCATTGGCTGCGATCTGGTCGATGTCATAGGCCAAGGCGAGGGTGACAATGTCCGCTTCCAAGCCGTCAATGACCGCCCGCGCCTGCTTGCCAGACCCGCCATGGCTCTGATTGATCGTCAGGTCTTGGCCCACACGCCCCTTCCAGTAGGCGCCAAAGGCAGCGTTGATATCCTTATAGAGCTCTCGCGTCGGGTCGTAGCTGGCATTGAGCAGCGTGACCGGTTTGCGCGATGCCGCCGCCGTAGGGTTTGAGACGATCAAGGGTAGGCTCAGCGCCATGCCCGTCAGGAGCGTTTGACGGCGCGAAGGGTGATCGAACGGATCAGCGATAGACATGGCGGGCCTCTGGTTTCGAGCAGGCACGGAAGGGCCAAAGAGGTCACCTCACCGGTCATCCTCACAATTTCTTACAATTCCCATCGTTTCAATATGGATTAAAATTGTTGGGCCATTAGGAATTCTATCGGCCTATGGACTATCGTCACGCGATTGAGATGAACTTTTGATCCTATTCTATTGATTCGAGCCCTGCGCTCCTTGCCCTAGCCCCCGACGGAAGCCCGCTACCCATGTACCCGAACGCCAACCCCATCCGCAGATCTCGCCTTCCTTGGCGCGCGGTCGTGGCGGGATCGGCCGGGATAGGGGCCTTGCTGCTCTTGGCCATAACGGGGCAAGCCAATAGGGGATCGGCAGTCTTTTTGGCTGCGCTGGTCGCAGGCTTAACGCTGTTTCTATCCCTGCGTGGCTATCGTGAGCGCCGCTTTGATCAGGCCAGCGTTGATCGCTTGGTTCAATCGCGGCCCAAAGAGGCGCAAACGCCCTTTTCTGAAATTCTCGAAAGCCTGCCGGACCCCGTGATGGTCATTGCCGCGCAGGAGGCCGACGATGTGGCCGGTCGGCGGTTCATTTTTGCCAATGGCGCGGCGCGGGAGTTCTTTCGTATTCAGAGCTCTGGTGCCTTACTGGTGACCGCAATTCGCAATCCCAAGATTCTTGAGGTTGTGGATGAGGCCCTGTTCGGCGGTGTTCCGGGAGAGGCAGCCTATGATTCCGGGGGGGCCCAGGATCGCTATCTGCGTGCCTTGACGCGTCCCTTGCCCGTGCGGCCCGATGGATCGCACGTGGCGCTCTTGATGATGCGCGACGAGACCGATGCGCGGCGCAATGAGCGGATGCGAGCGGACTTTTTGGCCAATGCCAGTCACGAACTGCGCACCCCCTTGGCGTCCCTGACCGGATTTATCGAGACGCTGCGCGGTCATGCCAAGGAAGACCCTGCGGCGCGGGATCGGTTCTTGAACATTATGGCCACCCAAGCTGACCGGATGGCGCGGTTGATCGACGACCTGTTGTCTCTTAGCCGCATTGAGTTGAACGAACATATTGCCCCCGCTGGCTGTATCGATCTTGCGCAAGCCGTCAATGATGTCATCGATGCCATGTCGCCACTAAGCCGAGAAAATGGCATTCAAATTCAGACTGCTATGCCTGAACGCGGTGAGGCGCTGGTTATCGGTGATCGAGATCAGATCGTGCAGGTGGTCCAGAACCTGATCGACAATGCGGTCAAATATTCTCGCGGTCGTGACGGCTCTGTCTCGGGAAGCGTGATTGTGGAGTGCGGTGTCGGGGTCAGTGGGGATGCGGCTTTGGCGCTGAGAAAGCCATCGGCCTCGCGCCTGTCCCTGCTCACGCCGGACCAGACCGGTGAAGAGATCTATGTCTATCTCCGGATCAACGATTCTGGTCCGGGCATAAGGCGTGAATATCTACCGCGCTTGGCTGAGCGTTTCTATCGAGTCGAGGGCCAAAAGAGCGGTGAGCGGTCGGGCACCGGCCTTGGTCTGGCCATCGTCAAACATATTATGAACCGTCACCGCGGCGGTTTGGCGGTGGAAAGCTTAGAGAGTGAAGGCGCAGCCTTCATTGTCTATTTCCCTATTCATTCCAAGGCCTTGAGCGCCCGTCAGGCCCGCGGGATGTAAAATCTGGGGGCGAGGGATTGATTAATCCTCAGCACTGTAAAAAAACTGTCACAATATTGTCGTAAAGCCGATGTGTCCCGGGGGCATGGTCCAATCTGGACGTGCTTTAGCCAGTGAAGCCGAGGCCTTGGATACTATGCCAGATGGATGCTGTCGATAGATGCTGACCTGGATCGCGATTTTCATTTTGGCTGCCTTGTCGGCGCTCGCGTTCCTAATGGGCCGACGCAAGGCGCTCGGATCTGCGGGCGGATCGCCGGCCAAGATGCACTCCTTGCCAGGCTATTACGGGACCTATGTCGCCCTTTGGGTCGGCGTTCCTGCAGCCCTTTTGCTGTTTGTCTCAGTCGTGTTTGGCGGACGCTTTGAGTACGCGCTGCTGACGGCTAATCAGCCGCCGATCCTGCACCAGCTTTCAATTGAGCAAAAAGAACTGTTCTTCCAAGATGCGCAGGCCCTCGCTGAGGGGCGCCAACTCAGCGAAGCCCTCTATGAGCCGGACGTCAAGGTTGCCTTGGAGGCTAAGGCCAACGAGGCCCGTGGCTATTCCAACGCCTTCAAACAGGGTACCTTTGCCCTGATGGGTGTCTTGGTTCTGGCCGGGTTTCTAGGGACCTTTCCGCGCCTAAATAAAGACTTCCGCGCCCGTAACCGCGTTGAGGGCTGGGTCGATGGCCTGTTGATGGCCTGCTCGATCGTGGCGGTTGTTACGACCTTGGGCATTATTTTGTCCCTTGTCTGGGAAAGCTTGCGGTTCTTCAGCTCTGTATCGCCCGCCGAGTTCTTGCTGGGCACCCATTGGAGCCCGCAGATTGGCATGCGCGACGATCAGGTCGGATCGTCTGGCGGATTTGGCGCCTTGCCATTGTTTGCAGGCACCTTCTTGGTGATGATGATTGCCATGTGCGTGGCCGGTCCCGTGGGTCTGTTCTCCGCCATCTATCTAGCGGAATATGCCGGTCCTAAGGCGCGGGCCGTCTTTAAACCGCTGCTCGAGATCCTCGCGGGGGTTCCAACCGTGGTCTATGGCTTCTTTGCCGCCCTGACCGTCGGGCCGATCTTCCGGCAAGGGTTCAACAGTTTGGGCGGCCTGTTCCTGGGTGGCCCGCTGAATGAGCTGGGTCTTTATCTGGGGCAGGTGCAAAACCAGATGGCGCTGGTCGCGGGTGTGGTGATGGGAATCATGTTGATCCCGTTTGTGTCATCCCTATCCGACGACATTATCAATTCAGTTCCCCAGGCCCTGCGTGACGGGAGCTATGCCATGGGGGCCACCAAGTCCGAGACCGTCAAGAAGGTCGTGCTTCCCGCCGCCCTTCCCGGGATCGCCGGGGCCTTCTTGCTGGCCATCAGCCGCGCCATTGGCGAGACCATGATCGTGACCATGGCCGCTGGCCTGCAGGCCAAATTGACGATCAATCCCTTGGAGACTGTCACGACGGTGACGGTGCAGATTGTCACCCTTCTGACCGGGGACCAAGAGTTTGACAGCTCCAAGACCCTTGCCGCCTTTGGGCTGGGTCTGACCCTTTTCGCCGTGACCTTGATTCTTAACATCGTCGCCCTGCGCATCGTCCAAAAGTACCGGGAACAGTATGACTGACCTCCCCATCACCACGACCACAGCCTCTGATCGCGCGCGCGATATCCGTGCCGCTGTCGAAAGCCGCCTCAAGACCCGGCACGCCTCCGAACGCCGCTTCAAGCTCTATGGTCAGTTGGCTATTGCGATTGCCCTGAGTTTCTTGGTCGTCCTGCTCGGCCGGATCGTGACGCAAGGCGCGTCGACCTTTGTTGTTCACTCGATCTCGGTGCAGGTGCCGCTCGATCCGGCAAGGATCGACAAAACCGCCCTTGAAGGCGTCAATTACGACATCATAGTTGCCGATGCAGTCCTGGCCAAGCTAGGCGAAAAGGATGATGATTACGGGACCAAGTCGGAAGCCATCAAGGACCTGATGTCGCCAGACTTTGGCTTCCAACTGCTTGATATGATCAAGGCGGACGCCAGCCTGGTCGGCAAGACGGTCACGGTATCTGGTCCTCTGCGAGCTAATGCCGACCTCTATTTCAAGGGCGAGATCAAACGCTCCTCTCCCGAAGAAGAGCGGACCTTGAGCAATCAACAGCTTGATTGGCTCGATGCCCTAAAGTCCTCAGGGGCGGTCACGACCGGTTTCAATATCGGCTTCTTCACCAAGTCGGACTCCACCGAGCCTGAACAGGCCGGTGTGCTGGGGGCTGTGGTTGGCTCTGCTATGATGCTGTTGGTCACCGCCTTTTTGGCCGTGCCGATTGGGGTGATGGCAGCGGTCTATCTCGAAGAATTCGCGCCCAAGAATAGCTGGACCGACGTGATTGAGGTCAACATCAACAATCTAGCGGCCGTGCCCTCGATTGTTTACGGCCTTTTGGGCCTGGGTCTGTTCATCAATACCTTGGGTGTGCCCAGATCGTCCCCCCTGTTGGGCGGTCTGGTCTTGGCGCTGATGGCCTTGCCGACCGTGATTATCGCCACCCGTTCGTCCTTGAAGGCCGTGCCGCCCTCGATCCGAGAAGCAGCGCTCGGTGTCGGTGCCTCGCGCACCCAAGCGGTGTTCCACCATGTCCTTCCGCTCGCCATGCCTGGGGTTATGACCGGCTCGATCTTGGCGCTGGCCCATGCGTTGGGTGAAACCGCGCCGCTGTTGATGATCGGCATGGTCTCGTTTGTGCCCGGCGTACCGCATGGCTTTGATCAGGCCGCGACCGTGCTGCCGGTGCAGGTCTTCATCTGGGAGAACGCGTCTGAGCGGGCTTTCCACGAGCGGACAGCGGCGGCTATTATGGTTCTGCTAGTCTTTATGATCCTGATGAATGCGGTGGCGATTATTGTGCGCCGCCGGTTTGAGCGGCGGTGGTAGCCGCCATGACCCCCAACGGTTCCTCCTTTTTGAGATCTGTCATGCCCATGAACCGCGACGATTCAGCCAGCCATGAGGCCGCTATGGCCCCGGGCGAACAAACGAGCCCAGCGGTGGCGTCAGGCCCTTCGGTCAAGATCCGAGCGCGCGATATCAATGTCTATTATGGCGACAAACAGGCCCTGTTCGACGTCGCGTTCGATATTCCTGAGAAGGCCGTAACCTCGTTCATCGGCCCCTCGGGCTGTGGCAAGTCAACCTTCCTGCGCTGCATGAACCGGATGAACGACACCATCCCCATCTGCCGGGTCTCCGGCTCGATCGAGATGGATGGCGAGGACGTCAATGCCAAGTCAATCGATCCGGTGGTCCTGCGTGCCCGGGTCGGCATGGTGTTCCAAAAGCCCAACCCCTTCCCCAAGTCGATCTATGAGAATGTGGCCTATGGTCCCCGCATCCATGGTCTAGCCACGGGCAAGGAAGAGCTTGACGCCATCGTTGAAAGTTCCTTGCGCCGTGCGGGTCTCTGGGACGAGGTCTCTGACCGCCTCCTGCAGCCCGGCACCGGTCTGTCGGGTGGTCAGCAGCAGCGTCTGGTCATTGCCCGCGCCATTGCCGTGGGTCCCGAAGTTATTTTGATGGACGAGCCCTGCTCGGCGCTCGACCCCATCGCGACCGCCAAGATTGAAGAACTGATCGACGAATTGCGCGAGCAGTTCTGCATCGTCATCGTGACCCACTCCATGGCCCAAGCCGCGCGCGTCTCTCAGCGGACGGCCTTCTTCCATATGGGACGCCTGGTAGAGAGCGGTGCCACCGACGAGATCTTCACCAATCCGCGTGACAGCCGCACGCAAGACTACATTACCGGCCGCTTCGGCTAGGAGCCACCTGACATGACTGAACATACTGTCAAAGCCTATGGCGACGAACTGAACCATCTGACGGCGGAAGTCGCTCGGATGGGTGGTCTGGCTGAAGCCCAGGTGATTGATTCCATCACCTGTATCGCGCGCCGGGATGTGAAACTCGCCCAAAATATCATCGCCCATGATGACAAGCTCGACCAGATGCAGATCGAGATTGAGCGCAAAGCCATCAAGCTGATCGCCCTGCGTCAACCCGTGGCGCAGGACCTGCGCCGGACCGTGGCAGCGATGAAGATCTCCTCCAATCTGGAACGCTGCGGCGATCTAGCCAAGAACATCGCCAAACGCGCCCTGGTGGTCTCTGAAGCTGAGCCCATGACGCCCCTGACCCGCTCGATTGAGCGGATGGGTCATCTGGTGACCGGGCGTTTGAAGGATGTTCTGGACGCCTATACCTCGTCCAACGTCAACCGCGCCGTCGGCGTCTGGTGGCGCGATGAGGAGGTGGACGAGCACTATAATAGCCTGTTCCGCGAGCTTTTGACCTACATGATGGCCGACCCGCGCACGATCACCTCATGCGCCCATCTGCTGTTTGTGGCCAAAAACCTAGAACGGATCGGCGATCACGCGACCAACATCGCTGAAATCATCCATTTCGAGCTGACCGGTGAAGACATGATCATCGACCGGCCCAAGCACAGCGACCTAGAATCCTAACCGCTCGTAGATTAAAGGAATTACGACCTTGACCCCCTATGTTCTGGTTGTCGAAGACGAAGACGCCCTGTCGACTCTGCTCCATTATAATCTTGAAAAAGAAGGCTACCGTGTCTCGTTGGCCGCTGATGGCGAAGAGGCCCTGACTCAGATCGACGAGCAACTACCCGACCTGATCGTGCTGGACTGGATGTTGCCGAAGGTGTCTGGGATTGAGGTTTGCCGCCGTCTTCGCGGACGCGCGGAAACCCGCAATGTGCCTATCATCATGCTGACCGCGCGCGGCGAAGAGACCGACCGGATCCGCGGTCTGGATACGGGAGCCGACGACTATATTGTGAAGCCCTTCTCGATGATCGAGTTGACGGCGCGGATCAGGGCCGTGCTGCGCCGCATCCGGCCAGGTCTTGCCGAAGATCGGACACGCCATGGCGACCTGACCATCGACCGCGTCTCCCACCGGGTAAAGCGCGATGGCCGCGAAATCCACCTCGGTCCCACCGAGTTTCGTTTGTTGGACTATTTCATGCAGCATCCCGGCCGCGTCTTTAACCGCGAGCAACTGCTCGATGCGGTCTGGGGCTCGGATGTCTATGTCGAGGCCAGAACTGTCGACGTCCATGTCGGGCGCCTGCGCAAAGCGCTCAATCTCGATACCGAGATCGATCCGATTCGCACTGTTCGGTCTGCGGGCTATGCGTTGGATGTCGATAGCTGAGGCCTAAACACCCATGGGCCTCACCCAGCCCTCTCCCGCAGGGGGAGGGCTAAGACGTTAAAAGCCCTCGACCCCTTAGGAGAGAGGGTCGGGTGAGGAGGTTATATTTACTCCCCCCAACCTTCTGGTCCTAAATATAACGTCTCAATGAACGGGCCAATTCAGACGGGCCGTTGCGGACCTTCTTTTGCTGGGGCTGATAGGCCACGCGGGCATGTTCGCTGCAATAGGGACCGTCCGACGAACGGCGGCCACAGAAGCTGAAGTTTTCGGTTGCAGGATCGCCGATGGGCCATTTGCACATGTGCGCGCCAAGGGTCAGGACCGTGGCTGAGCCGGGCTCTTCGTTATAGATCGCTGGCGCGCTGTAGGTTGGGGCCTGAACGGCGGCGGTTGTGGGTTGTGACACAGGCTCTGGGCGGCGCACGGGCGTTAAGGGCGCTGCGGCGGTTGGACGCGCAGGGCGAGGGGCCTTGAACACCGTACGCGCCGGCTGTGATGGAGCCGCGCGGCCTGACAGGCCAAGACGGTGAACCTTACCAATGACGGCATTACGGGTGACGCCACCCAATTGCTTGGCGATCTGGCTCGCACTCAGACCGTCCAGCCAGAGTTTCTTCAGCAATTCGACTCGTTCATCTGTCCAGCTCATATTGCCTCCGCCCACCTGGGTCCTGTCAGCTTCGCCTACCCCCGCCGGGTTTGGTACGCTGACGACAAATCTTGTGTACGCCCTCGCCCCCAAGGGGGCTGCACTACCAGATATCGTAAACGAAAGATTAAGAGACACAATAGGCGCCCGTAAGTCTATCCACAGGATCAACATATAGATAGCGCAGAATCTTGGGGGTAAATTCTTGTTCGTTGGCAACTTGCGAAATCTGCGCAATCGGGGCACATCAAGGATATGACCGATCTTTCGCGCTCCACCGTTATTCCGCCAGCCCCCCGTGACTATAATGGAGTCAATTGGCGCGGCATGTACACCCTCTATGCGCGCGAGGTGCGGCGCTTCTGGAAGGTGGGCATGCAGACCGTGGCAGCGCCTGTGGTGACGACCCTGCTTTATATGCTGATCTTTGTGGTCGCCATGCGCGGGGCCAGCCCGCCCATCCATGGCACGCCCTATGGCCAGTTTGTGGCGCCGGGCCTGATCATGATGGCGATCTTGAACAATTCCTTCGCCAATGCGTCCTCCAGCCTGATTCAGGCCAAGATCATGGGCCTGACCCCTGACTTCTTGACCCCGCCCTTGGCGCCAATTGAGCTCTTGGCTGGTTTTGGTCTGGGCGCAGCCACACGCGGTGTCTTTGTGGGTTTTGTCACCGCCGTTGCCGTGACGCCCTTTGCCCATTGGAACATCGCCCACATCTGGGCCGTGGTCTATTTCGCGGTGGCAGCAGCCCTGATCTTGGGTCTGGTCGGCATCATTGCCGGGCTCTGGTCGGAAAAGTTTGACCATCTGGCCGCCGTGACCAACTTCATCATCATGCCCATGACCTTCCTTTCGGGCACCTTCTATCTGGTTGATCGCTTGCCAGAGCCGTTCCGCTCGGCCTCGCACTTCAACCCCTTCTTCTATCTGATCGACGGTTTTCGCTATGGCTTTATCGGTCAGGCGGACGGATCGGTCGGTACGGGCGTGGCCGTGACCTCAGGAATCGTGATCGTCTTGACCCTCGTCTGCTGGCGTCTATTCACGGTCGGCTATCGCCTCAAAAGCTAAATTGCGGCGATTTTGTCGCTTCAAGGCGATAATGTCGGCCAAATCGAGCCTTTGCGACAGTCCTGAGATTGACAGAGGGCCGTTCCATCGCGACAAGCCATAGTCTTCCAGTCCTCGGTTCACCGCCGGGGACGTTCGCATTTGGGAGGCCGCATCGTGTCTGGCCCAGCCGCTTTATCCTCTTCCCCTACAGCCCACCTGATGGGCGTTTATGGTCGTGCGCCCTTGGCGTTCGAACGAGGAGAAGGCGCGCGATTGATCAGCACCGAAGGCGAAGTCTATCTGGACTGCGTGGCCGGTATTGCCACCAATGCGCTGGGCCATGCCCATCCGCGTCTGGTCGAGGCGATCAAGACCCAGTCCGAGAAGCTGTGGCACGTTTCCAACATCTTTCGCATCCCTGAGCAGGAAAAGCTGGCCGACCGTCTGACGGCGGAGAGTTTTGCCGATGTGGTGTTCTTCACCAATTCCGGCTCTGAAGCCATCGAGACGGCGCTGAAGCTGGCCCGCAAATATCAGGCGGCCAAGGGGCAGCCTGAGCGGATCGACATTATCACCTTCGAAGGTGCCTTTCACGGCCGGACCTATGCGGCGGTGAATGCTGGCGGTAATGGGGCCTATTTGGACGGTTTCGGTCCGCGCCTTCCCGGCTTTATCCATCTGCCCTTTGGCGATCATGAGGCGCTGAAGGCCGCCATTGGTCCTACCACGGCGGCGATCCTGATCGAGCCTGTGCAGGGCGAGGGCGGGGCCCGGGCTGTGCCAGACCATTGCCTGCGCGGTCTGCGCGAGCTTTGCGATCAAGAGGGCATCTTGCTGATCTATGACGAGGTCCAGTGCGGCCTTGGTCGGACGGGCAAGCTGTTTGCCTATGAATGGTCCGGTGCAGCGCCTGACGTCATGTGCTTGGCTAAGGCTCTGGGATCGGGTTTCCCCGTGGGGGCTTGCCTTGCCACCAACGAGGCGGCCAGCGGCATGATCGTCGGGGCTCATGGCTCGACCTTTGGCGGCAATCCCTTGGCCATGGCTGTGGGCTTTGCGGCCGTTGATGAGATCTGCAAACCAGAAACGACGGACAATGTCCGCAAGGTGTCGGCCTATCTGAACCAACAGCTCAACGGCCTGCGTGACCGCTACCCGGATGTAATCGTCGATGTACGCGGGCGCGGCCTACTGATTGGGATTAAGCTGATCCCAAACAATCGCGACTTCATGGTCATGGCGCGCGATAACAAGCTGCTGGTCGCGGGTGGGGGTGACAATTGCATTCGCCTGTTGCCGCCCCTGACCTTGACCCTTGACGAGGCCCAAGAGGCGATCAGCAAGATCGAACGGACCTGTGATCAGGTTCGCCAAAACGCGGTAAAGGCCAACGCGGCGAAGGCTTAAGGCTCCACCCCATTTCACAAATTCCATGAACCGTCCCGTGATCAGAACGGGGCGGTCAGAGGGAGTTTTCTAATGACCCTTTCGGTTGCTACGCCTCGGCACTTTATCGACCTCTGGCGCATGGATGCGGCCAGCCTTCGGGCCATTCTGGACGATGCCCATGCCCGCAAGGCGGCGCGTCTGGGCTGGGGCAAGGCGGCTGTGGACGCCGACGCGCCGGCTAAGGATCGCACCTTGGCGATGATCTTCGAGAAGAACTCGACCCGTACCCGTTTTTCCTTTGACGCTGCGATCCGCCAGCTCGGTGGGTCCAGCATCATCGCCAATGCTTCAGATATGCAGCTGGGCCGCGGTGAGCTGATCGAGGACACGGCTCGGGTTCTGTCGCGCATGGTTGATGCGGTAATGATCCGCGCCAATAATCACAACGATGTTGAGCGGTTCGCGCAGGTTGCCAGCGTGCCGGTGATCAATGCCCTGACCAATCGTAGCCATCCTTGCCAGATTCTCGCTGATCTTCAGACCTTTGAAGAACATCGCGGTCCGGTGGCGGGCAAGACCATCGCCTGGGTTGGGGATGGCAATAATGTTTGTTCCAGCTTCATCCATGCGGCCAGCCAGTTTGGCTTTCGCCTGACCATCGCTTGCCCGCCCCAGTACCATCCGGACCTTGTGGACCTTGCCCGTGCAGCGGAACTGGGAACCAAGGTCGAGATGACTGCTGATCCTCGCGCCGCTGTCGAGGGCGCGGACTGCGTCGTCACCGATACTTGGGTCTCGATGGGCGATAAGGATCAGGAGCAGAGACTTGCGGCCTTTGAGCCCTATCAGGTCGATGAGGCCTTGATGGCGCTGGCCGCGCGCGAGGCCCTGTTCTTGCACTGCCTACCCGCACACCGGGGTGAAGAGGTATCCGACGCTGTGATCGATGGTCCTCAGTCCAAGATCTTTGACGAGGCCGAGAACCGCATCCACGCGCAAAAGGCCGTTCTGGCCTGGTGCTTTGGGGCCATTGGATAGAAAAGGCGGCGCTTGTCTCGCACTTTGAGCCACTGCGCCCTATATAGCGACCATGAACGACCTACCGATCACTGATACCGCTCGTCCCACCGACGATCTCGTGGCTGCCTTCCAGATCGAGCGGGAGCCCGTGCGGGGACGCATTGCCCGCATGAGCGAGGTGGTCCACGACATCCTGACCCGCCATGACTATCCCGAACCGGTGGCCAATCTGCTGGGCGAGGCCTGCACCCTTGCCGCGCTGGTCGGGGCGAGCCTGAAGTTTGATGGGCGCCTGATCATGCAGGCGCAGGGCGATGGTCCTGTGCGCTATGTGGTGGCCGACTATGACACGGTCGGGGGTCTGCGTGGCTATTGCCGTTATGACGCTGACCGGGTGGCCGAGATCAGCACCGGCTTTGTGCGTCCAGGGGCCAAGAGCCTTTTGGGGGATGGCCTATTCATCATGACCGTCGATCAGGGTCCAGATATGGAGCGCTATCAAGGCGTTACCGCCATCGAAGGCGAGACACTCGCCCTCTGCGCCGAGCAATATTTCGCCCAGTCTGAACAGACCCCAACCCGCATAAGGTTGGCTGTCGGTCAACTTCAAACGGATGAGGGTTTGGCTTGGCGTGCCGGCGGTATGGTTTTGCAAAATATTGCCGGCGATGATGCGCGAGGCTCGACCGACGAGGCTTGGGACCGGTCTCAGGCCCTGTTTGAGACGGTAGGCGAGGATGAGTTGATCGATCCTGCAGTGCCGCCTGAACTGCTGCTCTATCGCCTGTTCCATGAGGATGGCGTGCGGATGTTTGAGCCCAAGCCCCTCAGCGCCATGTGCCGCTGTTCGTCCGAACGCATCTTGTCGGTCTTGAAGTCGTTCTCGGATGAGGAGCGCGGGGACATGGTCGAGGATGATGGCGTGATCCGCGTCACCTGCGAATATTGCTCACGCATCTATGACGTCGCGCCCGAAGAGGTCGCAACCCCTACGGGCTAAAGGTTTAGGGTCCCCGAAGGGACCCCGGCCATTTAGTCGACGATAGATGAGTAGATGATGCTCTTGAGCTGACCTCGGAAGTTGAAGGTCGAGGAGGGCATGAGCTGAGTCATAAACACCATGCTCAGATCTTCCTTGGGATCGACCGAGAAGATGGTCGAGGCAGCCCCACCCCAATAGTAGTCCCCTTGACCCAGAACGCCCGCAGCGACCTGATCCATGACCATGGCAAAGCCTAGGCCAAATCCGACGCCTGAATTGGAGGTCTCTGAAAAGGCCCCAACCGCCGTTTGGGTTAGGTCTTGACCGTCCTTAAGGTGGTTCATGTGCATCATGGCTAGGGTGCGAGGCCCCACGATCCGGGCGCCGTCCAGTTCACCGCCCCGTCGCAACATCTCGCAAAACCTTAGATAGTCCGCCGTCGTGCCGGTCAGACCGCCGCCGCCGGAATAGAAGCCGGGGGCTTGTCGATAGGCGCTGGTTTGCGGGTCATCGATCAGCTTGAGGGTCTTGTCCTCGTTGCGACTGTAGTTGGCTGCGAGCCGGTGATGTTTTTCAGGCGCGACATGGAAGCTTGTGTCGACCATGCCCAAGGGATCGAAGATGGTCTCTTGCAGATATTGCGCGAAGGGCTTGCCGCAGATGATTTCGACGAGGGCCCCGCAGACGTCGGTAGACAGGGAGTACATCCATTTTTGACCGGGTTGATAGACCAACGGGGTCTGGCTGAGCTTGTTCATGAAGCTCATCATGTCGTCATTGCCGCCAAAGCTACGAACCTTCAGGCTGCGATAGAGATGGTCGACAGGATGCTGAACGCCAACGCCGGGCAGGCCGCCGCCGTAGGTCAGGCCGCCTGTATGGCGCAGCATGTCGCGGATGCTGACGGGCCGATCCAGCGGTTCGGTCTTCATGGTCTCGCCTTCGCCCGACACATAGACCCGCTGATTGGCCCAAGAGGGCACAAACCGTGAGACCGGGTCATCGAGCTGGAACAGACCCTTCTCAAACAGGCTCATCAGCGCAATCGAGGTGATTGGCTTGGTCATGGAATAGATGCGGAAGATGGTGTCGTCCGCCATCGCCTTACCGGCGGCCAAATCCATGTTCCCGAAACTGCGGAAGAAGGCCTGATGGCCGTGGCGCGCCAAGGCCACCTGACAGCCCGCGATCCGGCCCTTATCGATATATTCGCGCTGGAGATGGTCGCTGATCCGCTCAAGCCGTGTCAGGTCAAAGCCGCTGGGGTGTGACATCTGGATATCCCTTTGGGCGCTTAGCCCTTATTGTTGTCTTTAGAGGCCACGCTAAACATTCCATCCGACCCTGACCAGAGGTTTCAGCGCTTAAAATTGCGGTCATGATCTGGACCGGCCGCTGCTTATCTGTACAATGATAAGATAAGGCAATCTGGGAGTAGTTCGATGAGTGATGGTGCCAACGATATCGCAGCGCAGGCCAAGGCCCGCGCCTGGTCTATGCCGATCGAAGACATCAATGTCGCTGATCCAGAGCTGTTCCGCACCAACAGCTTCTGGCCCTATTTCGAGCGCCTGCGCAAAGAGGACCCTGTCCACTACTGCAAGGAACACGAGTTTGGTCCCTATTGGTCGATCACCAAATATAACGACATCATGTTCGTGGACACGAACCACCAGCTGTTCTCGTCGGAGCCGTCGATCACCATCGCCGACCCTAAGAACGATTTCCAGCTGCCCATGTTCATCGCCATGGACCAGCCCAAGCACGACCTTCAGCGTAAGGTCGTCAGTCCCATCGTTTCGCCCGCCAATCTAGGCCGGCTTGAGAGCACCATCCGCGAACGGGTCAATACCATCTTTGACGGCCTGCCTGAGGGCGAGGTCTTTGACTGGGTCGATAGGGTCTCTATCGAACTGACCACTCAGATGCTGGCCACCCTGTTTGACTTCCCGTGGGAAGATCGTCGCAAACTGACCTACTGGTCCGATATTACGACGGCGGGGCCAAACTCGCCCCTGTTTGTATCTGAAGACCATCGCCGCGCCCAACTGATGGAGTGCGCTCAATATTTCATGGGTCTGTGGAACGAGCGGGTGAACCTGACCGAGCCTGGTAACGACCTGATCTCAATGCTGGCCCATGGCGAGTCGACACGGAACATGGACCGGATGGAGTTCCTCGGGAACCTACTGCTGCTCATCGTTGGCGGCAACGACACGACCCGCAACTCCCTGACCGGCGGCGTCTTGGCGCTCAATCAGAACCCAGCAGAATATGAAAAACTACGGGCCGATCCCTCTTTGATCCCCAACATGGTCTCGGAAATTATCCGCTGGCAGACCCCTCTGGCCCATATGCGCCGCAACGCGCTGCAGGATGTGGAGCTAGGGGGCAAGACCATAAAAAAGGGCGATAAGGTCATCATGTGGTACGTCTCGGGCAACCGCGACGATGAGGTGATCGAGAACGCTGATCGCTTCATCATCGATCGCTCCCGTGCGCGTCAGCACTTGTCCTTCGGCTTCGGTATTCACCGTTGCGTCGGCAACAGACTGGCCGAGATGCAGCTCAAGATCGTCTGGGAAGAGATCATGAAGCGCTGGAGCTTCATCGAAGTGATGGGCGAGCCAGATCGCGTCCCCTCATCCTTCGTCAAGGGCTACTTCAACCTGCCTGTGCGTCTGCACAAGTAGTCGGATCAGCTCAGGAACTTGGCTAAAAAGTCCGGGTGGAGGCCCCATCCGGCAAAGCCTGCCACGCCCATGACAACCCCAAAGCCGCCAAAGATCCACGCGACGGCCAAGACCCACGGGCTGTCGGCTAGGGCCGCGACGGCCGCCGCGCTAATGGCGATCGAGATCAGGGCATCTGCGGCATCGAACTGATCATCGTGGATGTTGAGCCGATCATATTCGGCTTCTAGGCCCTTGGCCTTGGCCATGAGCTTCGGCACTTCGGCCTTATATTTCGCAATCTTCGCCTCTGCGGCCGCTTGCAGCTTTAGGGCAGGTGCTGGGTCCTTGGCCATAGTTGCCAAAATGCCCAGATCGCCCGCCTGGCCTTCGGTGATGTGGAGCTTGGTCTTTGTGGCCTGATATTCGCCCCAGCTATCGACAGAGTCGGCCTTGGCCTGTTGCATAGCCTGAACCAGGTTATCGTCCTTGACATGGGCCAAGCCGAGAAAAACCGATAGGGCCACGACGGTCATGGCCACAGCCCGGTTCAGTCGCGCATCTTTGCTTTGCGGCGTATCGATCTCAAAGCTCACGTTAACGGTCCCTTAAATCCCGAAGTTCGAGCCGTCAGTCTCGTCGCCAAGCGCGGCAGAACTGTGGCAGCACCTAGCTCCAGTCGTTGCCGTCGCCGCCATTGCCGCCGCCGAGCAGGCCACCAAGTACCCCGCCGATAATGCCTCCGACGGCCATATTGCTCACCGTTCCGCCGCCGCCTTCACCCCCGGAAGGCATATAGCGCGCGATTTCTTCCGCCAGGTTCATGATCGGCATCGACTGCAGATGGACCTCGCCCGGACCGGTTAGACTGGCCAAGAAGAGACCTTCACCCCCGAATAGGACGTTGCGAAAGCCCCGCATCATCTGGATGTCAAAATCGATTGAGGGTGACTGCACCCCAACATGGCCGGCATGGACCAGCAAACGTTCGCCTGGGGCCAGTTGCTTGGTCACCACCTCGCCGGATAGATCGAGCCATACCGTGCCGGGGCCGGTGACCCGCTGCAGGATAAAGCCTTCACCACCAAAAAGACCGGCACCGAAGCGCTTTTGAAAGGCTAGTTCCAGCGTCACTGACTTTTGGGCGCAGAGAAAGGTCTCCTTGCGACAGATCAGGCTTTCGCCCTCTGCAAGGTTGCGCGCTAAGATCGTGCCGGGGAAGCGCGGCGCGAAGGCGACATGGCCGGTGCCCTGCTCGGCGGTGAACTCGGTGACGAAGAAGCTTGCCCCGGTCAGGCTGCGCTTGATGCCCGCAAAGAACCCGCCGCCGGTGTTGGTGTCCATGCGCACTCGGTCGTTCATCCAAGCCATGGCGTGGGTCTGGCTATAGACTGTCTCGCCCGGTGCCAGATCAATGGCGAGGGTCTGCATGACGGTGCCGTTGATTTCGAACTGCATGGGCTAACTCCAAAGGTTTCGGGCCATAACGACGTGCTGGCTAAGGCCGAGCCCTGGACCATCTTCGTTAAGATTGTGTCTGAATTATACCCAATAGGGTAGGTGCCAATCTCTAGTCGCGTAGCAGTTCGTTGATGCTGGTCTTGGACCGGGTTTGGGCATCGACGCGCTTGACGATGACAGCGCAATAGAGGCCGGGGCCGCCATTGGGGCCGGGCAGGGAGCCTGGGACCAGGACACTATAGGGCGGAACCTTGCCCATATGGATTTCGCCGGTCGCCCGGTCGACGATCTTGGTTGAGGCGCCAAGGAACACGCCCATCGACAGGACCGCGCCTTCTCCGACGATAACGCCTTCGGCCACTTCCGAGCGCGCGCCGATGAAGCAGCCGTCTTCGATGATGGTCGGAGCGGCCTGTAGCGGCTCCAGCACGCCGCCAATGCCCGCGCCGCCGGAAATATGCACATTTTTACCTATCTGGGCGCAGGACCCGACCGTGGCCCAGCCATCGACCATTGTGCCCTCATCGACATAGGCCCCGATATTCACAAAGCTGGGCATCAGGATGACATTGCGGCCAATAAAGGCCCCGCGGCGGGCAACGGCGCCGGGAACAGCGCGAAAACCTGCGGCGGCAAAGTCCTTGTCCGTCCAGTTCGCAAACTTACCCGGGACCTTGTCCCACCAAGGCCCCATGCCTAAGGGGTGGTTCATGCTCTCGGCGCTGGTCATGATCTGATTGGCGTGGAGGCGGAAAGATAGCAGCACAGCCTTTTTCAGCCACTGGTGAACCTGCCATTCGCCGTCGATCTTTTCGGCCACCCTTGCTGCGCCAGTGTCCAGCAGCGCGATGCACTCTTCTACGGCCTCACGCGAGGGGCCGGTGGTTCTGTCACTGATCTCGGTGCGGGCGTCCCAGGCAGCTTCGATGGCAGCTTGCAGGTCGGCGAAGGGCGCAGTCATGGCTTAACTCTCCTGAAGGCGTGCGCCGATCAGGAAGGGCGGCAGACGCAAGGTGCGGTGGTGGACGAAATCGGCGGTGGAGTCTAGGGCATGGTGGCCGACCATAACGGTAGTCATGCCCATGGCCGCAGCCGGTTCAAGGTTACGCTCACTGTCCTCGAAGAACACAGCGCTTTTGGGGGTCAGGCCAAAGGCCTTGGCCATCTTGTCGAAGGTCGAGACGGCGGGTTTGGGCAGGTAGTCGGCCGAGGCAATGTGGAATATATCCTCAAACAGGTCCGCGACCCCCAGCTTGGCCAGCACCCGCTCGGCATGCTCTCCGGAGCCATTGGTAAAGACCAAACGCCGACCCGGCAGTCGCTCGAGCCCCTGACGCAGCTCGGCATCGGCGCTGAGGCCATCGAGCGAGATGTCGTGCACGAAGGTCAAGAACTCTTCAGGGGGCAGGCCGTGATGGGCCATCAGTCCAGCCAAGGTGGTGCCGTACTCGTGGAAATATCTCTTCTGCAGGGCCCATGCCTGGTCCCTCGGCAAGCCGGTGAACTTGACCATGAACTCGGTCATCCGGTCAGAAACCAGAGCCATGACCTCGGATTCGCGCGGATAGAGGGTGTCGTCCAAATCGAAGATCCAGCTGTCCACGTGCCTCAGATCAGCCGTCATGCGCGGATCAGGGTCCCAGCACCATGTTGGCTGAACAGCTCGACCAACATGGCATGGGGGCGACGACCATCGAGAATGACCACAGCGTCAACGCCCTGCTCAACCGCGGTAATGGCAGTTTCCAGCTTGGGGATCATACCGCCTGTGGCCACACCGCTCTGAATGGCGGCCTTGGCTTCGGTCACAGACATCTGACGGATCAGCTTGCCGTCGGAATCGAGTACCCCAGCCACATCGGTCAGGAGCAGCATGCGTTTGGCCTTCAGCGAACCAGCAAGGGCGCCGGCAACCGTGTCGGCATTGATATTGTAGGTCTGACCTTCGTCGGACACGCCGATGGGGGCGATGACGGGGATATAGTCCTCGTCCGCATAGATCAGGGCCTCGATGATCTTTGGATCAACCTTCTTGGGTTCACCAACAAAGCCGAGATCAACGATCCGTTCGATATTGCTATCGGGGTCGCGGCGAGACTTGCGGGCCCGCTCGACGGTAATCAGACGCGCGTCCTTGCCCGATAGGCCTACGCCGCGCACATCGGCTTCGGTACCGGCCCGGTTGATCCAATGGACGATCTCTTTGTTGATCGCGCCGGACAGGACCATCTCTGCCACTTCCATCGTCGCTTGATCGGTGACGCGCAGACCATCGATGAAGGTCGATTTGACGCCGGCCTTGTCGAGCATACGACTGATCTGCGGACCGCCGCCATGGACGATGACCGGATGGACCCCCAACAGTTTTAACAGGACGGCATCGGCGGCAAACAGCTTGGCGACACTCTCTTCGCCCATGGCATGGCCGCCATATTTGATGACCACGGTTTCACGGTCATAGATCTGAATATAGGGCAGCGCCTCAGCCAGCGTCTTGGCCGTGGCCCAGCCGCTTTCTTCCGGGGCTAGGTCTGGGGTCTTGGGAGTATCAGCCATCTAGGGTCCGCCGAATGGAGAGAGCGCGTTTCGATAACGAAGACCGGGGCAAATGTCACGGTTCTTGGTGGGGGCCTGGGTTCTTGGTAAGGGTCTGGCCCTCAAATCAGCGCGCAGACCTCCATGATTTCAGCACGCAGTTCAGGAATACCGTCACCTTTGGCCGAAGAGGTGGCCACAACGCGGGGGAAGGCGGCGGGTCGTTTGGCAATGCCCTTGAGGGTTTTTTCCACCGTCACGGCCAATTCGCCTGGCTTTATCTTGTCAGCCTTGGTCAGAACGATCTGGTAGGACACAGCGGCCAGATCCAATGCATCCATCGCCTCGGCATCCACGGCCTTGAGCCCATGGCGTGCATCGATCAGCAAAAAGACACGCTTGAGGTTGGGGCGACCGCGCAGATAGTCGCGGCCAAGGTTCTGGAACTTGGCGGTCGTGGTCTTGGAGGCCCGCGCAAAGCCGTAGCCAGGCAAATCGACCAGCCGCAGGCGCTCATCCAATACGAAGAAATTGACCTCGCGCGTGCGGCCCGGCTCGTTCGAGGCACGGGCAAGGTACTTTTGATTGACCAGACCATTGATCAGCGAGGACTTACCGACATTGGAGCGACCGGCAAAGGCCACTTCCGGCAGGTCTGCGGGCGGTAGCTGCGCGATGGCTGCTGCCCCCATTAGGAACGCGACGGGCTGGGCAAACAGGACCCGCGCCGTCTCGATGGTCTCTTCGGTAAAGCTCACCCTGTAGCCTGCTGTTTACCGCTGATACGGGCGATGAAGCTATCGATGGGATTTTCAACCTTTAGGCGATGCATGATCACGTACTGCTGCAAGATGGTCAGGATGTTCTGCCAGAACCAATAGATCACCAGGCCGACCGAAAATTGCGACATGGTGAAGGTGAAGATGATCGGGAACAGTTGAAAGATCTGCTGCTGAACAGGATCAGGTGCGGGCGGGTTCATGGCCTGTGAGAGCCACATGGACAGACCATAGATCAGCGGCCAGACGCCAATATGCAGCGGCCCGCTGAGGAAGGCACCGATGAGGGGCACGACCGACGGATCCCAAGGAATGAGCCCGAACAGGTTCATAAAGGTCGTCGGGTCGCGTGAGGACAGGTCATGCACCCAGCCGAAGAACGGGGCATGGCGCATCTCGATGGTCACCGACAGCACCTTGAATAGGGCATAGAAGACGGGAATCTGCGCAACCATGGGCAAACAGCCCATCAACGGATTAATTTTCTCGCGTTGATAGAGGGCCATGGTCTCCTGCTGGAGCTTGGCGGGATCCTTTTCGTACTTCTTTTTGATCGCCTCCATTTGCGGCGCGACCTTGCGCATCATGCTCATGGATTCGTAGCTCTTATTGGCCAGCGGGAAGAACAGAACCTTGACCACGATGGTCAGGAGCAGGATCGCCACGCCGACATTGCCGACTTGATGATAGAAGAACTCAAGGACCGTGAAGATCGGGCGGGTGAAGAACCAGAAATTGCCCCAGTCGACGGCCTGGTCAAAGCGCACAATGCCGAGGGACTTTTGATAGTCCTGCAACATCGGCACGATCTTGGCACCGGCAAACAGGTGCTGGGTTTCGGACACGGCGGCGCCGGGCGCGATCTTGTGGACGGGTCCAACGAAGTTGGCTTCATAGACATCAGCAAGGCCGGTTTGAACGACGCGGAACTGGCTCTTATTGGCCTCGTTCTGGGCTGGGATCAGGGCGGCCAGCCAATATTTGTCGGTGATGCCCATCCAGCCGCCGGTCGAGGAGGTCTCTGAGCCGCCGTCCTTTTTCCAGGCCTTATATTTAAGGGTGGTTAGCTTGCCATCCACGACCCCGACGGCGCCCTCATGCACGACCGCGCTAGCGGCGTGATCGGTGGGAATGCCTTGGCGCTGGACCGAGCCATAGGCCGCCAGTTGGATTGGCAGGGCGCTGGCATTGGCGACGCTATCGGTGAGCGTAAACATGAAGCGATCATCGATGCTGATCTTACGGCTAAAGGTCAGGCCGGTGGTGCTGACATAGGTCAAGGTCACAGGCGTAGCGGGGGTTAGTTTTGCGCCCGCCTCAGCGGTCCAGAGCGTGTCGGCATTGGGCAGGTCTGCGACATTGGCCCCGGCCCATCCGAATTCTGCGAAATAGGCGTTCTGAGCGCCTTCGGGACGGAACAGCTCGACCAGCGGGCTATCCTTCTCGATGGTCTGGCGATAGCCCTTCAAGAATAGGTCATCGATCCGCGCACCCTTGAGGGCCAGCGAGCCGGTCAGGCCGGGGCTGTCGATGGCGATGCGGGGGCTGGCTGCGGCGGCTTGCGCGCGCGGCACATAGGTCTCTCTGACCTGACCATTGGGCAAGATCGGCACGCCGGCCTTAATGGCTGTCGCCTGGGCTACAGCAACGGCTTGCGCGCGATCAAGCTGACGGCGCTTGGCAGCGGGGTCGAGCACGAAGATCTGATAGAGGACCAGAATGGCGACGGCGCAGACGATGAAGATGATCGTATTGCGGCTGGACTCATTTTTCATGGGAGACTGTTACCGGGAGGAGGCGGCCGACGGGCGATCGCCGTTGGAACCAGGTGGGGCGGAAAGGCTGATTAGTGCGGTTTTAACATCATCAAGCAAGCGGGCCCAGAGACGGGTGATGGTCCCACCCCTGGCCACAAAGACATAGTCGAAACCGGGACGTCCGTGCAGAGGGAGAATCTGTCTGGCAGCCTCTCTTAGGCGTCTTTTTGCCCGATTTCGCTCTACGGCCCCACCAATCTTACGTGTGGCAGTGAATCCGATACGAATGGCGAGGTCTGGCGCAGTAGTTTCGGGGTCTGTCGGCACCCGTGCCAAGGCCTGAACCACGATTGCACCCTTGGCGCTAGAACGGCCCTTAGCGGCCGCGAGAAACTCGGGCCGCTTGGTCAGACGCTTTAGGATGGGCAGGGAAGCTGGCGTCGTTGGCTCTGATGGGACTTCGATCACAAGACCGCACCCCTTCTGAGTTGCTCAACGGGTCGGCGAGATGCCGGGATAAAGAGGTCGCTAGATGCCTTAGGCCGTGAGGCGCTTACGGCCCTTGGCGCGACGACGCGCAACAATCTTTTGGCCGTTCTTGGTGGCCATACGCGTGCGGAAGCCGTGACGGCGCGCGCGCACGAGTTGGCTGGGTTGGAATGTCCGCTTCACGATTATGCTCCAGTCGATAATTGGTCTGTATCCGCAAGTGTCTCCACCTGCGAATGAGGGGCGGTTGATAAGGGGCCAGAGCCGTCCTGTCAACCGATTCAAAAGGCTAAGGAACGATCTGGGACCTTTAAGGGGCTGAGGTCTGTTTAGGGCCTCCTAGCGGCCTTGTCCATTGTACCGTTGAGTGGTACACAGGGACTGAAAAAGAGGTCTGTAATGATCATCAGTTTTCGGGATGATTGGCTGAGGCGGTTCTTTGTTGAAGATGCCCACGCCAAATCGATGCCAGCCGATGTGAAATCTCGGCTGTTTCGTAAGATCCAGATGATCGATGATGCTGTCACAGATCAGGATTTGCGGGTGCCGCCGAGTAACCATTTTGAAAAGCTTCAAGGCCGACTCGAAGGGTTCTCCTCCATCCGGATCAACAGGCAGTGGCGCTTGATCTTTCAGTGGAATGCCGAACGCGGTGAGGCCAGCGGTCTCTATCTTGACGACCATAGCTAAAGGTGAGGTGAGCCATGTTGACGACCCTTCGTAAGCCGGCCTCGTTGGCTGAAATCTTGGTGGAAGAGTTTATGGAGCCTTTGGGTCTGAGCCAAACGGCCCTTGCTCAGGCCATGGGTGTGCCGCGCAAGCACGTCAATGAACTGTGCCGGTCTCGCCGCGTGGTCACAGTTCCGACGGCGTTGATCTTGGCCCGAGTCTTTGGCAATAGCCCAGAATTTTGGCTCAACACCCAGCGGCGCACGGACCTTTGGCTTGCTCAAAATGATCCGGTTGAGTGCGAACGGGTGGCGCGGGCCACGCCGCTGTCAACCGCGGCCTGAACGTCCTACTCGCCTCCTAAGGAACGATCACGACCTTGCCGATGACCTTGCGGTTGGCCAGCATGTCGAAGGCTTCGCGCCAGTCTTCTAGGGCATATTCGGCGTGGACGCGCGGGGTGATGGCCCCGCTATTGGCTAGGTCCCAGACGGCCTGAGTGTTTTCCAAGCCCTTTTGCGCGAACTGGCGGCCATATTCTCCGGCCCGCACACCCATGACCGAAAAGCCCTTGATCAGGGGCATATTGACCGAAACATTGGGGATGCGGCCTGAGGTGAAGCCGATGATCAGCAGGCGCCCATCAAAGCCGATGCAGCGCACGCTCTCATCAAACACATCGCCGCCAACCGGATCATAGATGACATCGGCCCCGGCGCGGCCTGTGATAGCCTTGACCTGCTCGCGAAAGCCGCCGGTGACATTGAGGACGGCGTCGGGGGCATATTCGGCCATGACCACGGCCAACTTCTCGTCAGAGGCCGAGGTGGCAATGACCTTGGCGCCCATGGCCTTGGCGAGATCCACAGCCGCGAGGCCAACGCCGCCTGCTGCGCCATGGACCAGCACCCATTCGCCCGGCTCCAGCCTTGCGCGGCGCACCAGCGCCACATAGGCGGTTAGATAGGCCACGCCATAGGCCGAGGCTTGGGCAAAGCTCAGGGCTGCAGGCTTGGGTTTGACGCTATCCTTGCCCAGCACCGCATATTCGGCAAAGCCGCCAAGGCGTGAGCCGCCCACGACTGCATCGCCAAGGCTCAGGCCCTCGACCCCTTCGCCGATGGCCGAGATCTCTCCGGCCAACTCCATACCGACGCCAAAGGGTAGGGGCGGCTTGAGTTGATATTCGCCGCGCGTCATCAGCAGATCGGGGAAGTTGACCGATGCGGCCTTGACCTTGACCAAGACTTCACCCGCACGGGGACGGGGAACGCGAACCTGCTGGACCGCGGCGCCGCCATAGTTAGGCTCTAGCGATGAGACCACCAGGGCCCGCATCTGATCGGGTAGAGACGGGCTCATAGGGCAGACCTCTCGTGCAGGGCCTTTTGAACTAGCGCTGCGATCTGGCGGCAGGCGGCGTCAGCGGCAGGAAGGGCACCGGTAAAGGCTGTAAAGCCATGGGCAAGGCTGTCATAGCAGCGATAGGTCACAGGAACGCCCGCCTCGCGCAGGATCTTGGCATAGGCTCCGCCTTGGTCGACAAGGGGGTCAAAGCCTGCTGTGGCGATGACGGCAGGGGCCAATCGCTCAAAGCGCTCGGCCTTGATCGGCGACAGGCGCTGATCGGTCGGGTCGGTATCGGCGGCCATATAGTGCGCCATGAACCACTCCATCACGTCGCGCGATAGGGGATAGCTGTCCCCGAACAGGGTCATGGACGCGGTCTCGCTGGCCACATCAACGGCCGGATAGATCAAGAGCTGCAGGTCCGGCTGGGCCTCGCCCAAACGCCTCAACTCATGGGGAATGACGGCGGCAAAGTTGCCCCCCATACTGTCTCCGCCAATCACGGCGCGGTCAGGGGCGGTGCCAAAGCGTCTGGCATTGTCGCGGCCCCAGCGATAGGCGGCCAGCACGTCATCAAGGCCTGCTGGAAACTTGTGCTCTGGCGCGAGGCGATAATCGACCGAAAGCACCGCGGTGCGCACATCCTTGGCCAGGATCGAGCAGAAGGCGTCGCAGGTTTCCAGATCCCCGATCACGCCGCCGCCAAAATGGGCGAAGACGATCAGGGGTAAGGTCGGGTCCTGCCGATCGGGGTGATAGAGTCGCAAGGGCAGAAGGCCGCCAGGGCCCTCCATGGTCAGGTCTTCACATCGCACCCCAGGCTCGCGGCGGCCGGACATCAGGGCCAGACCCGTCGCACTCGCCGCCCTTGCGGCTGTCGGCGACAGGGTGGTCATGGACGCCATGCGCTTGGCACCATGGGCCAGGAACTGAAAGCGCGGATCCAAGGTGCGCCCAGCGCGATAGTCGACCGCCCCGCCGCTCATGGCCCGCAAGATGGGTGTTGGCAGGGACAGCAGGGTCTTGAGGATGAACTTCTGGACCTTGATATCGGCCATGGGGCTGTTCCTAGATCGGTGAGGTGAGGGCAGTGTTTAGGGATTGAGGGTCGGCAAGGCAGGCACGCCGCCAAGGATCATCTTTACCGCAAAATTGGTCGCCCCATCGATATCGATGGGGCGGCGACGGAGCATCTGCTGTCCGATGTCGCGGGCCAAAGCAATAGCGGCACCGGCCAGATAGTCGGCATCGACCGGCCGTACGTCGCCTCGGTCGATCACGGCACGAATGGAATCGCGGACCTCGTGAAAGATGAAGGTCATTTCTGGGGTTTCCGCATGCATGGTCGGCTGACGTTCGCCGACCGGGCGTTTGGCATGCCAGGTTTCATGTTCTTGTGCCATGAAGCTGAAATAGGCCCGAACAGCACCATAGATGTAGGCTTGAAAGTCCGGCGCGGTCTCATACTGATGGCGCAAGATCGGACGCAGGCGCCGCGCCGCATCGTCGGACAGGGCCTCGAACAGCTCTTCTTTAGAGCGATAGTAATTATAGAAGGTCCCAGAGGCCAAACCCGTGCGCCGGATGATGTCGCGCACGCTCGCCGCCTCATAGCCCAACTCGCCAAATACCGCTTGGGCAGCCTCAAGTATGGCCAAACGATTGGCCACCTTGGTGACTTCACGTTTGCCGAGGGGGAGGGCGATAAGGTTCGTCATAGGGCCTTCGAGTGATCTCATCCGGCAAGCTTAACGCATGATGCGCGGATTTGCATCTGCTGTCCCGCCTAGGATTACAAGCCCCGCCTAATATGGGAGGGGCTCGGCCCTTTAAGGCCACTTCACCTCGGGCGGCATAGAGCTAAGGATAGAGTCGACATTGCCGCCGGTCTTGAGGCCGAACATGGTGCCGCGATCATAGAGCAGGTTGAACTCGACATAGCGGCCTCGGCGGATCAGCTGCTCGTCTCGCTCCTCAGGGGTCCAGGCCTCGCCCATCCGTCGCTCGACCAGCTTGGGATAGACGCCCAAGAAGGCTTGGCCGACATCTTGGGTGAAGGCGAAGTCACGGGCATGGTCGCCGCTGTCGTGGTGATCATAGAAGATGCCGCCAATGCCGCGCGGTTCGTTGCGATGGGGCAGGAAGAAGTACTCGTCGCACCAGGCCTTATATTTGGCGTGCCAAGCTGGATCATGCTTATCGCAGGCGCCCTTATAGGCCGCGTGAAAATCGATGGCATCTTCGAAGCTCTGCTCGCGCTGATAGGCCACAAGCGGTGTCAGGTCACCGCCGCCGCCGAACCAGCTCCTGGTCGTGGCAATGAAGCGGGTGTTCATATGGACGGCAGGGACCCGTGGGCTGCGCATGTGGGCGATCACGCTGATGCCGGTGGCGAAGAAACGCGGATCCTCTTCGGCGCCGGGCATGGTCTTGGCGAAATCTGGCGGGAAGGTGCCGTGAACGGTCGAGACATGAACCCCGACCTTTTCGAACAGCCGCCCATGCATCATCGACATGACCCCGCCGCCGCCCGCGGGGCGCTGCCAAGGGGTGCGAACAAAGGTGGTGGGCTTGCCGGGATAGAGATCGGCTGGAGCGGCTTGCTCTAGTGCCTCAAAGACGGAGCAGATGCGGTCGCGCAGGGTTTCAAACCAGTCGCGGGCTTGGGACTTGCGGGCGTCAAGAAGGGCTGTGTCGGTCATGATGGAACTTTTCTTAGGCCAAGCCGCCGAGGTTGTCGCCTAGTCGCGTTTGACGCATGGCCTCTCCCAGAGCCATGGCACCAGCGACAATAACGTTTAAGGACCGAGCCTGCGGCACCAGCGGCACAAATAATCGACCGGCCGCTGCGGCATGGACCTCATCGGGCACACCCGCACTTTCGCGGCCCAGCAGCAGGGTGTCGTTTGCACTGAAAGAAAAATCGTACAAAGAAACGGCGGCCTTTGTGGTCAGCAAAATCAGTCGACCTTTTTGACGTTCTGGCGCGCGCTGAAAATCAGACCAAGAATTATGCCTCTGAATTTGTACAATTTTTCCATAGTCCATCGCCGTGCGCCCTAGACTTTTATCGGACAGCGGGAATCCGCAAGGCTCGATAATGTCCAATTCCACGCCCAAACAGGCGCAAAGTCTGATGCCGGCGCCAAGGTTTTGCGGAATGTCTGGTTGAAAAAGGGCGAGGCGCATTCTATCGGAACCGTTGACAGGGGCTAAATGGCTTGAGGCGACTCAAGTCATGTGGGCAATTGCGACGTTGCGCCGCAAGGGGTGAATGGCTGGATAGGCCTAGCTTCTTTTGGCAGAGGCCCTTAGTCAGGTCGATCAGGTTTGTACGTGACCCGAGCTGAATCGTTCCGCGATCTCAGCTGGTCCATTCGAAGGGTGTTGAGGTGGCCGATACCGTCGGGGAAATTACCCCAGCTGGAGAAGATCCCAGCCGGAGAGACTTTATTTATTTGGCTACCATGGCCGCTGCAGTCGGGGCCGTCGGCTCTGTGGTGTGGCCCTTGGTCGATCAGATGAACCCGTCAGGCGACATGCTCGCCCTGGCGTCATTGGAGTTTGACCTGTCCAAGGTGGCGGACGGCTCCGAGGTTACGATCAAGTGGCGCGGTAAGCCGGTGTTCATTCGCAAGAGAACGCCCGCCGAGATTGCCAAGGCTAAGGCTGATGACAATGCCGACCTGAAGGATCCCGCAAAGGACGCCGACCGTCATAAGCCGGGTAAGGCCGAGTGGCTGATCCTGATCGGTTCCTGCACCCACTTGGGTTGCGTGCCGACCTTCGGCGGCGGCGACTGGGGCGGATGGTTCTGCCCTTGCCACGGCTCGCACTACGACACAGCAGGACGTATCCGTAAGGGTCCGGCCCCCAAGAACCTGGCGTTACCTCAGTACGCCTTCCTTTCCGACACCAAGGTTAAGATCGGTTGATGCACAGATGAGCGGACACTCGACCTACGAACCGAAGACCGGTTTCACGCGCTGGCTGGATACGCGTCTTCCTATAGTTCGACTGGGCTATGACAGCTTCGTCGACTATCCGACCCCCAAGAACCTGAACTATTGGTATACGTTCGGCGGCATCCTTTCTTTGTGCCTGATGACGCAGATCGTCACCGGCCTGATTTTGGCAATGCACTATGTGCCGCATGTGGACCACGCCTTTAACAGTGTCGAGCACATCATGCGCGACGTGAACCATGGCTGGTTGCTTCGCTATGTCCACGCCAACGGCGCCTCAATGTTCCTCTTCGCGGTCTATATGCACATGTTCCGCGGCCTCTATTACGGGTCCTATAAGGCCCCGCGTGAAGTGCTATGGATCCTTGGCTGCGTGATCTACCTCTTGATGATGGCCACAGCCTTTATGGGTTATGTGCTGCCTTGGGGTCAGATGTCTTTCCATGGCGCGGTGGTGATCACCAACCTGCTTGGCGCATTCCCTGTGATCGGTGAAAGCATCACGACTTGGCTCTGGGGCGGCTTTGCGGTGGATAATCCCACCCTGAACCGCTTCTTCTCGCTGCACTTCTTGATGCCGTTCATGATTGCCGGTGTTGTAATCCTGCACGTCTGGGCGCTACACGTGGCCGGCCAGAATAACCCCTCTGGAATTGAGCCGAAGTCCAAGGAAGATACGGTGTCCTTCACACCCTATGCGACGGTCAAGGACGGCTTTGCCATGGTCCTGTTCTTGATCCTGTTCTCGGTGTTTGTGTTCTTCCAGCCAAACGCCATGGGCCATGCGGACAACTATATCCCCGCCAACCCCTTGGTGACGCCGTCGCACATCGTGCCGGAATGGTACTTCCTGCCCTTCTACGCGATTCTAAGAGCGGTTCCGGACAAGCTTGGCGGCGCGCTGCTGATGTTTGGCGCCATTGGCGTTCTGTTTGTCCTGCCCTGGCTGGACACGTCCAAGGTCAGGTCTTTGCGTTATCGTCCAACGGCACGGGTGTTCTTCTTCCTGTTTGTCCTGACCTGCCTGATCTTGGGCTGGTGCGGCGGCGAGTTGCCCGACAATATGGTGTTCCAAGTGGGCTCCACGGCGTCAGGTGACCCGATCGGTCTGAACTTCGTGTGGTTGTCGCGTATCGCTGCAGCCTACTATTTTTCCTATTTTTTGATCGTAATGCCGGTCCTCGGTCTCGTCGAAACGCCGGACGCTGTGCCGGATTCGATCACGGCCTCGATTATGAACCACTCTGCTGAGAAGAAGGGTTTAGCCTATGCTGGGTAAGATATTCGCCATAGCAGCGGTCGGCGGGCTTCTAGCTTCCGGCGCTCCTGCCTTTGCTAAGACCACAGAAGAAGAGCCCAAGGAATTTTCCTTGAGCACCGATGGTCCCTTTGGTCGTTTCAATACGGCTCAGGTTCAGCGCGGCTACAAGGTCTATCGGGAAGTCTGTTCGGCTTGTCACTCGATGAACCTTTTGAGCTTTCGCAACCTCGGACAGCCCGATGGGCCGTTCTATGATGCGAAGTACAAGAACTCGAACGAGAACGCCTTCGTCAAAACGATCGCTAAGGATTATAATATCGCTGATATCGACACCGAAACCGGTGATGTGATGCAGCGGCCAGGCACGCCTGCCGACAGCTTCCCCAAGCCCTATGCCAACGAATATGCGGCGCGCGCGGGCAATGGTGGGGCCTTGCCGCCTGACCTGTCGGTGATCACTAAGGCCCGTGAAGGCGGTCCTGCCTACGTCTATTCGATCCTGACCGGCTATCACGAAACGCCTCGCGGTCTGACAGTGCCTGCTGGAAAATATTATAATCCCTATATGCCCGGCGACCTGTCTGGTTTCTGGAGCGGACCTAAGAGCAAGGTGCCTGTGGGCGGTTTCATCGCCATGCCACCGCCCTTGGTGGCCGATAAGGTCAGCTTCGATGACGGCACCAAGTCGACCCTTCAGCAAGAAGCCACTGACGTGGTCGCCTTCTTGGACTGGGCGGCTGAACCTAAGGCGGGTGAGCGCAAGCGTACTGGCTTTGCCGTCCTGATCTATCTGTCGCTCTTTGCGGGCCTGCTCTATGCGAGCTATCGTCGGGTGTGGAAAGACGTGAAGCACTGATTGACCTTCGCGACTTTTGCAGACCATCTGAAGGCCCCGCTGTTAATCTGGCGGGGCCTTTTGATTTGCGAGGAGAAGCTGCGTGGGTGAGTGGGTTTTAGGCGTGGTCGGCGGATCGGGCCTTTATGAAATTGATGGCCTGAAAAACCAACGCTGGGTCAAGATTGATACCCCATGGGGGGATCCATCAGACGAGCTGCTGATGGGCGAGTTGGACGCAGTGAAGTTGGTCTTCTTGCCCCGCCACGGCCGTGGGCACCGTATCCCACCTTCAAACCTGAATTTCAGGGCCAATATAGATGCGCTCAAACGAGCAGGCTGCACAGATGTTCTGTCCCTGTCCGCAGTCGGCTCCCTACGCGAGGCGCTCAATCCCGGAACCTTCGTGGTAGTGGACCAGTTCATCGACCACACCTTTGCCCGCACCAAGAGCTTCTTTGGTGAGGGTTTGGTGGCGCACGTCTCCATGGCTCACCCGACCTGTTCGCGCCTATCCAGCCTTGCGGCAGAGGCTGCGCGAGCCGCTGGCGCGCGGGTCATCGAGGGCGGAACCTATCTGGCCATGGAAGGCCCACAATTCTCGACCAAGGCCGAGAGCCTCGTCTATCGGTCTTGGGGCTGTGATGTCATTGGCATGACCAACATGCCTGAGGCCAAGCTCGCCCGCGAGGCCGAGTTGCCCTATGCCTCCATCGGTATGGTCACCGACTATGACGGCTGGCACGAGGAGTTCGCCCCCGTCGAGGTCGCAGATATTCTCGCCGTGCTGATGGATAATTCCCGCAAGGCCGCCGATGCGGTGGGTCATCTGGCCAAGGCCTTGCAAGGTCCACGTTCAGCCTCGCCCATCGACACCTGCCTTGATGGGGCTATCATCACGGCCCCGGCCATGCGCGACCTCGCCCTCATGGCCAAGTTGGATATTGTGGCGGGTCGGGCCCTGCGCGGCTGACCTCCTAACCCCGCTGCGTGGGTACGCCCCCCAGAGGGGGAAGATTTAGCCGTAGTGGTTGTTTTCCCTTTGGGGAAGTGGCCCGAAGGGGGCCTTGCTTGTATGCTTTGTGCCCACCCCCAAACCCTACATCTCGCCTTTGCGGCCCTGACGCTGAAACAGTTGCCGGGTACGAAGGAGG
>JBBARR010000016.1:0-64026 GCA_040399645.1 Caulobacteraceae bacterium | reverse complement strand
GACGACTTCCTCATCAGCCTCATCGCCCAGTGACTAACTCACCCGATTCCCCTGGCTCGAAACAGGGTCTCATCAGCGACGCCTCTGCCAACTATAGGTTTTCTTGCATCGCCAGATCGACCACACGAAACACGGTGCCCGCCATGGCATCGCGCACCAGATCCACGCGCTGGCCATCCCAGTGATAGTCAAGGTGGCGACCTTGCTTGGGATCAGACGCGCAGTTCGGGTAGAAGAGCGCGACGCATGCCCCACCGAAATGACGGATGCTCGGATAGACCAGGCCATCGGCTCCGCTCGCTTTGAGGGCCATGGCGAGCCCTTGAGATGGCCCATAATGATCTGGATCTAGGGCTGGATGGTCCAATTCGATGGTCCTCAGGTCATGCAGGTCCCCATTGACCGAAAGGATAATTTCCCGAAACTGAGAGCTCCAGCCCGGTGCCTCGGCTGTTCGGATCATAAACCGGCCATGGTGGTAGATCGTTTCGAACAGGGCCGTCTCAAAGAAATTTGCGGCATAGAGCACGCCGTAGCGGCCATCGGTGAAACGGCTTGGTCGGTCCATGCTGACATGGGTGAACGGTGCCATAAGGTAAGAGGCACCGCTGCCGCCGACCCGGCGCTCGGTTGGAACGAGATCAAGGTTGCCGATCGTCTCCATGAGGCGTGGGTTGGTTTTTTGTTCTGCTGACATCAGCAACGGCCAGTCGGCAGGGTCAGAAATATCTTCGAATAGGTCCATCGGTGGGTAGGCGCTGCGGATGATCCTGACGCCGTCTTGCCACTCAATATGGCTGACAGTGAGCGTCTTTGGTTCGCTCACCAGCCACCGCGCTCTGCATCGAGATAGCGGCGCACGCGCATGATATCGGTCAATTCACCGCCGAGCATGACATCCAGGGCGCTGGCTCCGGCAAAGGCGCCATTGCTGGCCTTAATCCAACCATAACCTCGCGGTGCCTCCGAAAAGACGATCCGTAGCGCCTTATGAATAGCCATCAGGTTGGACAGGCGCGCGGCTCCATCGCGCGACACTCGGCCCGGACCTTCGGCTTTCCATCGCCGATAGGTGCGCAACGGCATGTCGAGCAGGATCGTCGCCTGCTCATCTGTGAGGCCCCATCTGCCGAAGAGGTTGAAAATCGCTCGCAACATTGCGGCGGCTTCGTCTTGGGTAATGGGCACCGAGCGAAAGGCCCTAGCGGCAATATCAATGGGTTGCACGGTCAGCATAGCATTTCTCCATATGGCACTTTATGAGCATTATAGTGCCATATGGCAATCAGAATTGCAGGGTGTTGGGCGTCTCCTATCCGGCCAGAACCGAGGTGACGGCATCTAGAAGGGCGCGGCCTTGGGGTGTGGCGCAGAGCCGGTTGCCTTCGGTGGTGATCAGGCCCAGCTCGACCAGTTGCACGACACGGTGATGGTCTGGGGCCAGGTCCAGGGCGGCCAGATCATTGAAAGACACGCCCTCGTCGATCCGCAGCCCCGCCAAGAGCCGCTCTTCGGCCTGTTCTTGCGGGCTCAAGACCTGTTCGCTCTCCCAGCCAAGACCCGTGGCCTCGACCTGATCCCTATAGTCGCCGATCTTGGGCGCCGCGAAGGTGGCCACCCTTTGCCCTTCGACTGTAACGCGTCCATGGGCACCTGGACCGACCCCGACATAGTCTTCTCCGCGCCAATAGATCAGATTGTGACGCGAGCGGGCGGCCTGACCCTTGGCATGGTTGGACACCTCATAGGCCTCAAAGCCGCGCTGACTGAGCACGGTCTGGGTGGTCTCATAGAGCACCGCCCCAAGCTCATCATCGGGCGGAACCAGAGCGCCGCGCCGCACCGCCCGGTCAAAGGCCGTGCCGCTTTCGATGGTCAGTTGATAGGGCGATATATGATCGGCCCCCAGATCGGCGGCGGCTGAGAGTTCATTGGCCCAACTCTGCGCAGACTGATCGGGTAGGGCATAGATCAGATCGACCGATAGACGCGCAAAAATGTCCCGGGCTGTGCGGGCCGCGCGCAGGGCTTCGTCAGCCCCATGATTGCGACCTAAAAGCTTAAGCGATGCATCATCTAGCGATTGTAGGCCAAGGGACAGGCGCTCGACCCCGGCCTTGGCAAAGCCCTCGAACCGTTCGCGTTCAGCGTCGGTGGGATTGGCCTCTAGGGAAATTTCCAGCGCGCCTTGGGAAGGCCAAAGGATCTTGGCCTCAGCAATGATCCTGGCCACCGCGTCAGGTTCCATCAGCGAGGGCGTGCCGCCGCCAAAGAAGATCGAGACCAGAGGGCGCGGGCCGGTCAGATCCGCTTGGGTGCGCATGTCGGTGAGGATGGCCTCGACCAGATGGGCCTGCTCGATTTTGCGGCCGCGATCACGCACGACATTGAAGTCGCAATAGGGACATATGCGGGCGCAGTAGGGCCAGTGCACATAGAGGCCAAGGGGTGAGGTCAAAAGAGCGCTGCCTTAAGCTGGTCAAACGCGCGCATGCGGTGGCTCATATCATCCTTGGCCTTAGGGTCCATCTCGCCAAAGGTCATCTGGTGGCCCTCGGGCAGAAAGATCGGATCGTAGCCAAAGCCGTTCAGGCCGCGGGGGGGGAAGGTCAGGTTGCCCACAATCTGGCCCTCGACCACGAAGGCAGGCCCATGGGGCCAGGCCACCGCAAGGGCGCAGGTGAACCAGGCGTGGGTGCTCTTGTCGTCACTGTCATCCATCCGGCTCTCGACCTTGGCCATCGCCTCATAAAAATCCTTATCGGGACCCGCCCAACGGGCTGAATAGATCCCAGGTGCGCCGCCCAGAGCGCTCACCGACAGGCCGCTATCATCGGACAGGGCGATCAGGCCGCTGGCATCAGCCGCTAAACGGGCCTTGAGCAGGGCATTGCCGACAAAGCTCACTTCAGTCTCTTCGGGCTCGGGCAGGTTCAATTCGCCTGCCGAGACCAAATTAAAGCGCCCTTCAAGCAACAGGCCTAGCTCTCGCACCTTGCCCGGATTATGGGTGGCGACAACGATTTTTGTTCCAGGCTCTAGGGACAGGGCCATGTTTCACTCCGAGAGGCATCACCAATGAAGCTGTTCTTCTCCCCCACATCACCGTTCGTGCGCAAGGTGCGGATTTGCGCCATCGAGTTGGGCGTTGAAAATCAGTTGGAATTGACCGCGTCAAATGCCTTTGCCGAGAATGGTTTGCGCGACGTCAATCCCCTGTCCAAGGTCCCCGCCCTGCTGTTGGATGATGGCGGCGTTCTTTATGATTCGCCGGTCCTTTGCGAATATGTCGACCATCTGGGCGGCGGCGGTCTGTTCCCGCCTGTAGGTCTAGCGCGCTGGACGGCCCTTCGCCGCCAAGCCCTGGGCGATGGTATCTGCGACGCGGCCCTGCGTCAGGTCCTCGAAGGTCGCCGAGCCGAAGGAGATCAACATCAAGACGAGATTGACCGCCAAGCCTTGGCCGTCCGTGCGGGGCTTGAGGCTCTGGAGGCAGAGGCCGATGGCCTTGCGTCTGATCGGCTGACCATTGGCGAGATCACGGTGGCCTGCGCGCTCGGCTATTTGGATCTGCGCTTTTCCCATCAGGACTGGCGCGTCGGTCGGCCAAGGCTAACGGCTTGGTTTGCCACGGTCTCACGGCGGCCTTCCATCCAGTCGACCAAGCCCTGAGGAATGAATTGGGATCATTACTAAGGTTTAATATCGCAAAACGATAAAACAATTGATTGATAATCGATAATGACCTAGCCTTATCCTCGTCGCAGAGGGCGATCAAGATGGGGGGAAGGCCATGCGTGCCTTGGGTCCAGGTTCTATATCGAGCCTGCTAAAGATCGTTTTGGATGTGGTCTATGGGCTGATGCTGTTTGTGGTGGGCATCCTCGTCATCGCCGCGATCGGTGCCCTGCTGTTCAAGCTTGACCCGGCCATTATCAAACAGATGTCGATCAACGGCCTGCCCGCTGAGCGTTTGACCCAAGGACCGGTGATTGCCCTTTTGCTGACGGTTGTCGGTCTCTATGTCGGCGGGGTGACGGTGGTCATCCATCGCCTTCGTCAGATCTTCGCCACTCTGACAGCGGGCGACCCCTTTCATCCCGACAATGTCACGAGACTGCGGTTGATTGGCCTGATGTTGGTAACCTTGGAACTGACAGGCTACGCCATCTCAGCGGGCCAAGTTTGGCTGTTCCCCGGTGGCGCAAAGGAAGAGACCGTCTTTAGCCTGTCGAGCTGGTTCTCGATTCTTGTGGTCTTTGTACTGGCAGAAGTGTTTCGCGAGGGCGCACGCCTGCGCCGCGAAGCCGAACTGACCATCTAGGCTAAGGAAGTGATCAAGCCATGCCCATTGCCGTCCAACTCGACCGCCTGCTCTATGACCGACGCATGTCTCTGACCGAGCTTGCCGATCGGGTCGGCGTGACCATCGCCAACCTGTCGATCCTCAAGACGGGAAAGGCCAGAGCCATGCGCTTTTCAACGCTCGATGCCCTGTGCCGCGAACTGGACTGCCAGCCCGCAGACCTGTTGGTCTTCGAGCCGGGTCCTGCCGATATTGAGGATGAGTGGGTCTAGGCCTCGCCGACCGCCACCTTTTGCAGGTGAACCAGTTCGTTGATTCCCTTGCGGGCGAGGCCAAACAGGCTGTCAAATTCGCCTTGGCTAAAGCCGCGTTTTTCGCCGGTGGCCTGGACCTCGACGATCTGACCGGTGCCGGTTAGGACGAAGTTGGCGTCCGCCTCGGCGTTGGAATCCTCTTCATATTCAAGGTCTAGAACCGGCACATCCTTATAGATGCCGCACGAGATGGCCGCGACGACATCGAGAATTGGGTCGGCCTTGATGATGCCCTCTTCCATCAGATGTCTGGTGGCCAAACGAAGGGCGACCCAAGCGCCGGTGATGGCGGCTGTGCGGGTGCCGCCATCGGCCTGAACCACATCGCAATCGACCGAGATCTGACGCTCACCCAAGGCCTTGAGGTCGGTGACGGCGCGCAAGGACCGTCCGATCAGGCGCTGAATCTCTTGGGTGCGGCCCGATTGCTTGCCTTGAGCCGCTTCACGGCGGCCACGGGTGTGGGTCGCGCGGGGTAGCATGCCATATTCTGCCGTCACCCAGCCTTGGCCCTTGCCGCGCAAGAAGCCGGGGACGCCCTCTTCAAGGCTAGCTGTGACCAAAACCTTGGTGTGGCCAAAGGTCACCATGCAGGAGCCTTCTGCATAACGATTGACGCCGGTTTCGAGGGTCACGACACGCATAGCATCGGGAAGACGGGCTGAAGGGCGCATGGATCGGCTTTCTTTAAGACCAACAGAGCGCTGTTGGATGGTTCATCTGTTGCAGACGCTTGCGCCTGCCTGTAGGGCGCTTATCCTATGGAAGTGGCGGGCCGTCCACGGCCCCTGACACACGGCCACTGATAAATTGATCATGACCAGCTTTATTCAGGCCGGCATGCCTGCCTTGCGAACCCCATCTCTGGTCCAGCTTGACGAGCGTGCCCGCGACATCTTTCGAATGGTCGTTGAGACCTATCTGGAAACCGGCGAGCCCGTAGGGTCTCGGACCGTGTCCAAGGGTGGCGTGCACCTGTCTCCAGCCTCGATCCGAAATACGATGCAGGACCTGACCCAACTTGGCCTGTTGGGCGCGCCTCATTCCAGCGCGGGCCGCTTGCCCACCCATGCGGGTCTGCGCCTGTTTATTGATGGCCTGCTCGAAATTGGCGATCTGAGCGAGGCCGAGCGGCGTGAAATTGATGCGGGTATGCTTGGCCTCAATGGCGGGGTCGAAGGCGCGCTCGATGCGGCCACGGCGATGTTGTCGGCTCTGGCGGGTGGGGCAGGCGTGGTGGTCACCCCCGTGCGTGAAGCCGGGGTCAAGCATGTCGAGTTCATCTCGCTGGGCGCCGATCAGGCCTTGGCGGTGATGGTGTTCGAAGATGGCACGGTCGAAAACCGACTGATGCATCGGCGCGCTGGCGTGACGCCTTCGTCGCTGCAAGAGGCCTCGAACTTTCTCAATAGCCGCCTGATGGGCCGCACCCTTTTGGAAACCCGCAGCGAGATGCGCGGCGAGTTGGACCGGGCCAAGAGTGAATTGAATGAGGCGGCCGCGCGTCTGGTCGAGGATGGACTTGCGGCCTGGAGCGGGGGCGAAGATGCCAACCGCGCCTTGATCGTCCGAGGCCGCGCCAAACTGCTTGGCCAAGGTCCGGCGCTCGATGATCTGGAACGGGTGCGAATGCTGTTCGACGATCTCGAACAGAAGGAACAGCTGATCGGACTGCTCGACGATGTGAAGGCGGCCCAGGGCGTCAGCATTTTCATTGGCGCAGAAACACGATTGTTTTCACTTTCGGGTTCCGCTCTGATCGCGGCTCCCTATATGTCGGGCCGACAGAAGGTGGTTGGAGCGATCGGCGTGATCGGTCCGACACGATTAAATTACGCTCGGGTCATTCCCTTGGTGGACTATACCGCCAAGATGATCGGGCGATTGCTGGAAAGGTAAGGAGTGCTGCATGACTGAAGAAACCGCCCCCGCCGACGATATGGACCTGGCTGCGACCGCTGATGGCCAGACTGCTGATGGCCAGACTGCTGATGGCCTGACCGATGCTGCGCCGGAGGGCCCGTCCGTAGAGGCGCTGCAGGCCGAGATCGCCGCTCTGAAAGACCAGATCCTGCGCTATGCCGCCGATGGGGAAAATCTTCGCCGCCGCACGGAGCGCGAGATGAACGATGCGCGCGCCTTTGCCATTCAGAAATTCGCCAAAGACCTGTTCGGCGTGTCGGACAATCTCAGCCGCGCCTTGCAGTCCATGCCGCGTGAGGGCCTTGAAGGGGCCATCCAAAATCTCGTGCTCGGCATTGAGATGACCGAAAAGGAACTGTCGGGCGCGTTCGAGCGCAACGGCGTCAAGCGCGTCAATCCTGCGCGCGGCGATAGGTTCGATCCTCACCAGCATCAGGCCATGATGGAACAGGACGACCCAGAGGTTAGCCCTGGGTCCGTGATCCAGGTCTTTGCCCCCGGCTATGAACTGTTTGGCCGCGTTGTGCGCCCTGCAATGGTGGTGGTTGCGTCCAAGGCTTCGGGCCTTGCCGATTTGCCCGCCGCCGCTGGAGCCTATGGCCAAGCGGGCGCTGAAGCCGGCGCCGCAGTCGACCGCAAAGCCTAACAACCAGAGCCCTGAGGCCTCTAGGGTCTCAGGGTCTTTAGCGTTTCGGTGTTTCTTCTACTTTTTTGCCGGCTCTACTTTTTTGGGATCCGAGGCTTAACGCCGTTCTTTGCAAAATGGTCGAGCATTCGCTGCCAGCCATCGGTCGCGGCCGCTTGATTGTAGGTTTCGCGATAGTCGGCATGGAACCCATGCTGGGCCTCAGGATAGACGATTAGGTCGCTACCCTTCTTGCGCGCCTCGACCAAAGCCGCCTTGAGGGCGTCCGTATCGGCCTGGGGGATGCCCCTGTCCTTGGCGCCATAGAGCCCCAGCACTGGCGCGTGAAGTTGCCCCACCACATCGATGGGCCATTGCCGGTCTTCTGCGCCCAAGAACCCGCCCGCCGCGGGCTTGGACGGACGGCCATACCAGCCAGCCGTCGCCTTAAACTCTTTGAACTGGGCCGAGGCCATCCACGCCACCGACCCGCCCCAGCAAAAGCCGGTCAGGGCAAAGCGTTTTTCGGCAAAGCTCTGTTGCTTGGCCCAGTCGAGGGTCGCGGCAATGTCACTCATGACCTGAACATTGGTTGCGGTCTCGACGATCTTCTGGATCGCCTTAAAGTCCTTCAGTGGTGCTGGATCACCGGCACGATGGAAGAAGGCGGGCGCGATGGCCACATAGCCCAGCTTGGCCAAACGACGGCAGACATCGCGAATATATTCGTGAACCCCAAAGACCTCAGAGACCACGATGACCACCGGATAGCGGCCCTTGGCGTCTGGCCGCGCGACATAGGCAGGCAGGGGCGATTCGGGGTGGGGGAAGGTCTCTTCGCTGGTGATTAAGCCGACAGTGTCGGTGACGATTGGCTCGGCCTGTGCCGACAGGGCTGAAACGGCAAAACCGGCAAAGAACAGACCGGCTATACCGCGCCTCGACATATGGAAATCTTGTGGCTGCGAGCCTTCGGGGCGGGTGAGGGAAACCATGGGTCAATCCTTCGCAAGGGCCGTCTGTAAGAGCCGCCTGTAAGGGCTGTTTGGCGGCCATCTTTTCGTGCCCGCTTAAATTGCGTCCTTATGGCCCGGCTGTCAAAGATTCGCCGACCCTGCGGCGCTCACCCTGCGAAGGGTGAGGTTGAACCGCCCGCCACCGGCGAGCAGGCGAGATGACCCGGCCAGAACCCGATCAATCCCGTGAAAGGCCAACCGGTCTTCTCCGGCCAAGAGGCAAACATCGCCCGAGGCCAGCCGCACAGACCTCGTCTTGCCCCCCCGCGTGGTTCCACCGATGCGAAAGACGGCGGTGTCGCCCAGCGAGACAGACAGGACCGCAAAGCTAAAATCGGCCTCATCGCGATCCTGATGCAAACCCATACGCGCACTTAGGCCATAGAGGTTGATCAGGCAGGCCTCGGGGGGCACGGTCGGATCAACCAGCTTCGACCAAAGATCGAGCAGGACCTTGGGGATCGTTGGCCAGGGCTGGCCCGTCACCGGATGGTGCGCCTGATAGCGATAGCCCGCCCGATCCGACATCCATCCCAACGGCCCGCAATTGGTCATGCGAACGGAAAAGGGCTGTCCCCCCGGCGTCACGGGCGTGAACAGGGGCGCTGCTGCGATAATGCGCTCGATCTCGCCGACCAGATCGTTCTGGGCCTTAAGGTCAAGCCGGCCCGGCAGGAGTTGAAAACCACTCATCCATCCTAGATAGATCAATGATGCCCCTGTTCCAAGGTCTGGCGTTGAATGAGGCGTTAATCTTCGTTAAGTGCCACTGAAACTAAACCTAGAGATGGCGGAAAAGATCATGCGGCAGATGGGCCAGATTTCGAAAAAGACCCTCTGGCTGGGGCCCGTCAGCGCAGCCTGTTTTTTCGCCCTCGCCAGTGGTCAGGCCCTGTCTGCGCCGGCTAAGGCAGAGCCTGCTTCCCAGCGTCAGGTCTTGCCTGATGAGGTCTCACCGTCACGCTATGACATTCAGATCACCCCCGACGCGGCCAAGATGCGCTTTGACGGCAAGGTCACCATTGCCATCAGCGTCAAACGGCTAACCCAGAACCTGACCCTCAATGCCGCCGACCTCACCTTCTCGAAGGTGGTTTTGAGCGGCCATGAGGCAGAGACGCCGACGGTTACCTTTGATGGCGAGGTCCAGACCGCCAAGATCGGCTTTGACGCCCCCATCCAGCCAGGCGACTACAGCCTGACCATCGACTATGTGGGCCAGATCAACACCCAGTCGCGCGGCCTGTTCGCGGTCGATTATCAAGATGCCAATGGCAAGGGTCAGATGCTGGTCACCCAGTTTGAAGCCCCTGATGCGCGCCGCTTTGTGCCCAGCTGGGATGAGCCATCGCGCAAGGCCGTCTTTGCCCTAGAGGCCATTGTGCCGGAAGGCCGCATGGCCCTGTCCAACATGCCTGAAATGGCCAGCCAATCTCTAGGCGGTGGCCTGAAGAAGGTCCAGTTCGCGCCGTCCCCCAAGATGAGCAGCTACCTGCTGTTCTTCGGGGTCGGAGATCTGGAGCGGCGTACGATCAAGGTCGGTTCGGTCGATGTCGGTGTGGTCACCAAGCGCGGCGATCTCGATCAGGGTCAGATCGCTCTCGAAGATGCCGCCAAGATACTTGTTCAGTACAATGACTATTTCGGCACGCCCTATCCCCTGCCCAAGCTCGATCACCTTGCTGTGCCCAATGGTGGCGGTTTTGGTGCGATGGAGAATTGGGGCGCTATCCTCTATTTTGACCGTGTGCTGCTGCTCGATCCTGCGCGCTCGAACGAGGGGGATCGGCAGAATGTATATGCGACTGTGGCCCATGAGATGGCGCACCAGTGGTTCGGCGATCTGGTCACCATGGCCTGGTGGGACGACATCTGGCTGAACGAGGGTTTCGCCTCTTGGATGGAAGCCCGCGTCGCCGACAAGATGCACCCGGATTGGAAGGTCTGGCTGCAAGAGGAATCGGGCAAGGAATATGCCATGAGCCTCGATGCCAAGCCCTCAACCCATCCGGTGGTCCAGACGGTCAATACGGTCGAGCAAGTGTCACAGGCCTTTGATGCCATCACCTATCAAAAGGGTCAGGCTGTCATCCGTATGGTCGAAGACTATGCGGGCGATGGCGCCTTCCGAGAGGCTGTAGGAGCCTATGTGCGCACCCACGCCTATGGCAACACCGTCACGCAAGATCTCTGGAGCGCGGTGGAGACCGCCGCAAATAAGCCGATCATGGCCATCGCCAATGATTTTGTTCGTCAGCCCGGTGTGCCGCTGATCACGCTGGAAAGTGCAGTCTGCAGCAAGGGCCAGACGGCCATCATCCTTCGTCAGGCCCGGTTTGGTCTGGATGAGGCCTCAAAGGTTTCGGGTACCTGGCGTGTGCCGGTTCGGGTGGCTGTTCTGGGTCATGCCGGGACCCAGACGGTCTTGACGAGTGGCAATGCCTTGACCAAGGCGGTGATCGCGGGCTGCGGACCGATCAAGCTCAATGCGGGCCAAGCGGGCTATTTCCGCTCCAACTATGCGCCCGCCCTTAAGGCCTCTTTGACGGCCCGGTTTGACGATCTGGACGCCAGTGATCAGCTTGGCCTGCTCAATGATGGTTTGGCCCTGACCCAAGGCGGCTATGCCCCCATCGCCGATTATCTGGACCTCTCCGCCCGCGTAGGGATGTCCAACGACCCGACCGTAATCAGTCGGACCCAAGGTGCGCTTCGCGGCTTAAGCTCGATTTTTGATGGAGAGCCGCGTCAGGACGCGGTCTATGCCTATAGCCGCTCGGTACTCAACCCAGTGTTCGCTAAGGTGGGTTGGCGTCCGACCAGCGGTGAATCGCCTCGCATCGGTCTTCTACGCCTATCGCTCATTTCGGCCTTAGGCCAATATGATGACCCTATCGTTGTTGCTCAGGCCAAGCGTCTCTTCCTCGCGGAGGACAAGGACCCGCAGGCCATGCCCGCCGATATCCGTTCGGCCCTACAATCTGTGGCCTTGAGCCATGCCGACCAGTCCCTGTTCGACGAGGCCCTGCGCCGCGCCAAGTCATCCAAGAGCCAGATGGAGCGCAATGAGCTGTTCGCGGCTATGGCTGGGGTGCGTGATCCGGCTCTGGCCAAACAGGTGCTGGACCTGTCGATCAGCGATACGGTTCCGGTGACCGTTGGGCCGCGCCTCATTCAACGTCTTTCGGACCGTCATGAGGTCATGGCTTGGCAATTTTCGCTCGTTCATCTGGACCGGATCGCTAAGGGCCTCGATTCTCTGGCCTCGGCCCAATTCATGCCGAGCCTACTTGCTGGCACGCAAGATGGTGCCATGGCGCAAACCCTTGGCGACTATATTGACAAGTCGGTCCGGCCAGAGGATCGGGCCAGAGCCAATGCGGCCCTTGGCAGTGCACGTCAGAATGTCCGCTTTAAATTAGAACAGCTCGGTCGGGTCGATTCATGGTTGCGGAAAAAGGGTTTTTAAGGTCCATGAGGGCCTCGAAGCCGTGATTATGTGAAGGTCCACAGGTTCGTTGGGTTATTAGCCCTTGCTAAGACCCTATGGCTGCCCATATGCGGCTTCGCAGCGAGTGTTTCTTGCATGTCAGTTAACGACCGCTGAGGGTCCGCATCTGCGGCCCTAATTCTAAGACCCTTTCGAACCGGGGACGAAATTCAAACCGGGCGCTTGTCCCAAGGCCTGACTAGACCGTCCGCCAGTTATGGAGCGACAGATCTCATGAGTAAGATTATTGGTATTGACCTTGGCACCACCAATTCGTGTGTGGCCATCATGGACGGCAAGACCCCTCGGGTCATCGAGAATGCCGAGGGCGCGCGCACCACGCCGTCCGTTGTGGCTTTCCTCGACGATGGCGACCGCTTGGTCGGCCAGCCTGCCAAGCGTCAGGCCGTGACCAATCCTTCTAACACGCTCTTTGCCATTAAGCGTCTGATCGGTCGGAATTTCGACGATCCGGTGGTGGCTAAGGACAAGGGCATGGTCCCTTACGACATCGTCAAGGGTCCCGGCGGCGACGCTTGGGTTCGGGCCCATGACAAGGACTATTCGCCCCAGCAGGTCTCGGCCTTCATTCTGGTTAAGATGAAGGAAGCGGCTGAAGCGCATCTTGGCGAAAAGGTCGAAAAGGCGGTCATCACCGTTCCGGCCTATTTCAATGATGCTCAGCGTCAGGCGACCAAGGATGCAGGCAAGATCGCCGGTCTTGAGGTTCTGCGCATCATCAACGAGCCAACCGCTGCGGCCCTGGCCTATGGCCTGGACATGAATGTCGGCAAGAAGATCGCGGTTTATGATCTGGGCGGCGGCACCTTCGATATTTCGGTTCTTGAAATCGGCGACGGTATCTTTGAGGTGAAGGCCACCAACGGCGACACCTTCCTCGGCGGTGAAGATTTCGACCTACGTCTGGTCGATTATCTAGCTGACGAGTTCAAAAAGGAATCCAGCGTTGACCTGCGCAAGGACAAGCTGGCCCTTCAGCGCCTGAAGGAAGAGGCCGAAAAGGCCAAGAAGGAACTGTCCTTCACTGCTCAGTACGAAGTGAACCTACCGTTCATCTCGATGAACGCTTCTGGCCCTCTGCACCTCAATATCAAGATCACCCGCGCCAAGCTTGAAGCTCTGGTCGATGATCTGGTGGCCCGTACCATCGCGCCTTGCGAGCAGGCCCTCAAGGATGCCGGCATCAAGAAGTCGGAAATCGACGAAGTGGTGCTGGTCGGCGGTATGACCCGCATGCCTAAGGTGGTTGAGGCCGTGAAGGCCTTCTTTGGCCGTGAACCCCACACGGGCGTTAATCCCGATGAGGTCGTGGCTCTCGGCGCCGCCATTCAGGCCGGCGTTTTGCAAGGCGACGTCAAGGATGTACTGCTGTTGGACGTGACGCCTCTAACATTGGGCATTGAGACCCTCGGCGGCGTGTTCACCCCGCTGATCGAGCGCAACACCACCATTCCAACTAAGCGCAGCCAGACCTTCTCGACGGCGGACGACAACCAAGGCGCCGTGACCATCCGCGTGTTCCAAGGCGAACGCCCGATGGCGCAGGACAATAAGATGCTGGGCCAGTTCGATCTGGTCGGCATCCCCCCAGCCCCGCGCGGCGTGCCTCAGGTTGAGGTCACCTTCGACATCGACGCCAACGGTATCGTCAATGTTCAGGCCAAGGATAAGGCGACGGCTAAAGAGCAGTCGATCCGCATCCAAGCCAATGGCGGTCTGTCGGACGCCGATATCGAACAGATGGTCAAGGAAGCCGAAGCCAACTCCGCCAGCGACAAGAAGCGCAAGGAAACGGTTGAGGCCCGCAATCAAGGCGAGGCCCTCATCCACTCCACCGAAAAGGCGATGGCCGAGCATGGCGATAAGGTTGGGGCCCCTGAGAAGGGCGCGATTGAAACCGCTATTGCTGAGCTGAAGACGGCGCTCGAAGGCGAAGAGGCCGACGAGATCAAGACCAAGACGCAAGCTCTGGCTCAAGCCTCGATGAAGCTTGGCGAAGCCATGTATGCCCAGCAGCCTGGCGGCGATGACCACGAGCACGACCAAAGAGATGACGGCGTTGTTGACGCTGAATTCGAAGAGGTTGACGACGAAAAGTCGAAATAGTGATTATCGGCCCTCGCGGCCCGTGCTTGCGGAGATGATCTGGGGGTGGGGGCTGCGGGGGGCGTTTTTCTTTCTCTCTGCTCCCTCTGTGCTCCCTCTCTGCCCCTCCCACTCTGCCCCTGCCTCTACCCCCTTGCCAACGCCGCCGGTCTTGGCCACCCTCTTCGGCAGATGAGACCCCCTTTGCGATAGGCACCGGTTTAGACATGGCGCGCGACTATTACGAAATCCTTGGGGTGACCCGTGAGGCCGATGCGGCCGAGATGAAGTCGGCCTTCCGCAAGGCCGCCATGCAGCACCACCCTGACCGCAATCCTGGCTGCACCGAATCCGAAGGCCGCTTTAAAGAGGTCAACGAAGCCTATTCAGTCCTGTCCGATCCGCAAAAGCGCGCGGCCTATGACCGATTTGGTCCGGAGGGCGTCAATGGAATGGGGGGGGGCATGGGCGGCGGCCGAGGCGGCGGCGCTGGCTTTGGCGACGTCAACGACATCTTTAATGATGTGTTTGGCGACGCCTTTGGTGACCTGTTCGGCGGCGGCCAGCGCGGCCGTTCGCAAGGCCCCGCGCGTGGCCAAGACCTACGCTATGATTTGGAGATCTCGCTTGAGCAGGCCTATGCCAGCGCCGAGGTCGAGATCACGGTTCCCTCCTCCATCACCTGCGAGCCCTGCTCGGGGTCTGGCGCCAAGGCCGGGACCAGCCCAACCACCTGCGCGACCTGCGGCGGCGCGGGACGTGTACGCGCGACCCAAGGCTTCTTTGCCATAGAGCGAACCTGCCCGCGCTGTAATGGCGCTGGCCGTGTGATCGCGGACCCTTGCCAGACCTGTCACGGTCACGGCCAGGTGCGCCGCGAGCGCACCCTTCAGGTCCGTATTCCAGCGGGCGTTGATGATGGGGCCCGTATCCGGCTGGCCGGTGAAGGCGATGCGGGCGCGCGCGGTGGTCCACGCGGCGACCTCTATATCTTCCTGTCGGTCCAGCCCCATGAGCTATTTGAACGCGACGGACTGGATTTGATGTGTACCGTGCCTGTGCCCATGACCACAGCGGCGCTGGGCGGCGAGATCGAGGCCCCGTGCTTGATGGGTGCCGACGGCAGCGACAGTGATTGCCGCATCAAGGTCAAGGTGCCGGAAGGCGCCCAGAGCGGCCGTACCATCCGGCTGAAGGGTAAGGGTATGCCGTCCTTGCGCTCGCGCGAACGCGGCGATCTGGTGGTCGAGCTGTTTGTCGAGACCCCGACCAAGCTCAGTACCCGTCAAAAAGAGCTGCTGCGCGAACTGGCCGGGTCTTACGGCGAGGCGCAACATCCGCAATCGACGGGCTTCTTGGGTAAGGCCAAGTCCTTCTGGGAAGACATTACCGGTGAATAGGACGCCTCAGGCCGCGTAAACAGCCCGCTCAAAATCTTTGAACAGGGCCAGCACGGCTGGATCGGCAAAGGGCAGGAGCTGGGTCATCAAAACCCCGGCTATGCCCTCCTCTGGGTCGGCCCAATAGTAGGTATTGGCAAGGCCCGCCCAGGCTAGACTGCCAGCGCTTCGACCGTTGGGTCCGGTTTGAGGATTAATCGCAAAACCAAGGCCCCATTGAGCATCTTCCGTCAAGCCGATGGCAGGTCCTGCATTCAGGTCTGAAGTCAGGAACGGCATCTGGCTATCCAATTGGCGCAAAGGAAGATCGCCGATCTGGTTGGTGCTCATCAGGGCCAAGGTCTCGGCGGCCAAGATGCGTGCGCCAGTCTTGCCCACACCGCCGCCTAAGACCATCTGCAAGAAAGCCAGATAGTCGGGCGCGGTACTGTAGAGCCCGCCGCCGCCGCCCCAAAATTCCGGCGTTTCATTGATGGGCAAGGCAAAGGGCATCAGAGCGCCATCGGGACCACGGGCATGAAGGCCTGCAAGCCGTGCTAACTGTTCAGGCCCCGGAAGGAAATGGGTGTCGGCCATGCCGAGCGGGCCGGTGACGTGATCGCGGACGTAGATATCCAAGGCCTTGCCGCTAATGGCCTCGACGACCAGTCCGGCCCAGTCAATACCGATGCCATATTCCCACTGGGTGCCCGGATCAAAGACCAGCGGCAGGTCAAGCGCCGCCTTCAGGCCGGTGCCAATGCCCGGCGTACCCGCCTGCTGAACATAGCGTACCAGATCGGCGTTCCACATGTCGTAGGCAAAGCCCGAAGTGTGGGTCAGGAGTTGGCGAAGGGTGACAGGGCCAGCGGCACCGCGCAAGATCGGTGCTCCCGTTCCATTGAAGCCCTCCAGAACCTTAGGGCTGGCCAAGGCGGGCAGGACCGTGCCCAAGGGCTGGTCCAGATCAATCAGGCCCTGCTCGACCAACTGCATGGCCGCAACCGTGGTCACCGCCTTGGTCATGGAGGCAATGAAGAAGACATCGTCGACGCTCAAGGCCTGATCACTGCCCAGGGCCTTGGGCCCAAAGGCCCCGCTATAGATCAGGGCCCCGTTTTTGCTGGCCATGGCCACATAGCCGGGCAGGGCGGGATTATTGCTGTGGGCAGCGAGGGCCTGATGGATGGCGGTCATGGGCGGGCGTTCCTAGAGGCGTTCTAACGACGGTTCGCCTCATATGGGACGAACGCGATTGGGCTGTAAACCGAAAGGCCTGCGGGAGCTCAGCCAAATCCTTTACAAAAGCTTAACCCCGAGGCCAAAGCCCTCTAGTCTGGTCGGCATGAACCCACCGGCCACCGTGATTCCCGCGCCCCAAATCCACCCCGACACCACCCCGGTGATGGCGCAATATTTTGACGCCAAGTCGCGCCAGCCTGATGCGCTGGTCTTTTTTCGCATGGGCGACTTTTACGAGCTGTTCTTTGACGATGCGGTCAAGGCGGCGGAAGCCCTAGGCATTGCCCTGACCAAGCGCGGCAGCCACGGCGGCGAGCCTATCCCCATGTGCGGTGTACCCGTCCATGCCTCTGAGGCCTATCTGGCCAAGCTGATCCGTAGCGGTTTCAAGGTCGCGGTCTGCGAACAGATGGAAGACCCGGCTGAGGCTAGGAAGCGCGGCTATAAATCGATCGTACGGCGTGACGTCGTGCGCATCGTCACCCCCGGAACCTTGACCGAGGATGGCCTTCTGGATGCACGCGGGGCCAATCGGCTCGCCGCCATTGCCGTGCGCGGCGGGCAGGCCTCGGTCGCCAGTGTCGAGCTATCGACCGGCGATGTTGAGGCCTTGGTGATGGAGCGCGAAGGGTTGGCGGCGGCGCTGGCCGCCCTTCAGCCTTCCGAAATCTTGGTGCCAGACCGCCTCTTTGCCGATGAGATCGTCTCTGCGGCCTTAAAGGCGGTATCGGGTCTGGTCCAGCCCATGGCCTCGGCTCTGGCAGAGCCCGGGGCATCAGAGGCACGGCTGAAGCGGCTCTATGGTGTGGATACGCTCGACGGGTTCGGCGCCCTGACCGGGGCTGAAATCTCCGCCCTTGGCCTGATTGCGGCCCATCTTGAAACGACTCAGGCCGGAAAGCTTCCGGCTCTGCGTCCGCCCCGCCGCGCTGGCGCGTCTGACATCATGGCCATCGATCCGGCCACGCGTATTAGCTTGGAGATTGACCGGACCCAGAACGGGGGCCGCGAAGGCTCGCTTTTGGCCGCCATTGACCGCACCGTGACGGCGGGCGGCGCGCGGCTCTTGGCGGCGCGTCTGGCAAGGCCGCTCCTGTCGCCCGTCGCCATAGGCGCGCGGTTGGACGGCGTGGGCTGGTTTCTCGAGCGGCGCAGCCTTCGCGCTCGGCTGCGCGATCAGCTCAAGGGCTGCGGCGACATGGCCCGCGCCCTGTCGCGTCTGGCGCTCGGCCGAGGCGGGCCGCGGGATCTGGGCTGTCTGCGCGACGGTCTGAAGGCGGGCGAGGCCATTGCGGCTGCGGTGCTGTCTGGGGTCGGGCAGGGCGGTATGGATGGCCCTCCGCCTGAGATCGCCGAAGCCCTTGCCGCTCTGACCCCTTCACTTCATCCGGACCTTGCGCGGTTCCTCGTCAATCTGAGCGAAAATCTTGGTGACGACCTTCCTGCCCAGGCCCGCGACGGCGGCTTTGTCGCACCCGGAGCGCGGCCAGAGCTTGATCAGACCCGGGCGCTACGGGACGATAGCCGCCGGGTGGTCGCTGCCTTGGAACAGGCCTTGATCGCTGAAACCAGCGTGCCGCTCAAGATCAAGCACAATGCCGTGCTCGGCTATTTTGTTGAGGCCACGGCCAAGCAGGGTGAGACCCTGTTCCAGCCGCCGTGGAACACGCGCTTTATCCACCGCCAGACCCTGGCCAATCAGGTGCGGTTCACCACCACTGAACTGGCAGAGCTAGACGCCAAGATCGCGCAGGCCGCCGAGCGGGTGCTGGCCATCGAGGTCCAGACCTTTGAGCTCTGGCGCGCAGAGGCCCAAGCCCTTGCAGCCCCGATCCAAGCCGCTGCCGAAGGGGCCGCGCGGATTGATGTTGCTGCCGCCCTTTCCGAATGGGCCGATGATGTGCAGGCCGTTCGACCCATCATTGATGACAGTCTGGTGTTCGAGGCAGAGGGCGCGCGCCATCCGGTCGTTGAGGCGGCGGTCAAGCGTCAGGGCCTACCCTTCACCCCCAATGATTGCCTGCTCGATGGGGCTGGGCTGGCTGGGGTTCGGCTGGCGGTAGTGACGGGGCCGAACATGGCCGGCAAGTCGACCTTCCTGCGCCAGAACGCGCTATTGGCAGTGCTGGCTCAAACCGGCGCCTATGTGCCCGCCACGCGCCTTCGCCTTGGGGTCGTGGACCGGCTCTTTAGCCGCGTGGGAGCGGGCGATGATCTGGCCCGCGGCCGGTCGACCTTCATGACCGAGATGGTCGAGACCGCCGCCATTCTGACCCAGGCCACAGCCCGCTCCTTGGTTATTCTCGACGAGATTGGTCGAGGCACCGCGACCTACGACGGTCTGGCCATCGCCTGGGCATGCGCTGAGGCCTTGCACGATGTAAACCGCTGCCGCGCCCTGTTCGCCACGCACTATCATGAACTGGCCAAGCTGGAGACGCGGCTCGCCAGCGTCGGCAACCTCTCCCTGCGTGCCAAGGAATGGAACGGCGATCTGGTCTTCCTGCATGAGGCCAAGCCTGGACCGGCCGATCGCTCCTATGGGGTACAGGTGGCTAAGCTGGCCGGCGTGCCGATGGCCGTGGTGGCCCGCGCCCGCGAAGTTCTTCAACGTTTGGAAAGCGAAACCGCCTCCCCTGTTCGGTTGGATGACCTGCCGTTATTCTCGGCGGCCACCCCTGCGGTTACCCCGCCAAATGAACCGTCAAAGGTCGAAGCAGATCTTCTGGCGCTGGACCTCGATGGCATGTCTCCTCGCGAAGCGATGGATGTGCTTTACCGTTTAAAATCGCTAATCCATTAGGCTCAGGGAACATTAATCAGAGCCACAAGGTGCGGCCGACCCACTGGGCCATAATCGCTATGAAACGCCAGCTACCCTTGGAACCGCAAGGCCCCAGTTGCGCGCAAACGTTCGCAGCACCTATACTAAGGCTATGTCGTTTTCTTCCGCTATCGGGTCTATAATGTGCTGGAGATCGTCAATATTCCGCACGGCAGCCGCGACATCGACAGCAATTTCCATCAAAACTGATTGCTCGTCCGCCTGACAGTCGATGCCATCACCAAGAGGACCACGCATGAGTACTTTGCTTCCCAAGTCTTGGATGCCGCGCGCGGCGGGCCTACTTCCATCCGACCCAACACGTTACGACGGCCCAGCCGTTGCGCGCTGGATTACCACGGCCCTTCTGGTCGTGATCACGATCCGAAGTCTGGTCCATCTGTTCTCGCCCGACGGCGGGGCCCATAGCATCGCCACGATCGACACCAGTGTTGCTGGCGGCGACAATATCGTCGCAGTCTTCGGCCAGTGGGGAGCTAGCCAGTTACTGCTCGTGGGGGCCCTGTGGGTTTTGCTTCTTCGCTACCGCGGGCTCATACCCTTCATCCTGAGCGTGCTGCTGGTGGAACCTTTCCTGCGAGGGATCTCAGGCCATCTAAAGCCCATCTCGACGCTGGCTACCGCGCCCGGAGCGGCGCTCAACTGGTACCTCGTTCCGGTGGTGGCGGTAACACTCTATCTGGCGCTTTGCACAGCGCAGGAACGAAGGCCTTAGGACAATTGCCGCCTCAATATCAACTCAGGATGAGACACGCCCTACGCAAAACATAGGCGCCTCATGTCTCGAATATTGTGACGAAGTCCATAGCCGCTCGTCCTAAGGCTTATGCCAAGGGCGGGCACAAGCGCCCAAGCTGAGCCACCGCCACCGCGCCCAGCAACAGACCCAAGACCAGCAGCGATCATTCTCGGATGGTTGGCGCTGCAGTGACGAAGGGCGCGAAAGCGATCGCGAGCGCTCCAGTGAAACCGATGACTTTGGAGCTTACTCTGTCGGTCGAGCTGCTGATCACCGACAGCGAAAATACTGCGGTTTCGCTGTCGACTTGAACCGATCGTTTGATCTTGGGCCTGTCTATTAGTCAGAAAACAGTGCTCGTAACACAGCCAACGCTTCGCCAAGCTTGTTGTTGTCCAGTGTTCCAACCTTTTTGACGAACCGATTGGCATCAACAGCGCGTATCTGTTCCAACAACATTAAACCTGGCTGCCCATCGACGAATGTCGCAATACGAAAGGGTGCTGGGCGGCTTCCACTCGTCAGTGGCGCGACGAGAACTACGCGCAGGTTTTCATTGATCTCTGGCGGCGAAATGACGACACAGGGACGCGTTTTTTGTATTTCGCTCCCAACTGTGGGGTCCAGCGATATCAACCAGACATCCCCTCGAGAGGGCCTAGAACGAGCCGGTCTTTCCCGGTTCAAAGGGTATCGTCTCCATCATTTTCGAAATAAGGCCAGGCCGCCCTATCATCTTCAAAGGCAGCCAAATCTCTGGCGGCTTGCGCCCAACCTTCACGCGGATGACGCGGGATGGCCGACAAAACGACCCGCCCTTCGATGAGATCGACGGCAATGATATCGCCCGCCGAGACGCCCAGGTGGGCGAGTACGGGCTTGGACAGTAGGATCGCTGCTGAATTGCCCATTCGTTTGATGGAAGCGTGCATAATAAACCTCTTTTGTATTAACATTGTTGTTACACAAAATCGGATCAACCGCAATCAGCAAGGCGTTTATGGGAAGGTCGAGCGTTCCCACCGATCAGATCAGCAGGAATTTTATCAGCTCATGACCTACAAGGATGATGTCGATCTCGTCGCCAAGCTCAGCGAATGGGAGAACTTCTACAACTTTAATCGTCCCCATGGAGCCTTCAATGGCAAAACGCCCTATGAAGCCCTTCATGAGCGCTTATAATCACACCATAGTCGGTGTCCCGTCAGATCGCCCACCTTACACGGCAATGGCGCCCATCTGAGTGACGATGACTACAGTCTGGTTATCGATTACCTTTCCAAACATCATGGCCCATAAAGCCCTGAGCGGCTTGCAGGTACAACTCAACCGGGCCCGATTTTACCAATAGTCTGATGATCTGCATGGAGGCTGGAATGGCAACGGTGCGCAAGACCATCACATTGACCGAGCATCAGGACGCCTGGATTTCGGGGCAGATCGCTGCTGGTCGTTACACCAATGACAGTGAAGTGATCCGCGATCTGATCCGGCGCGAACAGGCGCGCAGCTTCGAGATCGAAACCATCCGGTTGGCCTTGATCGAAGGTGAGCAGAGCGCAGATCCGCAAGGCTTCGACTTCGCCGCGTTCAAGCAGCGCAAGACCGCCCAATATGGCTGAATTTCGGCTAAGCCCGCGAGCCCAGCGCGACCCTGAGGGCCTATTTACGGCCTTGCCCGTTCTCGCCGCTGCAATGGCGCGAGGCTATGGAGAAATCAGCTAGCGGTGATCCATTGATCACTTGATCGAATATTCCAAAAAACAAATGCCGTACATCTTCCAGCATGGCAGGCTTTCAACAAGGCCATTGGCAGCGACGAAACGATTAGCATTTGGCATGCAACCTATGGGGCCGGGCCAAGCACTTACGAGAACCTCTATGTCAATATGCCCACCTTTGGATTGGGTGGTGCTGGTGAATTGGCTCGCGCCAAAGGCGCACTCAGGTCTGCGGCTAGGCGATTAGAAGATGGCTAGCTATGCGTTCCCCCTGTTGTTTGGGATCGATTAATTAGAAGGCTCCAACATAAAACAAATCCGCACTCGGTCAGGCTGGTGGTTTTAAGGTTCCTTGGCTTGCATGAAATCCATAGATCATGCACAATCGAAACTATAAAAACACGCCTAACCTATAGAGGAGCGAATCATGCAAAGCATGACACTAAAGCAGCTACGCGCCACGGTCAGCGCCGGCGGCGTTGTCGGCGTCACCTTGAAGGGGCAGGGTAGCGGTTTCTTTATGGAGATTGCCACCCGCAGCGGGCAAGACGCTTTTTTGGTGAAGGCCCGCAGCACCGAGCCGCGCCGCTTCGGTAGTCCCAATTCCGCACTGATCGTGTTGCGCGATCTTGGCATTGCCGTCGCGCAGCTCGATGCGACCAACTGGAACCCCGACCAAAAAGAAGTCAGGCAGAACCGGGATAGCCGCGCCCAAGCCATGCGCCAAGCGCACGAAGCCGCCGCCTATAACCAGTGGCTGGCCGGCGAGATTCAGGCATCGATTGACGACCTCCTGCCAAACCTTTCGCATGATGAAGTGATGGCCGAAATGGACGCCGACATTGGTGCCTTGCGTAAGAAAAAACGCATATGACGACCAAGCCTTACCGCATTGAATGGCGCCCAATGGCACGCGAGGACCCGCGCGCCATTGTGCGCTACATCGGCAAGGACAACCGGGCGCGGGCAAAGAGTTTCGGCCAGGAGCTGCGCGACAAGATCAAACCGCTTGCACAGCATCCAGAGCTTGGTCGACATGGTCGGCCAGGCTTGCCCGAGTGGCTGCGCGAACTGATCGTGCATCCGAACTACATCGTTTTTTATCGTGTGCTGGCCCAGGCCCGCACCGTCGAGATTTTGAGCGTGAAGCACGCGGCGCAACAAATACCGTGATTGCCAACCCCGGCGCGAAGGCCCCAAGGCCCAGAGCCGGGTTCGCGAAATGCTGGAGATTATTAATCTTGTCCATTCCTAGGGGGGCAGCGCTTTCCACGCCATGGCCTGGTACCGCGCCGAACCCATTGCGGCCTTTGGTGGGCGTACAGCAAAAGCGCTGGTTAAATCGGGAAATGCCAGCGCTGTTCGTGCCTATGTCGATCCCTTGGCTACAGGCGGATTGGCTTGAGGTTCACGGGCCAATGTTTCCGGGTCCATGACCCTGACTGGGCCCAGCACCCCTTGTCTGGCGCTGGTGCCGCGCTCAAGGGTCGCCGGTTTAACGGGCCCGGTTTAGGTTTTGCGTGATGCTAGGCTGTTAAAGGTCATTCTTTTTGACAAGGCAGTGGGCAATAGGCCTTGGTGGGCTTAAGTTATGCTACGCCAGCTTGGCCTGAGTTTGAGTGCCCCTATGCCCCCAAGGCTTCGCCCGACCCGTCTGGAATATGTCGTTGATGGCCTTCGCCTGCGCGCCCAACTGTCCGCGGCGGCTTTGGACGCGATTGGCAATGAGGCCGAGCAGCGGCGCAGGGCGATCGAGATCTTAAAATCGGCCCTGTTTCGCGGGCGTATGATTGCTAAGGAACGGCTGGAAAGCGGTGCAGGCGGGATCGAGACGGCGAGAATTTTGTCGGGCGTGACCGATGAGGTGGTCGGGGCCCTGTTTGACTTCACGACGGTCCACGTCTTTCGGGCCCGCAATCCCACCGAAGGCGAGCGCTTGGCCCTGCTGGCGGTTGGCGGTTATGGCCGAGGCGCGCTGGCCCCCTTCTCGGACCTCGATCTGCTGTTTTTAAGGCCCTACAAACAGACCGCCTACGCCGAGAGCGTCATCGAATATATGCTCTATGCCCTGTGGGATCTGGGCTTCAAGGTCGGTCATGCCTCGCGCACCATCGACGACTGTATCAAGTTGTCGCGCGAAGATTTCACCATCCGCACTTCGCTCTTGGAGGGCCGCCGCCTCACCGGTGACGAGCGCTTGGTCGAGGAGCTTCGCAGCCGGTTTCGCAATGAGGTGGTCAAGGGTACGGGCTCGGAGTTTGTTGCCGCCAAGCTCAAGGAGCGCGATGATCGCCACATCCGCGCCGGGGCCTCGCGCTATCTGGTCGAGCCCAATGTCAAGGAAGGTAAGGGCGCGCTGCGAGACCTGCACACCCTCTTTTGGATCGCGCAATATTTGCATCCGGCCGAGAATGTCGACGGGGTGGTTCAGCTCGATTTCTTTGAAAAGCGAGAGGTTCGGGCCTTTATTCGCGCCTTTGACTTTCTTTGGGCCGTTCGCGCCCATCTGCATTTCGCCACGGGCCGCGCTGAAGAGCGTCTGACCTTTGACCTGCAGCCCGAAATTGCCCGGCGAATGGGTTATGGCGACCGAGGCGATGCGCCGGCCGTCGAACGGTTCATGCGCCGCTATTTCTTAATCGCCAAAGAGGTTGGGGCCTTGACCCGTACCTTCTGCGCCCAGCTTGAGGCCGAAGAGGCCAAACGCCGTCCGCAGGGCCTGTCTCGGTTCTTGGGTGCGCCGCGCAAATCCACCCGCAAGGCCCTTGAGGTCGAAGGCTTCCATGAGGAGGGTGGCCGTCTCAGCGTCGATGGCATCTCAACCTTTGAAACCGATCCGATCAACATGCTGCGGCTGTTTGAATTGGCCGATCAGCGCAATCTCGACCTACACCCCGATGCCTTTACCGCGGTGACCCGCGCCCTGCATCTGATCACGTCCAAGATGAGGCGCGACCCCATCGCGGCCAAGGTGTTCCTCAATATCTTGGCGCGCAGCAAGCGCACCTACCGGACCTTGACCCTGATGAACGAGGCCGGGGTTCTGGGCCGCTATCTTCCTGAATTTGGCCGTGTCGTCGCCCAGATGCAGTTCAACATGTACCATTCCTACACAGTCGATGAGCATACCCTGCGGGCCGTGGGCGTGATCGCGGACATTGCGACCGGAAAGATGGGCGAGGACCATCCTCTGGCCACCAGTATCTGGCCCCTGATCGAAGACCGCGAGGTCCTGTTCCTTGCCATGCTGCTGCACGATACGGGCAAGGGCGGCGAAGGCGGGCAGGAAAAGGCCGGGGCACGGGCGGCGCGTTCAGCCTGCGAAAGGCTTGGGCTGGAGCGCGACCGGATCGAACTGATCGCGTGGCTGGTCGAGCACCATCTGGTCATGAGCGACTATGCCCAAAAGCGCGATGTGGCCGATCCTAGCACGGTCACCGCCTTTGCGCGGATCATGGAAAATCCAGAGCGGATGCGCCTTTTGCTGGTCCTGACCGTGGCTGATATTCGCGCCGTCGGTCCCGGGGTATGGAACGGCTGGAAGGGCCAGCTCATGCGCGAGCTGTTCACCGCCACCGAGGCTGTGTTCCGAGGCGGGCGCGGCTCTGATCCCACCGCATCGGTCTTGCGCCAACAACATGCGGCGGCCGGTGCGATCCGCGAGCAGTTGATTGGGATCGATCCCGCTATCGCCCCTTGGGTGTCGATGATGGAAGACGCCTATTTCATGGGCTTCTCGCTCGACGAACATGCCAGCCATGCCCGCCTCGGCCTCAGGGCCGCGGAAATGGGCGGGGCTGCGGCCAGTGCCCGGATCGCCCGTGATCGCAACGCCTCGGAGATCACCATCGCTGCCAGCGACCGGCGGGGTCTGTTTGCCGATCTGGCGCAGGTTATGTCGGCCATGGGGGCCAATGTCGTCGGCGCGCGGGTCTATACCTCGCGCGCGGGTCAGGCCTTGGACGTGTTCTTTGTGCAAGATGTCAGCGGCGCGCCCTATGGCGGTGACAATCCAAGAGCTTTGGACCGGATAATCGCAGCGCTGGAATCAGCGGCGCGCGGCGAACCTATTACCCTCGAAGGTCGCGCGCCGAGTGAACTGGGCCGCGCCGCTGCCTTTTCGATCTCGCCCTCTGTGGTCATGGATAATGATACCTCCGAAGAGGCGACTGTGATTGAGGCCTCAGGCCGAGACCGTCCGGGCCTTTTGGCGGATCTGGCGCGGACCTTGTCGGACGGGGGCTTGTCGATCCAGTCGGCCCATATTGATGCCTATGGCGAGCGGGCCGTGGATGCCTTCTATGTTCACGATGCGCCGGGATGCGGCCTAACCGATCCGCGCCGGATTGCTACGATCAAGACGCGATTGCTCACGGTCCTTGACGAGGAAGAGGCCGCCCCTCACGGCAAGCCCAAGCCCCGCCTTCAGCGCGCCCGCGCCAGCGTTGGCCGCTAGCCATGGCCAGCCATTTCCGGCCCCTAGACTTGACCGCGCTAATCACGCAGCGTAGGGCCGCAGTGTGACTGAACCCGTGATAAATCAGACCCCGGCAGACGTGCCTAAGCCGCCTACCCTCAAGCCCGGGGCGAGCCTGATGCGCTCGTCGATGATCTATTCGAGCCTGACCCTGGTCAGCCGGTTCATGGGTCTGGCGCGTGATTTGGTCATCACCGCTCGTATCGGAGCCAGTGCGACTATCGCAGGCGACGCCTATGCGACGGCACTGGCCTTCCCGAACCTCTTTCGCCGGATCTTTGCGGAAGGGGCCTTTGCTGCCGCCTTTGTGCCGGCCTATTCCAAATCCCTGAGCGAAGATGGCGAAGAGATTGCTGACAAGCTCGCGGCAGACGCCATGGCGACCTTGGCGGCGGCGACCATCATCCTGACCATTGCCGCCCAGTTGGCTATGCCTTGGCTGATGATGATCATGAATCCCGGCTATGTCTCCGATCTGGAAAAGTTCAAACTTTCCGTGATCTTGACCCAGCTGGCCATGCCTTACCTGCCCTGTATGGCCATCACCGCGCATCTGTCGGGCGTCTTGAACGCGAGGGGCCGGTTTGGTCTTTCGGCGGCGGCGCCGACCCTACTCAATTTGATGATGCTGATCTTTGTCCTGCCCCAGCATGAGGCCCATGCTGCGGCCCGTTGGGCCATCTATGGCGTGGTCGTATCGGGCGTGGCTCAAGCCATGCTGCTGACTTGGGGCGTTACAAAGTCAGGGGCTAAGGTCCATTGGCGCCTGCCGCGCTTGACGCCTGAGCTCAAGAAGCTCCTCGCCTTGGCCGTGCCCGGTGCCATTGCGGCCAGCGCCACTCAGATCAATATTTTCATCTCTGGAAATCTGGTTTCTAGCGTCAATGGCGCGCGCAACTGGCTCAATGTTGCCGATCGGCTCTACCAGTTGCCGCTGGGACTGGTCGGTGTCGCCATTGGGGTGGCCCTCCTGCCGCGCCTGTCGCGGGCGGTCCATTCGGGCGATACGAAGGACGCGCAAGGGGCGATGGACGAGGCCATTGCCTTGGCGCTGGCCTTCTGTCTTCCTGCGGCGGCAGCCTTGATCGCCATGCCCTATTTGTTGATCGATGGCCTGTTCACGCGGGGCCTCTTTACGCCCTATGACTCGGTCGAGACCGCCAAGGCCTTGCTGCAATATGGCTGGGGTGTTCCGGCCTTCGTCCTGACGCGCATCCTCTCGCCTGCCTTCTTTGCGCGCCAAGACACCAAGGGTCCGATGATTTTCGCGCTCGCCTCCGTGACGGTGAATGTGGTGCTCGGCATTGCCCTGTTCAGGCTTGTTGGGGTGCAAGGTATTGCGGCGGCGACCAGTGCTGCGGCGTGGCTGAACGTGGGTCTGATGATGGGCGCTCTAGCGCGGCGCGGCACCTATCGGCCCAGCGCTGCGGCCTGGAGCCGGATCATCCGTATCGTTCTGGCCAGTCTGTCCGTAGGCCTTGTCATGGCCGCAGCCACCCATTGGCGCAGTCTTGTTGAGGCCCCGTTCCAGTTCATTCAGCTGTCCATCGGCGGCACCAAGGCGCTCGGGCCCAAAGAGATTGCGGTCTTGGCGGTGGTGGCCGTGGCGGGACTACTCTATCCGCTGTTCCTGTTTGCTTTTGGCGGATTGACCCTAACCGAGGTAAAAGCTGCCTTGCGCCGCCCGGCCAAGGCGGAGCAAGACCCTTTGGCCACGACCGTCCCGCCCCTTGATCTTGGTTAGAACCTGCTCGTCATGACTGAAACGCCCGCGCCCGCCACAGCTCCTGTCGTCTATAGCGGCCCTGACCGCGTTCTGTCGGGCGTGCAGCCCTCCGGCGCGCTGCACCTTGGCAACTATCTGGGGGCCCTGACCAAGTTTGTGCGCCTACAGGACGAGGTCGAGTGCTTCTTCTGCGTGGTCGATCTGCACGCCATCACCGTCTGGCAGGACCCGGCTCTCTTGGCCGCCCAGACGCGCGAGATCGCGGCGGCCTATCTGGCGGCGGGCGTTGATCCTAAAAAGGCCGCGATCTTTCCTCAGTCTGCGGTGCGGGCCCATGCCGAATTGGCTTGGATCTTCAACTGCGTGGCTCGGCTCGGCTGGCTGGACCGGATGACCCAGTTCAAGGAAAAGTCGGGCAAGAACAAGGAACGCTCGAGCGTCGGGCTCTATACCTATCCCGTGCTGCAGGCCGCCGATATTCTGGTCTATAAGGCCACCCGCGTACCGGTCGGTGAGGACCAGAAACAGCACCTCGAATTGACCCGCGACATCGCCGCCAAGTTCAATAATGACTTTGCCGCGCCGGGCTTCTTCCCCCTGACCGAGCCCCTGATTGATGGGCCGGGCGCGCGGGTCATGAGCCTGCGCGACGGTGCGGCCAAGATGAGCAAGTCCGATCCCTCGGACAATAGCCGCATCAATCTGATGGATGATGCTGACACCATCGCTCAAAAGATCCGCAAGGCCCGAACCGATCCCGAGCCCTTGCCCGAGGACCTCGAGACCCTCAAGGGTCGGGCCGAGGCGGACAATCTGGTCGGCATCTATGCGGCTCTGGCGCGAACCAGCAAGGCTGACGTCTTGGCGCAATATGGCGGGCAAGGTTTTGGCAGTTTCAAACCGGCTTTGGCCGATCTGGCGGTTGCTGTGATGGGACCCATTGGCGAGCGCATGCGCCGCCTGATGGATGATCCGGCCGAGATCGATCGCATCTTGGCCGACGGTGCAGAACGCGCCCGCATCGTGGCTGATCCTGTGGTCGAAGAAACTAAGCGTCTGGTCGGTTTCTGGCCTGGGCGCTAAAGTAGCCTTGCCCTTCTATTTTTGCCGGTGGAGATGTTTTGATGTTTAAGGCCCTTACGATTGCCGCTGCCCTCTTGGCTGCGCCGAGCTTGGTTCAGGCCCATGAGGTCAAGGCCGGTAATCTGGAACTGATCCACCCCAATATGCGCGCCTCGATGGGGCAGTCGCCGACCACGGCGGGCTATCTGACCATCCTCAATCACGCCAAGACGGCGGATCGCTTGGTATCTGTATCCTGTGCCTGCGCAGCCAGTGTCACGGTTCACGAGATGAAGATGACGGGCTCAATGGCCTCGATGGCCCAGGTTGCGTCGGTCGAGATCCCTGCCGGTGGCAAGGTGACCCTTGCGCCGGGCGGCCTGCATCTGATGGTCATGGGTTTGAAGGCCCCTATCAAGGCCGGGGATATGGTCGAGATGGTGTTGACCTTTGAGAAGGCCGGAGCGGTCAAGACGCCCTTCATGGCGGCAGACAAGCCTGCGCCCAAGCCCATGTCGGACAAGATGCCCGGCATGGATCATATGCAGCACTGAGGCTCTAACGGTTATGTGCAATGGCCCTTGCGCTCTGACGGCGTCACCTGCACCCTCATCCCATGAGCACACGTAAGTTTCTGGTCATTGCTGACGACAGCCCTGAATTTGGGGCCGCGCTGCACTATGCCTGTCGCCGTGCCAAGACCACGGGCGGGACGGTGACCCTGCTGCGCGTTCTTGAGCCTGCCGAATTTGAGCATTGGTCGGGCGTGCGCGACGAGATGCAGCGCCAACTGCGCCAAGAGGCCGAGGCTGTACTCCAACGGGCGGCAGAGCAGGTCATGCTGGACCTTGGCCGTTCGCCGGAATTTCTGATCATGGAATATGCTGACACCAAGTCGGCGATCCGAGCGGCTGTGGCGGCCGATCCCGACATCAAGATTTTGGTGCTGGCGGCGGCGGCAGGCGGGCGAGGGCCTGGTCCCCTGGTCGCATCCATCGCTAAGGACGGTGTGGCTTGGGGCGCGCGCAAGATACCGGTGACGGTGGTTCCCGGCGACCTGACGCGCGAGGAAATTGCCGATCTTGCCTAGGGATCTGGGCTGAGCGGTTGTCTTTATTGCCGCACAGGCCCATTTAAGAGTTCAAATCCACGTAAACGAGGCCCGCATGTTCATCCAGACCGAAGCCACGCCCAATCCCGACGTGCTAAAATTCATTCCGGGCCGTGAAGTGCTGGGTCAAGGCACCCGTGAGTTTCGCAGCGCAGCCGAAGCCATGGCCTCGCCCTTGGCTGCCGCGATTTTTGATCTGGACGGGGTGGGACGGGTCTTTTTCGGTCCAGACTTTGTGACGGTGACCAAGTCCGACAGCCTCGATTGGCCGCAGTTAAAGGCACCCGTGCTCGCCGCGATTATGGAGCACTTTACGTCTAACGCTCCGATCCTCAGCGACGGCGGTGAAGCTGCTGGCCACGATGCGGATGTCTATGAGGGCGACGTGGCCCAGATCGTGGCTGAGATTAAGGACCTGCTTGATACGCGCATTCGTCCTGCCGTCGCGCAAGATGGCGGCGATATTCTGTTTAATCGGTTCGAGGCCGCAACCGGCGTGGTTTGGCTCCATATGCGCGGGGCCTGCGCGGGCTGCCCGTCCTCGTCTGCGACCTTAAAGTCTGGGGTCGAGAACATGCTTAAGCACTATGTCCCCGAGGTCACCCGCGTCGAACAGGCTCTGTAGACGTAAGATTTTTCGGAGATGTTCTGATGTCCAATCCGCTCGATGATAAGGCCTTGGATCAGCTGTTTCGCACAGCGCGTTCCCACAATGGCTGGACCGCTCAAACGGTCTCCGAGACCCTGATCCGGGCGGTCTATGAGTTGGCCAAATATGGTCCAACCTCGGCCAATGCCTCACCCGCACGTTTTGTCTTCGTGACCTCGCCGCAGGCTAAGGCGCGCCTGCTGCCGCTCCTGTCCGAAGGCAACCGCGCCAAGTCCGCAGCAGCGCCGGTGACGGTGATCATCGGTCAGGACCTAGACTTTGCCGAGCAGATGCCGCGCCTGTTCCCTCATGATCCCAACGCGCGCTATTGGTTCAGCGCGCCGGGCGTAACCGAGGCCACCGCCATGCGCAACAGTACCCTTCAGGGCGCCTATCTGATGATCGCGGCGCGTTCGCTGGGTCTCGATTGCGGCCCAATGTCCGGCTTTGATAGCGCGGGCGTCGATGCGGAGTTCTTTACCGACACCAACATCAAGGCCAATTTCCTGTGCAATATTGGTTATGGTACGGACGAGAACCTCTTTGCCCGCTCGCCGCGTTTGGCCTTTGAGGAAGCCTGTCAGCTCCTGTGATGGGACAGCTAAGGGCCGCCGTATGATCCTTCTGGCCCTCGATACGGCCCTCAATGCCTGCAGCGTGGCGCTGGTCGAGGATGACCAGGTCCTGGCCCGCCAGAGCGAACCCATGATGCGCGGTCACCAAGAGCGCTTGGCCTTGATGGTCCAGGAGGTAATGGCGAAGGCGGGTTTGCCTTTTTCTGCATTGGACCGCGTGGCCGTCACGGTTGGGCCCGGTTCCTTTACCGGCCTTCGGGTGGGGATGGCGTTTGCCAAGGGCCTAGCTCTGGCACTGGACCGCCCCTGTATCGGCATTGGATCCTTGCAGGCCTTGGCCGCGTCGGTGACGTCTGACGGGCTGGTCGCTGCGGTTATTGATGGGCGCCGGGGCCAGCTCTATTTGCAAGCCTTTATCGATGGCCATCCTGTTATGGCCCCTGATGCCCTATCGCCAGAGGTCGCAGCCGCGAGGCTGGGTGAGCTTTGGCAAGGCGGCGCGGTGACTCTGGTTGGTCCTGGGGCCTCGGCGCTGGCCGATATCTTTGCTCAGGCGGTGGTGATGGAGCTTCCCGCGGCCGACCCCGCCGCTATTGCCCAGCTGGCGCGCATTGCCCCGATCGTGCCGCCCAAGCCGCTCTATCTGCGTGCGCCCGATGCCAAGCTGCCGGGCGGTATCACGCCGCCGGATATGGACCTGTGACCCCTGTGACCCCCGCGACCAAGGTTCAGCAGACGCCGGTTCGCGGCGCCGCACCGTGCGATGCCCAAGCGCTTGCGGCTCTCCATGCCCGGGCCTTTGATCATCCGTGGCTGGTGACTGCCATTGCCGATCTGTTGGCGGGCGAGGGTGTGATCGGCCTGATGGCGGACGATGCCACCGGCCCTCTTGGCTTTGTCCTAGCCCGCGTGGTGGCGAGTGAAGCGGAAATCTTGACCATCGCCGTTGACCCTAACCATCGCCGCAGCGGACTTGGGCAGACACTCTTGGCTGCGGCCAGTGATTTGGCGACGCAGCAGGGCGGCGAGGCGCTGTTTTTAGAGGTATCTATCGACAATCAGGCCGCCCTTGCGCTCTATGAGAAGGCGGGTTTCGTCCGTGTCGGTTTGCGGCGCGGTTACTATACGGGCGCGGATGGCCAGACAATTGATGCCCTAGTATTGCGACGCAACCTTAACAAGTCCGCTTGATACCGTTATGGTGCTGACAATGGGTTGGTAGGCAGGTGGGCGTTTTGGACCGTATTGAACAGCTATGTGTCGATAAGGGCATGCGGATGACTGATCAGCGCCGGGTGGTGGCGCGTGTTCTGTCCAACGCGACGGACCATCCCGACGTTGAAGAGCTCTATCGGCGCTCTGCGGCCGTGGACCCCCATATCTCGATTGCGACGGTCTATCGAACCGTGCGTCTGTTCGAAGAGTCCGGCATCATTGCCCGCCATGAGTTTCGCGACGGCCGCGCGCGCTATGAAGAGGCGCCGCAAGATCACCACGATCACCTCATCGATATGAAGACCGGAAAGGTCATTGAATTTATCGATGAAGAGATCGAAGCCCTGCAGGCTGCCATAGCCCGCCGCCTGGGTTATCGGCTTATTGATCACCGCCTCGAGCTCTATGGCGTGCCTTTGGACGCGGCAGAGGACAGCAAGGGTTGAGCGGCGCTGGCGGGGCATCTTGCCACCAGACCTCTAGGACCCCATAACCCCACCATGACCGATCTTCCTGTGCAAAAGCGCCTCTACATCAAGACCTACGGCTGTCAGATGAACGTCTATGACAGCGAGCGCATGACTGACATCTTGCGCCCGCTTGGCTATGGCGTGACCGACAGACCTGAGGATGCCGACCTAGTGGTGCTCAACACCTGCCATATCCGCGAAAAGGCCACGGAAAAGGTCTATTCTGAGCTGGGTGTTCTGCGCCGGATGAAGGAAGCCAAGGCCGGGGCAGGCGGACAGATGACCATTGCCGTCGCAGGCTGTGTCGCTCAGGCTGAGGGCCGCGAGATCATGCGTCGGCAAACGGCGGTTGATTTTGTGCTCGGTCCCCAGTCCTATCACCGTCTGCCCGAAATGATCGCGCGGGCCCACCGCGCATCGGGTGAGGCGCTGGCGGCGGATTTTGCTGCCGATGAAAAGTTCGACGCCTTGCCCAAATCGCGCCAGCCCGGCGGCGTCACCGCTTTCCTGACCGTGCAAGAGGGCTGCGATAAGTTCTGCACCTTCTGCGTGGTGCCCTATACGCGCGGCGCGGAATATTCTCGTCCCGTCCAATCCGTTTTGGCTGAGGCCGCAGATCTGGCAGCGCAGGGTGTGCGCGAAGTCACGCTGCTGGGTCAGAACGTCAATGCCTATGGGGCCGAGCGCGACGAGGGCGGCCTTGCCGGTCTGGTCGAGCGTCTGGCCGCAATACCCGGTCTGGACCGTATTCGCTACACCACCAGCCATCCGCGTGACATGGACGAGGCCCTGATTGCGGCCCACGCCACGCAAGAGGCCCTGATGCCCTATCTGCATCTGCCCGTGCAGTCAGGTTCAGACCGGATCCTCAAGGCCATGAACCGCGACCACAAGGCCGAAGACTATGTGGCCCTCATTGGCCGCATCCGCCAGGCGCGGCCCGATATTGCCCTTTCGGGTGACTTTATCGTCGGCTTCCCTGGCGAGACCGAGGCTGATTTCGAGGCGACCTTGGAGCTGGTCCGTCAGGTGGGCTATGCCTCGGCCTTCACCTTTAAATATAGCCGCCGCCCGGGCACACCGGCCTCCAATATGGGCGCTCAGGTCGATGAGGCGGTCAAGGATGCGCGCCTGGCCCGCCTTAATGGCCTGCTGGAAGAGCAGCGCCGCGCCTTCAATGCCAAGATGGTCGGACGGGTTATCCCCGTCTTGATCGAGCGTGAGGGGCGTCACCCCGGTCAGATCTTGGGCCGCAGTCCCTATCTTCAGGCTGTCCATGCTGAGGGGCCCGCTACCTTGATCGGACAGATCGTCCATATGCGTATTGAATCGGCGGCCCATATGAGCCTTTCTGGTGGTCTGGTGTCGGCCTTAGAAGAGGCTGTGCTTTGAGCCGCGTCATTGACGAGTTCATCGCCCTGCCTGATCCCATTCAGGCCGCTATTTGCGGGGCCAATGCCCGCCATGTTGCCCTGATTGAAAATGCCTTTTCGGTGCTGATCGAGACGCCCGGCGGGGGTCTGGCCCTGCGCGGTGCAGCCAAGAGCCTGACCGGAGCTAAGGCGGTGATCGATAGTCTGGCTGACCGTGCCCGGTCTGGCGCCGAGGTGGCCGAATCGGATGTGCGCATGGCCATTGGCGCGGTGCGCTCAGGCGACAAGCCCGGTGCGGCTAGGTCCATGCCTATGGGTAAGCGAGGCGTGGTGGCGGCCAAGACGGCGGCTCAGGCCAATTATCTGGAAATGCTGACCCAATATGAGTTGGTCTTTGGTGTTGGACCGGCGGGGACGGGCAAGACCTATCTGGCGGTGGCGCACGGGGCCAATATGTTGCTGCGCGGCGAGGTCGATCGTCTGGTGGTGACCCGTCCTGCGGTCGAGGCGGGAGAGCGGCTCGGCTTCCTGCCCGGCGATCTGACCGAGAAGGTCGATCCCTATATGGCCCCGGTCTGGGAGGCCCTGACCGATCTGCTGGGCGCCGAACAGCTTCGCCGTCGCCGTGAAAAGGGCGAGATCGAGGTTGCGCCTATCGCCTTCATGCGCGGCCGTACCCTAAGCCATGCCTTTGTCATCGTCGATGAGGCCCAAAACGCCTCGCGCCTGCAGATGAAGATGGTCCTGACCCGTCTGGGTGAGGGCGCGCGGATGGTGGTTACCGGTGACCCGTCACAGGTCGATCTGCCCAACCCGCGAGACTCCGGCCTTTCCCACGCGGTGGGCTTGCTTGATGGGGTCAAGGGTGTCGGCATTTCACGTTTTTCGGCCGAGGACGTGGTGCGCCATCCCTTGGTTGAGCGGATTGTACGGGCCTATGACGCCGACAGTAATCGGACCTAGCGATGGATCCCCTCGCCATTGAGGTGGAGATTGAAGACGAGGCTTGGTTGCCCGCCCTGTCCTTGACTGAGGGTGAGATCCAAGCCCTCATTGGCAAGGCGGCTGAGGCGGCCTTGACCGCACCGCGCCTAACCGATGTCGAGGGCCGCTCGGTGGTGGTTCTACTGACCGATAATGACGCTGTTCAAGATTTAAATGGCCGGTTCCGAGGGCAAGTTAAGCCCACCAATGTCCTTTCCTTTCCTGCCTCGCAAAACCCTGAAGGTCATTTGGGCGACATTGCCTTGGCGCTTGGGGTCTGCGTTCGTGAGGCCGATGAGCAGGGCAAGAGCCTTGCCGTTCACCTTTGTCATTTAACGGTGCATGGGACCTTGCATCTTTTAGGCTATGATCATGAAACCGATGCCGAGGCTGAGTTGATGGAGGGGCTGGAACGCACCCTTCTGGCCGGACTTGGCGTGACGGACCCCTACGGAGCGCCCGCCCAAGACCATGTCCAGTCCTGACGATCCCAGTTCTAAGACCGCTTCAAACACCGGTGCTCAAAAGCCGGTCGCCCGCCGTCGGCGCGGCGATCGCGGTCTGTTCGGTGCCCTAGGATGGGGCCTGATGGCGAAGGGCGCGGCACCAGCGGTCTCGACCGGCGCAGCCACAGCCGATGGGGCTGTCGATATTGTCGATCAGGCCGAGGCCTTTAAGACCCTACGCGTCGATGACGTCATGACCCCGCGCGCCGATATTGTCGCCATCGATATTTCTGCGCCCTTTGAAGAGGTTCTATCCACCTTCGTTGAGGCGGGCCATTCGCGCATGCCGATCTATCGTGACAATCTTGATGATCCGGTCGGCATAGTCCACGTCAAGGATGTGTTCAAATTGCTCGCTGATGAGGCCAAGCGCCCGGCCCAGAGCGAGCCGGTGCTGCACCGTCTTCGCCGTGAAGTGCTCTATGTCCCCGCCTCGATGCGGGCCGCGGATTTGCTGGTCAAGATGCAGGCGACGCGCATCCACTTGGCTTTGGTGATCGATGAGTTCGGCGGCACAGATGGCATTGTCACACTTGAGGACCTGGTTGAGGCCGTTGTGGGCGAGATCGATGATGAGCATGATGACGCCTATCAGGCCTCCATCGTCGCCCGCGTCGGGGGCATCTATGAATGTGATGCCCGAACACCGCTGGAAGAGCTTGAGGCTATGGCTAATGCCGAACTGATGCTGGCCGACTATGAAGAAGAGATCGATACGGTTGGGGGGCTGGTCAGCGCCCTTGCTGGACGCGTGCCTCAGCGCGGCGAGGTCATCGCCCATCCGTCGGGCTTCGAGTTCGAAATTACCGATGCCGATCCGCGCCGGGTCAAACGCCTGCGGATGAGAAGCGCCACACCGGCGGCTACAGAAGCCCCGTGATCCAACAGCGCCTCGATGTCGTGGTGTTTGGGGCGCGTTGGGCGCGCTGGGCGCGAGGACGCTGGGGCGTGACCCTTTGCTGCCTGTTGGCCGGGCTTGGCGCAGCGCTGGCCCATCCGCCCTTCGGGGTCTTGCCCGGACTATTGGGCTACGGTTTAGCGCTTCATCTCATCGATCAGGACGATGGCTCGTCTCGTCGCTTGAGTGGCGGATTTTGGCGCGGCTGTCTGTTTGGTCTAGCCTATTTTTTCGTCAGCACCTGGTGGGTCGGCGAAGCCTTTTTGGTCGAGATCGAGCTCTATGGCTGGATGGCCCCGATCGCGGTCCTGTCCCTTGCAGGCGGGCTGGCCCTGTTCTGGGGCGCGGCTGGTCTGGCCTATCGGTGGGTTCTGCCCAAACAGGCCTCTGCCTTGGTTCGGATCGCGACCTTTGTCTTGGTCTTTTCGATCGTCGAGTGGCTGAGAGGCCATGTCCTGACGGGTTTTGCTTGGAACCTGCCTGGAGAGACTTGGCGGGCTGGCTCTGCGCCCTCACAGATGGCCTCGCTTTTGGGGGCCTATGGCCTGAGCCTTATCACCCTTTGGATCGCCGGATCCTTTGGCCTGATGCTGCGCCAAGATCAAAGGCGCCAGGGGCTGGTCCTGGCGGGTGTTGCCATTGCTCTGACGGCGGGTCTCTATGGCTTTGGCATGGTTCGGTTGGGTAGCGCTTCGCCCCCATCAGCAAGCGGCCCGGTGGTGCGCATCGTTCAGGCCAATATTGCCCAGTCGGCCAAATGGACGCCGGAAAATTTCCGCAACATTTTGGCCAAATATACTGCTCTCACGGCCCTTCCAAGCAATGGGCCGGTTCCATCGGTGGTGATCTGGCCGGAGGGGGCTATCCCGGCTGCCTTGGATGACTATCTGGCGCCGGGTAGTTGGACGCGCGATGTCGTCACAGCCTCGCTGAAGCCCGGTCAGGTCTTGATGGTGGGAGGCTTTCGACTGGGGGGCAGCATCAACAGGCCGATCTATTACAACAGTCTGCTGGGCGTTCGCCGCGAAGGCGCGGACCTGAAGGTGACGGGCCTCTATGACAAGTTCCAACTGGTGCCTTTTGGAGAATATTTGCCGCTGGGCGAGATCTTAGGGCGGCTGGGCATTCGGCGCTTGGTTCATGCCCCGGATGATTTTACCCCCGGCCCAAGGCCCCAACCCGTGCAGTTTGACGGCTTGCCGCTGGTCCAGCCCCTGATCTGCTATGAGAGCCTGTTTCCCGGCTTTACGCGGCAAGGGGCTGTCCTGTCCGGCCGACGCGCTGCGTGGATCTTGAACGTCTCCAACGATGCCTGGTTTGGCAAAACCAGTGGTCCTTGGCAGCATTTGAACATTGCCAGCTACCGCGCCATTGAAGAGGGCCTGCCATTGGTTCGGTCCACCCCAACCGGCATATCGGCGGTGATCGATGCCTATGGCCGACGATCGGCTACCCAAAGCTTGGTTCAAGGTGCTGAGGGGGTGATTGACTCGGCCCTGCCCGATGCTTTGCCGCCAACCGTCTATAGCCGTTTCGGCGATGGCCCATTTGGCATCATGTTATTGATCATAATAACTATTATTTTGGTTTCGCGGCACCGTAAAGCGATCTAATGGCCTGGACTAGCCGGCCGGTGCAAGGGTTCGGATGTGGCCTTCGCATCGCGATGTTGGGCCATGAATTTTCCGCAAACTCTTGGCCGGGTCTTTCATAGAGCCAAAAATAGCACCGGTGAGCCCATCAGATCCGTGCCTTATGCCGCCCTGAAGTTTCGCGGACCCGATCCAAAGCGAGAATTCAGTTTTGGCAAAGATGGCTTCAGCCCTTCGTTCAATCGCCATTGATTGTCTGTGCGGGCCTAACCCCCCTGCACAGGCTGATTTGGTTATTCATCCCGAGGCGACATATCCACCACCTACTTTGGCTCTAAAATAAATCCAAAAATGATGCCATAAGATGCTCTTGAAAGTCCTATAAAAGACATTATGCGATTTCAAGAGCCCATATCTTGCATGGGCAATGAAATTGTGGTTTGCTCTTAGATGCACAATAGGTCTCTTAATTGGCTCTTGAACGCTCATGCCAGCTCGTAACACGCTGCTCCTAGCACCGCCCTATCCTGTGGAACTTGCCTTGACCGAACTTGGTGCGAACCTACGCACAGCGCGCCTTCGCCGAAACTTGACTGTCGAGGAGGTCGCTCAAAAGATTGGTGCTGGTCGGCGTGCCGTGTCGGACGCCGAACGTGGCAAGCCAACAACCAGTGTCGCCATCTATGTAGCACTGCTTTGGGCTTTTGACCTTCTAGCAGACATGCGCAGCCTGGCCGATCCGTCTCGCGACCAAGAAGGACTGGTTCTTGCACGTTCCAAGGCCAGGATCCGCGCGCGGCGCGGCGTCTCCTTGGACAATGATTTTTAACGCCGATGCCAGAGGCATTTGTCCATATCGCCCTGCCAGGGGCAGTCCTACCGATCACCGCTGGTCGCTTTATGATGGAGACCGATAGGAACGGTAACTCGGTCGGACGTTTCGTTTATGGGCGGCGCTACTTGGCCCATCCCCAAGCCGTAGAAATCGATCCGGTAGAGCTGAAACTCGGGGCCCGCACCTTTGAGACCGCCGCGCTCGGCGGCGTGTTCGGTGCCCTGCGCGACGCCAGCCCCGACTATTGGGGCCGCCGCGTCATCGACAAACATGCCGGCATGCCTCAGCTGGGAGAAATCGACTACCTCCTGCATTCTGCAGACGACCGCGCCGGCGCGCTGGCCTTCGGCTTAAACGCCGAGCCCCCGCCACCGCGCCGCGTCTTTAACCAGACCGTTTCACTTGAGAAGCTCCAACAGATAGCCGATGCCTTGATCGCCGACGAAGAGGTCGCGCCCGATGCCGCTAACCAGCAGATTCAAGACTTGCTGCTGGTGGGCACCTCAATGGGGGGAGCTCGACCCAAAGCCGTCGTCGAGGACGAGGAGGCTCTATGGATCGCCAAGTTCAATCGCCAGGATGACCGCTGGAACAGCGCCAGGGTTGAGCACGCCATGCTCACGCTTGCCCGGGCCTGTGGTCTGGACGTTGCCGACAGCAAAGTGGTTCTGGCGGGAGGGCGAGACGTCCTGATGGTCCGCCGATTTGACCGTGAGCGCGTGGCGCAGGGCTACACACGCGCCCGGATGAGTAGCGCATTGACGCTCCTGCGGACGCAGGACAGCCATAGGGCGCGGGATCGTTGGTCCTATGTGCTGATGGCCGAGGAACTGCGCCGGGTAAGCGCTGAGCCTGCAAAGGATGCGCGCGAGCTTTTTGGCCGGATGACGTTCAACGCCTTGATCTCCAACGCCGACGATCACCCGCGCAATCACGCGATGATTGCCAAGGCTAGGGATTGGCGGCTGTCACCGGCCTACGACCTGACGCCATCAACCCCGATAAGCTTAGAAAGCCGTGATCTTGCGCTGGTGATCGGAGACGGCGGTCGCAACGCCACAGCGCAAAACTTGATCTCACAAAGCCTACGCTTTCTGCTCAAGACCGACGAGGCCGCCGCAATCGTCGCAGACATGGAGCAGCGGGTGGCGAGCACCTGGTATGCCGTGGCCCGCGCGGCCGGCGTGAGCACGATAGACTGTGAGTTGATATCAGGTGCCTTTGTCTATCCGGGGTTTCGACCCCAACCGCCGCAGCCCTGATCATAGACCAGCACTGGCAACCTATATCAAACCTAGCGCCGGTAGGTTTTTGACCTCACCAGCCTGACAGAAGTGGCTATCTGATTGATCCGGGTCTGCTGGAAATCGTGGAGACTGCTCTGTCAGTTACACCACCTTCTGGGCCTCGACCCTATTTAGCATCACCTTGCCCAATGATATGGCCTCAGCAGTCGCGCAGAAAATCACTTCCGGTCGATATGCGTCGGTTGGCAAGGTCATGCGTGATGGGCTGAAGGCCATCATGGAACAGGCCGCGGCGATCGATAGGTGGTTGCGTGAAGACGTTGTCCCCGGCCACCAAGACTATCTCGCTGACCCGTCAAAAGCTGTCCGGCGGATCAAATCATGAAGCACCTCAAGGCGGGACGCAAAACGGACCTATAGGTGCAGGTGATCTTCACCCCCATCCCCTTGCCGAGCGCAGATCAAAACGGGACACTTCAAGAGCTGAAAACTTCGGACAGATCACGAGCTAGCCAGCCGCCACTGCCGAATAGTGGACACTTCTGAGAGCGTGGCATATCATATTTTGTGTCACATATTTGACTGAGGTGCACTAAATGTCAGAAACGATCGCTATTCGAATTGCCCCAAATGGCCGAATGGTTCTGCCGCGCTCAGCTCGCAATGCGCTGGGTGTGACGGGTGCTGGCGTTGTGGTGCTCTCCATCGATGGCGACGCCGTCAGGCTGACCTCAATGGCTCAGAGCATTAAGCGAGCCCAGGAGATCTACCGACAACACGCGACGCACGATCTTTCAGTTGAAGATTTTCTCGCTGAGCGCAAAGCAGAAGCTCTGCGTGAAGACGAGGCTTAAGGCATGGCGTCCGTCGTCTTCGACGCCTCGGCACTCTTGGCATTGTTGCGCAATGAGCCTGGGGCCGATGTCGTGGCTCAGTACATTGGCGATGGGCTGATATCTGCGGTCAATTTTCAGGAAGTTCTGAAGGGGCTGCTGCGGCGAAGCGTTCCGATGGATGCGGCCCTCGCAATCTTGGATGCTCTACACCTCGATGTTCGGGCGCATGGGCGTGATGACGCTATCGGGGCCGCAGAGCTCATCACCCCCACGCAGCAGTTTGGCAGTGGCCTTGGAGATCGCACCTGCATGGCGTTGGCGATCGAAGAGCGCCTCCCGGCACTTACTGCAGATCGGGAGTGGGCCAAGATTGATGTCCAGGGCTTAAAAGTCTTGTTCGCCGGATGACGGAAATTTTTGGATATGACCGCGTCAGCAGGGGCGAGCAGGATGTCGCCGGTCAGACTATGCGGCTGACCGAAGCTGGGGCGATCAGGGTTTTCACAGATGTGCTGTCTGGCAAGAGCATGGACCGGCCTGGCCTCTAGGACCTTCTGGACTTCGAATAGTGGGTCGACACCCTTGGTGTGGTTCGTTTGATCACCCCTTTGTCAGGGACGCACCGCCCAAGGATCAATCACGTTTAATCCAACAGCCGCAAAGGGGCTGGAGCCGCGTGTTGCCACTGAGAAGCCCTGGGTAACAGCGATTGCGGCTATGTAGCCGTCAGCCATAGGAAAACCCTTGCCGATTAATCGAGCCTCGACAGCGAGGCGTGCATAGTTTCGAGCGGCGTTGGACTCAAAGGCCAACAGGCGGTTTTCAAAGAGCCCGACTGCGCATTCAACGATCGCGGCGAGTTGGTCTTTTCATGTTCCTCTTGCCATGACCTCAATGCCAAATAGGAGTTCTGCAATTGTGACGCTCGAAATAAACAGCGCTTCTGCAGGCTGACGGTCAAGCCAATCTCAAACCCTTCGATCAGGCTGTAGCTTCATGGTTTTAGACAGCACATTTGTGTCGAGGAGTATCATTCGAACCTCATCGGTTCGGCTTGTGACTTGAGGAGGGTTTGCTCGAAGATACTGTACTCGGCATCTTTCAGACCATGCTCTTTGCTAATCGCCCTTAGGGCGATTCCCATTTTCAAGCGGGCCTTGGGCAACACCACGGTTTCCAAAATATCGCGAATTTCAGCTTCAGTACTGCGATTATTTGTTGCCGCCCGAACCCTAATGGCATGATGGACTTCATCTGATAGGTTTCTGATCGTAACGGCAGCCATGATAGCATTTCCGATCTGATGATATTTTTGATATCGTCTCATAACTTGGCCATCATAAATCACGGTCTGACTGCTGGCCCCAGCGGGCTATTTTGTTTGCGCCGTTTACACCGCGGGGGTTCGGCGGCGATGGGGGATCCTTTCGGAATGGCCAAAAGGGATGGGGAAAATTACATCTCGCGCAAACGGTCAAAGACCTGACTTGCAGATATAAACATATCTTTATATGATTGTGGGTTAAGGGGTGCGTTCGGCGAAACGCGTCCTTGGTCATTCTCGCCTATCCGACAAAGACTTTCCTGCAAGGAGTGAGCCCCGTGAGCCGTGCATCCTATATTTTCACGAGCGAAAGCGTTTCTGAGGGCCATCCTGATAAGGTTGCCGATCGGATTTCCGATGTGGTTGTTGACGCCTTTCTGGGCGAAGAGCCAGAGGCTCGCGTCGCCTGTGAAACCCTCGTCACTACCAATCGTATCGTCCTAGCCGGTGAGGTTCGCGCCTCGACCAAGGAAAAGACAAAGGCAATCATCGCCGATCTTGAGCCCAAGGTTCGCGCGGCAATCAAGGATATTGGTTACGAGCAAAAGGGCTTCCATTGGGAAAAAGCCAAGTTCGCTTGCCACCTTCATGGTCAGTCGGCCCATATTGCGCAGGGCGTCGATTCTTCTGCGACCAAGGATGAGGGCGCGGGCGATCAGGGCATTATGTTCGGCTATGCGACCAATGAGACGCCGCAGCTCATGCCGGCAACCTTGCAGTACAGCCACGACATCCTGCATCGCTTGGCGCAACTTCGTCATTCGGGCGAATTGTCAGAGCTGGAACCCGACGCCAAGAGCCAAGTGACCCTGCTCTATGAGAACGGCAAGCCGACCCAAGTCTTGCAGATCGTGGTGTCGCACCAGCACAAGAAGCGCATTGACGGCAAGATCGCGACCTCTAAGCGCGTGCTTGACCTGATCAAGCCACACGTCCTGTCGATCTTCCCTGAGGGGCTGGTAACCCGCAAGACCAAGTGGCACGTCAATCCCACCGGCCGTTTCGAGATCGGTGGTCCCGATGGGGATGCGGGCCTGACGGGCCGCAAGATTATTGTCGACACCTATGGCGGTGCCTCGCCCCACGGCGGCGGTGCCTTCTCTGGCAAGGACCCGACCAAGGTCGACCGCTCGGCGGCCTATCTTTGCCGTTATCTGGCCAAGAATGTTGTCGCCGCTGGCCTGGCCGACAAGTGTACGATCCAGATCTCCTACGCCATTGGCGTGGCCAAGCCGCTGTCCTTCTATGTCGACCTGCACGATACGGGCCACGTCGATCCTGCGCTTTTGGAGAAGATCTTGCCCGAACTGGTTGGCGGTGCGACCCCGCGCGCCATCCGCGAGCACCTGCATCTCAACCGTCCGATCTATGCCCGCACCGCGGCCTATGGCCACTTTGGCCGGGCACCCGACAATGAGGGCGGCTTCAGCTGGGAGCGCACCGATCTGGTCAAGGACTTGAGCGGTCTGGCCTAATCAGGCTAAGGGGCTCCATGTCCATCGGCCAAAAACCTCACGGTCCTTTGCGTTCCTATGGGCGCATCAAGGCGCGGCAACTCAAGACGCGGCAGGCGGGCCTGATCGAGGCCAATCTGCCGCGCCTGTCTATCCCCGATCCCGCCCTCGGCCCTATTGATCCGAGGGCCCTCGCGCCGGGTTTCGATCAGGTCTGGCTCGAGATCGGCTTTGGTGCGGGCGAGCATATGGCCGCTCAGGCCCAGCGCCATCCGCATGTTCTAATCTTGGGAGCCGAGCCGTTCCTCAACGGGGCCGCCAGCGCGGTGCGACACATCGACGAGCGCGGCATCGACAATATCCGCATCCTCCAGGGCGATGGGCGTGAGCTGGCCGCAGCCCTACCAACCGCTTGCCTGTCTCGGATTTTCATCCTGTTCCCAGACCCCTGGCCCAAGTCCCGCCATCACAAGCGCCGCCTGATCCAGCCTGAGGTGATTGCTGAGTTGGCGAGGGTTCTGAAACCAGGTGGGCGTCTGAGATTTGCCACCGACTGGGCCGACTATGCCGACTGGACCCTGCAAAGGTTCAATCGCAGTTCCGATTTTGGCTGGACTGCCGAGACTGCCAGCGACTGGACCACCCCGCCTGCCGACCATGTCACCACCCGCTATGAGGAAAAACGCCTCGGCAATTGCGACCCGGTATTTCTAGATTTTGTCCGGGTCTGAGCCTGCTGAGTGCCCCCTGAAAAGGGGGAGGTGACAAGCCGTCTTTCCGGTTCTATAAGAACCCCACATCGATCGATGGCGTTGGATGACGCTTTCGAGCGGCGGCCGGAAGGCTCGCCGCTTTTTTGTTGCTTTGAGAGGCTAAGCTTGCGCGGCAAGACCAGTGAAGACCGGGACCTGATCTCCCTCCTCGACCCTGTGGTTGAGGCTGCGGGCTTTGAGCTCGTGCGTCTGCGTCTGATGAGCGGCACCCAGACCCGCCGCCTGCAACTGATGGCCGAGCGTCCCGATGGCAGTATGAATGTCGAGGGCTGCGCGATGTTGTCGCGCGCCGTGGCTGAAGTGCTCGATGCCGCTGATCCGATCACCGGGGAATATCTGCTGGAGGTTTCGAGCCCCGGTATTGATCGTCCCCTGACCCGACTCAAGGATTTCGAGACCTATGAAGGGCTCGAGGCCCGCATCGAACTGGACCGCCTATGCGAAGGGCGCAAACGTTTCAAGGGCCAGTTGGCCGGGCTTGAAGACGGCGCTGTCGCGATCAATCTCGAGGGCGAGCCTGACCATACAACCTTGATCCCCTTTGACTGGGTGATCGAGGCCAAGCTCGTCTTGACCGACGAGTTGATGAAACGTGGCGCAGACGAACGCGCTTCTCGTATGACCCCGCAAGACTCGCTAGATGGCGAAGACGAAGAGGACCTGGCCTAATGAGCGTCACCGGCATTTCCGCAAACCGGCTTGAACTCCTGCAGATCGCTGACGCCGTTGCGCGTGAGAAATCGATCGAAAAGGAAATTGTGATCGAAGCCATCGAGGAGGCGATCCAAAAGGCGGCGCGCTCGCGTTATGGCGCTGAGCACGATATCCGCGTCCACATCGACACCCGCACCGGCGAAATGACCATCACCCGCGTGGTGACGGTGGTCGCTGATAGCGCGGTCGAGAACGAATATGCTGAGCAGAGCCTGACCGACGCCTTGAAGAGCGATAAGGAAGCGGCCATCGGCAAGACCTATACCGAAATACTGCCCCCCTTCGAGTTTGGCCGGGTTCAGACCCAGATGGCCCGCCAGGTTGTGACCCATAAGGTCCGTGAAGCCGAGCGTGAGCGGCAGTACGAAGAGTTCAAGGACCGCATCTCCGACGTGGTCAACGGCACGGTCAAGCGCGTCGAATATGGCAATGTGATTGTCGATCTGGGCCGCGGCGAAGGCATTATGCGCCGCGACCAAGCCATTCCGCGTGAGAACTTCCAGATCGGCGACCGCGTTCGGGCCTACATCTATGATGTGCGCCGCGAGACCAAGGGCCCGCAGATCATGCTCAGCCGCGCCCATGGTGGCTTCATGGCCAAGCTGTTCGCGCAAGAAGTGCCCGAAGTCTACGACGCCGTCATCGAGATCCGCGCCGTTGCACGCGATCCTGGCAGCCGCGCCAAGATGGCTGTTGTCTCCAATGATAGCTCCATCGATCCCGTCGGCGCATGCGTTGGTATGCGCGGTAGCCGTGTTCAGGCCGTTGTGGCTGAGCTTCAGGGCGAAAAGATCGACATCATTCAATGGTCACCCGATGAAGCGACCTTCATCGTCAACGCCTTGGCCCCTGCCGAAGTCACCAAGGTTGTGCTCGACGAAGAGGATGAGCGCGTTGAGGTGGTGGTGCCGGACGAGCAACTGTCCCTGGCCATTGGTCGCCGCGGTCAGAACGTGCGGCTGGCCAGTCAGCTGACCGGTTGGCAGATCGATATCATGACCGAAAGCCAAGAGAGTGAGCGTCGTCAGCGCGAATTTGCCGAGCGCACGACCCTGTTCCAAGAGGCCTTGGACGTCGACGAAGTGATCGCCCAACTGCTGGTCACCGAAGGCTTTGCTGCTGTTGAAGACGTGGCCTATGTCGAGGCTGAAGAGATCGCCAACATCGAAGGCTTTGATGATGACACGGCCGAAGAGTTGCAGGCTCGCGCCCGTGACTTCCTAGAGCGTGAAGCCGCTGAACTGGATTCCAAGCGTCGTGCCCTCGGCGTCGAAGATGGTCTGCTTCAGATTGAAGGTCTGACCATTCCGATGGCCATTGCCCTAGGGACCGGCGAAGTTAAGACCGTTGAAGATCTGGCCGATCTGGTGCCGGACGATCTGCGGGGCTGGTTCGAAGCCAAGGACGGTGCCCGCGTGCGTCAGCCCGGCCTGCTGGAAAGCTTCAATCTGGCACCGGAAGATGCTGAAGCCCTGATCATGCGCGCTCGCGTCGTTATGGGCTGGGTCGAGGCCCCGCAAGTGGTTGAAGATGAGATCGAGGCCGAGCTTGAGCCTGAGCCTGAGCCTGAGGCCGATGCCGAGGCTTGATCTTGGCGTGAGAGGCTTGCCCCTCATTCCATCCTTCTTTGACCAAAGGCCCCCTTGGGGGCGGGCTATATTCATTTAGACCCTCGGCCCTTGGGCGGGGGTGGGTGAGGGACCTTTCCCTCCGGAGACTTCGCGCCTTTGACTACCAGTGATGTGCCCATAGAGCAGGACGCCTCTTTACCAGAGGCCCCGCAAGGGGCGCGTGCGCACCGGACCAAGGCGCAGGCCGACCGCGAGCGTCGCTGCATCGTCAGCGGCGAGGTGGTGCCCGAAGAAAAGCTCATCCGTTTTGTTGCTGGTCCGGGCAACGTAGTCGTGCCGGATCTGGCGCGTAAGCTGCCGGGCCGTGGGCTTTGGCTCACCGCCAATCGCGAGGCTGTTGCGACGGCGGCCAAGAAAGGCGCCTTTTCCCGCGCCGCCAAGGCCAAGCTGTCGGCCCCTGCCGATCTGGCTGATCAGGTAGAGCGCCTCTTGACCCAGCGGGTTCTGGACGGGCTAGGCTTGGCTCGCCGGGCCGCTGATCTGACCTTTGGTTTTGAAAAGGCCGGTGCCGCCATTAGCGCCGGCAAGGTCTCTTGGATGGTTGAGGCGAGCGATGGGGCCGATGATGGGCGTCGAAAGATGCTGCAAATCGCCCGCCGTGTCCCCCGCAGGCCCCGTTTGCTAGGGATTTTCACAGCAGACGAATTGAGTTTGGCCTTAGGGCTGGGAAATGTGATACACCTCGTCTTCCTTGCGGGGCGGGGCGCTGATCGTTGGACACAGGATGTCGAACGGCTATCAGGCTTTCGCTCGCTCATCCCAACGAGTTGGCGCGAGGAGCCGTGAGAGCGGGCGGGGACGAAACCCTTCGTTCCGGCTCATTATCTAATGGTTGAAGACTAAGGCCGGGCCCGTTCGGGGACCGGAAGTGAGTAAAGCGAGCGGATGAACGACGCGAACGACAATGAAAACGACCGTCCCGACGGTTCGGCCGGCCAATCCAACGGCCAACCCGGCGGCAGGGCTCCCATGACGCTGAAGCCCCGTGCGGGTGCTGTCAGTGCAGGCACGGTGAAGCAAAGCTTCAGCCATGGCCGGTCCAAGACAGTGGTCGTGGAGACCAAGCGCCGCCGTGTTGACGGTGCGCCAAGCGGGCCAGCGCCTGCGCCGGTTCAGGCTGAGCGCCGCCCAGCCCCTGAGGCAGCTCGTCCGCAGGAGCCGCGTCCTCCGCGTCCCCAGCAGCCGCTTCAGCCTAACCTGAACCTCTCGCCCGAAGAGATGCGCGCCCGTCAGCGCGTCGTTGAAGCCGCGCGCGCTGAACAAGAACGCCAAGTGGCCGAACGCAAGGCGCTCGATGATGCGCGCCGCGCCGAAGAAGAGGCAACGCGCCGCGCCGCCGCTGAGGCCCGTGCCGCCGATGCTGCGCTTCAAGCCTCGATGGCTCCGTCGCCTACTGCGGACACCGCTGCGCCAGTACCGGTCAAGACTGAAGCTCCGGCTCCCGGGCCTGTTGCTGTCAAGGCCCCTGTTGCCGCTGCGGCACCTGCGCCCGTTGCGGTTCAGCCCCCACCCTATCGGGCTCCTGAGCCGCTCCGTGCCGCGCCGACCCGTCCAGGTGAGCCGCGCCGCGATGATCGTCAGGCCACCACCACCTATCGCAGTGATGCGCCGCGTCCGGCTCCGACCGGTCCGCGGCCTGCGCGCGATGCTCAACCTCAGCGTCCCTTTTCGGAACGTACAGCCGCGCCCTCTCGCGCGGGTGAGACGGTTCGTTATTCGGCCCTAACGCCGCGTCCCGCGCCTCCGCGTGCCGGTGCTCCTGGTGCTCGCCCGGGTCCAGGGGGGCGTCAGGCCCCGCCTTCGGTACCGGTCACGCCCGATGTGCAACGCGCCGCGCGTACCGCCCCCCCGGGTGCGGGCAAGGACCGACGTCCTCAAGATCTGGACGAAGATAGCATCAAGCGCGCCAAGGCCGCAGCACCGGGCGGTAACGCCAAGGCTGTTAGCCGCGTAAAGGGCGCGCCCCAACGCCGTGAAGGCCGTCTGACCATCCAAGCCGTCGCCGGTGATGGAGAGTCCGCCGACCGCATGCGCTCGCTGGCCTCGGTTCGCCGGGCCCGTGAACGTGAGCGTGAAAAGCGCAAGGGCGGTGGCGCTCAGGATCAGATCAAGGTCACACGTGACGTGGTCATTCCTGATGTCATCACCGTGCAGGAACTGTCACAGCGTATGGCCACCCGCGCCGTCGATGTGATCAAGTTCATGATGCGCCAAGGCATGATGCTCAAGATCAACGATGTCATCGATTCCGATACGGCTGAACTGATCGCCACGGAATTTGGTCATAATGTTACCCGCGTGTCTGACTCTGACGTTGAAACTGGCTTCTTGTCCGCTGAGGATCATGATCAAGACACTGTCGCCCGGCCTCCTGTGGTCGCGGTTATGGGTCACGTTGACCACGGTAAGACCAGCCTCCTGGATGCTTTGCGGTCGGCCGATGTGGCTGGCGGTGAGCATGGCGGCATTACCCAGCATATTGGGGCCTATCAGGTCCGTCTGCCTGCAGGCGACCGGGTCACCTTCCTCGATACGCCCGGTCACGCGGCCTTCTCGGCCATGCGTGCGCGCGGTGCCAATGTCACCGACATCGTGGTTCTGGTTGTGGCCGGTGATGATGGGGTCATGCCTCAGACAATCGAAGCCATTCACCATGCTAAGGCTGCGGGTGCGCCGATCATCGTCGCCGTCAACAAGATGGATAAGCCCGGTTCCGACGCCACCCGCGTCGTCAACGAGCTTCTGCAACACGAGATCGTGGTGGAAAGCCTCGGCGGTGACACCCAAATCATTGAGGTCTCTGCCCTCAAAAAGACCGGTCTGGACAAGCTGATCGAAGCCATTCTGATCCAAGCGGAAATGATGGACCTGAAGGCTAATCCGGATCGGACGGCTGAAGGTGTGGTCATTGAAGGCAAGCTCGACAAGGGACGCGGCCCTGTGGCCACGGTTCTGGTCAAGCGTGGCTCGCTCAAGCGCGGCGATATTGTCGTGGCCGGTGCAGCTTGGGGCCGCGTGCGCGCCCTGATCAACGAACGTGACGAACAGGTCTTGGTGGCTGAACCCTCCGTGCCTGTCGAGATCCTCGGCCTCGATATGCCTCCGAGCCCGGGCGAAGCCTTCGCCGTGGTGGAAAACGAGGCTCGTGCCCGTGAACTGACTGAATATCGTGACCGTAAGCGTCGCGATAAGATGCTAACCCCTACCGCCGCTGGCGCAACCTTGGCCGATATGATGGCCAAGCTGCAGGACAAGAAGCTTAAAGAGCTTGCCCTGATCGTTAAGGCGGACGTGCAGGGGTCGGCCGAAGCCATCATCGGGTCGCTGGAGAAAATCTCCACCGACGAGGTGCGGGCGCGGATCATTCACTCCGGCGTCGGCGCCATCAACGAGAGCGATGTGCTGCTGGCCAAGGGTTCCGGCTCGCCGATCCTCGGCTTCAATGTCCGCGCCTCCAAGCAGGCCCGCGATTTGGCGGAGCGTGAAGGCGTCGAGATCCGTTATTACGCGATCATCTACGATCTGCTCGACGACATTAAGAACGTGCTTTCGGGCATGTTGTCGCCGATCCAGCGCGAAACCTTCCTCGGCAATGCCGACGTTCTCCAAGCCTTCGATATATCTAAGGTTGGCAAGATCGCCGGTTGCCGCGTCTCCGAAGGCGTGGTCCGCAAGGGTGCCAAGGTCCGGATCATCCGCAACGATGTGGTGGTTCTGGAACTGGGAACCTTGCAGACGCTCAAGCGCTTTAAGGACGAGGTCAATGAGGTCAATGCCGGGCAAGAGTGCGGTATGGCCTTTGCGGGCTTCCAAGACATCAAGGCCGGTGACGTCATCGAGTGCTTCACGGTCGAGACCATCAAGCGTTCGCTTTAATCGTCGTCGCCCAGCGTGATTGACATTTCAGGCCACTGGACCCGACGCGGTGCAGTGGCCTGATCTTTTTGGGACTTGGCTTGGGCTCGCCGAACGCCTTGGCCATAATTGCGCCGAAACGACAAGGTTCACTGACCCGAACGGAGGCCAACCATGACCCTTTACCGCTGGACCTTGAGCCTCATGGCCGCCGCCCTGCTGAGCAGCTGCACCACCACAAGCCGCTTGGACGCTGCCGGGGATGTTCATGCCCTGTTGGTCGCCGTTCGAAATCATGATCGGGCCGGGTTTGACGCCTATATTGACCGGTCTGCCCTCAAGGTGCAGCTGCGCGGCCGACTGGTGGCCGAGGCCGCTAAGGCCCACGGCACAGACAGTCTGGCTGTTCTCGGCGCAATCTTGGCGCGGCCTCTCGTCGATCTGGCCGTCGATCAGTTGGTGCAGCCGGATGTCTTCGCCGCGGTCGCCGAGACCATGGGCTATTCGGCAACCAAGCCCGTGCCCGATCGCTTGACCATTGCCAGCCTCTTGCGCCGTATCGATGAGACAACCGTCTGCGCGGCCCGTAAGAAGGACGGTCCGTGCCTCTTGATCTTCCGCAAGGACGCCGAAAGCTGGCGCCTAGTCGGTTTTGAAGGCGATACGGGGATGTTGCGGATGGGCCGTCAGCGCTAAGAGCAGCGCAAAACAGCCCTCCCTCGACTTTCCGGCTTAGCGGGGCTACAAGCCACGTCCTTTTGTCCGTCCCTTCCGCGGCGTCCGATCCGCCGGTGAGGCTAGGAGAGTGCTATGAAACGTCCTGCTAAGGCTTCGCGCCCGTCCGGGCCTTCGGGTCCCAGCCAGCGCCAGTTGCGGGCGGGCGAGCTTGTTCGTCACGCCTTGGTCGAGATCCTGCGCGAAGAGACCTTTCTGGATCCGACCCTGGCGGGGGTGATTGTCACCGTCACCGAGGTGCGTATGACCCCGGACCTTCGTCATGCCATGTGCTTTGTGCAGCCCCTGCGCGGTGAGAATGCCAAGCCCATCGTCAAGTCTCTCAATGCAGTCTCGAAATATATCCGCGGCCTGCTGGGCCGGATGATCGATATGAAGTTCACGCCTGATCTGCGCTTTATCCATGATCAGAGCTTTGCCACTGCCGAACATATCGAAAAACTGTTCGACGATCCGCGCGTGCGCGCCGATCTGGCTGCGCCCGATGAGGATGAAGAAGACGGCCATGGCCCGGCGTAAGAAGGGGCTGTCAGTCTCTGGCTGGATCGTCCTTGATAAGCCGCATGATATGGGCTCGACCACGGCGGTCAGCCGGGTAAGGCGGCTATTCAATGCGCAAAAGGCGGGTCACGCTGGGACGCTTGACCCCCTAGCCACCGGCATCTTGCCCATAGCCTTGGGCGAGGCCACCAAGACCGTGCCCTATCTAATGGAGGCCGATAAGACCTATCGGTTTACCGTCGCTTGGGGCACCTCGACGGCCAGCTTTGACCGCGAAGGCGAAGTGACCGCGACCTCGGATGTGCGACCTGACGCTGCGGCCATTGCTGAGGCGCTGAAGAGTTTTGTCGGTGAGATCGATCAGGTCCCGCCCAACTTTTCGGCCATTAAGGTCGATGGCGAGCGGGCCTATGATCTTGCCCGTGAGGGGGTTGAGTTCGAGCTCGCTGCGCGCCGCGTCACCATCTATGAGGCCGATCTGGTCGAGATCCCAGACCCAGACCAAGCGGTGATTGATATTCGCTGTGGCAAGGGAACCTATGTGCGCTCGGTGGCCCGTGACCTGGCTGCCATGCTCGGCACCTGCGGTCATGTCAGTGATCTGCGCCGCCTGCGCGTTGGGGCCTTTGGGCAAGAGCGTGCAATTACACTAGAATTTCTGGAAGAGTTGGTGCATAAGAGGGCCGCTTCGGAGGCTTTGCTTCCCGTTGAGACCGCGCTGGACGACATCCCGGCGCTGGCCATAACTGAGGAAGAGGCATTCCGGCTCAAGCAAGGGCGCCCGATCATTCTGCTTCCCAGACAGGTCGAAATGCTTCGCGCGTGTCGCGTCCCCCGTACCATTGGGGGGCAAGATGCGTCTCGAACCGTTTTGGCAAAGCTGGATGGCTTAGCGATCAGCCTTTGTGAGATGCGCGCCGGACAGCTTAGTCCGACGCGGGTATTTCATCTTGAACAAGGAGACACCGATGTCGATCACGATTGAACGTAAAGCTGAAGTCATCCAAGCCCATGCTCGCTCTGAAGGCGACACGGGCTCGGCCGAAGTGCAGGTGGCGATCCTGTCAGAACGGATTTCCAATCTGACCGAGCACTTCAAGACCCACAAAAAGGACAACCACTCGCGTCGCGGCCTTCTGAAGATGGTTTCGCAACGCCGTCGTCTCCTGGATCACCTGAAGGACACAGATCAAGGTCGCTATGCCGCCCTGATCCAAACCCTGGGCCTGCGCCGCTAAGGCAAAGCCAAGACTGCCTTCCTCCTCGCCCCAATGGCATGAGTCCGATAGGGGGCAGGAGGAAGTCTAGACCAAGGACGAAAATGCCGGGTTAGCGAATGGTCGCTCCCGGATCGTCCCGCATCCCCCGTAAGGAATGGGCCTTGGGGGAGACCGAAAGACAAACATGTTCGACATCAAACGCAAATCCATCGACTGGGCCGGCCGCACGCTGACCCTCGAGACCGGCCGTATCGCGCGTCAAGCTGACGGCGCTGTGCTGGCCACCTACGGCGAGACCGTGGTTCTGGCGACCGTCGTCGCCGCCCGTTCGCCCAAAGCCGGGATCGACTTCTTCCCGCTGACCGTGAATTATCAGGAAAAGACCTTTGCTGCCGGTAAGATCCCCGGTGGCTTCTTCAAGCGCGAGGGTCGTCCCTCCGAAAAGGAGACCCTGGTCTCGCGCTTGATCGACCGTCCGATCCGTCCGCTTTTCGTCAAGGGCTTCAAGAACGAGACCCAAGTGGTCATCACCGTTCTGGCGCACGACCTTGAGAATGATCCTGACATCTTGGCCATGGTTGCCGCTTCGGCTGCCCTGACCATTTCGGGCGTTCCTTTCATGGGCCCCATCGGTGCAGCACGCGTCGCCTATATCAATGGCGAGTACGTCCTGAACCCAACCCTCGATCAGATGACTGCGGAAAACCGTATGGATCTGGTTGTCGCCGGCACCAATGACGCGGTGATGATGGTTGAATCCGAAATTAAGGAACTGCCAGAAGATATCGTTCTGGGCGGCGTCATGTTCGCTCAACGCGGCTTCCAGCCCGTGATCGACGCGATCATCGAACTGGCTGAGCACGCGGCCAAAGAGCCTTGGAACTTCCAAGCCGAAGACCTGTCGCCTCTGGAAAATAAGATCAAGGCCCTCGTCGGCGAAGATCTCAAGGCGGCCTACAAGTTGACCGGTAAGCAAGACCGCCATTCGGCTCTGGACGCAGCCAAGAAGATCGCTGCTTCGGCCCTGATCAAGTCTGACGCCAACCCAGACGGCTATGATAGCAGCAAGTTCGGTTCCGCCTTTAAGGAATGTGAAGCTTCTGTTCTGCGCCGCGATGTTTTGGAAACCAAGATCCGCATCGATGGCCGTGCACTGGACAAGGTTCGCCCCATTATCGGTGAAGTGGGTATCTTGCCCCGCGCCCATGGTTCGGCCCTGTTCACACGCGGCGAGACCCAAGCCCTCGTGGTTGCCACCCTCGGCACCGGCGATGATGAGCAGTTCATCGACGCGCTGGAAGGCACCTACAAGGAAAACTTCCTGCTACACTACAACTTCCCTCCCTATTCGGTCGGTGAGACCGGCCGCATGGGTTCGCCCGGTCGCCGCGAAATCGGCCACGGCAAGTTGGCTTGGCGCGCTCTGCGTCCCATGCTGCCTGCCAAGTCGGACTTCCCCTACACCATCCGTCTGGTCTCCGAGATCACCGAGTCGAACGGCTCGTCCTCGATGGCCACGGTCTGCGGCTCCTCCTTGGCGCTGATGGATGCAGGCGTGCCGATGATTAAGCCTGTGTCGGGTATCGCCATGGGTCTGATCCTCGAGCCCGATGGCTATGTGGTTTTGTCGGACATCTTGGGTGACGAAGATCACCTCGGCGATATGGACTTCAAGGTTGCCGGTACCGCTGATGGTATCACCAGCCTGCAGATGGACATCAAGATCCCCGGCATCACCGAAGAGATCATGGACAAGGCCCTTAACCAAGCCAAGGGTGGTCGTCTTCTCATCCTCGGCGAGATGGCTAAGGCCATTGACGGTGCTCGTTCTGAGATCGGCGAATATGCCCCTAAGATCGAGACCATCAACATCCCTACCGACAAGATCCGTGAAGTCATCGGTTCGGGCGGCAAGGTGATCCGCGAGATCGTCGAAAAGACCGGCGCCAAGATCGACATCCAAGATGATGGCACGGTCAAGGTTTCGGCTTCGGACGGCGCCAAGATCAAGGCCGCTATCGACTGGATCAAGTCGATCGCATCGGAGCCTGAACTCGGCGCGATCTATGACGGTAAGGTCGTGAAGGTCGTCGATTTCGGCGCCTTTGTGAACTTCTTCGGCGCCAAGGACGGTCTGGTCCACATCAGCCAGCTGTCACAGGACAAGGTCGCCAAGACCTCGGACGTGGTCACCGAAGGCCAAATTGTGAAGGTCAAGCTGATGGGCTTTGACGATCGCGGTAAGGTCAAGCTGTCCATGAAGGTGGTGGATCAGGAAACCGGTGAGGACCTGACCAAGCGTGAAGCGCCAGTCGAAGACGCCGGTGCCTAAACCGGCTTAAAAAACGCAAGACAGGACAGCAGGCGGGCCCCTAAAGGCCCGCCTGTTTTCTTTTGACCAACGCCCTTTAGGCCTAAGCCGGTGTCTATCTTTGACGAACCGCAGGCGATATTGGCAAGGTCTTTGCGGTCTCCATCCGTTTTACGTCTCCTAGCGTGGAGGTCGTCCACACCATCGTCAGCAGGCCCAAATTGGGCAAAGTCATCACGGCCATTATAAGGGTGAGCGCCATCTAGAGCGGAGGCGCGGTTCGACGGGCGGGACGTCAGATTATAGAGCTCGCGGCCGATCCCAGATCATTCCCGTTAACCGAGGATCAGTTTGGAAGGCATCGGGCGCAAATTCATAGCTTTGCCTTGGATGTTCGCAAACGACCTGAGCGCCAGCCTTACCAATAGGGATGCGCCAGGTTTGGCGCTCGACGGGTTGCGGCAAAGCAAAGGCGCGGCCGCTGAGAACGGCAATGTTTATAACGCCTTGGCCAGCGCGAACCGAACCATAGCGAATAACCTCAGTGCCGATCTTACGCGCCGTTTCTGCAAGAGCCTGGCACGGTTCGTAATCGGTTAGATCTGTCCACTTAGCCTTGAAAATGGCCAAAACCTGAGCTTCCTACTCTCCACCTTCGGTCATCGCTCGACGCATGAAATCGCCGAACAGCGGCACGGTGAAGGCGACGATGCTGTGTTCGGGGCTGTAGATCATGCCCTTGCGGATCAAGCTATCGCGCACGGGGCCAGCGGCATTGGTGGAACGCATCAATCGTGCGGCCACATCTGCAGAGCGTTGAGGGTCGTCGCCAAGGGCCGCCATGGCGCGCAGATATTGGCGTTCCTTGGGGGTTAGCCGGTCAAAACGCATCCGGAAGAAGCTGGCATCGAGCGCCGCTATTGCCGCCGGCGTTGCCGCTTGAATGTCCTTTTTGGTGTTGGGGATTGTTGCGCCAAGTTCCACGCCTGAAATCCCCATTGCTGGAGAAAATAGGGATAGCGTTCCGTGACGGCTAGGATTTCATCAATGGCATCATTGGTGAACGCCACGCCTTCGTCACGCGCCGGGACGCTGACCGCCTCGCGGGCATAGTCCTCGCCAAGCTGGCCGATTTCGTTGAACAAGAACATGCGTCCGGCATAGGATTTTGCCCGACCGAAGAGGCCGACGAGTTGGGGAAGTCCCGCGCCGACGATCCCCAACGGATGTTTGCGCTGATTGACGCGGTGGAGCGCTGTCACCAGTGCGCCCAAATCGGCTTCCGGCACATATTGTAGTTCGTCGATGAACAGTATGAAGGCGGTTTTTCGTTCTGCCGCAGCTTCGCCAATCATCGTCAACAGATCGGATTCTAGATCACCGCTATCGGCAATGCCGGGTTCGGCCGGGGAGATCGACGCTTCAATCTCTCCGTAACCGAGCTTGAAGGCGCTGGCGAAGTTGCGCAGGCCGCCCAGCGCCCGCTTTGCCATCGACATAGCCGCTTGTCCGCGATCAAGCTGCAACAACGCCGCGCGCAATCCTGGCACCAGCAGCGCCGGGAGCGAGCGTCTCTCAGGCGCTTGGAGCTTCAAACAGACGAAACCACGTTCCTCGCACCGGCGCTCTATATGGTCGAGCAGCACGGTTTTGGCCACGCCTCGCAGGCCCACGAGCATATGATGCTGCGATGGACGCCCGCTGCGCAGGCGATCTAGCGCAATGTCGATATCTTCGATGATTTCGGCACGGACGAACAGTTCGTGAGGTGGCGGTGTGCCCGCACCGGGGGCGTAGGGGTTCTGACGACGATCCATATATACCAATATAATGGTCGTATAAGGCTTCCCTCTATACCCGTATTAAATGATTAGATTTGGTAAGGCATGGCTATGCCAACAAGGTGGCATCTATATCACCGCTTGAGCCGCAAAGCCCTGAGATTGGCGGTTTTGTCCCACATGGTGGTGCAACTGGACGGTGGCCTAGCAGCTGGCCAAGCGCGCCTCTCAATGGCGCCGACGCCATCCTCGCCAAGCCGATCGATCCCAATCTGCTGGTTGCCATCCTAAAACAGGTTATCAATAGCCAAGAGGACGTGGAGCCTAGTCAGATCCTAATCCCATGATATGATGACTATCATTCTATAGTTTGGGGTAGCGACATGACAGCGAAGGTTGCCTTGGTTATTGGGGCAGGGGATGCCTTGGGCGGGGCCATTGCCAGACGCTTTGCCCGTGAATGCTTTATTGCTGTCGGTATTCGCCGTCAGCAGGACAAACTCACCGCTCTGGTCGAGGCCATCGAGGCTGAAGGCGGCAAGGCCTTTGGCTTTGGTTGTGATGCGCGCAAGGAAGAGGAGGTCATAGCCCTCTTTGACCGGATCGAAGCCGAGATCGGTGCGATTGAGGTCTGTGTCTTCAATATCGGAGCCAATGTGCGCTTCTCGATCTTAGACACCACAGCGCGGGTCTATTTCAAGGTCTGGGAGATGGGCTGCTTTGCGGGTTTCTTAACCGGACGCGAAGCGGCTCGCCGGATGGAGCCGCGCGGCAGGGGCACAATCCTGTTTACCGGTGCAACCGCCAGCGTTCGAGGCCGCGAAGGCTTCTCGGCCTTTTCAGGTGCCAAACACGCTCTGCGGGCCTTGGCCCAGTCTATGGCCCGCGAACTTGGCCCCAAGGGTATTCACGTGGCCCACACCCTGATCGACGGGCCCATTGATACCCAATGGATCGCCGAAAATTTCCCCGATTCCTATGCCCGCAAGGCCCATGACGGGATCTTGGACCCCGACCATATTGCCGACAACTACTGGCATCTCCACACCCAACCCAGGGATAGCTGGACCCATGAGCTGGACCTTCGACCCTGGTCGGAAAGCTGGTAGCCCATCGACCGTTGATTTTTGGACGTAGCAGTCCATTTATTCGTTGAGTCTGAAGGGGCGGCCCGATAGACAGGCTGCTCAAACTTAAAGTTCGGGGGTCGGCACATGCCGAGGGCAAAACTCATTCCACTGTTGGTGGCCGTAGTCGTTGGTCTGGCACTGGTTGCAGGCGTTAGCGTCTGGTGGACCAACAAGCAGCGCTATGAAAAGACCGACAATGCTTATGTTCAGGCCGATACGGTCACGGTCAGCCCTCAGATTGATGGCTATGTTGCCGAGGTCTTGGTCACGGATAACCAAAGGGTCGAGGCCGGTCAGGTTCTGGTTCGGTTGGATGGCTCTCAATCGCAGGCCAAGCTGGCTCAAGCCGTCGCCAAGGTCGCGGCTCTCGAGGCGGCGATCAAGGGCGTCGATGATAAGGCCTCGCTTGAGCAGGCCTTGATTGCCCAACGTGCCGCGGTCGTGACCAGCGCCAAGGTCGATGCTCAGCGCGCGGCCCTGGACCTGAACCGATACCGCGCCTTGTCTGGCAATGGCTGGGTTTCTGATCAGCGGCTGCAGACCGTCGGCGCCAACGCGGCCCAGACCAGCGCCAATGTGGCTCAGGCCCAAGCTAGCCTTCAGGCCGAGCGCCAAGCCGCCAATTCACTCACCTCCGCCAAGGCTCAGACCAGCGCAGAGGCCGCCGCGGCCCGTGCGGCAATGGAACAGGCTAGGATTGAAGTCGAGCGGACCGTCATCCGCGCGCCAGTTGCTGGTATTGTCGGGGCTCGAGCGGTGCGTCCTGGCCAATATATTCGCCCCGGTTCGGCCCTGATGAGCGTCGTGCCTCTGACAGACACCTATGTCCTAGCCAACTTCAAAGAGACACAAGTCAGCCGCATCCGGATTGGCCAAATGGTCGAGATCAAGGCCGATGCCTTCAGCAAGACCCCGATCCGTGGCCGGGTGGACAGTTTTGCCCCCGCGACCGGTTCAGAATTTGCGCTGATCCCCGTTGAGAACGCGGTGGGCAACTTTACCAAGATCGTTCAGCGCGTGCCGGTTAAGATCGCTGTCGAAGCCAGTGACCCGCTGAGAGGAGCCCTGCGGCCCGGTCTGTCGGTCGAGGTACAGGTCGATGTGCGCGGCAAGACCGGTCCTTCCTTTGCCGAAGCCAGTTCGGCGGCGCGTCAGCCAGCCCCTGCGGCAGATCCTAAGAGCGCTACCCGGTGAGCCAACCCGGCGCGGCCGCGCCTGACGCCGGCGCTACGGCCACGGTCGACTGGGTCAAACTCTTTCTAGGGTTTGGCGCGATGGTGGTTGGCCAGTTCATGGCCGTCCTCGACATCCAGATCGTCGCCTCGTCCTTGCCACAGATCCAAGCGGGCATCAGTGCCAGTGCCGACGAGGTCAGTTGGATCCAGACCTCCTATCTGGTGGCGGAGGTCGTAATGATCCCGCTGTCGACTTACCTGTCTAGAATCTGGGGTACCCAGAAGGTCTATATGGCCTCCTGCCTTGGCTTTGTGGTGATGAGCGTCGCCACAGGTATGTCCTCCAATATCGAGACCATGATCATAACCCGGGCGCTGCAGGGCTTTATCGGTGGGGCCATGATCCCGACGGTCTTTGCCGTCGCCTTCACCGCCTTCCCGCCGGAGAAGCGGATGTTGTCCAGCGTGATCATGGGGATGATCATCACCCTTGCGCCAACGGTCGGCCCGATTTTAGGGGGTCACCTGACCGAGTGGCTGAACTGGCGCTGGCTGTTCTTCATCAATGTGCCCCCCGGCCTCTTGGTCCTGTTTTTGGTCAGCCGCTATGGCGATTTCGACAAGGGTGACCGGAGCCTCACCAAGGGCTTTGATTGGATCGGACTGGCCTTTATGGGGGTGTTCCTCATGGCCACGCAATTTGTCTTGGAAGAGGGCGCACGGAAGAACTGGTTTGAGGATGATCTCATTCTGTTGCTGGCGGTAACTGGCGCGGTCTGCTGTGCAATCTTTATATGGCGGTCCTTGACCTACAAGCGGCCGATCGTCGAACTGCGAGCCTTTCAGAACCTGAACTTTTCGGTTGGCATAGTGATGACCTTTGTCACAGGTATCTGTCTGTTCGGGGGCACCTATATGCTGCCGTTGTTTTTAGGACGGATCCGAGGCTATTCGTCCGGCGAGGTGGGCACGACCATGGTGGTTGGCGGTTTGGCCATGTTCCTGACCGGTCCGATCCTTGGCCGCTGGGTTCGGTTGATGGACCCGCGCTATCCGCTGGCCTTCGGGTTTGTCTGTGCGGGTTATGGCTTTTGGCTGGGCCATGCTGTGACCCCGCAGTGGGGCTATTGGGAACTGGCCAGTCTGCAGGCCTTCCGGGGGTCTGGTATCATGATTGCCATGATCGCCAGCCAGAATGTGACCATGTCGACCTTGAAGCCGGAATTGATCAAGACCGCTTCGGGTCTGGTTAACCTGTCGCGCAATGTCGGCGGGGCGATGGGCCTCGCGGTCCTAACCACGGTCTTGAGCACCTCAACAAAACTGCACATGAACGAGCTGTCCTCGCGCATGAGCGTGGCCAGTCAAAAGGGCCAAGAGATGCTCTTTGGCATGGGCACGAGAATGACCGAGATGGGGGTCTCTGACCCGACAGCCGCCAGCCGCAAGGTTATCCACTATCTGCTGATGAAAGACGCCGCGACCCTAGCCTATGGCGATGCCTTCACAGCCTTGGCGCTGTGCTGTTTCTTCGCCGCCTTTGGGGCCCTCTTCGTGCGGCCCGCTCCCAACATGTTTATTGCCAATCCTGTCGAGGACCACTAATGCCTCGGCTGGTCGGCCAGATCGATCAGGTCAAGAGCGAGGCCATTCTCGATGCGGCCTCTGATGTGCTGGGCGAGCGTGGGCTGGGCGCGTCGATCGAGGCCATCGCGCGCCGTGCCGCCGTATCCAAGCAGACCATCTATAATCACTTTGGTTGCAAGACAGCCCTGATCGAGGCGCTGGTGGCGCGGCGCGTCTCCCATATCACCGCCCCCTTGCGTCTATCCGGCGCGGCGGAGCACCCGACCTTGACCCTGACGGCGCTGGCCCAGACCTTGATTGAGATTGTTTCCAATGTTCGGGCCTATTCCCTGATCCGGGTGACCGTACAGGGGGCAGGAGCCATGCCAAAGCTGGCCAAGGCGGTGTTCGAAGCGGGCCCTGCGACCACCCGCGTTCTGATCGCAGACTATCTGGCGGCAGAGACAAGGGCTGGCCGGATGGCCGTCGATGATCCGATGGAAGCGGCAGAGTTTTTTGCCGGTATGTGCTCGGGCCACCGACAGTTCCGCGCCCTCTTAGGCATGGAGGTCAGCGCAGATCCTGAGCAGATTGCCCATCTGGCTCAAACCGTCGCCAAGCGATTTTTCAGGGCCTATGCCCCCTAAGGCGCGTGTGCCACCTAGGTTTTCGGTGCCGTTAGGTTTACAGCGATAAGATAGTCACAATGGGAAGGATCAGGTCATGACGGGATCACTAAACGGCAAGGTCGCTGTTATTACGGGCGGTTGTTCAGGCATTGGCCTTGGCACGGTCGAGCTCTTTATCGCTGAAGGCGCGAAGGTTGTTTGCGCCGATGTGCAGGACGAAAAGGGCGCCATGCTTGAGGCCCGTTTTGGTGACCTTCTGCGCTATGTCCACTGCGATGTGACCCAAGAGGCCGATATTGCCAAGGCGATCAACACCGCTGCCGAAGCCTTTGGTGGCCTCGATATTCTGTTCAACAATGCCGGTGCTGGCGGGACCAGCAATGGCGTCGAAGACATGACCGCTGAGGCTTGGGACAGTGTCCAAAACTTGCTGGTTCGTTCTGTCATCTTGGGCATGAAACATGCGGTTCCTCTGATGCGCGCGCGCGGCGGCGGGGCCATTGTCAATACGGCCTCTATCGCTGGGCTCCAGGCTGGTTGGGGACCTTTGGCCTATTCCACAGCCAAGTGCGCGGTGATCCACCTGACCAAGTGCGCGGCTGCCGAGCTTTCGCCGCAGAAGATCCGCGTCAATGCCATCTGCCCGGGCCTGATTGCCACCTCGATCTTTGGGGCCTCGCTTGGTCTGCCGCGTGAAGTGGCCGATCAGATGGCCGCGCAGATCGCCTCGGTCGCGCCGGACTTCCAGCCTGTGCCCAAGGGCGGCATGCCCGACGATATTGCCAAGGCCTGCCTCTATCTGGCCTCCGACGCCTCGGCCTTTGTGTCCGGCACCCATCTAGTCGTCGACGGCGGTATCACCATTGGTGGCCGCAGCTCTTGGGACAAAAGCGCTCCATCTCCCCTGCTGGTAGCCCTCGGCATTACGCCCGAGCAGGCCGAACAGATGCGTTTAGCCATGGCCGCTACTCAAGGATGACAGGCCTGTCGCCAAGATTGAGAGCGGTCCGCTGGGCGCAGGGTCTCGCGCCGAATGCGCGCGGCGCCCTTTGGATGCTGGTTTCGGCCCTGACCTATACGGCCATGACCACCTTGATCAAATTTCTTGGCGACGACTATCCGGCCTCTCTCCAAACCTTCTATCGTCAGGCGGCGAGCATAGTCGTGCTCGCCCCCATGATGATGAAGGATTGGCGCGGAACCTTCACCACCAGTCGTCCGGGCATATTGCTATTCCGGTCTGGCGCGGGGGTGGTGGCCATGACCATGGGCTTTTATGCGGTACAAAAGCTACCGCTAGCCGAGGCCAATGCCCTATCTTTCACACGGACCCTTTGGCTCGTACCCCTTGCCGCCTTTGTGTTGCGCGAGAAGCTTGGCCTATTGCGCATCGGGGCCAGTCTTGTCGGCTTCGGCGGCGTCCTAGTCATGTTGCGGCCCGAAGCGGCGGGGCATAGCGGCTTTACCATCCCGCAGATGGCGGCGCTGGCCTCGGCCTTCCTTTTTGCTCTGACCATCACGGGCATGAAGGTGATGACGCGAGACCACAAGACCATCACGCTCTTGGCTTGGGCGGCGGTGCTGGGGCTGGTCTTTGCCTTACCACCGGCCCTGATGGTCTGGCGCTGGCCTAGTCCGGTCGATCTGGCCCTGTTAGCGGCGATGGGCGTGCTGGGGGTCGTGACCCAGGCCTGCTATATCAAGGGCATGCAGATCGGCGATGCGGGTGCCATGGCGCCTATCGACTATACGCGGCTGGTCTTTGCGGTCCTGTTTGGCCTTGCCTTCTTCCACGATATTCCCAGCCCAGTGACCATGATCGGGGCGGCTATCGTGGTTGGCTCAACCTTGATCATCACCTGGCACGAACAGCGCGAAGCCAAGAAGGTCAAGGCTGAGGCCGCCCTAGAGGTCTAGGCCCATCAGGCCAAGGGCGATGGCACCTTGCCCCCCATAATAGAGCGC
>JBBARR010000015.1:52489-64095 GCA_040399645.1 Caulobacteraceae bacterium | reverse complement strand
TTGTACGCCGTGGTGTCGTACTGCTGCTGCAGGGCTTGCTGCTGCGCACCCACTGCGTTCTGAGCTTGGAGGAGCCCGAGGTCTGCCGCCTGCTGCTGCGTACCGATCCCGGAGAGCGTCTGCGCCGCAGTGTTCGCCTGAGAGAGCCCTTGGAGCCCAAGCTGCCCCTGCATCTGCTGCGCCTGCAGGTTGGAGCTCTGGTTCGCCATCAGGGCTTGGAGACCCGTCTGAGCACCCAGCTGTTGGGTCTGCTGCGCGGCGTTGAGGTTCGCCTGACCCGTGGCAAGGTTGGCGTTCTGGTTGGCCGTCTGCGCCTGCATGTACTGCCCAGCGTTGATCCCCTGCGTCTGCAGCATGGAGCCAAGGTTCTGCTGGTTGGTCGTAAGACCCGCCTGCTGGTTCGCCAGCGCGGCTTGGAGCGCCGTCTGCTGGTTCTGGCCTTGGGTCTGCTGATAGGCGGACAGGTTCGCTTGGCCGGTCGTCAGACCAGCCTGCTGGTTCGCCAGCTGCGACTGCAACGCCTGCTGCGCGTTCTGAGCTTGGGTTTGCTGGTAGGCACCGAGGTTCGCTTGGCCGGTCGTGAGCCCCGCCTGCTGGTTCGCCAGCTGCGACTGCAGGAACTGCTGCGCGTTTAGCCCTTGGGTCTGCTGCGCCGCACCGAGGTTGGCCTGCCCGACGTTGTAGCCCATCTGCTGGTTCGCCAGCGCCGCCTGCATGGCCTGCTGAGCGTTAAGCCCTTGGGTCTGGAGTTGCGCCGCGAGGTTCTGCACGTTCGCCTGTTGGGCAGACGAGAGGTTGGCTAGAGACGTCTGAAGCCCGGTGTTAGCCCCCAGCTGCTGCACCCCGAGGGCAGCGTTCTGGTTGGCGGTAGCCGTCTGCATCCCGGCAGCGCGATCTGCGCCGTACTGCTGCTGAGCGTTCGTATAGGCGTTCTGGGAGCTCGTCGCTTGGATTTGCGCCAACTGGTCCCCGAGATTGCGTTCGCGTTCGGTCGCCGCCAGCAATTGCCGTGCACCGCCATAGGTACCCTGAGTGGGAGCGGCGAGGTTGGCCGCAAGCTGCCCTTTCTGGGCATCGCGGATCGCGGCTTGCTTTTGGACGTCGGCCACCTGCTGCGCATAGGGCGACATGTACTGTTGCGCCTGCGCAAGCCCGAAGGTGCCGGGGTCGTTCTGCATGTAGTTCTGCAGCTGTGGGTTATAGCCCGTCTGGGCCGCACCCATCTGCGCGCCTTGGGAGTATCCAGCTTGGACGTTCCCCGGACCCTGCATCTGGTTGGCGAGGGACATCAGCCCCTGCACCTGCTGCGGTGCCCCCATCTGCCCCGCATACTGCTGGGTGGCCTGCACCTGCTGCGGTGCCCCCATCTGCCCGGCTTGGTTCTGTTGGGCCGACACACCCGTAGGGCCGCTCACCTGCGGGGCAGCATACAACCCGGCTTGCACCTGATCGGGAGACGACATGCTGTAGTTGTTCAGCTGCGGCTGACCGATCTGTTGAGCATTGATCGGTTGCTGTGACGCCTGTAGAGCCCCTAGCCCCGCGGCTCCCGCCAGCTGCGTCGCCCCTTGGAACTGCCCCGGTGTCTGCATCGACATCGTGGCGTCTTGGACTTGCTGCTGAGCAGGGTTGAAACCCGCGACCTGTTGGCCTTGGTAGGGGGTGTAGTTGGTGTAGGAGTTACCCTGAGCCCGGTTGAGCAGGTTCTCGAAGTACGGCTGCGCGTACGCAGGCAGGTTCGTCGTGGTGGATGTGACGTTCTGCTGAGTAGGTTGACTGCTATCGCTACCGCCGCTCATACCAGTCTCCCTCGGTACTCTTCCAGCGTCTCATGTCGGGTAAAAAAATGCCTGACATCCACACTAACCGCACGCATGTAGTCTCGTCCTCGTGTGAGGAAAATTACATACGTGACCAGTTCCATATACCAGTCCCTAAGAACGTAGGAGAAAACTATATCATTGTCGCTTCCACGTTCCAATGCGTTAGCATCCAGCCACGCGTTGATACCGGTGATGATAATGGGCACCAAGCGGACCTTGTGGAAATCGAAGAACGAATTGAGCGGCAGTTCCGTAAGCACAGTGAATAACACTCGCACCACATGGGCGTCTTCGATGGGCTTGTCTTTGTCTATGAGGTCGTCAAACAGCTCACAGGTGTCCGAGAAATCCAGTATAAACCGCACCGCGGCGTCATCACCGATCCACTCTTTCAGCTTGGCATTCCGAAGCTGCTGCCATTCAAAAGAGTCAAACTCCATGATGGCTGTCCTCTTCTTCTGTTGACCTGATGACCGGCATATCGAAGACTTTCCACCGCGAGGTATAACCGTCGTTTTTGAGCACGCGCTCCCAGCCGAGCCGCCCCGTCGCTTCGACCCCGTCACACCCAGTGTCTCCTGCAAACTTGCGCAAAGTCGTTATGCCTATGGAGTACCACCGCTCGATATTAACCCCGCCTACGAACATCATGTACAAGTATTTTTTGCGTGGGTATTGCTGAAACATAGTAATAGTAGCGCCAATTATGGCTGAGTCGTCAAAAGCAATCCACAGCATGTAGTTCTTATTAAGTATAAGGTCTTGTAAATCTGAAACTTCAAACCGCCCATCGCTCAAATCAGTGACACGTTTCAGAAGTGGGGCTACCTGACCCCATATGTTGCTCACATGCTCTTGGGGAACCCAAGAAAAACTAGCTTCATCCGTCATTTTGGCATGATCCCTTGCAGCCCCGTGTCTTGTCCACGAGAGGCAGATTGGCGGGCTTTTTGCGCCCGTGCCATCATGTCATACAGCTTCTGTGTCCCCTTGCTAAGGCTACCTCCGCCAATACGGGCGACGGCTTCGGGGGAGAACTTCACTTCGTCTCTGGCTACTGCAGCAGGCTGAACGCCAGCGATGTTGGCAGGGATCGAGTCGCTTACACCATCGCCGGGGCCATGCAGGGGCTGACCACCGTACTTGGCCAGAAGCTCCTGACCCGCGCTGCTGCTACCGTTGCCCAGTTCAGAGACCGTCCGGGCATCCACGATGAAAGCCCCGTTCTCCAGAGGCACGCCGCCAGCTTGGGCCGTACCACCGTCTGCGAACCGGTTGCGGAAGCCGTAGCCCATGTTGCCCATGCCACCGCTCATGATCGCGCCGAGCCCGCTGCTACCGGCACCGCCAGCACCTGAGCCCGCCGCAGTGTAAGGAGATGCTTGAGAAGGAGCAGGCTGAGCGGTAAAACCGAAGTTCTGTTCAGGGCCACCGTTGGGCGTGAAGGGCTGCATCGTTGGGGTCGGAGATGCCCCCGTAGGCGCAGGAGGCGCGTAGGTCTGCGGGATCGGAGTGTTGTTGCCGTAGGCACCGATAGCCCCGAAAATGTTCCCCCCAAAGTTCTTCAGGTAGTCCCCGAAGTTTGATGGGAGCGCAGTGAACCCGTTGCCCGGATCACCCTGCGGGTTCTTGAACCCGTAATTCTGCTCGCCCTGCGCCGGGGACGCGGGAGGGGCTCCCGGAGGGGGTGCCGCGCCCGCGGGGGGCTGCTGGTGCTGAGCCTGCCACTGTTGCGGATTGAACGGTTGCCGCTGCATGCCCTGAATGAAGGACTGCGGGTCTGGCATCGGAGGGCGTTGGGGCATTCCGCCCTGCGAAGGCATACCCATCTGCTGCATGATGTGCGGGATGTGGTCGGCTTGGATCGGAGCGAACCGGTCGGGAGCCGCGGAGACCTGCAACGCGCTGCCGCCGCTGGCAAATCCAGAGGCGTTCGTGAAGCCGGGGTAGGGGTTGGAGTCCTTGAAGTACTGGTACTCTCCGTTGGTCGGCGCAGCGCCGGGGAAGCTCACCTGCCGGTCTTGCGGCTTGTACGGACCCTTGTAGTCCCACTTGGCATTGGGGTCTTCGTACTTGGGGAGTGTGGGTTGGAAGGCATTGGAGGCCGTCTGCGCCAGACCCATAGCCGCGGCACCCGTACCGAGCCTGCCGCCGAACTCGCCACCCGTGGCACCCGCGAAGCCATTGCCAAACTGAGAGAGGCTGGACGGCATCTGGGGTTGAGGAAAGCCACCAAACATGCCCGCCCCGGCCCCACCCCCGGCCTGAGTACCCGCCGTGAGCATGCTGGCCGAAGGAGCCGCAAGGGAGGGAGCAAGCGTAACCGTGGGTGCTGCGCCACCCACTGCAGCCTGTCCTAGCCCAGCGATGTTGGCGTTGGTCGCTAGAGGAACCGCGTTCATGGCTGCTTGAGAAGCTGCACCTGCAGCGGCGTTGGTGCCTAGAGGAACTGCGTTCATAGCCGTTTGCGCAGCGGTCGTACCCGCACCGCTTGCGGCACCGGGGACCATCCCTAGCCCACCAGCCAGTCCAGCGCCGCCGAATGCCCCGAGTCCGGCCATCAGGCCCTTCTGGAGGTTACCCCCGCTGGCGAGGAACTCTCCGCCGCCGACCAGCGCCGCAGCCGACGCACCCCCAGTGAACGGCGCAAGGGCAAAGCCCAGCACGGTAGGCAGGATGTTATCGAGGAAGCCCATCTCCGGGAGGCCCGTCGTCGGGTTGGTCGTCAGGGTGCCACCCGCGGCCTGCGCCAGACCTTGCAGTCCTGCCACCTCGTTGGGGGTGACGTGCATCATCATGGAGTCCGGGCCACGTCCGAACTGCTGAAGCTGTTGCACCATGGGCGACTGTCCCGCCTGAGCGGGCTGCGCGTTCGGGTTGGAAGCGCCTCCGGTAGGCGAACCAAAGGAAGATGCTGGCTCCGGGGCGTTAGGGTTCATGTCCATGAGAGCGTCCTACACCGAGGTTATGGTCTGCCAAGCGCTACCAGAGTATACACAAAGTTTGCCAAGGGTCGTGTCGAAAACGACCCAGCCCGCCTTGGGTCCGGCGATGGCGTTCTTCTGGGCCGTTGTGTAGTTGCCCGCCTTGAAGATGCCCCCGACGAAATTATCCGCCGTGTACGTCTCCGCATGGTTGGGCATGTTGGAGTCCAGCTGGGAGAAGTAGTTCTCCAGCACGCGGATCAGCTGGCGAATGTACTGCGGGTCGTACTGGAGCGGCGGGTTGGGTAGCGGGGAAGCCCGTGCAAAATCCAGAGCCATCAGCGACGCCCATCCTGCCGGACGTCCAACCGCGGAGCGCCCATCTGCCACTGAACTCCAAGCCCCGTGGACTGCAGCTGAAACGCCATCTGCCGAGCGCGAGCCCGCATGAAGACTTGGTTCGTGTACTGGTCCACGACGACTTGAGTGACATTCTGGCTCTGGGTCATGGCGCTGTCCACACCCGAGCCGGGGAAGTTCCGCGGACGGATGGACAAGGCAGCCGAGGGCGTCGTACCAGCAGCCGAGCCGCTGAAGTCCACGTCTGGTATCAGACGGCGACAGAGCATGTAGCTGTCCCCATCCCCGAGGTCGAAGTCGTTGGACTGAATGAAGGACGCCATGGCGTTGCCGTCATCGTCCACACCGCTTTCATGGAAATAAAGGTACCCCTGCGCATTGTTCATGCCGGTGTCCGCAGCCATGGGGTAGTGCTGCAGCGGAGTATCGAGCCACGCCGTGCGCTCCATGTAGCCGTAGTACCAGAGGTTTTCGAGGTGGTTGTATATGACGTACTTGTTGTTCCATGAGGACGAGGCACTGGGGTAGAACCACCAGATTTCGCTCCACTGTTCGTTGGTACCGCAGATGACCTGATCTGCCTGATCGAGGTTGATGTCATTGAACACGTAGTCGCGGATCGTGCACGGCAGAGACTCCACCCGTCCGGTGTAGGCATAGAACTTGTCCTGCCCCATCCAGTAGGTGATGTTAGCCGCGGAGATACATGCTCGGGGGGAGATGATCGAGATATTGTCGGCGTACTCCTGCAGTCCGAACACGTCAGTCGTGCCGAGGTACTGCAGGGTGTAGAGGTGCGTGTCGGTGAAGACGAGGATTTCCTGCCGGGTCGGCAGGGCGCGCACGATCCGCGAACCGCGAGAAACCCGCAGGTCACCAGCTGAGTTCAGCGCTGTAGGAGCCCACTCACCGGGGGAGCTCTGGTTGGTCCACCGGATCAGCAACGGATCGAAGGCGGACGTCGCCGTGCTGCCGTAGGGTACAGCCCCGAACGCAATGAGGTGCTGGTTCTGCTGAGCTACCAGCAGCTGACCCACAACACTGGGTACGTCTGCGGCCAGAAAGCCCTGAGTAACAGCGTACGCCTGCAGCGTGATTGCCCGCGTAGCCAGAGCCGTCGTCGGGTCTGCCGTCGCCCCGCGCACCCACCAGTATGGCGCACCGTTCCGGATGTTCATGGCAAGGTCGTTGTTGAAGTTGTCGAAGAACCAGTCCTGCTGCGGCAGCACGATGGGAGATGTCGAACCGCTGCCCCACGTCCCGCGAGACCATGTACCGGTACCCCAGCCGTAGCCCAAGGTCGCAGAGGCATTGCCGGGAGCAATCTCGAAGTTGATGACCACGGTCGTCCCGCCGCCTGCAGCCACGTTGGAAGTGGCGGCGGTCGTGGACTGGAAGCTGAAGGCCGTCGCACTGACGTAGGTGACGATGTGGTTGCCGTTGATCTCGGACGCAGGAACGCCGCCGATGGCGGACGCAACCCCGGAGATCGTCACGAAGTACCCAGTGTCGATGTTGTGCACGGTCCCGAGGTTGATCTGGATCGTGGTGGTGCCGTTGAACGTCTGTACGCAGTTATCGGTATTGGGCGTGCTCAAAGTGGGCGTAGTCGTCCGCAGGGGTGTGATGTCATTAAAGACGCCACCCGCGACGATATAGACCTTGTTGTTGGTTCCGACCGCGACGAAGTTGTCCGAGAAGGTCGTGATCCAATCCCACATCTGGCGGCAGACGCCATAGAACGCCGTGGGGACGATCTTGTTCCAGCCCCCCAGTTTCTGGGGGTAACCCGAACGGAAGCGTATCTTGTCGCCATCCCACCAGCACCCCTCGTTGGAGTAGTTGGTCTGGTCGCGGTCCATGCCCGGTTTGAACTGGAGCTTGATGAACGCCATGATACGCCTCCGCTCGGAGATACTTAAGCGGTAACAGGCACAGCGGTCTGGGCGGCAGCCAGAGCCGAGGCCAGAGCCGCGGTCTGAGCGGTCACCTGCGTAGCGAGGTCAGTCACGACCGGGCCGTCCACGGACGGAGCGGAAGCGATGCCGGACAGGCGGTTCAGTTCGGCCACAGCCGCGGTCACCTGCGTGGCGAGGTTCTGTACGGCGATGGTCAGGTCGTCAGTAGCTTGAGACATCTTGTCTACCCTTTCGATGAGGAGGAGGATTTCAATATCGGTTACGTCGCGCCGCCGGGTCACGGTTGAACCTTGGGCGTCGGTTCCCGGACAGGAACGTCTTTGACCACGACGTTATCAGTTGCCACGGTGGTCACATCGGAGTTGCCGCGGGCGGGCTGCTTGGCGTTACACGCGGCAAGAGCCACCAGAGCGGCGGCGAGAACAATGCGCTTCATCATAGGGCATCCTCTAGGGGTATGGTGATAGGACGATACACGGTACCGCTTTTCTCGTCGTCATCCAAATACTCCCCATCCGGGCGACCATGGATGAACATGCCCAAGATTTTGGTATAGGGCTCCAAGGCCACGACTTCGTGGGGGTGCATCTCCGATGTCATGTCCACGACATCACCCACAGAAGCGTAGAAGCTCCACGATTTGTCTGGGCCATAGACCTGCACAGAACCCCGTAAGATGATGATGTTGTGCCGCTGAGCTTCACGGTGGTCGTGCATGGGGATGCCATCCCCACGCGCCGGGAACTCATAGAACTGCCCGTACAGGGTGTGATGTTCATAAAGCCGGTAGTGGAACATGGAACCCCTAGCTGTAGATGAACGCCACGCCGCCGTTGGCACCGGGGGCACCACTGGTCGTAGCGTCTGATCCGCTGCTTCCGCCGTCTCCCCGCCGTGCAGCGTTGGCTGGACCCGAGCAGGTGATGCCGGTTACTCCCAAACCAGACGCTCCTGTACCCCCTTGGTCCACGCAAGGGCTACCCGCACCCCCCGACGTATTGGCGACATTGCCGCCAGAAGCGGTTCCAGCCGCGCCTCCTCCGCCAGCACCATTGTTGGCTGCGCCACCGCCGTTTCCCGTCATGGAAGTGATGGTAAAGGTCCCGCTGGTCGCCGTGGATGCTCCCCCAGCCCCAGAAGGTGTTCCTCCCGCAGTGCCGCCAGTACCTACGCTATAGGCTATGGTTTGCCCTGAAGCCCCTGTAATAGTGTATGTAGAGCGCGCAAGGCCGCCTGCGCCACCACCTGCCCCGGAAGTACCGCCGCAACCCGTGCCCTGCCCTTTGCACCCTCCTGAGCCCGCACCCCAGACTTCAATCACGAGCGTGTCATAGCCAACCGGAATGGTGAACGTACCTGATCCCGACGTGAACAGTGCTGAGGTGGCGGTAGGTTTGCTGTAGAAAGTGCTCATGGACACCTGCGTACCCGCCGATGTTCCAGAGATCGTACGAACGTTCGTGTCGTTGAAGCTGGTCTGAGTCGTGCTCGTAGTGCCGACCTGCAGCGAGATCGACTGGCCTGCTGTAGCACCCGCAAGGCTGATCTGGCCCGAAGAATTGAGTGCCATTATTTCCGCCCCTTCACCTGAGCCCGCAGCAGGGCGACCTCGTCAGAGAGCTCCTTCACCGCCTCGATGAGCAGGGCGGTCAGGCGGTCGTACTTGACGGCCATGGTGCCGTCCTGCCGGGTAGCGACGATCTCGGGGAGGACAGCGTTGACCTCCTGAGCGATCACACCGACGTCATGCTTGCGGACGAAGTAGCCATCTTCACCCCCGCGGTCCTTGATGTAGTCATCCGTCCAGTCGAACGTCACACCGTTGAGCTTGTAGAGCTTCTCCATCGCGTCGGGGATGTTCACGATGTTAGTCTTCAGCATCCGGTCGGAGGAATAGAAGGCTGTCACGTTGTTGGTCGCCCGGATTTCACCCGCGGTACCCGACGCAGGGGTACCCACACCGAGGATGTTGACCTGATACGCGTTGCCGGTATTGAGCGAGTTCGCGGTGGTCGCCGTCGTGGCGGTCGTGGCGGTCGTGGCCGTAGCCGAGTTGCCCGAACAGGACGAAGCCGTCGTGGCCGTAGCCGAGTTACCCGAGCAGGCACCCGCCGTGAGGGAGCCCGCGGTACCGGTCAAACTCGCTCCAGAGCCAGAGAACGTCGCTGCAGTAATGGTGCCTGTGGCTGTGATGTTACCGGTAGCCGGGGCGGTGGTGTTAACCCCAAGCGCCAGCATCTGGTAGCTGTTGCCGGTGTTCAACCCGTTGGCCGTGGTCGCCGTAGTTGCCGAGGTGGCGGAGGTGGCTGTAGCCGAGTTGCCGGTGCAGGAACCTGCGGTGGTCGCAGCAGGCACGGTACCGGTGATATCCGTGCCGGGGATGGTCGAGACGGTGGTAAACGCCGTCGTGCCGGTGCCCTTGATATAGCCTGTCAGGGACGACGCACCGGTACCCCCGTTGCCCACCGCCACGACGCCAGTGACACTGCCAGAAGAGCCGGAGATGTTGCCCGAGATGGCCGTGCCGGGAATGGTCGCAGATGCAGTGAAGGCACCCGTACCGTTGCCGGACACGTAGCCCGTCAGGGTAGTGGCACCTGTGCCGCCGTTGGCCACACCCAGCGTACCCGCGAGGGTGATGGTCCCGGAGCCCGTGACGGGGCCGCCAGAGGTCGTGAGGCCAGTTGTACCGCCCGAGACGCCTACGCTGGTCACCGTACCGCCGCCGCCGACGTTGGCGACCCAGCTGGTGATGCCGGTGCCGTCCGTCTGCAGGATATAGCCGTTCGTGCCCGCCGAAGTCGGCAGAGTCATGGTCCAAGCACCCGCGGTGGCATTGGCCTTCAGGACGGTGGTGCCCGACGTAGAGCCGTTCAGGGTGACACCCGCACCGCCGATGGTCGGAGTCGTGAGGGTCGCGGACGTGATGGCCGGGGAGGTTCCGAGGACGTTGGCACCCGAACCCGTGGAAGTCGTGACGCCCGTACCGCCGTTGGCCACCGCCAGCGTACCGGCTAGCGTAATAGTCCCAGAGCCAGTGATCGGGCCGCCCGAAGTGGTCAGGCCCGTGGTGCCGCCCGAGACGCCAACCGATGTCACCGTGCCGCCGCCGCCGACGTTGGCGACCCAGTTGGTGATACCGGTACCGTCCGTCTGCAGGAAGTAGCCATTGGTGCCCGCGGTCGAAGGGAGCGTCAGGGTCCACGCACCGGCCACGGCGTTGGCCTTGAGGACCGTCAGGCCCGATGTGGAGCCCGTGAGGCTGATACCCGCGCTTGCGATGTTGGCGGTCGTCAGGGTCGCATTGGTGAGAGAGGGGCTGGCGAGCGTGGCGCTGGTGAGGGTGGGGGACGTGGCCAGCACCACAGCGCCGGAACCCGTTGAGAGCGTTTGTCCGGTGCCACCGCTGGTGACTGGCAGGGGGGAGCCCAGCGTCAGGGACGACAGGTAGTTGGTGACGCCAGTGACGTTGGTCCCGTCATTGTAGACCCAAGTGGTGGTGCCCGCGGGGACAGCGAACCCCGTGCCAGTGGCGTTCTTCACCGTCACCGTGTCGGCGCAGGTGTTGTTGACGATGTACAGCTTGCCGCCTGTGATGGCGGGAACTATCAAATTTCGTGCGCCGCCAGTCGTCCCACTCAGCACCAGACGCATGTTCCGCGCCGTCTGCGAGGCATTGGAGTCCACCAGCGTCAGGGTCACATCAGCGCTGGCGAAGGTCACCGTAGCAGTGTTCTTCAGCGCCTCTTCCAGCGTGGTCCCAAGGTTCGTGTTGGTGATCCCTCCCCAAGTGGTGGAGTTCTCCCCAGTGGTCATCAGCTGGATTTTGAGGCTGCTGTAGGTACTAGCCATGGGTGTTCCTTAATGGGGTACGGCGGTCCACACCGCCGTGTTGCTATCGTCCACCAAATTCCACGTCACGGTCTGGCTCTCGTTAACGAGTGTCCATCCGGGTACTTGAGTTTCAGGGATAGCTCCCCACACGTTGACGGACGACACAGTGCATACACCTACCACGCCAGTCACAGAAACAGAAGTGCCCGAGGATGTCGCCCCCGCCCCGGAGACGGTAGAGGTACCGTTGGCTGTGCCCGCGCCCGTGGCGCTGAAAGTAGTAGCTCCTACCCCTGCAACCGTAGTGGTCCCGTTGACGGTACCCGCGGAAGTCAGGATCGTCGCCCCGGCCCCGGAGATCGTCACAGTGCCGTTGACGGTCCCGGAGAACGTGTAGGTAGTCTGGGATGCCCCAGCGACCGTAGTGATGCCAGTGACGGACCCTACCGACGTGTAGAGGACTTGCCCCCCGCCAGCGACAGAAGCCGTACCGTTGACCGTGCCCGCGGAGGTGAGTGTGGTGTTGCTGGCACCTGCGACAGAAGCCGTGCCATTGACCGTGCCCGCAGCCTGCGTGACGGCCACCTGCCCTGCACCAGCGACCGTCGAGGTACCGTTGACCAGACCGGCGTTGCCGCCCGTGGAGCCCTGTGCAGAGACGGATGTGGTGCCATTGACGGTACCAACCGAGGTGTAGGTAGTCTGGGACGCACCCGCGACGGACGCCGTGCCGTTGACCGTGCCCG
>JBBARR010000015.1:4197-52389 GCA_040399645.1 Caulobacteraceae bacterium | reverse complement strand
CGGCGGGGAAGAGCGACTGGGCCGTACCAGCGACGCTTGAGGTACCGTTGACCGTGCCCGCGGCGGGGAAGAGCGACTGGGCCGTACCAGCGACGCTTGAGGTACCGTTGACCGTACCAGCGTTACCCGAGCCAGTGCTGCCTACCCCTGCGACAGAGACGGTGCCCCCGACGTTGCCTACGGTGGTGTAGAGAAGCTGACCACCACCAGCGACCGTAGAGATACCGGTTACAGAGCCTACGGTGGTGTAGAGAAGCTGACCACCACCAGCGACCGTAGAGGTACCGGTTACAGAGCCTACCGAGGTCTTGGTAGTCTGGCTTGTGCCTGCAACAGACGCCGTGCCCGTGACGCTGCCTGCGCCCGTCGTGGACGACGACGTCCCGAAGATGCTGAACGACTTGATGTACCCGCCAAGCCACGGCGACGCGCTAAGTGTGAGCGGCGAGCCGACTGTGGGGTTCGTGCGCCCGCTGGCGGTCTCTACCGTTATGGAGGTCGCGGTGCCGGTATAGGTCTGAGTCGCGACGTCGGCGGTGCGGGTGACGGCGGCGGAGGTGGTGGGGATGTAGGAGCTTGCCGAAGATGCGGCCTCGACCTGATAACCCCAGACGTTTAGCACTTGTCCGGCGACACTAGGGTCTCCATTGACCCCGATGTTAGCGTTAGCGGTCGCGGTGAACGTGGATGTGTACCGTGTCCAAGTTCCGGTCGCGGTGACGAGGGTCGTGGATGCGCCGGGGTTGGCGACCAGATAGAACTGCGTCGAACCACTGACCCACTGTACCCAGCACGACAGGGTGTAAACCGTGCCGTTGGTGAGGGTTTGCCCCGCCTGATAGATCGCGCCGTTAGATCCAGTATAGTTGACCTGAAGGGCGGTCGTGGTCCCATCGGGGGCGGTGACGTTCGATCCGGCGGAAGCGTTGAAGAAGCTCCAGCCGGTTCCGCTCGTCATGGCGGAATTGGTGATCCGGTTCGTGGACGCCGCCTCGACGAGCAACCCGGCGGACGTGATGCGAGCCGCCCCAGCCGTGAACAGGGTCGTGCCGTCTAGGCTGTAAGTCGCAACCGAAGGGCCGGTGTAGGTGCCGCCCGGCAGGGTACCAAGTGTGTAGGACGTCCCGCCCTGCTGGTAGGACGCCGACCCAAAATTCCCCGAAACGAGAACCCCGGTGTTGTTGGGATTGAGGCTGGTAGAGGCAAACAGAGTTGTGAGGGACATGGACTAGCCCCCCTTAGTATTCATACCCAGTGATCGCCACGTACCACGTCGGCGCGTTGGTGACGAAAACTGCATTCGCCGTGATACCCCACTGCAGGGTTCCGTTCCCCACGATCTCCGGTCCGTCACCCCCGAAGTCGATGAACCACCGATCCCACGCCGAAGCCGTAGCCGGGGTCGCGGTGCCTACCGTCAGAGCCACAGATGAAGACGTGGTGACCGCGCCCGCGGAATTGACCCGCAGAGAGAAGTTTGTCACCTGCGTAGTCGCCGTGGCGTTGCCCCGCGAGGCAAACGTGATGGTGGTGATCCGGAACCGCTTGCCGCTTGTGGGTGTCTGGGAAGCCGCAGCACCGCCCGCCGCAGTGCCGTCGAACGTGGACCGGGCAATGCTGATCGCCGTTTCGACACCAGTCGCGCCCGCCGCCGCCGCGTTGGCGTAGAACGACAGCTGCGTGCGTCCCGTGTTCACCGACTGGATCGGGATCGGGTTGGCGTTCGACAGGGCCGCATTGTTATACTCGGCCAGAGCCATCGGCTGGTTGTTCAAGTTCGTGACGGGGGTAATGGTCCCGTAGGCAGTGTCCACCTGCAGCGTCGTGGTCGTGGAGCCGCCGGTATTTTGATAAGTGAGTTTGAAATAGTTGCCGTTCGCGACGATGGCCCGGCTGATCGGAACGCCCGCCGTGTTGGTGAACACATCCGTGTGCGCCAGCTTCGTGCCGCCTGCGTCAATGTACTGGAGGCAGGTCAGGGTGCCGGGCTGATCAGAAACGACGAGGAGCGAAATGGCCTGCTGGTTGTAGACCGTTTCGATGGTACCCGTGAACGTACCCGCCGCGGCCAGCTGCGTCGTGGTGGAGTTTACCGCGGAAGCTACGAACAGCGACCCGGCGTTGCCCACGGGGAACGGGTTGGCGGTCGTGACGTTGCCGCCGTCCGTTCCGGTCGCCCCGGTGATGATTTTGATCCGCTGGGCCTTCGACGTGGTCATGTCGTCGGTGGCGATGGTATCGCCACCAGTACCCGTATTGAGGATCGTATTGGCAGCCATGGCGTTACGCCTCGGTGATGGTCGTCGAAGTCGTCAGCTGTGGAATGACGCCCGCCGTGGTGGCTGGGATCACAATGTTGGGCGTGATCGGACCCGTGTACAGGATCGCCCCTGCGCCGGACGATAGGGCACCAATGGCGAAGTAGGTGGCCGTAACCCCCGTTCCCGTAGTGGTGGTCGTCGGGAAGCTCACCGCGGCGGTGAGGGTGGCAGTCGCGCCGGTCACGGTCCAGACCGCCGAACTTCGGTTCACTGCCACCCGCGTGTACGCGCCGTACTGTGCGGTGCTCACCTCGTTGGTATTCTGGGTGCCGCCCACGAGGGGATCGGCGGTGTGAAGCGATAGGTACAGCTGGGTCTGAGAGCCCGCAGCCACGATATTGGTGATGCCCGTCACGGTGTTCGTGAGCATCGCAGCCAACACGAGGTTGGCGTATGTGGTACTTTTCTCGCCAGCCATGAGCTGCTCCTGCTAGATGGGTATCACTTAGTACCCGGTTTTTTGTCGGTTGGCCATGCTTCCGTAGCCAGACGGTGTTTGATAGCGCAGTCCTTGTACGACGCTATGAGAGCGAGCTCCCATTCGACGCGACCGGGGTCATAGACCGGGCTGCTTGGCGGGGCTGGGAGCGGGCTGCAATGGGACGCTAGATTGGCCGGTAGTGGCGGCGGCATTTGCGTCTTGGACGGCCCCGAGGAGCATGCTGAGAACAGAAGGAGGAACGGCGCAAGAAGGAGGAGGCGCTGGAACATTGCGATATACCTCACGGACTGTGTTGATGCGATCCACCTGAACCTGCGCAGTTCGCTCGCGCTCAACCTCGTATTTCCCGGACGTAACATTCAGGTCAGCCTCCACTTTAGCCCGAGCCGCCTGCGCCAGCTGGACCTCCTTGGCGAGCTCCGCCTTGGCCTCCAGTGCACGCAGGTGGTACCCGGACAAAAACGCCAGCGCGACAGACATGAACGCTACCGCCAGCTTCGCATAGAATAGGGCGTTCCCGAGCATCAGCCGACAGCGTTACGGACGGTCGCGCCCATGACGGCGGTGAACAGCAGCTGCAAAGTCTGCATCAGAGTGGCGTCACCCGTGGCGTACGCACCCAGCGCCGTGATCACGGCAATCCCGGCGGTGATGTAGGTCTTGTAGCCCTTCAGGGCTCCCCAAGCGATTGCGATCTTGTCCATGTTCGGTCCCCACTTCTGGTTATGAAATACGAATGATTGCCGTGGTGCTGGTGGCCGCCGGGATCGTCACCGTAAAGGTTCCCGAGGACACCGCCTTGTCCGAACCGAAGTCCAGAACGCAGACGGCGGGGTTCACAAGCGTTGCCCCTGAGTTGCTAAGGGCAGACGGAGTGGTGTTGTAGATCAGTGCGCCGCGGGCCGTGAAGGTCGCCGACGTCCAGACCGCGTTGTTGAAGGTCACGAAGCCCACGCCCGCCGTCGAAGACGTGTTGACCGTGGTCACCCCGAGGCTGGTGAGGGTGGTCCCCCCAGCCGTGTACCCGGTGCCTACCACCTCACCCGTGGAGGTGTAGGTGGTCGTGTTGGCATCCAGAGCCGCCAGCGACGTGTAGAGCGCCATCTTGAAGGTGTCACCTGTGCCGCCAACCCGGAAGTCGTGGACCCCGAGGAGGACCTCCGCCTTGAAGGAAGAGCACATGACCTGAGTGATGCTCATTTCACGGGTGTCCTCGTCTGGGGCGTACGGTACATGTCTTGGCGGTTCTTGCCCTCGGCGTACTGCTTCAGGAGCGCCATGGCGGCGTCGTACCGGTCTTGGTACATCTTCACCACGTCTGCCTCACCCTTCATGAAGGTGTAGGCTTCGAGGAGCGCACCGTAGAGGAGCACGGAGTCGAAGTTGTCCCCGAGCCATGTGTTGGTCGCCGTCACGATGGACTGCGGGTAGTAGAAGTAGTGGAGCTCCATCTGATAGGTCGCGTCCGGCGTCGGCCCGAGGATGTAGGACGTGTTGTCGAACATCGCATAATGGGTCGGCTTCCCCGTGGTGGCGGGGATCGGGAACGCTTCCCGGATGAAGTTCACGTCCTTGTTCAAGAGGTAGTCGTACTGACCCGTGACCGGGTCGATGACCGCCAGAGAGAAGTTTGCCAGCCAGTCGGTCGGCACCGTGAGGTACTTGTTGCTGGCGGTGGTCTGCCCGGTCACGTTCTTCCGAAGGTTCAGCAGCTGCACCGAATTATAGATGCGCTGCTCGGCCTCTTGGATGAAGGTGTTGATCTGTTGCACAGACGTGAGGCCACCCGTTCCCGGAGAAGTCGGGAAGTCGTTCTCGACGTACGCCTGAATTGTGGAGGCGAGAGTTGAATAGTTAATAGGCCACCCGGACCAAAGTATAGCGACCGCTAACTTTGCCTTTTCGCTGCAGTGCGTTGCAAACCGTGGTGTTACGTACACCTAAGTACTCAGCCGCGTATTTCTGCGCTAAGAAAGATATACCCAGTTCTTGGCAGGTTACAGGTTTATGCTTGGATTTTGCGGAGCATTCTATGCCTTCTTCGCGTGACCGCTGTACTTTAACCTGTTTTTCTTTTTGGGTAGGGGTGGGTTTATCTTTCTTAATATGGCCTGCCCAGCGGGTCTTACCCCCTACGCCGAGAGCACCGAGTCGGGCACCAACGGCATCAAATTTGCCCTCCGCCGCGGCTTTCTGGATAGAAGCAGTGGTTCGCGCGCGCCACACAGGGTCCGCCCAGCGACGCTTGGCGGCCTCTGAACGCTTCACTCTCTCAGCGGCACTAACGGGGCCTCTCATACCAGACCCTCCTTTAGTAACATTATAGGCAGGGGCTAGGTCAGCGATGAATGCACACTCTACGTCGTCCAGAGCTGCTTTGTCAAAAGTCACCGCTACTTCAGCAAACATGAAGTTCTCAAACCCGTATTTAGCAATAGCATGGGCAAACTTGAACTTGGGCTTCAGTGCCGATATCATATGAGCATAGACGCGCGTCTTCAGGGGCTGCTGAGTTTGCCCTACATACTGCTCTCCTGTCACCATATTGGTAGCGACATAGATGCTGCCAAAGCGCGCGTAGTTCACGTCTTAGCCCATCTTCGTGCTGCAGCGGATTCCCTTGGTCGCCGCGCCGGTCCCACGGATCTTCATCGTCTGGGTGTTGGCGGGCTTCTCAGGGTAGCCAGCGATGGCCGGGGGCGTGGTCACGGTCGGCTGCTTCCGGCTGGACGGCAGCGGGTTCTTCGTAATCGGGTGGTAGAGCTCTTCGTACTTCAGGTCCGACATATCAGCCTCCCTTGATCTTGGTGGCGCGCTTCTGGGCCATCGCCTTCGCGGCGCTGCGCCCGTACTTCTTCAGGTCGGCTTGGGTCGCGCCGCCTTTGCCGATGATGGTCTTGTCGATCTTGGCGGTCTTGTCCGGGCTGGCCATGGCCTGTTCCTAGCTTATGGTGATGGTCACGGTGCCGACTGCACCCACTCCTACTAGCGTACTTACAAGGTCAGGGAAAGAGTAGGGGTTGTTGAGCCCCACCGGGTTCCACCCCCATTGCACGACCCGGCTACCGTCCGAGGGGTACCCGAACGAGAGTTTCGCGTTGGGGGTCGTCGGGTTGATGTCCAGCACTTGCAGCCCGGTCTGCCCAGACTGCCAGTAGGAGTTATCCCGCCGCGGATTGCGCACCGCCTGCGCGTCGTTGACCGGGTACATCCCCAACAGCAGCTGCGGCTGATCCGGCTCCCAACAGGTGGGGCACACAAGGGTGCCCGTGACCTTGGTCTTGACCACGATGGCGCGGAGTTTCTTCAGCGGGTAGGTGAACCCACACCGGTCGCACTCCGCGATGGAGTGCTTGCCAGAGGCGAACTTGGCAGACATGGCACCTCCTAGTACGAGATGCGGGGAGCGATGCGGAGGGACGACTTGTCCCGGTCCTCATCGGACGCATTCTGCCACTGCTCGTCGTAGTCCGCCTTGAGTATCTGCAGCCGATCCAGACCGCCCGGCACTTTGAACGCTAGATGGTAGGCCAGCCCGGCAGTCATGGCGGGCAGGAAACGGAAGGGGATGTCCTGCGTGTTGACGCCGTTTCCGGCGTCTTGGATGCGCCGCAGCCGCCAGTAGACCAGCGTGTAGACGTTCGTCTGGTCCGGCACCGGCCACAGGGTCATGGTCGGGGACGCAAGGCCCGTGGTGGGGTCCGTCGCGCCGCTCTGGCGGTTGATATAGACCTGCAGCGGGCGTCCGGGAGCGAGCTTGTTCGGGATGGCCGAGTAGCTGTCCACGGTGATCCGGGTCAGCGGGATGTCGCTCTGGCTGACCGTGGCGCTGTTGTTGCGGACAACCACGTCCAGCAGGTCGATGGTGTCGATGGGGAGCGTATAGACGTAGGTCCCGGAGATCAGGGGCACCGTGGCGGTGTCCACGGTCCAGAGGTTGATGCCCCGGTTCGCCCATTCGATGGTCAAGAGGTTCAGGGACCGCCGCGCCGTACGCAGATCATAGCCTGTCCGAAGCTCGGCACCACAGCGCTCGAACGCTTCCTCAACCAAATCGTTGAGGTTCAGGTTGAACGTGTTGGTGCCGGACGTCGTCACTTCTTTTTCGCCGTCTTAGCCGACTTGCGGAAATCCGCAGCCGTGGGAGCACCTTTGGCCCCCGGCTTCTTCATCTTTTCCCCGGAGCCGTTAGCGATGCGCTTTTTCTTCGCGTCGATGTTGGCGTAGAGACCAGACTTCCCACCCTTGGCGAACCGGTACTTCTTCGCATCCTCGGGCTGCTTGGGTTCAGCCACCATGGAGTTACGCGGACGCCGCGGGGCGTTGATGTTCCCAATGCCGCGGGTGTCTTGGATGCGGGAGATGCTCACACGAATTTCCCGCGGGTCTTGCCGCGGGTCTCGATACCCCCGCCGCGGGCCATCTTGCAGCTGCCACCCTTGGCGAAGCCAGCGGACATCTTGCCCTTCCCGGAGGCCGGGAGGTTCATGGTCTTGGTGCCCTTGCCGGACGAGCCCATGACGGCCTTGCCTGCGGACCCAGCCTTCTTGGGCGCGCCGGACATGCCACTCATCTTGTCGCCGCTCATCTTGGCGACGCCGCCCTTCTTCAGGCCCATGTTCATAGCTCCCATGGATTTGCCGGTGGGGGTGCCATCGGCCTTGCTGCGCATCTTGTGGAAGGCCGGACCCTTCTTCACGGAGCCACCCTTGGCCATGCCCGGCATAGGCGGACCACCCGGAGGCGGACCCGGAGGAGGACCACCCATGGGCGGACCCGGAGGAGGACCACCACCGCCACCGCCAGCATTCGCGGCAAGCATGGCAGCCAGAGCGGCCTTGGGGGCAACCTTGGGTTTCGACATCGGCTTTTTCATATCAGCAGTCCCATGCCCGAAGGCTCTTGTTGATACGGCTGTTGGGGTCGCTCGCCGTTTTCGCGCTCGTCAGCTTGCTCTTCATCCCGGACATCCGCGCACAGAAGGACTTCTTCCGCGGGCCGCCCTTCGGCTGAGGAGCTTTCAGCCCCGGCTTGCCCGGATTGGCCTTGTTATAGGAAGCTCGACCCTTGGCGTTCAATCCGCCCTTGGGGTTCTTCCCGGCCTTCCGTGTCCAAGCAGGGGTCTTCGGCATCTCAGCAAATCTTCATCTTCGTGCCGCCCTTGGAGACGACGCCATCGCCGCGGCTGGCCGCGCTCGGGGAACCCTTGGCCACCGGCAGCTTGATGCTGCGCTTCATGGTGGTCTTCATCGTCGTGCCCTTAGCCATTGGCTTGGTCCTTGTGGTTGATACGCCAGTGGCGCAGCCAGCCTTGTACGGTCTTGGTCTCGTAGATACGCAACAGCGTCCACGCGATACTGAACACGGCGGCAATGGACGGTAGCACGTTAACCAAAGCCCCCACGATGGTCGCTATCGAAAAAGCATCGACCAGATGCTTTACTGTTTCGTCGTCAAAAGCGAGCTGCATGTTGCTTACCCATAAAGGACGGTGATCGTCGCCGTCGCAGGGAGGGCAACGTACACCCCAGTCAGGAACAGAACCCCCTCGCCCGGCAACAGGAAGGTCACCGGCACCACGGAGGTGCTGATGTCCACGACGAGGCGTTGAATGCCAGAAGCAGCCGAAGGGTTATCGTAGAAGGTGATGGACCCCGCGGTACCCCCGGAGAGGATATGGTACCCCTTGACCCGCGCGCGGGTGGCGACTGCCACTCCGCTCGCGGCCAGACGTACTGCACTGACGTCGGTCTGCATCATGTCAGGACGCTCCTATCAGGTGGTGTAGGAGGTCGGAGACGTCAGCCCGTTCGGCAGGCGCTGGACGTACTCGATGGTGACCACCAGCGAACCCGCGGTCGGGTTACCGGTACCAGCCGTGAACGTGCCCGTGATCGGCATGTCGTAGATGCCGATGTTGTTGGCCAGAGCCGAGACCAGCGCCGGGTCGAGGACCGAGCGAGCTGTCTGGGCGGTCGTCAGACCGGCGTCGATGGTGGTCATCAGCGAGTTGGCCGAAGCCGCGGTCAGGATTTGACCCCCGGCACCGAGGATGTTGGCATTGCCGAAAGTGGTGTTGATCGCGGAGACCGAACCACCGGAGAACGCCACCAGCTTCTCGATGTTGAACCGGATGATCTTGGAGCCCGCCGGGATCACGAACAGACGCTGGGCGGTAGGAGCAGTCGTGACCACGCCGAAGGCGATGTTGGCCGTCTGGGTGAGGGTCGGAACGCCGACGTTCTGCCCCGCGTTCACGCCGCCGTAGCGCACGGTACCGGAGCGGAGCGGCCCCGAGAAAGTCGAGAAGCTCATCGCCTATTCCTCTGTCTGCACCCGCCGTCGTGAGGATGTCTGCCTAGCCAGTCGGCGGTGTGGGGTGGTTATCACTAGGTACCTAAGGGGTAGCACCATCCACGAAAAAGGGGAAGGGACTTTCGCCCCTTCCCCCATTCTCATCCGCGAGGATCGTACGTTTACGAACCGCCGGGAGAACCAGTGATCAGAGTACGACGATAGGGGTTAGCGGTCAAATCGGTTTGACTTCCGTAGGTTCTCTTCCCGCGTGATCACCCTCAGGTTCCAAGGCACATGCAGCCCGCATACATCGGGGTGCCGCAGCGGAACGATGTGGTCCACCACGTACTGCTCTCCGGTGGTCTTTGTGAGCTCGATGGCGACCCGGTACAGGTTCCGCATCTCCTTCTTCTGGGCAGCTGTCAGCCACGTCGGCGTGGCCAGTCGGTGCTTGCGTCGGCGTGACTTAGTGTCGGCCCGGACAGCCTCTATGTTCCGCACCTTCCACGCCTCTTGGTACTGCCGTTTGACGTGCGTGGGGCGGATAGCCGCCGCGGCCTTAACCTTATCGGCGTTTCGCACATACCAATCGTTCTTGCGGTCCTTGATGTCCTCGCGCTGGTTGTAGCTGCGGAAGTAGTCCCTACGGGTATCCGCAGCTGCCCGGACATCCTCTCGACCACACTCCACGCAAACCCCCTGTGTCTTCCGCGGCGACACATGCCCACGGCTGCAGGGCTTTTCCGTGAAGTAGAACTTGGCCCCCAGCTGCTGTGCCTCTTTGCGGTTGGTTGGTAAATTTTCCATAACGGCCTCCTATGAGACTTAGTTACAGAAATGTGCGCGAAGGGTCAACACCAAAGAAAAACCCCCGGCCTTTCGACCGGGGGTTCTTGGAGAGCTAAAAAACCTTGATAAATCAGGAGCCTCCGGGGCTGCCGAACATTCCAAGCGGATCCGACCAACCAAATGAGTAGCGTTCGCGTGCCTTGTAGCGGACGTTCCCGGTGTCGAAGTCTCCATCCATTCCGGTGGACAGGGGCGTACGCACGAAGTGCTTCAGGCCGTTCGGAACGTCGGTGGTGAGGTACCACGAGTTCGGGTCGGTGATGAAGTGGTTGACGGCGTACCCTTCCGGGATGGAGCCGTTGTTCTTCAGCGCGTTGATGTCGTTGTCGCTGGTGCCGACCCGCAGTTCAGTCTGCAGGAGGCGGGTAGCGACGAACATCAGGCCCGGCGGGATGATCAGCTTCCGCGGCTTGGCGGCGATGAGGAGCGAACGCTCATCGGCCCACGCAGCGATCTGGATCACAGCCGCTTCCAGAGACGTCTCGTTCAGGTCGGCCACGGTGGCCTGCGTGTTCGAGTTGACGTCGCCGGACACCAGCGGGTGGGCGGTGGAGAACAGGGCCTGACCATCGCCGCCAACGTAGTTGGCGTTGAAGCCGTTGTTCAGAACCGCCGCGGCCTTCACCTGCTTGGTGTAGGACATGGCCCGCGCCAGCGCCTTGGTGTACCGCGAGGACAGGGAGTCATAGAGGTTGTCCTCGATGGCCTCCTCGGTCAGGCTGAACCCGAGAGCGATGGTTTCGTGGTTGTAGCGAGCGGTGAACGCTTCCTGCCCGTTGTCATAGGCAATGGCGGCACCTTCGTTCTTCACCGGAGCCGCCGAGAAGCCGGACAGCTTGGTTTCTTCTTCAAAGGAACGCTCCGAGGTTTCGATGTCGAAAATCTCTTTGTGCTCCTCGCCGTAGCGATTGTACTCCAGACCGAACAGCGCGTTCAGACCGGGGAGCAGTTCCTTCAGAAGTTGTGCGCGAGAAATAGCCATTTCTTAAGTACTCCCAGAATTAGGCGTTGCCGGTGGCGGAATAGTACTGGTGAGCGCCGAACTGGAGCTTGACGAGCACTTCCGGATACTGGGTAAACACGACGGTAGTACCGATGTTTCCAGAACCGATGGTGAAGGTCGGGGCTTGGTTCAGCACGACCGAAGTCGCACCAGCAGCTGCCGCGGTGGTGACGAAGGAACCGGAGCGGGCCAGAAGCCCGTTGGTGCCGATGACGGCCACGTCCGTGCCGACCGGGAGGGCGTTCGGAAGCGCCGACACAGTCAGAGTGGAGGTACCCGAGGACCACGTCGCCGTGCCCAGAGCGACCGCAGTTTCTTGGACGAGGCCAAGGACACGCAGGGGCAGGGTGGTGGTGACGGGGGTGGCGGTCGGGGTCAGCACCGCGTTCTTCGAGTCGCCCGTGATCAGGGAGCCCGAGGAGTTGTCGATGGCCGACACGTTCTGGCCGATCATGGCGTAGGCCGCAGAAGCCACCGTGGTACCGGCAGAGCACATGACCGCCTTGAAGACGAGGTCCGGATCGTCCGAGACGATGGCCACCGCATCACCCGACAGGGTTCCGGACGGCCAGTACTGGGAGAAGAACTTCTGCTTCGTGAGCGGGTTCGTGTACGAGCACCCGAGGAACACACCGACCGTCTGGTTCAGGCCGGTGCCGGTCGAGATCGCCGCACGGTTGATGAACCCACGGGACAGCTGAACGAAATCCCCAAAGAAGATGTTCGTGCCGTAGGCGTACTGGATCGGGTATTCACGGGTGGAACCCGTGTTGACTTGGCCGCCGATCAGGTTGACCGGGATAAGGCCGTAGGGAGAAGCAATATTGGGATACGCCATGTTGAGCTCCTAGCTTAGCGTCCTTTGCCGAACGACGAGGTAGACTTCCGCTCCTTGAACAAGGGCATGCGGGGGTCTTCCGTGCGCATGAAATTGCTGTCCACCGCCTCCGCCTGACTGTCGTTTTGGCGGTTGTAGTATTCAGCCCGCTGCTTCATGAAATCCTTGGGGATTTTGCAGAGCAGCAGTCCAGAAACTTCGATGTTGTCCTTGAACCGGCTCGCCGGATCGACCAGCATCTTGAACTGCGGCTGCTCCTCGACACGTACCGGTTCCCACCCCTCACGGAGCTTGGAAGAGACGTTGGGCGGATCGGCGATCCCAAGGGACGACACACGAACCCACCGGTAGTCATAACCGGGCTGCTTGTCCGGTTCCGGAAGGAGAGAAGCTGGCTGCCAAGACTTGGGGCGTTCAGCGGTAGCGCGGGTATCAAGGTCGCGCGGGATGCGAGTTTCCGACATGGTGTTACCTTCCGATCTTGGCGACTTCACGAGCATATTGCTCAGGAGTGATGCCCAGTTTCTTGGCCAGATTGACCTGTGACTGCGTAAGCACGAGCTTTTTGGAGGACGTGCTGCGCGATGCGGGCGCAACTACCGTGGCGGGCTTTCCGCGCTTGCTACCAGTGTCGGTCCCGCCGAAGTACTCGGGGAACCTGCGACGCATCGTTGTGTCGATGGCCGACCAGTAGTCATCGGTCCCTACAAAGGCGGACCCCTTCTCCTTTTCGAGCTTTTGGTGAAGCCCGAGAGCCGAAGCAGTCATCTCCGGGTCCGTACCCCACCACGTATTGCGCTCTTGCCACGCAAGGGTTTTGGTGTCGGGCCGCGGAATGGCTGCTGTCGTAGGGGTAGGTTGTACCGGAGCTTCCTGCTGCTGTACAGAGGGTTTGTAGTTCCGCAACTGCTCGGCACGGTAAGCAGCCGATTGAAGAGCCTCCTGCGCCGCCAGTAGACGGTCGGAGTCCCCGCTCTCGTATGCTTCCTTGTACTCCTTCCGGGCGTTCGCAAGCTCCATGTCCACCGACTGGCGGACGCTCTGGACCAGCGTGCCTTCGCCCTGCTGCAGGGAGTTCCGCAGCTGGCGGTTCTCCTCGAACATCCGCTGGGCCGCGGCCACGGCTTCGTTGTGCTCCCGCAGAGCGGTCTCCTTGGCACGACGCTCGTCATGCCAGACCTTCTTCATCTGCTTGAGGCGAATCTTGACCTTGTCGGAGTACTCCTCAAGTTCGTCCTCTTCGAGCTCCTTGACAATCTCCTCTGGGAGCGGCTGCCGGTTACGGTCCTCTTCCGGGGTATCGTCCTCGACCTCGATGTCCACACCTTCGATCTCGAACTCGAAGTCGTCTTCGTTGTCCTTAGCCACGGGAAATACCTCTTGGGTCCTCGACCACGCCCTCAACGGCGTCGTCATTGATGATGCGCCACTCTGTGCCGTGGATTTTCAGACGGGTACCAGCGTGGGGGCGGACGAGGATGAAGTCACCCTCCTTGCACCACGGGCCACTCGGGAACCGCTTCTTGTCCTTGTAGGCGTCAGGGCCGACCTTCGCGACGAACAGGACGGTCGTCAGGAGCTCCTCGTTGGCGACGGTGATGTCCGCCTTGAGGATGCCCCCGGAGGTCTTGTTCTCGATCTCGGGGATCATGCACAGAAGCCGGTACCCACTTGGGTCTGGCAGCTGCGTGGCCTTCTTCTCTTGAACTCCCGCAATGAGTTCAGAGGGGGACGCTAGTCGCGTCATCGTCGTCATCATCCATCTCCAGTCGTGTTTGTAGGTCGGCCAGTATCGACCAAGCCTTTTTCAAGCCGTGGATCACCCCGCAAGAGTGTTTGTACTCTGCGTGGTCCTTGGCACCCCCGCGACCGAGGTCTGTCTCGATCACGGAAATCTCGTTCTTTATTTTGCCGATGAGGTAGTTGATCTCGTCGGGGGTCACTCAGTAGCCTCCGTTGCGCCCGGCGTGGGTGACGCCGGGGTTTCCGCCGGGGGTTGACCCGGCTGTTGCGGGGACGCCACGGACGCCTGTGCCGCCTGAACCGCGCTCATGACGTGGTCCATGGTGTTCTGGGCATGCTCGTGGGTGTGCTGTTGTGCCTGCATGGTCTGCTGGACGTGACCCTGCAGCCCGGCTTTGGCGACGTCCGTGCCGATGCGCAGGCCGTCCGTCTTCTCCTGAGACTCGATCCGGGCTTGGTCGGCACCGACCTTGGCTCCCACCTGCAGCCCAGCGATCCGCTCTTGGGACGCGATGCGCTCCCGCTCGATGCTGGCTTGGTCCGCGGCGCGGGCCGCGTCGATGGCCAGCTTCTGCTTCTTCATCTCGCTCTCGGCCTGCTTGATCTGGAGCTCTGCCTGCTGCATCTGCACGATGGGGTCCTGAGCAGTCTGCTGAGCCTGCTGGGCGGCCTGCTGGCTCTGGGCGGTCTGGAGCACCACCTTGGCCGCGGCAGCCGCCAGACGCGAAATCTCGGTCTCGGTGTTCTGGTCCATCGGCTGGTCCGGGGCCGGGTAGGGCACGCCCGCGGCGTCCTCGATGCGCTTGCGATAAGCGAACGCGATGTGCTCCATGATGTGGGCCTGAGCGGCCTGCATGATGATCGGAGCCTTGGGGTTCTGACCCATGGTCGCCATCAGCACCGGGTCCTGCATGGCGGCTTGGTGGACGGCAATGTGGGCGTCATGGTCTTGGTAAATGAACGCCTTCACAGGCTTCCCGTTGAGGACCGCCATGTTCTCCGAGACCGGGTCCATGGGCTGCTGGTCGTTGGCCATGGGAACCAGCTTGGTCGCCTCCTTGACCCCTAGCACGTCCAGCATCTGGCGATGGAGGAACGGCAGGTCGTAAATCTGCGGAGCCTGCTGGGCCATCTGGATGACGGCCTGATACTGCACCACCTTCTGGGCCATGGTGGCCGAGTTAGGGTCGCTGACGGGGATCACGTCCACTGCGTCGTAGTCAGTCTGCTTGGCCTGCGGCGTGCCTCCTTGCGGGACGTACGCGTAGTCCTCGGGAGCATGATCCCGGATGATGGCCTTCAGGAGCCGGAACTCCTGCTTCATCGCGTAGTGAACCCGCGCCTGCACGGCGCTCATGACCTTCAGCTGTCGTTCAAGAATGGCTAGCGTCGTACCCACAGGCGAGTTGGCCGACATGTCGCTGGCCTGCATGTCCGCGGACGATGCGAACCGGCGACCTTCGTCCACGATGTTCCCCAGCAGGGTGAGCAGGACTTGGCTCGGCTCCTTGTACGGCAGCGGCATGATGTTGTCGCGCATCGTGCCCGAGGCCACGTCCACGTCGCGCCACTCTGAAGGGCCGATGGGCGTGTCGTCGCCCTTGATCCGGAGCCCCTTGGTCTTGAATCCGCCGGGGAGGTTGGACAGGGTGCCAGCATCCACCAGCTGCCGGATGAGGGAGGTGCCCGACTTGGCGAATGCACCGATGAGGTGGATCAGCCCGAACGCATAGAACCCGAAGCCGGGAATGTACGGGTAATGGACGAAGTGGTTCCGCTTCTGCTTGAGCTTGTCGTCCGGGTCCCAGTTGCGCCGGATGGACAGGACCTTGGTCGTGCCCTTCTCGATGGTGATCACATAGGGCAGCGCAATGGCGTCGTCGTCTTCTTCATCCTCGTCGCCCTCGGCAGCACCGTCAGCGCCCTCTTCCTCGCCGTCGTCCTCTTCCTCACCCTCCTCGTCGTCGCCGTCCACATCTACCGTGGGGTCGGCGTAGGGGTCCTTGTAGCCGGGCAGGACGACGTTGACGTGCATCTCCAGCAGCTTGAACCGGTCGTCGCTGGTGGCCCGGAAGCCCATCTTCTCAGCGATGGCCTTCTCGATCTCGTCGAGGGTGTCCATGGGCTCCCCAAGGTCCGCACGGGCATAGAACCCCTGCGCTTGGAGCTTCTTCACCTCGTTGGGCGTCTTGCGCATGACGTGGGTGACGCGCTCGGCGGTCTGCAGGTTGGACGCCCCATAGGGCACGACCATGTCCTCGGAGGTCACGTAGACGGACGTCTGACGCCCCAATGACGGGTCGAAGTAGACTTTCTTGAAGGAGTTTCCCGAGAGCCCCAGACCCCACAGCATGCGCTCATGCTCGGGGCGGTACTCTACCATGCGCTCGGTCAGCTGGTAGTTCATGTCCTCCTCGACACGCACAGCCGCTTGTTTCTTGTCGGGGGTTTCCTCACCGATGATCTTGGTCCGCACCGGCCCCGCCGCGGGGAACGTCTCCATGATGGTCTCGGCTTGGAACTTTACAAGGGCCTCGGCCAAGATGGGGTGGTAGACCCCGCACGCGCCCGGCCATGGCTCTGTCCGGTCCTCGACCTTCATCCCGAGAAGCTCCAGACCATCCACGTAGGTGTTGATCCAGTCCTTGCGGGAGCTCACGTCCTCTTCGAAGTCCGCGATCAGGTCCGACGCCAGCTGGGCCAGCGCGCCCTCGTCGAGCTCGTCCACGAGGTTGTCCCCGAAGTCCTCGTCCTTGTCCTCCTCGTCTTCATCAGGGAGGATGCTCTGGCCGTTGATCTTGACGTCCTTGGGGTCCTCGATCTGTATCTCCAGTGCTGGTGCACTGGGATCATGAGGCAGGTGCGATGTCAGGGGCTGCATCGCGCCAAAGGGCGAAGAAGAAAGACCCGACCCGGAAGAAGCAAGTGCGCCCAGTCCAACAGGTGCTTGGCTCAGAGATTTGGCAACGGCCATCAGGGTACCCCTTAACGTCGCGTCTTGAGCGTCGCGGTGTTGGTGTTAGGGTTATACACGTAGTCCTTGGCTGTTCGATCTGATTTTTTCGACCCGCTTTTCGACCCGCTTTTCGACCCGCTTTTCGACCCGCTTTTCGCCGCCTTCAGCGCCCGGTCCTTGGCACGCTCGGCAGCCGTCATGGAGTCCCGCTTCGCACCTTTGGCCGTCAGAGTGCCGTCCCGCTTCATGTCGCCACGGGCACGGAGGATGTTTTCTGCGAGCGTGCGCGAGCCTACTTGGGAAGTAAGGCGCTTCACCAACGAGCCGCGGCCCATGAACTTGGTGGTGGAGCGTGTCTTCGGCATCAGTAATACCCCTTCCCACGGTTGCTCCGGAACTCACGCACTTCGTCTGGTTCGTCAAGGGCTGTGCCTACATACCCACCCGTACGGAAGCGCCGCAGGGCCAGCGAGACTGAGTCTACATAATCATCAAACTCGCCGCTAGGAAACTCAGCCACCTCATTGATGACCTCCTCGGCCCAGTGCGTGTTGGGTGCCCACACGCGGCCAGAGGCGAAGAGGTCGGAGACCGCGTTCAGGCGTGAGATTTTGTCGTTGCCCTTGGTCGGGGTGAACTCCTGCACGGGGATACCCATCGCCCGCATCTCGTAGATCAATGGCGCGCCTGACGCCTTTTTCTCAATGATGATGCTGTCCGGCTGCCACTCCTTGTACTGGTCTATCGCTTCCTGTTTGAGGGTGGGGAACTCCATCCGCTCCCGGAACGCGTTCAGGAGGATGATGTTGGCTTGCTCGATGCCGCTGGCGTCCGGGTGGTAGAAGACGCCCCATGTGGTCAGGGCGCTGTAGTCGGAGCGCTGAGACTTCTCAAAGGCCGTGTCCCACGACTGCAGCACGAACTCGCACCGCGGGGGCTTGTCGCTGTCCCATATCTGCCACCACTCACGCTTGACGATGGCGGCGCTGTCGGACGTGGGGTTCTGCTGGTACTGAGCCATCCACTTGGAGTTCGGAAGCTCTTCCTTCAGGGCCTCCAGCTCCTTCAGCGACCAGAACTCAGGCCACAGGGGGTTGCCACTGGGGAGGATCGCCGGGAACTCGATCACCTCCCACTCCTCGCCGCCTCGCTGAGCAGCAGCCTTCAGCACCTTCCCGGTAAGGTCGGTCTTTGCCCACCGTGTGTTATGGCTCACTACCCCGTTGGCGATGAAGTTCTCGGTGCGCTCGACCTCTACATCAAACACCTCTTCCCGCCCTGCGGGGGTTATGGAGATAATTTCATCCTCCGTGAAGGAGTAAGTACTCCGCAGCTTTGCGGAGCGTATCCGGGTCTTTACCGTACCCCACAGCGAGGTTGCAGTCGTTGCACAATAGCCCACGAACGCGACCAGTGTCGTGGCAATGGTCGATGCACAGCTTACCATTCCAATGCGCGCGGGTGTTCTTGGTGGATGGGGGTTCCCCACACACATCACACCGGTTGCCCCGCTCCGCGACCATGGCATCGTACTGCTGCTGAGTGATACCGTAGCGATGTTTAATGCGGCGGGCGCGGCGCTTCTCAGGAGTAGAGGGCGGAGGGGTATATTGTTTCTGGTAGCAAGCCGTGCAGAGACCAGCGCAGCGAACAGGCGCACCGCACGTGCACGTTTTACCCTTCCACTTACCGTGATGGCCCACGGGTCTGTATGGCGCATCGGGGTTTCTGCGGTGGTAGCACTCACGAGACTGGCATTGAACGCATAATCCGGGTTTACGTTGTGATCTTGCGGGGCGGTTACAACCGTCGTTCGCACAAGCGACATACCCGGCGTCAGATCGCGCAGCCGTGTCCATTTACGTACTCCGTCATGCTCGACGAGGAACGGATGCCTCTCGTTTGCTTTGACGGTTATGCCAGATCGTGTTTGTACCGTAAAGACTTCATCAACACCATTTGACTGGTGGTTGGTCACGCGGGCGAGACTCATTACTCCGTTATCATACGTCGCCACCTCATCTCCAACACGGAGGTCCTTCAAAGGCGTCTCGCTACCGTCTGGGCGCAGTACGGGGGTGTCCCCCGTCATGCACATGACGATGACGATGGCCGCGCCCGGCTGCAGGCGCTGTCTCGGGCCGGACGTGTACCACTCGTAGACCTTGTCGTAGATGCCCGGAGAGGTCTCGGCCAGCTTGGCCTCCTGCTCGGAGTGCGGGTCGTCGATGATCAGCAGGTCCGCGCCCTTGCCGGTCACGGTGCCATCCACCCCGATGGCGAAGTAGTCGCCCCCCTTGGAGGTGTTCCAGCGTCCCGCGGCTTTCGAGTCGGTCTGCAGCAGCAGGTCGGGAAAGATGGACTGGTAGTCCTCGGTATCGACGAGGTTCCGGACCTTCCGCCCGAAGCCCACGGCCAGCTCCGCCGTGTTGGAGCACTGGATGATTTTCTTGTTCGGGTAGGTTCCGAGGAACCATGCAGGCAGCAGGTAGGACGCAAACTCGCTCTTGGTATGCCGGGGAGGCATGTTGATGATCAGGCGCTTGCAGGAGCCGTTGGCGACCCGCTCAAAGGCATCCGCCATCTTCAGGTGATGGCGTCCTCCGATGAAGGTCGGCCACATGGCTTCGACGAACTTGATGAACTTCTTCTGGGCTAGGCTTTTACGTTTTAATTTTTCGAGGTGATCCAGCTGCGCAAGCAGGAGCTCTTGGTCGGCAGGGGAGAGCGCAGGGAGTATCCGCGGGATGTCCTTCAAGGAGATGTTAGCGAATGGGTTCGCACGAGCAGAGCTCGGGCTACTGGGGTTTGGTTGCGGAGGACGGCTCACTCGTCTTCGTCTTCCCCGCCGCCCAAGGCGGCGTCTTCAGGTATGTCCTGCGGGTGTGAGGGCGCGTCCTTCACGAACACCCCCAGCTCTTCGTCGAGGTCCTTGGTAAGAGGGGTGATGTCGATCAGGTCGGCATTCAGGAGGCGCTTCACGCGCTCCTTGATGGCATCTTCCAGCGCCTCGGGAGACTTGTAGTTGATGGTGATCTCGGAGCGATCCGTGAACAGCCCGATGTCGGAGTGCTTGCCCAGCAGTTCCAGCGCCCGAAGCTCGTACTTGGTCTCCCCGCAGTTGGCGATCTCAAGCAGCTTGTGGGTTATCGCAGAGCGCGCAGCAGCCACATCGAGGGCCTTGGCTTGTGCATAGGTCTTGAGGAAGGCGGAAGCCGCGTAGGCCGTGTTCAGGGTCTTCAGCGGGGCCTTCTCGCGGTTCTTGATCACTTGGTCGAGTAGGTCTTGTTCTTTTTGGTATGTGGTCGGGTCCACTTCCAGAGGCGCACCCATCTCTACCTGTAGCTCTGCCGTTGCAGCCGCCACGGCCACCTCGTCCTCAAACGTCGAAGGAGCTTCGTCGGACAGGTCATATGGCATGGGGTGATCTGTGGACGGAGTAATTTTTACTATGGCCATGGAGTGTTTGGGTCCCATTGGCGGGGGGGTTTGTGGAGAACACAGTAGTCGGAACCCAAAGTAAAAAATAGACCCCCCCGGCCCCTAATTTTTTCGCGTCTGACGTGTGGATTAGTAAGTAGGAGAGAGCGCGGGACTCCTAACAGGGAATGGGGGGATACCGGGCCGGTGGGGTCGTATAACCCACGTTAGGTGCTAAACCCTTGTTTTCATTAGGTTTTTAGATATCGTTTGACTTTGTCTAACTGATGTGGGACAACATAGAGGTCGGGGGCACAGCCCCCACGACAAGCCGGGCGATCAAGCCCAATGGAGACTAACCCCCATGACGCAAGCCATCACGAACTCGAACGTCGCCGCCGCCACCACGGTCCCGGTCCGCCTCACCAAGGTGGAGAAGGCCAAGGCCGCTGCGCTGGCCAAGCGCCGCCACGAAGCCATGATTGCCAAGGCCGCGCAAAAGGCCGAAGCCAGCGTGAACACCTCGCTGGCCAAGCTGACCCTCACCACGGCCATCCCCCTCTTCATAGATGCGCACGGCAAGGCGCAGGGGCTGGCGCGGGTGATGTGGCACAAGATCGCCGACGAAACTGGCATGAAGGACTGGCACACCCTCACGGTAAGGAATGCCCGCGGTAACGAGAAGGCAGTCTTCGAGCGAATCGAGGATATTCGCAAGGCGGTCCAAGCGGCGCAGAAGGCCAAGTATCCGAACGGGAACCTGAACAAGCCTTGGTCCGACATCCGCGCCATTGGTCGAGAGGCGAACAAGGACAGCACCACCCGCACCGGGAAGGCGCTTGAGACTCGCTACAAGGACGACCTGACGAAGCTCTATAAGGCGGGCATGAAGGAAGAACGTCCGACCGAGTTCGAATTGGAGGTCAACGCCCTGATCGGGAATATCCTTCAAATAAAATACAAGGTCGTCCTCGCGGACCTCGGCTAACCCTATCGGGGGAGGCGCAAGCCTCCCCCATCCTTTTCCTTCTTGCGGAGTTATCATGAAACGCAACCTTCTCGATCTGATCGGCCTAGCTGCCTTCCTGCTCGCCGCCGCGATCTGGCTCCCCATCCTCTCGGCTCTCTGAGCCTCACCCGCTGGTTTCGGCCAGCGGGTTTTCTTTTGGCCAATCGTGATAGTGACAACGGACGTGGCCATTAACGCGTGCACGCCATAACACACGCGTGATCCCGATACCCAAGCACCGGCTGGCGACGGATGGACCTGTAACCATCGTTACAGCGGCGTTCCCCCGATTATGACAGTGACAACGGACGTGGCTAGCACACGTGTTTGGGCGCAACGACGGCTATAACCGTCGTTAGGTAAATTATGCCCCTGACGGTGCATACGTATCAGGTAAAATATGCCCCTGACGGGGCATACGTATCAGGTAAAATATGCCTTTTGGGGGGGTAACGTAAGAAAACTGAGGTTATGTAAGAAGCTAAGTAAGAAACTTACTTGTTATATATCAACGACTTAACCCTAAAGTTATAAAGTAAGACGGTTTTTAAGGTATGTTCCCTTTTTGGGGTTGTGCGCAGATGCGGGCCACGCATCGCCAGCACAGGCATGTGCTACAAACGCAGGGTCGCGCGTGGAGTATTACCCTTTTTTACCCCTTACTTTTTAACTTATATTACTTACCTTACCTTACTTATTGTTTTTTATAGCTTTCTTTCGTAAGACCACCCCCAAAAAGGGGGGGGCAACGTAAGTTTACCTTACAAAACACCCCGTTTTTCTTACCTTACAATCCACCCCGTTTGTGTTCGCTTGTCACATTCCCGCCATGCTTACAAACCAACCCCTCTCTTACTTCCCTTACGAAACCAATTCTCTTACTACCGTCACACAACCGTCACACGCCTTTTTAGTTTTTTCTCTTACTTACCTTATGTTTCTTACTTATCGAGGGTCAGCATGATCGTTCCCGCGGCATAACTTTTCGCGCGCCAAACCACCCCATGCCCGCTCGCACCCCGCTCGCACCCCTGCTCGCACCTGCTCACGACCTCCCAGAACGACTTTCCGCTTATCCCAATCGGTGGATTAATTCTTACAATGTGCTACAATATAAAGACGGTGGGGAGAGGACAGCAACACGCGGTCCGCCACCGTCCAGCCTCTCACCGATCACCTCGGTGATACCAAGGAGTTAGAAAATGTCCCGTGCTCAGCTCGCCTCCGCTGCCGCTGCCACTCGTGCCCGGCATCACACGTCCGCCACCCTGCCCAAGGGTGTGAGCGCTCACCTCGCGCTTTGCGATAACGACTCCGTCCGACAGCGCACCCCCTGCTTCGTGGTGCGTCCCGAGCCCAAGCCTCCGCTGTTCCTGCTCACCCTTGAGGGTTCGGTCATGGCTGCCCTTTGCATCATCAACGACCCGGAGTTCGCCTACAGCCGCGAGGCCGAGCAGGCCGAGGCGTTCCTGACGTCCCTGTCCAACGCCGACCTCCGCCAGCTGTCCCCGAAGACCCGCCGCGCCATCGAGTGCCTGTGACCAACCAAGAAGGAGCAACCAAGATGCAACCGATCATCCAACCCACCTCTCAGCAGCTGTTCGAGAGCCTGCTCGACATGGCGAGACTTCTCCTCGTTGTCGGTCCCGCACCCAAGGACCGCGACGTGGACCTGCGCCTCACGCTCACGTCCAGCTGGGATGTCATCCACCAGTATGAGCAACGCTACGACCAGCCGGACGACTGCCCATCAGACGGACGCCTCGCGGACGAGCTTGAGTGCGCCATCAACGCGGTGCACGACCTGTTCGTGGACTACGAGGAGACGCAAGTGCTCACCAACGCGCAGCGTGGGCTTCTGGACACGGCATGCTACCGTCTCACCTACTACGACTTCGCTATCAACAACGTGGAGCTCGACCCGAACGAGACGCCGTTCCTGTACGGGGAGGCGTGAGCATGGAAGGGATCAAGCAAGCGCTGCGCGGAGCGCTCACGGCTGTGCCGTGGGTGTGCGTCAGATGGGACTACCTCGTGCCTGTGGCCAGCATCGTGCTGGGCATCGGGTCTACCTTCATTCAGTTCCTCAGCTAGCCAGAAGGAAACACAGCACATGCTTAAGTACCGACCCCAACCCGTCATCACATCACTCACGCGCCTTCAGCTGCTGTCTAACGACGAGCTACGCGAGGAAGCAGAGCGCCGCGGTGACACGCTCGCGCTCGTCATCTGCCAGCGCCTCGACGACGCAGAGGAGGAAGAGGACGACCACGACGCGACGTGTGTCGAGTACGCGTGTGAGATCGCTGAGCTCCAAGAGGAGGTGGCGGAGCTCGAAGAGAAGGTGTGCAAGCTGGAGGAAGAACTGGCCGCCGCCGAGACGCGGCTGGCCCTGCTCAAGAAGGAGGACCCATATGCTTGACTGGGTTTTTTATTTTCTAGCCACGGCTCACGCCGTGGTCATCGCCATCATCCAGTTGGCTCTGGCCATCTCGGGCATGCTCTGCATCTGGGGTGCGCAGCACTGCTGGAACGCCGAGGGCTGGGAGTGGTGCACCGTCATGGCTCACCACATGCAGGGTGAGTTCGACGCGGCGCATGCGATGGCCCGGCGGGCAAGGAACGCGTTCCACTTCGGATGGGTCGTCGCCGGGCTGGGGATGATCATGCTGTTTCTGGCGGGGGTGATCCGATGAGCCTCAAGACGTATCTGCGCGAAGCGCACATCGCCGCAGGCGGTGGGGAAAAAGGAAACGAGCCATGAACCGAATGCCCTACCTGCACGACCACAAGGAGGCGCTGGAGCACGCCAAGACCGTGGTGCCCATCCGGGGGTCCAACAGACTCCCGCTGGGTCCGCGCAAGAAGGCAGTCAACTTCAACATGGAGCTAGGCGACGATAACGCCGTGAGCATCATGGTGTGGGGCAAGGAGCGCATCACCTACCAACCGGACGGTGTCATCCGCCTGCTCAACAACCCTGCGTTCTTTGCAGATCAGACGGGGCTACAGGACCTCAGGGAAGTGCTGGGCGTCTCGCTCAAGGTCCACGACCACAAGACGTGGGTCGAGCTGCGTGAGGGATGGATACCCATACCTCGCGAGGGACTGGCGGTGCGTAGACTAGACAACGGCGATCTGGAGTTCCACCCCTCTCAACCCGACCAGTACCCCAAGGTATGGCGCATAGACCGGCAGGGGGTGAAGGCCCTGCGGGAGGAGTACGCATCGTTCCGCAAGTACGCGTCTGCCACCATCAAGCTGAAGGGCGTCAACCGTTTCACCGCCGAGGACTGGGTCACGTCGTGGGGCAGAAATAGCGCAGGGGGACCTCAACTGCCTCTCGCCGTTGCCGACGAGCATGCGGCCTTGGAGCTCCTGTCCATGGCACGAGGCGACCACGGCTCGTCCGGGGAGTTCACGCCCGACATGATGCGCTACCGGGCGTTCATGTGGGTGTGGTGTAAGCCACTATGGAGCACGGACCTCTCGGTGAAGAGCTGGATGGGTGCGTTCGACGAGGTGCTCATGTGGGCGCATCCCGACGTCGCGCTGCAATTGAAAACTATCACATCCGGCAAGCTGTTCGTTGACCGCTACACGTGCTGCGCGAGGCGGCTGTGAGCGCAGAAAGCGCTTATCCCAAAGGGTAGATTAATTTTTCCCATGTGCTACAATGTAAGAACGGTGGGGAGAGAGCAACGCCCCGCCTGTCCCGACTAACAACTACGTCTACCAAGCTAACCCAACCCAACCAGAACACCGCCGCAGGCGGTGGGAGCAAGGAAACCAAGATGGCTACCAACACCAACACGTCCATCGAGTTCGGCAAGACCGTTTCGTTGCAGCAAGCTGCAACGCTGATCGCTACAAACCCCCGAGTCCGGTTTCTCTTGAGAGGCGAGCCAGGCATCGGTAAGTCGTCCACCCTGTCCATGATCATCAAGCTGCTGGGTGGCACACACGAGGGCATCTACCGCGACATGAGCGCCATGGCCGAGGGCGAGGCGGGCATCCCCATGCCCAACCACGAGACGCGTACCTCCAGCATCTACCCCAACGCAGCGTTCGGGCTGCATGCGGGCAAGCCCAAGGTCATCTGCCTCGACGAGTTCTCCAAGGGCACGCAGTACCTGCAGAACATGTTCCACCCGATGCTGGAGCGCACCAAGCCCCGGTTCGGTGACATGTACCTGCCGGAAGACACCATCGTCTATCTCACCGGCAACCTCGTCACGGACGGCGTCGGTGACACCCTCAAGGCGCACACCCGCGACCGCGTGGTAGAGATCAACGTGCGCAAACCCTCGTCGGACGAGTGGCTGGGCTGGGCGCTCAACAACGGCATCAACCCGGCGCTTATGGCTTGGGTGAACGAGTTCCCGCACGCCCTCGCTTCCTATCTGGACGGCGACCAGTCGGCCAACCCGTACATCTTCAATCCGCGCAAGGTGCAGTCCGGGTTCGTTACTCCCCGCTCGCTCGATATCGCCAGCGACATCATCAACACCCGTGACCGGAACGCGACCGAGGCCACCACCTGTGCGCTGGAGTCCAAGCTGGGGCGTGCGGCTGCCCTCGATATGCAGGCGTTCATCGACTATCAGGACCAGCTGCCCAAGTGGCAGGAGATCATCGACGACCCCAAGAGTACGCGTAAGCCTACGTCGGCAGGCGCATGCAGCGTTCTCGTCTTCGGTGCGGTAACCAAGATCACCAAGGAGACCATGACGCCGTTCATGCAGTACCTCGAACGGCTGGAGCCCGAGTGGCAGGCGGCGTTCGCCATCAGCGTGGCCAAGAATCCGGACAAGCAGAGCGTGGCGTTCTCCTCGTCCGCGTTCGCCAAGTGGCTCGAAAAAAATGAGGATCTACTCTAGGTTGCGTAGAGGGGTGGGTAACACCACCCCCGCTTTCCTTTGTGGAGATACCAATGGCTAAGTTTCCTGTTCGCGTCTCGCTGAAGCGTGTGGACACCCTGCCGCGTCCCGGCTGGTTTCAGGTCTTCTACGATATCCATTGGCCCCGCACCACGGAGCGGGAATACCACATAACCGTAGAAGCAAAAGACGAGCTCGGCGCGGTGGTCGATTGGAAAGCATGGGCGCGCGCCAAAAAGTACCTGATCGGGGAGCCGGACGATGAAGAAACCGCATAACCAGCAGGTAACTATCAACAGCATCACGCCCAACCCCATCAACACCCGCCGCTGGTACGTGAATTGGGTGGAGGTCAACAACCCCTACGGCGACGAAAGCAGCGGGAGCATCATGGCAGTGGCTGACGACGAGCTTGGAGCCCTGCTGTGGTTCAAGAAGTGGGTAGCGGACAGCAACCGTGGCTGGGAGGTGGTGCCATGACCGCGGGATGGAAAAGGCCAACTCCCTACCAAGCTAACCCCATGGGCTTCCGCCGTCAGAAAGAGAGCGTGTTCTCTCCCTTGGGTAATCACCCCACCGAGATCGTATCCATAGAGATGAAAGGACTGCATGCCCTAGTAACCCTGAAGAGAAGCGACACGACCAACCCTTTCGACCAATATACCATAAAGATCGTAGCCAAAGACGAACTGGACGCCATGCGCCAGATCATGCGCCAATCCAACAAGGAGTAGTAACCATGTCCCAACCTACCATGACCGCCGAGCGCAAGCTCAAGAAAGTCAAGATCAACATCATGCGGCAGAAGGAGTTCGCCCTGATGTCCGGCCTGATGATGGCCGGTACCACCAAGATCATCGACCGCGACGTGCTGGCAGGCACGGACGGTTACAACGAGTTCTATGGTCGCAGGTTCGTTGAGACGTTTTCGGAGAAGGAAGTGGGCTACGCCGTCGTGCACGAGGCCGGGCACAAGATGTTCCGGCACCTGACCATCTGGCAGAAGCTGTTCGAGGAGGACCGCGAGCTCGCCAACCACGCCTGCGACTACGTGCTCAACCTGTTCCTCTACGACATGGACCGCAACGAGAAGATTATCTCCCGCCTGCGCGACCCTACCACCGGCAAGATCATGATCCTGTTCGACGAGCGGTTCCGCGGGATGAACGTCAAGCAGGTCTTCGACATCCTCAAGCAGGAGAAGAAGGAAGGCGGTGGCGGCGGTGGCGACGGGGAGCCCGGCGACAGTCGCGGGCGCAATTCCGGTAGCGGCGGATCAGGCCAGCCCCTCGACGAGCACGACTGGGAGGGCGCTGCGGACGTCACCCCCGAGGAGGCCCGCGAGATCGAGCAGGAGATCGACCGTGCCGTCCGGCAGGGCAAGATGCTGCACGAGAAGCTGAACGGCAAGGGCACGTCGGGTGTGGACCGGGCCATCGAGGAGCTCATCACCCCCAAGATCGACTGGCGAGCTGAGCTCCGCGAGTTCTTCACCTCCGTGTGTACCCGCAAGGAGGACGCGACGTACCGCAAGCTGCATCGCCGCTACGTGGGTCTGGACATGTACATGCCCATCCGGATCAGCGAGGCAGCCGGGCGTGGTGCCATCGGCATCGACATGTCCGGGTCCATTGCCCGTGAGCTCCCCACGTTCTTCACGGAGGCCGTGTCGCTGCTGGAGACCGTCGTGCCCGAGGCCATCGACCTGCTGTACTGGGACAGCGCTGTGTGCCAGCACGAGACCTACACGCCGGATAACTATCAGAGCATGCTGGCATCCACGTCGCCCAAGGGCGGTGGTGGCACGAGCCCGTCGTGTGTCACGCGGTTCATCAAGGACAAGGACCTCAAGCCTGAGTTCGTGGTCATGTTCACGGACGGGTATGTAGGCAGCGACTGGGGAGAGCAGTGGGGCGACAAGTGGCCCTGCCCGGTGCTGTGGCTGGTCGTCAACGAGAACGAGGGGAGCATCACTGCCCCCAACGGCAAGACGATCTTCATCCGGGAGTTCGATTGATGGAGCGACTGACCCTCAAGCCATACGTGAAGCCCGAACGGCAGGAGCACTGGACGCCTGAAGAGCAGGTGCCTGTGTCCCTGACCCTGTCCAAAGCCCGGTTCAACAAGTTCCGATGGATCGGCAAGCGCTACGGCCTGTCCATGCGACAGGTGCTGAACCAGATGATCGACTACGCAGAAGCCAACATGGAGATGCCCAATGTCTGATTCACTCACTCACGTCGTCATGTCCCTAGGCTACGACGAGTATGTCATGCCCGCCGGGGACGCCCTGACCCTCGTCAACATCCTTGCCCGCGCCGAGCGCTACAAGGAGAACTACCGCTCCAACAACGGCACCACCTACCACGTCTGGGAAGACGACCGCACGACGTCCACGACGATGAAAGTCATCAGCCCCGCCCACTACCGCATCGCCAAGGCCGCGGGTAAGCCCGAGAACATGTAGGTTAATTCGTTTAACACAACTGTCCCTAACTACGTACGTCCAACCAAGGAGCAACACCATGTCTGAAGTCACCAGCATCACCTCGTCCGCCGTCCTCGTGGAACTGAACATCTCCGTGTGGGGCGCGTCCAAGCTCGACAAGACCGTGACCGAGCGGGTCACTGAAGACGCACACGCGTCCCGTGACGCCGCCAAGGTGTCCAAGAACCTCATGGCAGGCACGCACCTGCGGAAAGACATCGCGGACTTCGCCGCGGGCTGCCGCTTGTGGCACAACACCCGCACCCTGCCATGGGCCGACAAGGGTCCTCGCCTTCTCCCCACCAGCTTGTTCCTCGACTACAAGTCGGAGGTCAACGCCCGGCGGGTCAAGTTCGAGCAGATGACGGACGCGTTCTTCCGCGAGTATCCCAACCTCGTGCAGATCGCGTTCAACTACCTCGGAGACATGGCCAACAAGGACGACTACCCGACCATCGACGAGCTCCGGTCCAAGTTCGGCTTTCGCCTCGTGTTCACCCCGCTCCCGGCGTCGGGTGACTTCCGCCTCGACGTGCCCGCGCAGGCGCTGGAGGAGATGCGTGCGGACTACGACAAGGCGTTCAACACGCGGGTGGAGCAGGCCATGCGTGAGCCGTGGGAGCGCCTGTACAAGGTGCTGTCCGACATGAGCGCCAAGCTGACCGACGACGAGACCAGCGAGATCAAGAAGCGCTACCACGAGACGCTGATCACCAACGCCACGGAGATGGTGGGGATGCTCAAGCACATGAACATCACCAACGACCCCAAGCTGGAGGAGGCACGGGCGGCGCTGGAGGTGTCCATCCGCGGCATCGACATCGACGACATCAAGGACAGCGCCGTCGTCCGCAACGACGTGAAGACCAACGTCGATGCCATTCTCAAGAACTACGAGTGGTGAGGCGCAAGCCTCACCCTCTACCCCTATCCAACAAGGAGCAATACACATGTCCCAATATTTCGACCGCACCAAGTACGACCACACGCCCGTCACCAATATTCCCAACGCGTTCGTCGTAACCGAGCAGGGAGACCCCGCGCCCTTCGCCGAGCTGACCGGAGTGTATGAGCCGCTCCTGTCCAAGCTGGCCCGGCGACATACGGACTGGCGGTTCATGCTTGTCGCCTACAAGGGGTATCCCGGTACCCCCGAGAGCACCTCTGCTTGGGTCAACTTCATCACCGTGACCACGAAGGACTACGGCCAGATGCTGGGCATCCTCGACTACAGCGGAGGCATGTACACCATGTCCAACCAGCGCATCCGGGACGCCATGACCCGCAAGCCGATCATCGCGACCAAGGACCTCGCCAAGGCCCTCAAGACGGTGGAGAAATACTTCTACCCCAAGAACGACAACGAGATCGTGTCCGAGCTCCAATCCGTGGCATCTACCGCTGTGCAGAAAGCCGGACGCAGGGCCGAGTCCGAAAGGAACCAGAGCGTCGAGACGCTGACGTCTGCCGACATGCTCAAGCACGCCATTCTGCCTAACCTCGACCTGTTGCTGGCTTCCCCCGGCCTAGACCCCGTGACGCGCGACCTGCTGGCTGCACTACCCGAGCGGATAGCGGCCCGCGAGCAGGCCAGAGCGCAGGGCACAGCGGTCGCTGCTGGGGCCAAGCTGCTGGTACGTGTGGAGGGCGACTATGTGCGCACCTCTACGTTCGTCAGTTGGTCCGACGCTGGCACGTTCACCAACCCCATGGCGTCCTCCCAACTGGCAGGCTGGCTGCGCTCCCGGCTGGGCATGCTCAAGCTGGTACCCATTGGCACGGTGCTCGACGACATCGGCATCCGTCTGGATGAAACCAGCTTCCTGATCTTCCGCAACCGTGATGACGAAGGAGACGACGCATGACCCAACAACACGACGCGCACATCACACTCCGTATGCCTAGCTGGGTAGCCGACCACTACCGCCAATACCCCGGCGGGATGGCTGCCCAGATGCGGCGCGTGCTGGCGGAGTACGCCCGCGAGAATAGCTTGACAACGTCAACAGCTAAAGTAAGTTTACCTTATGAGCCAGACCCCCGAGAAGAAGATCAAGGACAAGGTGGTAGCGATCCTCAAGCGTGAGGGCGCGTACCACTTCTTTCCAGCCACGCACGGCTACGGTCGTAGCGGCATCCCCGACATCGTGGGGTGCATCGACGGCAAGTTCTTTGCCATCGAGTGCAAGGCCGGGACCAACAAGGCCACGGCGCTCCAGCTGCGCGAGATCGAGATGATCCGCCACGCGAAGGGTGCCGCCGCCGTCGTCAACGAGCACAACCTCGACAGCGTCCCCGAGTGGCTGCGACGTGTGCGAAACGGAGACTGGGAACTGTCATGAGCCAAGCCAGCAAATACGGAGTCGGGGAAAACCCCTTCCCCACCAAACGCAAGCCCACAGAAGACGGTAAAGGCGTCGCCTACTTCCGCACCACCACATGCACGAAGTGCGGCACAGAGGGCGAATGGAGGGATACGTCCCCCTCCGGTGCTCGCGTCCAAGCCATCACCACCGGCTACCGCAAGATGGGCTGGGAGATGAGCGAACGGGGAAAGGGCACCTGCCCGGAGTGCCTAGCCAAGAAGCGGAAGAAGGTTGGTCTGTCCGACCTCGATAAGGCGCTGGGGATGAACATCTCGCCCCTCGGTGTCGTCTACAGGAAGCGCCCCGAGCCTGCGGACCAGTCCAACCCACCCCGCCAAGCCACCGCCGAAGACTACCTGACGGGGCCTTCTTCCAGCCAACTTGAAATGTCTCGCATTCCTACGGAGCAACCCATGCAAGTCCAAGAAGAAATACCCACCGAGAAATACAAGAACTCCAAAAAGTACAACCATTTGACCTTCAAGGAGATGCTCTCTCTTCGCAAAGAGCTATCCAAAGTCCTTAGCAAGCGCGGCAACGGCCTCGTGGAGTACGCGGAAGGCTTCAGTGACGCCAAGGTCGCGGAGCTCATGACCGCGAAGCTGGGCAAGCGCGTCACCTACGACAACGTCGGCGGGATGCGACGGTCGGAGTTTGGGCAGCTGAACGTCACCGCGAAGATACGCGATATACAAACCAAGGCCGAGCCCAAGACCATCACCGTGACCGTCGATCCCAACCCGGAACTTCTGGCTACGCTGGCAACCGCACACAAGGAGGTGGCTATGCTCAAGTCCGAGCTCTTCACCTTGTCTGAAATGGCACTGGAACTGGCGACCCGCTGTGGGCGCATTGTGGAGGGCAAGTGATGCTGCACGATCTCATTCACTTCGCGGGGATGTTCACCCCCATCACCATTGTGGCCTCGTACTACTGGGGGCACAGCAGCGGGTTCAAGGACGGGGAGACCAAGGGGCGCATCCGGGGCTGGGAAGCCCACGCTGCCTCGACCAAGCCCCTCAAGGGACCCAACGGCAAGTTCGTGAAGAAGGGGGCGGCATGAGCGACGAAGACGAAGGGCTGGGCTACCACGGTCCCAAGCACGAGGTCGTCTACGTCCGCTGGCACAGCATGGATACCGCGCCCAAGGACGGAACTATGGTCGTCGTCCGGGTAGGCACGTACGTATACGTGGCCCGGTGGATACCCTCTCAGTTCCGCGGACCTGAGTGGAAAGCATTCAACGCAGGCATCGTCGAGCCCGACGCGTGGTTCCCGATCCCTCAGATAGAAGGAACGAAGTAATGGCAGCTGTAATGCTCATCGTATTCGGCGGCATCTGCGCCGTTGTCGGCTACCTCATCGGCAAGGGAGAGTAATCATGAAAGTAGTCATCGGTGCTATTGACATCGTGGGCGGCATTATTGGTATCGTGTGCCTAGCCACTATAGTATCCTGCATCTTCGTTGCCCTGTGGAAGGGCTTTTCTACGGGCAGCAAGTGATGACCATCTACACCATCGACTTCGAGACCTACTACGCCTCCGACTACACACTCTCTGGCATGACCACGGAGGAATACATCCGGGATGACCGCTTCGAGGTGATCGGCGTGTCCGTGAAGCGGGACAACGAGAAGCCCATGTGGTTCTCCGGGAACATGGTGCAGACCGGCTACTTCCTGCGCGGGTTCAATCTGGAGAACGAGGCGGTCATCGCCCACAACGCCGTGTTCGACATGGCCATCCTGAACTGGCACTTCAACATCCGGCCCAAGCGGATCATCGACACCCTGTCCATGGCCCGTGCGCTCCACGGTACGGAGGTAGGGGGTAGCCTCGCCAAGCTGGTCGTCCACTATGGCGTGGGCGAGAAGGGCACGGAGGTCGTGAAGGCGTTCGGCAAGCGGCGCGAGGACTTCACCCCGGAGGACCTTGCTGCCTATGGGGAGTACTGCTCCCTCGACTGCGACCTGACCTATGCGATCTTCGAGAAGATGGGGGAGAATTTCCCCATGAACGAGTTCAAGCTGATCGACCTCACCGTGCGCATGTTCACCGAGCCGACGCTGGAGCTAGACAAGGAGGTGTTGGCCAAGCACCTGTATGCGGTCAAGACCCGCAAGCAGGAGCTCATCGACAGCATGGAGCTCGAAATCGCAGACATCATGAGCAACCCGAAGCTGGCCGCGGAACTGGAGAAGCGCGGGGCCATCGTGCCCATGAAGAAAAGCCCGACGACGGGCAAGGAGACCTTCGCCTTCGCCAAGAACGACGAGGAGTTCAAGGACCTGTTGGAGCACCCCGACCTCGAAGTGCAGGCCATCGTGGCGGCGAGGCTGGGGCTCAAGAGCACCCTTGAGGAGACCCGCACAGAGCGGTTCCTGCGCATTGCGGGGCGCGGCACCATGCCGGTGCCCCTACGCTACTACGCGGCTCACACGGGCCGCTGGGGCGGCGACGACAAGATCAACCTGCAGAATATTCCGCGGGTGTCGCCCTTGAAAAAGGCCATCCTCGCACCGACCGGCTACGAGATGGTGGACAGCGACAGCAGCCAGATCGAGGCGCGTACCCTTGCTTGGTTAGCGGGCCAGAACGACCTTGTGGAAGCGTTCGACCGTGGGGAGGACGTGTACAAGATCATGGCCTCCGCCATCTACCGGAAGCCCGTCGAGGACATCACCAAGGACGAGCGGTTCATTGGCAAGACCGTAATATTGGGTGCAGGATATTCCCTCGGACATAAGAAGTTCCACGTCTTCATGAAACAGGCAGGTGTGGACATGTCCTTGGACGAGTGTGAGCGGATTATCTACACCTACCGAGATACCTACCCGCTGATCCCCGAGCTATGGGTACAAGGCCAGATGGCGCTGAAAGCCATCCTCGGTGACCTGAGCTCTGACCTTGGGCAGCACTTCGCCCTGCGGGTCGAAGGCCAGCGTGGCATCCGCCTCCCCAACGGCCTGTACCTGCGCTACCCCGGCCTGCGCTGGGTGGAGGAGGAAGAGGGCGGCAAGCCGCAGTTCGTGTACGATACGCTTCGGGGCAAGACGCTTGTGCCTAACCGGATATATGGAGGGAAGGTGATCGAGAACGTCTGTCAGGCGCTGGCGCGGATCGTCATCGGGGAGCAGATGCTGCTGGTCGCCCGGCGTTACCGGCCCGTCATGACCGTGCACGACGCCATCGCCATCATCGCCCCCACGGAGGAGATCGACCAAGCCCAAACCTACGTGGAGCAGTGCATGCGCACCCGACCCAAGTGGGCACCTACCCTTCCTCTCAACTGCGAGGCCGGTCACGGTCCGTCCTACGGAGAATGCTGATGACCGACACACTTGCACCCGAAGCCAACGACGACATCCCGGAGGATTTCCACCCCTACGTCCGGCTGCTGATCATCCGCATGCGTTCGCACCCGGAGGAGTTCAATCCTCTCCTCTCAGAGCCTGACCCTAACAAGAAGGACTTCATGACGCAGGAGGAGCGCGAGTTTGTCTGGCAGGAGGAACGCAAGCTGGTGATGGACGCCTCCCATGAGACCCTGATGCGTCAGATCATGAAGGCGAATGAGCCCGAGGAAGACCTGAGCCAAACGACCATGGCGCAAAAGCTGGCGGCGTTACAACATATGAACGCCATGCAGTCCAGCTCGGCGCTCTACAACCAGAACTCCGCCAACCCGATAGGAGCACAGGCCGCGGGCATCCCCTACCCCGGTACCTACAACGCCATGCAAGCCCAGATACAGATGGGCTACGCGGTCAAGCCCGCCACTACCCCTACCAGCCTCACCGCGGGGACTATCACCTCAAACGGCTCCGAGGTGCTGACCGAGGCGAACATGCTGGAAAAAATGAAGCGGGCGCTGGGGCTATGAAGGGGCGCTACGAGCATCGCTGCGTGGACGGGAAGACTTACCTCATCAAAGTGGGGGAGCCCTGTGGCATCTGCGCCCAACCCCGCTACCCGCGGCCTGAAGACCTGGACATCGTGACGGCAGACGAACTGGCGGACTTCCTGCGCTGCGCAGGCGTGGACGCGAACCGGGCACTGGGAGTCGGCATGGCGCTGGCCGGTGCCTTCGAGATCAAGCGCTGGAGCATCAAGACGTGAAGAAGACAAGCGCGCCCAAACTCAGCCCCATGCAGGAGGATATCCTCACCCTCCTCACGGGTCGTGCCGCTACATCTGTTCAGATAGGGGCAGAGCTCGGGCGTAACCCCAGCGCCGTGCGTACCGCCCTGACCAAACTGCAAGGTTATGGGTTTGTAACCCAAGACCGGAGCTCTGGACGGGAGGCCGTCTGGAGAAAAACAGAATAGGAGATGGAGTCATGCCTGTGCATAGCGTAGTATTGGCGGCAGTGCTGCTGGCACTTGTAGTGTTCCTCGAATATGTGATCCGGAAAGAAAAATGACAACGTGGTCCTATAGCAGCATCAAGACTTTCGAGCAGTGCCCCAAGAAGTACTACCACTTGAAGGTCGCCAAGGATGTCAAGGACGAGGGGGGTCCGGCTGCTGACTACGGGACCGCGGTGCACAAGTCCGCCGAGGAGTTCATCCGGGATGGCAAACCGATCCCTTCTGCGCACAAGTTCATGGAGCCGGTGCTGGTGGCCCTCGACGAAATGCCGGGCATCAAGTTCACCGAGATCAGGATGGGCCTGCGCCTAGGCGACGATGGGTATGAGAAGTGCGAGTTCTTCGACCCGGACGTCTGGTGGCGCGGGGTGGCAGACTTTGTGTGTATCGACGGTCACCGGGCCAAGAGCCTCGACTACAAGACCGGGAAGAGCGCCCGCTATGCGGACCTGCGGCAGATGGACCTCGTGGCTGGCTCCCTGTTCGTGCACTTCCCCCAGTTGGAGGTGATCGACAGCGCCTTGGCGTTCATCGCGACCGGCGACTTCATCAAGAAGCGGCACACCGCCGATAAGCGTGACACCTACCTGAAGACCTTCGACCCCCTGTTGGATCAGCTGGCTACCGCGGAAGAGACGGGCGTGTGGAACGCCAAAACTTCCGGGCTGTGCGGCTGGTGCCCAGTAACCCAATGTCCCCACTACCGACCAAGGAGATAGAGATGCTTACCCCCACGCAGGTTATGAGCCTGTTCGATGAGATAGCGGAGACGATGCAAGATGCGGGCTATTATGAGGGTGTGTGGGAATTTCGGGTGCGCGACAACCTCGTAGAGGAGACCAACATGCTGGTTCGGCTGAACGCTTCGGAGGACGACGCGTACCACAAATACCGCCTCGAAAAGCACGGCTGGCTGTGGCGGGTGACCAAGACATCGGGGGACCTGCACGAAGCGACCTCGATTGCCACGGGCTTTAAGGGTACACTGCTAGCATCACGCACGACCCCCATACTTGGAGCCGACGACGTTGACATTTCGGTGATATCGACCCTATAGTTTGTGTATGGCTGGATGGAACCACAATGACGCGAACTGGACACCAAAGCCCTGCAGCACCTGTGGGACGCTGTTTACCCCCAACTCAGGAGCGCACCGTTTCTGCTCTTTGACATGCAAACGAAAACATGCGCGAACCTACGGAAGCGAGACTACCGCAGCCCAATACAAACAGGTTAGCGGCAATTGGGGGAAGTATTTTGGAAGGTTATGCGCTCAAAAAGGGCGGCAACGGGTAATAACCAGAGAAGACTGCATGCGTATTTTTGAGCGGCAAAACGGGTTATGTGCTTTGTCTGGTGTCCCTATGACTTGCCACCTAATGAAAGGCACCCGCATGCTTACCAATGCTAGCCTTGATCGCATAGACCCTAAACAAGGTTATCACCCGGATAATGTACAGCTAGTGTGCGCCGTGCTAAACAAATTCCGTGCGGATACTTCCGTATCCGAATTTGTGGAATGGTGCAAAAGGGTAGCAGACCATGCCGTACAAAAACAAAGCGGATCGGAATTATCGTCGGGAATACGCAGAGTATCAGGGCAAGCCTGCCCAGATCAAGAAGCGGGCTGAGCGCAACGCCGCGCGTGCCAAGCTGATGAAGGAGGGGCGTGTCCACAAGGGCGACGGCATGGACGTGGACCACAAGAAGATGGTGTCCAAGGGGGGCACCAACAAAGAGTCCAACCTCCGCGTCGTCAGCGAGCACACCAACCGCAGCTTCCCCCGGAACAGCGACAAGAGCGCCAAGGGGAACTGGGATAGCCGGAAGACCAAGTCCAAACCCAAGAAGTGAGCAACCATGATCACGACCAGCTACCGATGGACGGGGAAATACCCGCCCTACGAACACCAGAAGACTACGTCCCAGTTTCTCACCGATAACCCCAAAGCCTTCTGCTTCAACGAGCAGGGCACCGGCAAGACAGCCTCCGTCATCTGGGCGGCGGACTATCTTATGAAACAGGGCTTGGTGCACCGGGTGCTTGTCCTGTGTCCCCTGTCCATCATGAAGAGCGCGTGGCAGCAGGACCTGTTCAAGTTCGCCATGCACCGGTCGTGCTCGGTAGCGCACTCCTCATCGGCGGAAATGCGGAAAAAGATCGTGGCCGCCGGGTCCGAGTTCGTTATCGCTAACTTCGACGGTGTAGGCATCATGAAGGAGGAGCTCCTAGCCGGGGGCTTCGACCTGATCGTGGTGGACGAGGCCAACGCCTACAAGAACCCCACCACGAAGCGCTGGAAGGTCTTCAAGGAGATATCTGCCAACTGCCCCCGCATCTGGATGCTGACCGGCACACCGGCCTCCCAGTCGCCCGTGGACGCCTACGGGCTAGCCAAGATCATCAACCCGGACGGCATTCCCAAGTACTACGGCGCGTTCCGGGACAAGGTCATGTTTAAGTCGGGTCCGTTCCGGTGGATCGCCCGGCAGACAGCGCAGGCCACCGTGCACGCAGCGCTGCAACCCGCGATTCGGTTCGAGAAGAAGGGCTGCCTCGACCTTCCCCCGGTCACCTACGTGGAGCGGGACGCGCCTCTGACGGCGCAGCAGAACCTCTACTACAAGAAGCTCCGTAGCCAGATGCTGTTCGAGGTGGGCGACGAGAGCGTGTCCTCCGTGAACGCCGCGGTAAAGCTGAGCAAGCTGCTGCAGATTGCAGGGGGCGCGGTCTATACCGACAGCGGAGAGGTGCTGGAGTTCGATGTGTCGAACCGGCTGAACGTCGTGCTGGAAATTGTGGAGGAGGCATCCCACAAGGTGCTGATCTTCGTGCCCTTCACCCACACCATCGCCCTGCTTGAGCAGCTGCTGACGAAAGCTGGCATCTCCTGTGCGGTCATCAATGGGGCTGTATCGGTCAACAAGAGGTCGGAGATCGTCAACACGTTCCAGACTAACCCGGACCCTCGGGTGCTGATTATCCAGCCTCAGGCGGCTTCCCACGGGCTCACGCTCACCGCGGCCAACACCATCATCTGGTATGCCCCTGTGGCCAGCGTGGAGACCTACCTGCAAGCGAACGCCCGGATCGACCGACCCGGCCAGAAGAACCCGATGACGATCTACAACGTGTCGGGCAGTGAGGCCGAGAAGCGCCTCTTCAACCTGCTGCAGTCCAATGTGGCGAACCATCAACAGCTGATTGACCTGTACCGTCAGATTGTCACAGCTAACCCTTGACTTTGTATAATGTAAGAATAATCTCCAACCGTCCCACACGGAGCAACCCCTATGTCTGACACCACCCTCGAAGACAAGATCAGAGCCTACGTGGAAGCCCGCGACGTGCGGGACGCCATCGAGGCGGAGATGGAAGCCAAGCTGGCCGATGCAAAGGCTGTGCTGGAGACCATCGCCAACGACTTGCTGTCCATCTGCAACGAGCAGAACGTGGACAGCCTGAAGACCCCAGCCGGTACCCTGTCCCGCACGGTTAGCGAGCGGTTCTGGACAACCGACTGGGATGCCATGAACGAGCTCATCATCCAGCACAAGGCACCGTCCTTGCTGGAGCACCGTATCCACAACGGGAACATGCGCTCGTTCCTCGAAGAGAACCCGGAAGCCTACCCGCCGGGACTACAGATTGACCGCAAGTACGTGATCAAGGTGCGCCGCCCTTCGGCGCGATAACACAGGGATATACCTGCTATGACGAACCTCACCATCTTCAAGAACGGTGCCATCGCTACCGACCGTAGCCGTGGACCTACTGCCCTCGGGCAGTCTCTGGCGTCGCAGAGCAACACGCGGCGCATCCAGACCAACACGAATGGCACCTTCAAGCGCATCATCAATGGTGAGCAGGTCGGCAACGCCGTGCGTGGGGAGCTCGATGTGATCATCGTGCACGCCCTCCCGGACGTGTCGCGGGTCTTCTACAAGGGCAAGTACGACGCCAACGCCAAGCCTACCCTGCCCGACTGCTGGTCAAACCTCGGCAAGGTTCCGGAACCGGAAGCCTCCAACAAGCAGTCCACGGCGTGCAACAGCTGCCCGCAGAACGTGAAGGGCTCTGGAGACAATGGTGGGCGTGCCTGCCGCTATCAGCGTCGTCTGGCGGTGATCGTCGCGGGTGATCCCTCGGGCGAAATCTACCAGTTCAACGTCCCGGCCAAGTCGCTGTTTGGGAAGGGGACCGGCAACATCCACCCCTTCGAGAGCTACGTGAAGTTTCTGCTGGCGAACGGGGAGTCCCCGGATACGGTGGTGACCAACATCAGCTACGACCTGAACGCCGACACCATGCAGCTGTTGTTCACTCCGATGCGGAACATTTCCGACGAGGAGTATGAGCTCGTGGCCGCTGCGCAGGCCAACCCGGAAGCGCAGGCGTACACCATGCTGACGGTAGCGCAGGCAGACGGGGTGACGAAGAAGCCCGCTGCCGCCAAGGCGCTGGCTGCCCCTACCAAGGTAACCCGGTCGGATGAACCGGACGAAGACGAACCCACCGAGCCCACCAAGCGCGGCGGGGCCAAGGCGGCTGGCGGCAATCCTGCCGCAGCCAAGAGCAGTGACCTTGCTGCCAAGATCAGCAGCTGGGACGACGAGGACTGACGACCATGGGCTACGGCTACAGCATGAAGCTGTTCAAGACCAATGCTGCAGCCGACCCTAGCCTCCTAGGGGTACGGCTTGGGCGGGAGTGCATCGAGAGAGACATACCCGTCCAAGCCGTCTCTGAGGCTCTTAACGTCAGTCGGCAGACGATCTACAACTGGTTCCGCGGGGATTATTCCCCGCACCCCAAGACAGACCGAGCGATCCATGATTTTCTCGCAGGTCTGCCTGAGTAGCATGTCCCCCAACCCCCGCCGCCGGAAGAATGATGTCCCAATTCGACCTGCTCAGTGCCGTCCAACCCGCCTCAGGCTGGTTCGCAATCGTCGGCATCAAGGAGCACGAAAACCCCGCCATGCGGGTACGTCAGTGGTTCGTGGAGACCCGCGAGGAAGCTGACGAGGTAGCCCAGCGGTTCATGGCCCAAGGCCGGAACGTATTCTTCGGGGTAGCCAAGTACACCACCGACCAGAACCGCACCAAAGATAACGTGCAGGCCCTGCGCGCCTTCTGGCTCGACATCGACTGCGGGCCGACCAAGACCGTCATCAACGAGAAGACCGGACGCCCGGCGGGCTATGCAGTCCGCCACGATGCCCTAGAAGCTCTGAAGGCCATGTGCACGGCGGTGGAGTTACCCCGCCCCATCCTCGTCAACTCTGGCCGCGGCCTGCACGTCTACTGGGCACTGGACCGGGACGTGGAGCGGTGGGAGTGGGAACCGGTAGCCGAGCGCCTGCGAGAGGTGTGCGATGAGCAAGGGCTGCACGTTGACCCTGCCGTGTTCGAGGTGGCCCGCATCCTGCGTATCCCCGGCACGCTGAACTTCAAGGACGACCCGCCAAGCACGGTAACTGTCATAGCCGCCGCGCCGCCGGTCAGCTTCGAAGGCTTTCGTGGGGCTCTCGGTCTGACACCCGCGTCGCCACCCAAGGCAGCCGTCAAGCGCGAGCTCACGGCGCTGGGCAAGTCCCTTAAAGATAACAGCATAGCGGTATTCAAGAAGATCATGGTGCGCTCAGCCGCGGGCACCGGATGCCAACAGCTGCTAGACTGCTATGAGCAGCAAGCCACCCTCCCCGAGCCACGCTGGTTCGACGCGCTCTCCATCGGCAAGTTCTGTATCGACGCCGACATGGCGATCACCAAGATGTCCGAGCAGCACCCGGACTACGACCCCGCCTCCACCCTCGACAAGATCAAGCACATCCTCGGCCCGCACACCTGCGCGGTCATCGAGCGGAACAACCCCGGCGGCTGCAAGGGCTGCCCGCACTTCCGCAAGATCAAGTCCCCCATCGTGCTGGGCCGCGACATCAAGGAGGCGGAGCAGGCCGACCACATCATCGGGAACGAGGACGAGACCTACGTCATCCCCAAGTACCCGTTCCCCTACTTCCGCGGAGCCAACGGCGGAGTGTACATCCGCGGCGCGGACGAGGAGAGCGAACCCCTGCTTGTCTATGAGCAGGACATCTACGTCGTTAAACGCATGAACGACCCCGAGAAGGGGGACGTGGTGGTGATCCGCGCACACATGCCACAGGACGGCGTCAAGGAGTTCGTGGTGGCCAATACCGTCATCGCAGACATCGGGGAATTGAGAAAGAAACTGGCGTCGTTCGGGGTCATCACCCACGGGCGGCGTTTCGACCTTTTGGCAGCGTACATCATATCCTGCACAAAGGACCTCCAGACACAGAGAAAGGCAGAGAAAATGCGGTCGCAGTTCGGCTGGGCAGACGACAATACGAAGTTCATCGCAGGAGACCGGGAGATCACCGCAGACGGCATCTTCCACAGCCCCCCGTCATCGGTCACACAGGGCATTGCAGAGGCGTTTGGCCCCTTGGGCACGCTGGACAAGTGGAAAGAGGTCTGGGCGCTGTACGGGCGTCCGGGGCTCGAAGGGAGCGCCTTCGGTGCCCTCACCGGGTTCGGCTCCATGCTGTTTCATTTCTTCGGTCAGTCCGGGGCGATCATCAACCTGATCCACCCCAACTCGGGTACCGGCAAGACCACCATCCTCCACATGGCTAACAGCGTATGGGGTAATCCCAAGCGCATGTGCGGGATCGAGAAGGACACCCTGAACGGGCGCATGCAGCGCCTCGGGGTCTTCAACAATATCTGCTTCCCCATCGACGAGGTCACCAACATGAAGGGCGAGGAGTTCTCTTCTCTCGCCTACGGGATCACGCAGGGGCGGTTCAAAGACCGTCTGAAGGCCAGCGCCAACGAGCTCCGCCTGAACAACACGACGTGGTGCACCATGGCGCTGTTCAGTTCCAATGCGTCCTTCGTCGAGAAGCTGCAGGCCACCAAGGCCAACCCAGACGGGGAGATCATGCGCCTGCTGGAGTACAAGATTGACCCCAGTGACGCCGTGGACCCGGCGCTGGGCAAGGACATGTTCGACCAGCAGCTGATGCAGAATTACGGGCATGCGGGGCCGATCTTCGTGGACTACGTGCTGCGCAACTGGGACGAGGTCCGTACCCTATGCTTGGGTATCCAGAGCAAGCTGGACCTTGAGCTCGGCCTTACCCAGAAGGAGCGCTTCCGCTCCGCGCAGCTGGCTGCCAACCTGTCCGCCCTGCGCATCATCCGACACCTCGGGCTCGTGGACTGGGACATGAAGCCCATCTACGAGTTCGCCTGCAAACTGGTTACCGAGGTGCGGAAGGACGATGTGTCCACCACGCAAGGGGACGCCATGAGCGTCCTAGGGGACTTCCTGAACCGACACCTGCAGAACGTGCTGGTCGTCAAGGAGCACGTCGATGCCCGCAGCAGTATGCCCACGCTGCCGCAGCTGGAACCCAAGGGTGAGCTCCTGATCCGCTACGAGCCCGACACAAAGCTGATGTATCTGAACGGGAAAGCCTTCAAGAACGACTGCGTCATGGCGCAGGTGAACTACAAGGAGACCATGAAGCAGCTGGAGCAGTACGGCGTCCTGCTGCCCTCTATGGTGAAGCGCATGTCCAAGGGGATGAAGATCAACTCCCCCGGTGTGTACTGCATCGTCATCGACTGCAGCAGCAGCAGCTTCATTCAGTTCGAGGAGGCCATGGGCATCGGGGGGAAAGAGGCGGAAGAAGCCGATGCTGGTGGAGAAGGTTAGCTACGACATCAACATCAAGGCGTTCCGTCGCGGTACGTCGATATTCATACCGTGCCTCGATGGCACCGCCGTGCGCACGCAACTCATGGACTATTTCAAGAAGTTTCGGATCAAGACCGTCACCAAGATCACCATCGAGAACGGCATCAGGGGTTGCCGAGTCTGGCGGATATAGGTAAAACGCTCCTGAGGGTTGCTCCTCGGTTGGTTGGTTGATCTGGCCCCCGGCGCACGGGACATGCGCCGGGGGTTTTTTCATTGCCCCTCTTGGTCGTAGATCGCGGGCAGCACGTAGCCCATGTTCTTCCGCGTCGTGGCCACCCCCTGCACCGTCATCATGTGCTTCATCCAGTAGGTCCGCTGTGACTTGGCCATCGTGTCCTGACTGATCTGCACCTGCGGGTAGGGGTAACGCTGGTTAAACTCCACGATCTTCTGCGCCGCAGCCTGTGCCTTCTCATAGTCCTGATGCTCAGGGAACACCGTGACAGCGTTAAACGCTTCCAGCAGCTTCTGGCGCTCGTTCGCCATGTTCTTGATCTGCGACGTGATACCAATGTCCTGCTGCTGACGCAGGGCTAGGTTCGTCGGCTGGAAGCCCAGCGCCTGCCCAGCAAGCCCAAGCCCGCCAATCTCATCTGCACCCATTACCTTGTCGCCGCCGCGGGTCTCAGCGCCCTCTGAGGCCAGCCGGAGGGCTGTCAAGCTGCCCTTGAAGAACGCCGGAAGCACCCCTTCGACACCACGCTCCACATTGCCCTCGGAGATGTCCTGTACACCCTTGAGGTAGCCCTCGGCCATGGACGGTGAAGCCATGTTGGCGATCACCCAGTTGGCAGCTGTATCGCCCCAGTCCTTGCCCGGCTTCCCAGCGCGAAACCACATGTTGTCGAACGACGTGCGGGAGCCGATGTTCATGTTGGTCAGCTGCGGGACAACCCCGGTAGTCAACATGTCCGCCCACGAGTGCTGCTTGCCATCCAAACCGGACACCGTGCCGCCGAAGTACTTGGGCATGAACTCGTGTCGGAACTGGTAGTCGGTGTCGTACGCCATCAGGTCGTCCGGGTTGTTCGGGTTCCGTGCACTTGCCCCTTTCAGCGCGGCACTAGCTGCCATCGTCACAAGGCTGTAGAGCGGCATGCCGGTCATGCCGTGGAACAGGCCACCCATGGCCAGCACAGCCGTGAGCTCCTTGGCAGCGGCGAAGCGTTCCGCTGGGGTGACGCCCTTCTGGAACGTGGCCTTCCAGAGGTTCTGTACGAAGAACTTGGTCTGGTTGACCGCATACATTTTGAACAGGAACGCTGCCCGCGTGATTTCGTTCTTCTTGGCCCCGCGGGGGACCTCGAACTGGCTGTAGTTGCCCAGAGAGTGCTTGGTGGACTCCACAGCTTTGTCCACCGCGGTCTGGAACGCGTCCTCGCCCTTCAGCCCCGACTTGAGCGCCTTTTTGTGCTCCAACTCGAACGCCGCCATGTAGCTCATCTCGCGGCTCACGAACTCCGACGTATTGAACATGGCCGTCATGATACCATAGGTCTTGCTCACCCCTTGGTGCACAGCGCTCTCGAAACCCTCCTTGGGGGTAGCCCGATTGCCCAGTATCTGATGGAGCAGCGTGCCATACACGGCGCGGTCCATACCTGCCTGATAGGCACGCTTGAGCAGGGGGTTGTTCATCAGTCCGGAGTCGCCAACGGTGGGGAATTTGAAAGACTTGTTCCCCAAGACGTCTTCCTTCGACCAGCCGCCCACAGACTGGAAGACGTTCATGTATTTGGCGAGCATGCTGACCGCTGGGCCGATGCCGTGGTCTGCCCATAGCTTGGGGAACACCCGGATCGGGATACCAGAGAACTGCGTAGCTGCAGTCGCTGCGCTGGTCAGGAACATCGTGAACGCCGCCCGGTTCAGGAAGCTGGCAATCGGACCCTGCTTCTTCGGGGCCATGATGTCGTCCACCCGCTTGACTGCCTCGTCCACAAAGATGTTAGCCTTGGCAGCTTCCTCGGAGGTCGGCGCACCTTCCTCACCCAGCGGGTTGGTCAGCATCTCGCGGGCACCGGACAGCAGGCTGTCGATCTGGGGGGCGTAGGCCATCTTGGTGATCTGGTTGGTGTACATGTCCGCCGTGGAAGCGAACACGCGGCGCACGTCGGTGCTGAAACCCGGCACGTTCTTGGAGTGCACGAACATCTTGCGGATCGACTGCTCAGGCAGGGATTGCAGGTACAGCTGGTAGAACTGGTCCTTGAGGTCTGCCGCAGCTTTCTCGTCCAGCTTCTTGCCGGTCCCGACGTTGTCATCCACTACCGAGAAGAAGTCCTTCAGCAGCTTTGAGGACTCGTTCGCAGCCGTGCCTTGGTTGAAGACATCGGCGTCGTACCCTTCTTGGAAAACACCGCTTCGGCTTGCCTCATGCACGGTGGTGCCGAGGTAGTCGGCCATGGCCCGCTTGGCGTGCTCCAACTCCTGCACGGTGTCGTATCGGCTATAGAAGCCATCCGGTAGTGCCTCATGCCCCTTGACGCGCAGGTAGTTCTTCCCGAACCGCTTGAAGGGAGAATACTCGTCCGGCATCTCCTCCGCGCTCACCCGGTTGTAGCGGTTCTTATCTTCCTTCGAGGTCTCCATGGACAGCCGGATGCGGTCCATCAGCTTTTTGGTCACGGCGTCCGGCAGGCCGAGGCGCTTGATGTTCTCGTCCAGCGTGGCCCGCATGAGCTCGTAGGAGTCCTTGTGGTACTGCCGCATGATCTCGTAGAGCTTCTGGCCACCCTCTTGCTGCCCCAGCGCCTCCCACGTCTGGTATGTCTCTCGGAGCTCCTGCGCCCGCTGCTTCACCACGGCGGTGAACTCCTTGCGCTCATTGGGAGTGATCAGCGGCTCAGCCAGCGCCTCTCCATACGTGCGCATCACCACGTCGTCCTTTAGGGCGGCCTCTAAGTTCGCATGCCGGGTGACATCCACCTGATTGATCCGGGCCAGCGCCTGCATCATGGCGAGCGTCTTCTGCCCGTACTTGAGGGCAAACGTCTCGATGGCCTTGTCGATCTTGTCCGTGTAGCCCTTCATGGTCTGACGTTCCGCGAACATCTTCTCAACCATTTTCGAGACCTCGTGCAACGCTGGTACCGTCTTGGCTGCCCAGTCGAAGATCGCGGATGTAGGCAGGATGGGCATCCAGAACTTGGTCGCCTTCACGTCCCAGCTGCGGACAACGTCGTTGCTCACGATGCGGCGGGCGTCGCGGGACGAGATGGCCTCACCCACACCCTGCGCAAAGCCCTTGGCGCTCTCCAATGGGTTCGTCCCCGGATGTGCCGCGGTAGCCGCCGAGATCAGCGCCTTCTCCATACCAACGGAGTTCTTGTCGTCCTGTTCGTGGACGGCTTCGGCCTGTTCCGCGGACCCCTCTTGCACGGGTGTGCGGGGCTTGTTGTTCATCCGCTCGTCATAGGCAGGGGCAAGCTCCTCGCCCTTGAGGGACAGCAGCTTCTCGGATTGCCGCAGCACCTCCGCCAGCGCCGAGTTAGACCCGACATCCATACCCAGAAACTTCCGGACGGAGTCCACGAACTTGCCCCACAGCGTGGTCTTGGCGTCGTAGCGGATAGTATTCAGGTACTCTTGGAACCGCGGGTTGGTGAGACCCCACGCGACGATCTCGTCGATGTTCTTGATGGAGTTCTGCCCGTTGAACAGGTCCTTTTCGATAGGAGTCATCTGGTCGGGGTTCTTCGCCCGCTCGTTGAAGTGCTCCACGACAGCGTTGCGCACAGCTGTCAGGTCACGGCGCAGCTGCCCAACCTGCATCCCCTCGAATGCCTTGTACTTGCCCGCGGCCAGCGCACCCATGGTGACCGCGTGGATCATCTCGTGCAGTACGGTCTCGTAGTTGGCACCAGAGTAGCCACCGACATCCGCACCCTTGATGCGAATATGGTAGGTGTTAGCCATACCTCCTTCGGTGTAGACGTTGCCCCGCGACGTGGGGGCTCGAACCTTGTCGCCCAGATGCTCAATGCCGAAGTCGTACTTGATCCCGGCATCGGACAGACGCTTCAACAGCTTGGCGACTTTGGTAGCGACCTCCTTGCGGAACCCATCCGGCGCGGTCTCCACCAGCCATGCGGCTACTTCGTGAGGGGCTTTGCCCGCAAGGTCGTGCTCGACACGCGCACCGACGTTGGCCGGGCGGTCGCCGTTACCCTGCCGTTCGTCGGAGTCCACGGGGCCAATAGCCTCACGCTCCGCTAGGTCTTTCTGTCGGGCCGCAGCCTGTGCCTCCTTGGCTTCCTGCACCAGTTGGGCTTGCTGCGCCGCAGCAGCCTTGGTCTCTTCCGCTTTCTTCTGGTTGCGAGCGAGTTCGTCTGCCGCTGCGGCGCGGCGGGCGTCCACGCCGATGAACCGGGACTCCGTCTTGGCCTTGGCTCGCTCCCCCTCGACTTGCGCCTTGGCGTTGGCCATGATTGCTTTGAGACCCGCGTCGTGGATATCACCCACCAGCTTGGGGACGTTCACACCGGGGTTGTTCTTCGCCGCCTCGATCCGCTTGGTCCAGTTGTCCCGCACGATATCGGGAACCACGTCTTGGATATGGTAGAAGTTCGACGCCTTGATGGCGTCGCCCAACGTCGGGTTCTCGGGCACAATAGGCAGCCCCTCCAGCATCGGAGCGGCTTTCTCCCGCACCAGCTGGGCTTCGGCTTCCTCACGCGCCTGCTTGGCGGTGAGTTTCTTTGGGGATGCTTCCTTAGCCGCAGGCTCTACGGACGGAGCTGCTTCTGCGACGGGAGGTGCAGATGGCGCTTCGACCGGGGCTTTGAGCTCTTCGACTGGCTTGGTCTCTTCCACCGAAGGTGCAGGTGCTTCTACCGGGGTCTTGGGTTCTTCGATGGGGGGTTTCGCCGCTTCCGGCTTTGTGACCTCATCGGGGTCATGGATGCCCGCCTTCTCCCACAGGCTCTCGGCAGTATTCTTGCGCAGGTTCTCCAGTACCCGAGGCGCATCCTCGACGGCTTCGGAGCGGCTCAGGCCGTCCAGCACTCGGTCAGCTATCCCTGCCTCATGCGGGTAAGCATGATCGGTGACCTCCCAACCATAGTCACCCTTGGTGACGCTAGCTGTCGTGCCGTCGTTGAGGTGGATTGTGTCCTTGTCCCGCTTGGTGACCTCCAGCGGCTCTTCGCGTGCGCTCTCCTTGGTGAGGAACGCGTGCTCGTCCGGGGTGAGCTCCACGGGTGCTGGGGGAGCCGCAGGCTCAGGGACACGCACAGACTCAGGAGGCGGCTCAGGGACACGCACAGGCTCAGGAGGCGGCTCAGGGGCACGCACAGGCTCAGGGGCACGCACAGGCTCAGGGGCACGCACAGGCTCAAGGGCACGCACAGGCTCAGGGGCACGCACAGGCTCAGGGGCACGCACAGGCTCAGGGGCACGCACAGGCTCAGG
>JBBARR010000015.1:0-4097 GCA_040399645.1 Caulobacteraceae bacterium | reverse complement strand
GGCTCAGGGGCACGCACAGGCTCAGGGGCACGCACAGGCTCAGGGGCACGCACAGGCTCGGGAGGAGCCACAGGGGGCGGCTCTGCGCCGATGGGCGGAAACTCAGCGGCCTTGGCTACCTCAGGAGGCGGCACAGTGGCGGAAGGCGCGTCCACGGCGAGCGGCGGGGCGGCCACTTCCTTCGGCTTGGGCATCACCTCTGCGAGGGCTTCCAGCGGGTTATCGTGCGCGCCATCTCGCATCAGTCGGGCGGCTTTGGTTACCTGCGCCGGGATAGGCGTGAGCCCGGCTTCCGCCGCGGCCTGCTGCACATTGGCGACGTGGTCCTTCAAAAGCAGCGGCTTGACCACCGGCTCACGCAAAGTGGGCGGAGGCACGATGGGCGCAACCGAAGCCGCCTCGATGGGCGGCGTCAGTGCAGGACGGACTGGTCCTTCTCGTACATCAGGCGGGCTAGCGCCCCGGCCAGTAGCTCCCATTCGGGCGGCTGCAGGGCCTCCAATGACGGGGGGAGTAACGGGGGGCTGGGCTCCGAACCCGCTATCACCCGGAATGCTAGGTACAGGTCCTCCATCGAGAGGTGCAGTTCGTGCGTCTCCTCCGACATTAGGAGCTCCTTCCAAGGGCACAGCAACAGGTGCGACATCAGGCGCAGGCGGAACATAAGCCTTTTCAGCGGCACGGGTAGCCATGGTGTGCGCTTGGTCATCGCTTCGTCCTGCCCCCTTGAGCCGGGTGAACTCGTTGATATAGGTCGCGGGGTCCGAGGTTGGCGACGGGCCGAATGTAGGCGGAAGTTCTGCCACAGCAGCGGAGGTTTCCGGAGCGGCAGGTGCGGTCGCCTTGTCGGCAGGTGTGTGGTTCTTGCCCGGTGCCTCGAACGCGCTGCCCAGCAGTCCGCCAAGCACGCCTTGCTGGACCGCGGCGGAGCCGACACCCTTCATGAGCGGCGTGGCATAGCCTTCGCGGGTCTGAGCGAGGTTCTGGGCCACCTGACCCTGAGCGCCCATGGTGGCCTGCGTAGCGCCTTCCTTGGCGAAGCCCAGTCCCAGACGCTGCGCGAGGGTATGTTCGGCACCTTGCTTGATGCCTTGGTCGATGGTGTCCATCGCGGCAGCTTTTGCCGCGGCGGTAAGGCCCAGTTTCCCCGCCATTTGCCGAGCGACGTTCTTGGCGATCACCGTGTTCTCGATGCCCGTGGCACCCGTGATGGCGCCCAGCAGACCCCCCAGAGCGATCTGGTCGGTGTTCTGACCCCCATAGCTCTGGGCCAGCTGTGCACGGTGCTCAGCCGTTGCGGGGTCTACACCCGCCGCGGTCAGCTTCTGCTTCACCACATCGTAAATCGCGCCCTTGGTGGCACCGGTCATCTGTGCCGCGCCAAGCGCCGCGGTACCCGCCAGAGCCCGGAGTTTGGCGGCGTTGGCTGCGGCAGCGGCAGCTTCGGCACCACCAGCGATACCTTCTGCACCCGCGGAAGCACCGCCGGACAGTATGGCTGCGCCTACTGTAGGAGCCACACCACCCGCGAACGACGCCAGCGCTCCAAGCGGGTCTTGCGCGAGATTGCCCAGCGCCGCCTTGGCCTGCTCTCCGAGGCCCTTGGTAGACGCGACGTCCATGGCCGCGTTGGCCTTCTCGTCCTTCTGCTGCTGACCCTTGGAGATCAGCGAGCCGAGCGCGTCTTCTCCCTTGCGCAAGGTCTGCGACACGGGGTTGGCAGCGCCAGCGATGTCAGTCAGGGAGCGTACCGCGCCGACCGCGCTCTGCCCAAACTTAAGCGGCACATCCCCCAGCGGGTTAGTTGGGTATTGGTACAGCTTTTCGACGTCGTGGCCGCCCGCCTTTAACCGCTCTTTCAGTTTGGTCTGGGTGATGTCATCGGGGAGGTTGGTGACGATGGTGCCATTGGGCAGGCGAACGTCCATGTCTTACCCCTATTGCGGGAGGGAGTGGGCATCGATGGCGTTTGACCCACCAAAGCCAACCAACTGGGGGGTACCTTTTTGGGGGTTCTTTAGCCCCATGGACTCGTACACCTTGTCGATAGCTTGAGACGTTGCCTGCACAGGGGTCATCCCACCCTTGATGAGCTCTTGCCTCTTGGCCTCCACGGAGAACTTGAAGTCCGTCTCATTGGCCTTCGAGGCACTTATGCGGGCAGCACCTATGGTGGTGTTAGCCTGTAGCATGGCTGCCTTCCACGCGGCGTCGATCTGGGCGTTGGCAATAGCCAGCTGTTGGTCAAGCTGCTTGTTCTGCGTGGCGTTCTGCTGGTCGTTCTGATGCTGCTGCACGCCCAGTTGGACGCCTGTCTGGTGCAGTTGCATCTGCTGCTTGGCGAAGTCGTTCTCTTCGGCGCGGCGGTCGGACAGAGCCTTCTGCATGCCGGGCAGGGCAGCGGTGCCAGCCTCGCCCACGGCCCCGAGGAAGTAGGGGTTCTTGGAGGCGGCCATACCAAAGCCGATCTGGGCCAAAGAGGTCCAGAGGTCTTCCTTCTTCTGCTTGTCCAGCCGATCCGTTTGCCCGTCGTAGTAGGCTTTCGTCTGAGGGTCCATGAGCAGCTGCTGCATGTCGCCCACGCTCTTATCCAACGAGGGGATCGGTGGCGCAGCCGTGGGAGTAGGGTGTACGCCCATAGGTGCAGCTGGAATGTTCAGGCCGCCGCCACGCGTCCGGAAAGACGCAGAAGCGGCGAGATTGCCAATCCCGTTGCCGCCACCACCTCCACCACCGCCGCCCGGACCACCGCGGGCCTGAGCCGGGTTAGCGCCGGGTTGACCCGGCAGGGGGCGAGCCAGCGCACCTTGAAGGCCAGCCATGAGGTCTACATCTGCGGTAGCCTTAGTCCCATCAGTAGCCTGCACGCCACGAAGCCATGCGGGCTTGGCGGCGTCGTCTTGTGCTTCACGCCCCGCCAAAAACCCCGCCAGAGGACTTTGAATGGCGGCTCGCCCTGCCCGGTTGTTCTGCAGCCACTGCGGCGTGGTATGCGCCATGGGGTCCACGGTGGGAGCCTGATGCAGTATGCCACCCTCGGATGTGTCGCCTTGGGTGGGAAAACCCGTGAGGTAGGGGGATGCCTGTCCTGCCCATGCAGGGCGACCACCCTGCGGGCCAGACTGGTGCGAGGCTGGGTTTGCAAGCGGCATGGCAGGAGGAGCCTGCGACGGAGCCTGCGGCGGAGCCTGCGGCGGAGCAATGCCATTGTGTGCCATGTTATAGGCGTGCTGCTGAGCCTCGCGGACAGCGCGGGCGCGCTGTACCGCCATGTACTGCGCGTGATCTTGGCTCGTATCGCCACCTCCGCCATCACCATCACCATCACCCTGCGGAGCAAAATCTACTGTCCCGTCGTCATACCCACCATCAGTATCTCCGCCGCGTGCGAACGCCACCAGACCACCGCGGGCCATGGACATGCCACTGGGTTCGTCGAACATCTGGTCGGGGATCGGGATGGACATGAGGCCTCCGTCAGCCGCTCGAACCGGCGGTCCTCCCATAGGCGCGGGCATCCCCTGTTGCGGTGCAGGAGGTGCGGCAGCGGGCATCATGGGGTGAGGAGCCCCCATACCCATCTGTGGCGCAGGAGGACCGCCGGGAGGCGGGGCAGGTGGTGCGGGAGGATGAGCCCCTAGCACCTGCTGCGCGACTGTGGGAGGCGTGCCATGCTCCTGCATGGCTCCTGCCCGCATGCGGTCGATGAACATCCCGGCGAGTGTGCCAGCGGTCGGGTCCACAAGCCCCATCTGGACCGCCTGAGCGATCTTCTGCTTGTTGCCTTCGTACTGCTTGGCAATCGTCTCCGGAGACTGAAGGCTGAACGGCGCTGCGCCTGCAATGGACATGCTTCAACCCCTAGCTGGCGAGTTTATACAGGGACGCGGCTCCGAGACCCGCACCTGCCAGTTGCCCAAGGGCAGACGGAGCCGGTGCGGATGCAGACGTAGTCGTATTCGGCGTGATCGGCAAACCCCGCAGGATGTTGCTGTAGTACCCCAGCTGGGAAGTCTGCCAGTCGCGCTGCGCGAGGAAATTGTTGTACGCCGTGGTGTCGTACTGCTGCTGCAGGGCTTGCTGCTGCGCACCCACTG
>JBBARR010000014.1:0-69877 GCA_040399645.1 Caulobacteraceae bacterium | reverse complement strand
GATTTTGGACAGGGAGTTAAGCTGGTATCATCTTGAAAAAGGGTGAGACCTGATATGAATAAGAGAAAGAGATATGGGGCAGATTTTAAGGCGAAAGTAGCCTTGGAGGCGTTGAAGGGCGATTTGACGCTGGCGCAATTGGCCACCAAGCATGGGGTGCATCAAGGGCAGATTTCGAGTTGGCGTAAGCAAGCGGTTGACGGGATGGCGGGTATTTTTTCGGGCAAAGCCGAAGCGGGTGAGACCAGCCAGCAAGTCGATGTTGAAAAGCTTCACGCCAAGATTGGTCAATTGGTGGTGGAGCGGGATTTTTTAGTCAAAGCCTCCGGTCGATGAGCGTGGATCGGAGGCGCAAGATGGTGGAGCCCAATCACCCCAAGCTGTCGATTGTGGCCCAGTGTCGATTGGTCGGGATTAGCAGGTCTGGGCTTTATCACAAGCCAATGCCTGAGGCCGCGCTGAACCTTGAACTGATGACGATGATCGACAAGCAGTTCATGGAAACGCCGTGGTATGGCTCGCGCCAGATGGCCCGTCATCTGGTCCGTGAAGGCCATTTGGTCGGGCGCAAACGTGTGCGTCGGCTGATGTCCAAGATGGGTTTGGTGCCGATCTATCAAAAGCCGCGCACGACCATTCCACATCCAAAACACAAGAAATACAGATACTTGCTCAAAGATTTGGTGATCGTCAAACCCAACCAAGTCTGGTGTTCTGACATCACCTACTTACCCATGCGCAAAGGGTTTTTGTATCTGGTCGCGGTGATGGATTGGGCAACACGCAAGGTTTTGTCTTGGAAGTTGTCGAACTCCATGGAGGCTGACTTCTGCATCGAAGCCTTGCAAGAGGCGATGGCGATATATGGCAAACCCGCCATTTTCAACACCGACCAAGGCAGCCAGTTCACCTGCCCTGGCTTTGTTGACGTGCTTCTCGATGCCAATATCCAAGTCTCTATGGACGGCAAAGGCCGTTGGATGGACAACGTGTTTATCGAGCGGCTGTGGCGCAGCCTCAAATATGAGTGTGTCTATATCCACGCCTTCGAAACGGGCAGCGAGCTTCGCGCGGGCCTCAATAAATGGATCACCTACTACAACGCGGAACGCCCTCACTCAAAGCATGGCGGAGCCACACCAGATGAGGCATATTCTAAGATCGAAACTCAGCCTGATCCGGGGTTAACCCCGGATCAGGCTGAGCCAGAACTCAAACTTGCGGCATGAAACCAACAACCGATACTAACTTAACTTAGCCGCAAACCTGTCCGACGCATGGGGACCACCTCAAAGATCAGGACCCTGCGCGACAAATTGCTTTCACCCGAGGCCGCAACGGTGACTGACAACCTTCGGATCTCCCTCCAGATGGAGAAACCAGAATAACGCCAAGGCCTGTTTTTCTGGAAGGCCATCCTGTTCTACAAATGGCAGATCAATAGAATTATCCCCGTCTCTGAAAAAGTATTTCGAGAGATGAGAAGGATTCATCCCGTTGAATTCACTAAAAATTCTGATCGAATGAAAATAGAAAGCATGCGAAACACGATTGCTTATAAATTTCCTTTGCTCTGTGACGACGTCGGCAAAATTCAGTCGATTTACGATACGGCTCATAATGAGTTTATATACAATAGTAACCCGGTAAAATTCGGAGAGTTCCTGATTTAATCGCCGATTTTATTTAAAAAACTCGGTGAGAGCTTCAATGATGTCGGGCACATCGTGAATTTTTGGAAATTCAGGCCCCAAAAGGTCATAGCGTGGCCGTCACCCTGGAAGTCCTGACATCGACCCTTGCTGAGCTTGAGACCATGCCCAACATAAGGACTCCGGAACCTAAACGGGCCTAGTCTGCTGGTGGGGACGCCGGGAATCGAACCCGGACGACCGAAGTCAACGGATTTTAAGTCCGCTGCGTCTACCAATTCCGCCACGTCCCCACAGAACACCGGCTCGTCTATGGCTTTAGCAGATGACCGGCCTTGGGCAAATCGAACCCGCACTTTCCCGCTTTAATCCCAAGGAATTTGGACAACTGAGCCCCACGCCCTAGCCTTTTTGAGAGAGCAAGCCATAAAGAGGCGGTCCCATCGCAGGGACGAATCGACAATGACGGACGCGCGACGCAGATGACCCCTTTGCAGAGCCAAATGACCAAGGCGCTCAGCACTGTGTGCAGTGTACTGGCCCTATCGGCATCATCCACCGCGTTCGGCGCACCACAGCTATCGACCTCTGTTCGCATAGCCGCGAGTAAGGCGGTAGTGACGGAGGCCTATCCCACAGCCCACACGCCCGAGGCGATCCGCAAGTGGCTCAAGGCAGCCACCTCTCTGGCCCCAGCGCAAGTGATTTCAATCGGCGCAGATATGATCGTCGGCTTCGCCCAGTCGGGCAGTCTCGATCCTGTGACCGGCTTCATCAAGGGCGCCGAACTGCGTGGTGAGGCCCTGACCCCTCAATTTACCAAGGTAATCCAGGGCCGGTCGAGCCTGGCGACCCTAGACGTCAACTGTACAACCTCATCGGCGCTGATCCACCAAACCAAGATCTATTCAAAAGCCAATCTCGCTGGCGAGGTGACGGTTCTGGCCGGCAGCGGTACATGGATCACACCGCCCAAGACGGCCTATCTGTTCGAGGCCATCGATGCCATTTGCCGTGCGGATTTCAAACGCCCCCTGCGCGATGTGCCAGAGACTGTCGTGGCTGCGGCGAGCCCAGTGAAGGCTCCGGTCGCTGTTTCGAAACCCGTCCCGTCGGTCGCTGCGGCCAAGCCCATTACCCCCCTCGTGACGCCTGCCAAGGTCGGTGGGACAGAGGTTCAGATCGTTGCGGCCACATCCGCACAGGGCGCTGAGACAGCCCGCCAACAGGTGACGCAGCGCCTGCCGCAAATCAGCGCCAGTCGCCTCTTCCGGATCGAAACAGCCGTCGTTGGGGGCCGGACCTACTATCGCGGCCTGTTTGGCGGCTTCTCCGATCGCGCCTCAGCGGCAGCCTTCTGCCGAACCCTATCGGCCTCGAGCATCGGCTGTTTGGTGAAATAGCGCAGCCTAGACTGCGACGGCGTAGGCACCCTTGACGCCCGCTTCGTCAAGTGCCGCGATCAATTCATCGACCACGCTATCGACCTCAGCCGGGTTCCGACCGCGGATCACCAGATTGGATCCATAGACCTCGTTCGAGAAGAACGGATAGGAGCCAAGCGACAGGGCCGGATGGGCCTTGGCCACGGCCTCCAGAGGCGCCGCAAGCGTGCCCTCGCCCGTACCCTCGACGCGAACTGTGCGCGAGACGACAACGGCTCCACCCTTCAAGCGCCAGCCAATATCTTCGAGCATGCCGCGCATGATCTGGGGCACACCGGCCATGACAAAGACATTGCCGATCTGGAAACCGGGTGGGCCGTTGACGGGGTTCTTGATCAAGGTTCCGCCCTCTGGCACCCGCGCCATGCGCCTGCGCGCTGCATTGAGTTGATCACCAAACCGTCCAGTCAGCAGCGCCATGATCTCAGGGTGCTCATAGAGCGCCACCCCAAAGGCATCGGCCACACAGTCCGCCGTGATGTCATCATGGGTTGGGCCAATGCCGCCGGTCGTGAAGACATAGTCATAGCGCCCACGCAGATGGTTCAGGGCGGTGATAATCTCTTCGGGGATGTCTCCCACAACCCGCGCCTCAGCCAGATCGACGCCGTAGGTGCCGATATAGCGGGCAATGGCTGCTAGGTTGGTATCCTGAGTCCGGCCTGAGAGGATTTCGTCGCCAATGATCAAAACCGCCGCCGTCACTCGATCGCCGCTTGCCAACATGACTGTCTGTTCCCAAATCTGGTTGTTGCCCGATGACTAGGCGTCGCGAACGGCTCAGGCAAGCGCAGTCTTGATCGGGGGGCAGATACCATCCCTCCGCGTCTACTGGCCACGGCTCAGGACCCGTCTAGAGGCTCAAACCCCCATCGGCGACGAGGGTCTGGCCGTTGACATAGGACGCCAAGGGTGAGGCGAGGAACAGAGCAACACCGGCCATATCGGCAGGGGTACCCATCCGGCCTGCGGGAATGGAGCGCAAGGCACCAGCCAGACGCTTGGGATTTTCCGTGGTGATCTTGGTCAGTTTGGTATCGACCAAACCGGGAGCCAGACCATTGACGCGAATACCGTCGGGAGCCCAAGCTTGACCAAGGGTGCGGGTCAGGCTGATCGCGCCAGCCTTAGAGGCGGCATAGGCTGGATTGCCACGGTTGGCGCCGAGGCCCGAGATCGAACTGACAATGGTGATCGCGCCTTGGCTGAGCAGCAACTGAGGCTGAAACTTGCGGCAGCAGTGCATCAGACTATCCAGATTGACCGCGACAACCTTGTCCCACCCCTCACGCTCGAACTCGCCGCGTCCATAGACCACCGTGCCCTGAGACAGGACCAGAACGTCGAGCGTGTCGAAGGGCAGCGGAGCGGCCTCAATCGCGTCCGGATCGCCGACATCGACGCAATCATAGCCGAGCCCGGTCAGGTCAGACCCATCCGCCGGATCATAGTCGCTGGCCTTGGCCCGCGTGCCCCAAACATGAACGCGTGCCCCGCGCTCGCGAAAGCCATGGGCGATACCGTTGCCAATGCCGCTCGATCCGCCAACCACGAGGACGGTCTTGCCGGTAAAATCTGTGTCGTTCATTGGATTGATCCTTGTTGAGGCCTAACCGATCCAGCGCAGGCCGCGCTCGAACAGCGAAATGGTGTGGGCATGGAGGCGATCGCCCATCTCCTTGGTCGCCTTTCCGGCGCAGGCCCGCGCGTGGGTGCCTTCAAGGATGATGCCCATCTTGTAGCAGGCCAAGACGCCGTACCATTCGATATGGGACATATCGCGGTGGGTTAGGGGGCGGTAGTGATCGACCAGTTCGGTCGCGCTGGGGAAGCCCTTCCAAGGCTGAACCGTGATGCCCGCATCATCGGGCCGATCTTCCAAAGGCCAGGTGGCCAGCAGCCAACCCAGATCCAGCAGGGGATCGCCGATGGTGGTCAGCTCCCAGTCCACCACCGCCGCCAGATCACCGCTGCCGAAGCGGAACATGACATTGGACAGGTGATAGTCGCCATGGATGATCCCGGGCTCAAAAGTCAAGGGACGGTTGGCCTCAAGCCAGCGACCGATGCGGCCGACATCAGGCAGGGCCTGGATACCGGTCCATCCAGCATGTTCTTCATAGGATGAGAGTTGGCTCTGCCAGCGCTGAACCTGACGCTCCAGATAGTTATCCGGACGGCCCAGCCCGTCGAGGCCGCGCGCACGATAATCAAGCGCGCCCAGCGAGGCGATGGCCTCAACCATGCTCAGTCCCATACGCCGGCGGATAGTTTCAGAGCCCGCATGAAGCGCGGGCAGGCCTTGCGATGGATTAAAGCCATTGATCGGCTCCATCAGATAGAAAGACGCCCCTAGCACCGTCTCATCGGGGCAGGCGGCAATCAGACCGGGATGGGGCACGTCCGATCCGGCCAGCGCCGCCAGCACCCTGGCCTCACGGCGCATGGTCTCATTGGAGTTTTCACGCAGGTGGGGCGGGGGGCGGCGCAGAACATAGTCGCGCCCGCTGCGGGTAAATTTGAGAAGGATATTTTGTGTACCGCCGGTCAGCAGGCTGGCATTTTGAAGAGGCCCAGTTCCGAGACCTTGCGCGTCCATCCAAGCGGACAGCACCGCCATATCGACTACATTTTCCACGACCATCCTCCTCCATAACCCGGGCACGCCCTCTGACGGAGCGTTGCAGACCTTCAATAGAAGGCCTTACCCCACGTTATGGGAAGGAAAAATCGCGCAAGGACGAAAGTCGCCTTGAGCGCCCTACTTCGCAGTCACGCGCCAGATGACATTACCGACGTCATCAGCGACCAGAACGCCGCCCGCCTTGTCGACCGCAACGCCTGCAGGACGACCGCGTGCCTCGCCCTTGTCATTCAAGAACCCGGTCAGGACGTCCTGCGCAGCACCGGCCGGCTTACCCTCCTTAAAGGGCACGAACAGCACCTTGTAACCATTGACCGGATTGCGGTTCCACGACCCGTGCTGCCCGATAAAAGCACCGTTCACGAAAGAGGCCGGAAGGGCCGTGCCCTGATAGAAGGCAAGGCCCAGCGAGGCGGTGTGAGCCCCAAGCGCATAGTCTGGCTTGATCGCCTTGGCCACCAGATCAGGCCGCTGCGGGCTGATGCGGCTATCGACGGTCTGACCATAATAGCTGTAGGGCCAGCCATAGAAGCCGCCCTCCTTCACTGAGGTCATATAGTCGGGCACCAGATCGTTGCCGATCTCATCGCGTTCATTGGCAGCGGTCCACAGGGCACCCGACTGAGGATTCCAAGCCAAGCCGTTAGGGTTGCGAATGCCTGAGGCAAAGATACGGGTCGCGCCGGTTTTGACGTCGATGGCGAGGATCGCAGCCCGATTGACCTCAGCTTCCATGCCATTTTCACCAACATTACTGTTGGAGCCGGAGGTGGCATAGAGGGTGGCCCCATCGACGCTCGCGAGGATGTTCTTGGTCCAATGGTGATTGATCGGACCGCCCGGTAGACCGGCGACCTTGCGCCCCTTGGCGGTGATGCTGGTCTCACCCGCAACATAGGGGAAGGCCATGACCGCATCGGTATTGGCTACATAGAGCGTGTCGCCAATTAGGCTCATGCCGAAGGGGGAGTTCAGGCCGGTAAGAAAGGTCGTCTTGACCTCGGCTACGCCATCGCCATTCGCATCCCGCAGAAGCACGATCCGGTTAGGGCTCTTGGCCGCCGCCCCCGCCGATGACATGATCTTGGTTGCGATCCAGCCCTTGATCCCTGCAGAGTCCGCGGGACGCTCAGGTCCGTTGGTCTCCGCTACCAGCACATCCCCATTGGGCAGCATATAAAGCCAACGCGGATGGTCCAGCCCACTGGCAAAGGCCGCAACCTTCAGGCCTTCAGCGGCCTTTGGCGTTTCGCCCGCAGCCCAGCCGACGACCTTAGCGATCTTGACGACAGGCAGCGCCTGTTTCTTGGCCGCTGGCAAAACAGGGTTAGGACCAAAACCATTCTCGACGGGTAAGGCACCGCCGGGCGCGCAGGCCGCTAGAGCCAGAACCATCGGGGCGGCAAGCAGGGCCGAACGGCGCAATATCAACATGGACAGGTCCTAAAGATTGGAGGTGTGAACGCAGATGCAGTTCTCGAGCCGTCAAAATAGGGGAGTGGCCTCAAAAAGCTAGGCCTCCCAATCAGGTTGAAACGGGCAAAGACGCAACGTCAGCTCCTCATTTGGGGAACTTTTCGACCCAGCCGGAGTTGTAACAGTGTCGCAGGCCGCATTTTCATTGGATTTATGAGGGATTTGTGGCATAATGATCAAATCGAATATCGCTATGGTTCGGCCGCTCTCCTTGCTTGCTCTTCGGATCGAGCTCCCGAGCTTTCCACGATCCTTCACGACCGTTTGATCGCCCGTCCCCCGGGGATGGTGCGAATATTGACACTCGAAAGGCGACTCTGATGGCCACTGGCGTTGTGAAATGGTTTAATGCCAGCAAGGGCTACGGCTTCATCCAACCCGATGATAGTACCTCAGATGTTTTTGTTCATATTTCAGCCGTAGAACGGTCGGGCCTAGGCTCACTGAACGAGGGCCAAAAGCTGACCTATGAATTGGAACGTGATCAACGCAGCGGCAAGATGTCCGCCGGCCAGCTCTCCGCTGGCTAACCCCAGAACGGCTGTATTCTTTAGGACGCGAAGATTATGTCTACTGTTGAACGTGCATATGTTTTGGCCCGCTCGGGTCAATATGGTGACCTGAACACCTTGAAGGACCGCCTGAAGGCTGACGGCTGCCGTGCTGTCGACGCCCTGCTGGCGACCCGTTCACTCAAGGGCCACCTCGAGGCCATCTGCGCCGCGACCTACAAGCCCGTCGTTCAAGCGACGCCCGAAAAACCCGAAGAAATAGAGCCCGCGCAGCCCGAATAGCCCCTGCGCCTCGGCCTGCACCTTTGAAAGCAACATGTCCAAACATCTGAACACCGGCTTCGCAGATCGGCAAAAGACCGCTGCGGAAGCTAAGAAAGCCCTGCTGGCTAAACTTCAACCGAAGCCCGCCGTCACCGATCCCCTGTTCGATCAGCGCCAAGCTCTTCGTGCCGCGGAATTGGAACGCGTGCGTCTAGAACGTGCTGACGCCAAGGCCATCGCTGCTCAAGCCGCGGCCGATGCCAAGGAAGCTGCCCGTCTCGAGGAGGAGGCCGTTGAGGCCGCCGCCCTGGACGCCAAGCGCGGCGAACGCAAGGAACGCAAGGCCCTGACCAAGGCCGAGCAAAAGGCTAAGCGCGACGAGCGTTACGCTGCCCGCAAGGCGCGACGCTAAACCGATAGTAATCCGGGAATTGCTGTAACGGGCCGGTCTACTGACGGCCCCGCAAAACCGCTCGCTCTGAGTTTAACAGTCCATCGTTCGAGGAGATCGCTGAAATGGCGCGTAAACCCAACTACTCCTTCGAGCGCATGGAACGCGAGCGTTTGAAGGCCATCAAGACCGCCGAAAAGGCCGCCGAAAAGCGCGAGCAACGCGAACGTGAGCGCGCTGAATCCGGCGAGGGATCAGAGCCGACCTCCGACGACGACGAATAGGTCCCCCCATGCAGTCCTCGACCATCTTCAACCACGAAACGGTTATCCTCGACGGCGAGAGCTTCTACGAGTGCGAGTTCCGCGACTGTCGCATGGTCTATAGCGGCGGTGAGTTGCCCGACTTCAAGAAGTGCCGCTTCGATGGATGTGATTGGAAATTTGAGGGTCCTGCAGCCGACACGCTCGCGCACCTGAAGCTCATCTGGTCCGTCGGCGGCAAGGCTCCCGTCCAGGCCCTGATCAAAGAAATTACCGGCGCCGTTGGCAAGTAGGCTTCACGTAGCCTCACGGTCCCTGGCGACCGCTAGACCTCATGACCCCTTCTTCATAATTTCTAATTGAGAATGACTCGCAATATCATTGACAGCAGATGGGCGGTCGAGTTAATAACGCGTCGCAAACTCAATTAGGTATCGATCATGACCCTCGCCCCGCGTCGCGTTAATTCCCCAAGCCCGATAGGCGTTGCAAGTCTGGCGCTTCTTGCTTTGACTATCCCAGGTCTTGCTCGGGCATCGGACGCGGATATTGCCGAAGTCGTCGTCACCGGCTCGTCCCAAACCTACCTCCAGCTAGGCATCGTCTCGGCCACCAAGACCTCCGTCGCCCTTATCGATACGCCGCAGGCTGTGCAGGTCATTACCCGGGGCCAGATCGAGGATCAGGCCATGCAGGGGGTCAGCGAGGCGGTGCGCTATATGCCCGGCGTTGGCATGGCGCAGGGTGAGGGACACCGCAACGCCCCGATCATGCGCGGCGTTAGCTCGACCGCGAACTTCTTGGTCGATGGCCTGCGCGACGATGTCGAATATTTCCGAGACCTCTACAATATCGAGCGGGTCGAGGCCTTGAGCGGGCCAAACGCGATGATCTTTGGCCGCGGCGGCGGCGGCGGAGTTCTCAACCGCGTCACCCGTCAGGCCGACGGGACGGTCGGCGCCGCACTGACCGTTACCGGCGGAAGTTGGAACCAGCTACGCGCAACCGCGGATCTGAAATCGGCCATCAGCCCGAACCTTGCCGTGCGACTCACAGGACTGTCTGAAACCACCGATAGCTTCCGTGACGGGGTGAACAGCCAGCGCTCGGGCATAAACCCGACCCTGCTGGCAAGATGGGGCGATCACTCGTCCCTGCGGCTAAGCTATGAGCACTTCACCTACGCAATGGTGACCGACCGGGGCATTCCCTCCCTGTGGGGGCGCCCAATTGACACAGCTCCCTCAACCTTCTTTGGCAGCCCCAGCCTGAGCCCGACCGACATGACCCTCAATGTCGGTGAGGTGGTCTTCGATCATCACCGTGGCTCAGCGCGCCTACACAGCACCACGCGGTTTGGGGCTTACGACAAGGCCTATCAAAACCTCTATCCCGGCGCTGTGAGCGTAAACGGATCATCGGTGGCTCTGTCAGCCTATGCCAACGCCACGACGCGGGAAAACCTTCTGCATCAGAGCGATCTCACCTGGGAAACCAAGGCTGGAGGCCTTGACCATACCCTGCTAGCCGGGATCGAATGGAGCCGACAGCTTACCGATAACCGCCGCACCACCGGCTATTTCAGCGACATCGGGCCAAACGTCACAACCTTGATGGTGCCCATCAGCCGTCCGACCGTCACCCCGTCCCTTTCCTTTCGGCCCAGCACCAGCGACGCTGACAATCAAGGGGTTGCGCAGACGGCGGCTGTCTATTTCCAAGATCAGATCCATCTGAACGTCCGCTGGATCGCTGTCCTCGGCTTGCGTTACGATCAGTTTCAGATGCGCCTGCGCAACAACCGCAATGGCAATGTCATCTCCACCGAGGACCGGCTCTGGTCGCCTCGCGCAGGCCTGATTTATAAGCCGCAGCCAAACCTCTCGCTCTATGCCAGCTATAGCCAGTCCTATCTGCCCCGCGCGGGTGATCAGCTGGCAGGCCTAACCCTGGCCAACAGCGCCTTAGAGCCCGAAGCCTTTCGTAATCAGGAGGTCGGAATCAAGTGGGACCCAAGGCCAAACCTCGCCCTGACCTTAGCGACCTACCGGCTCGAGCGAACCAATGTCGCGGTTTCCAATCCTATTGACCCCACGCAAATGATCCTCGTCGATGGACAAGACAGTTCCGGCCTAGAGTTGGGTATCAATGGCACCGTCCGTCCGGGCTGGACCATAGCCGGAGGCTATGCCTATCAAGACGGTGAGATCACCCAGACCCAATCGGCGACGGCCAAGGCCGGTGCGCGGCTGGCTCAACTTCCCAAACATTCCCTGTCTCTTTGGAACCGGGTGGAGGTCACGCCCCGCATTGGGCTGGGATTGGGCCTCTTGCATCGCAGCGCCCAATTCACCTCGACGGATAATAGCGTTACCCTGCCCGGCTATAGCCGCGTCGATGGGGCGATCTATTGGCGGGTCAACCCGCACCTGAAGGCTCAAGTGAACTTTGAGAACCTATTCGACGTCGGCTATTTCGCCTCGGCCCACAACAATAACAACATTACCCCCGGTTCACCGCGTTCCGTGAAGCTAACCCTCAGCGCAGCGCTTTGAGAGCGTGTTGAGACATTTTATCGTCTCCACCCCACAATTTCTGAATAATTGATCGTTCTCCCAATTATTTCGGGGTGCTATGGTCGGTCCAAAGCAGGCTCGCGCAGGGAGAAATTTATGAAAACTCGCATCACAGAAATGTTCGGAATTGAGCGCCCCATCATGCAGGGCGGTATGCACTATGTCGGCTTTGCAGAACTGGCCGCAGCCGTTTCCAACGCCGGCGGCATCGGAACCATCACCGCCCTGACCCAACCCACGCCGGAGGCTCTGGCCAAAGAAATCGCCAAGGCCAAGGAGATGACCGACAAGCCGTTGGCCGTAAACCTGACCTTCCTGCCCTCGGTCAACCAGCCTGACTATCCAGGCTACATCAAGTCGATCATCGACGGCGGCATCAAGGTCGTCGAGACGGCGGGCAACAATCCCGCCAAGTGGCTGCCAGGCCTGAAAGAGGCCGGCATTAAGGTCATTCATAAGTGCACCGCTGTTCGCCACGCCTTGAAGGCTGAGGCCATCGGCTGCGACGCGGTCAGTGTTGACGGTTTTGAGTGCGGCGGTCACCCCGGCGAAGATGATGTGCCCAACATGATCCTGCTGCCCCGCGCCGCAGACGAGCTGAAGATCCCGTTCTTGGCATCCGGCGGCATGGCCGATGCCCGCTCGCTGGTGGCCGCTATAGCCATGGGCGCAGATGGCATGAACATGGGCACCCGCTTCATCGCGACGAAGGAAGCCCCGGTTCACGAGAACGTCAAGCAGGCCATCCTCAATGCCTCGGAACTGGATACCCGTCTGGTCATGCGTTCCCTGCGCAACACCGAACGCGTCCTGACCAATGCGGGCGTTGAAAAGCTACTGGCCAAGGAAAAGGCTCTCGGTTCGGCCATCACCTTTGCCGATATCGCCGAGGAGGTTGCCGGAATCTATCCGCGCATCATGCTCAATGGCGAGATGGAAATTGGCGCATGGTCGTGCGGCATGGTCGCGGGCCTGATCCACGACATCCCAACCTGCCAAGACCTGATGGACCGGATCATGCTGGAATCGACGCAGATCATCCGCGGTCGCCTTGAAGCCATGCTGGTCGCCTAATTAAAAGACTGAACTGGGGCGGCACTCAAAAGGGTTGCCGCCCTTAGTTTGTCATCTATCTGCTATAAGGTGGGGTTAAAATTATTGGCCATTCTGGACCGAACCGGAGCCGACCATGACGCAGATTGATCGCCGCAGCCTTTTGCTCTCCGCCACGGCGGGCGTGGCCTTGCCACCCTCCATCGCCAAGGCCATGACCATTGATGCCCATGTCCGCACCGGCACCTTGGCCGATGTCGAGCATGTGGTGATCTTCATGCAAGAGAACCGCTCCTTCGATCATTATTTCGGTGAAATGAACGGCGTGCGCGGCTTTGCCGACCGATTCCCTATCCCCGTTCCTGATGCGCCTGGCCTAACCGGTAAGACCAACTGGACCCAACGCGATGATAGGGCCAAGTCGACCCCGCCCCTGATCTCGCCCTTCGTGCTGGATACGGCCGACAGCTTCAAGCTGATGCGCGTGGCGGGCACGCCCCATAACTGGATTGACGCGCAAGAGGCTTGGAACGAAGGACGCATGAACCGCTGGCCAGAGTTTAAGCAGGCCCACGCCATGGGTCACTATCGCCGCAGCGACATTCCCTTCCAATATGCCCTAGCCGATGCCTTCACGGTCTGCGACGCTTATCACTGCTCGATCCACACCGGCACAAATACCAATCGCCTGTTCCTTTGGACCGGGACCAATGACGGTCTTGGCACCCACGGCGGCCCCTCGATCTCCAATTCGCACGATGATCTGGTCGAGAAGGGCGGCGCGCCGGAGTCCTACAGCTGGACCGCCTATGTTCAGCGTCTTCAGGCGGCGGGCATTAGCTGGCGGCTCTATCAGGACATGGCCGACAACTTTACCGACAATCCTCTGGCGGGCTTCAAGGCCTTCCGCGAAGCCCATGCCGACGCGCCGGGCTCTGATCCTGTCCTGAAAGAGCTGGCCATGAGCACGCGCACCCTTGATGGGCTGCATGAAGATGTGCTGAACGGCAAGCTGCCCAAGGTGTCCTACATCATCGCCCCAGCCAAGGATTCGGAGCATCCCGGCCCATCGAGCCCGGCTCAAGGCGCTGACTATACAGCCCGGGTCATCAATGCCTTGACGGCCGACCCCAAGGTCTGGGCCAAGACCGTCTTGCTGTTGATGTATGACGAGAATGACGGCTTCTTCGACCATGCGCCGCCACCCGCGCCGCCGTCGCGCGATCCCGCCAATCCTGAGGCCCTGCTCGGTGCGTCCACGGTGGATACAGCCAGCGAATATCATCTGGTCCGCAACGCGACCGAAGCCAAATATGAGCGGGACCACCTGATGGGCCGCCCCTATGGCCTTGGCCCACGCGTGCCAATGTTCATCATCTCGCCTTGGAGCCGTGGCGGGTGGGTCAATTCCCAAGTCTTTGACCACACCTCGGTGATCCGCTTCCTCGAAGAACGGTTTGGGGTGATGGAGCCCAATATCTCACCTTGGCGCCGCGCGGTTTGCGGCGACCTGACAACGGCCTTCAATTTCAAGTCCCCCAACGATGCCGCCTTCGCCAGCAAACTGCCCGAGACCGGTACGGATGCGGCTAAGGCCAAGGCCCTACTGGCTTGGGCCCTACCCAAGACCCCTGCCAGCCCAACCGCGCCGGTTCAGGCCGTTGGCCTTCGCCCCTCTCGCGCCCTGCCGTACGCCCTTGCGGTCAAGGACAGTGCCGAGGATGGCGCGCTGCATCTCAGCTTTGACAATGTGGGCAAGGCGGCAGCCGTGTTCCACGTCTATGACCGCTTGCGGCTAGACCTGCCGCCCCGGCGCTATACGGTCGAGGCTGGAAAGAGCTTGGCCGATCAGTGGCCTGCGGGCGCCCACGACCTTTGGGTGCTTGGCCCCAATGGGTTCCATCGTCACTATGTGGGTACCGCTTTAGCCAGCGAGGCGACCGTCTCGACCCATGCTGAGGCCAAGGGCCCTGTCCTGACCGTGACGCTCAGTAATCCCGGCACGGCGGCGCTTAGCCTTGCCATAACGGCCAATGAATATGGTCTAAAGCCGGTCAATCTATCGGTTCCTGCCGGAGGGACAGCCAAGGCCCAATGGACCCTGCGGTCCAGCGCAGGCTGGTACGATCTGTCGGTCACGAACCCCAAGGCCCCTGACTATCATCGCCGTCTCGCCGGACGGATCGAAACCGGCAAGGACAGCTTCTCCGATCCGGCCATGGAGGGCCCCGCCCTCATGGACCAACTGAAGCTGGTCTAACCCCCTACCCCGTCTACGCCGCCACTTCCCCCAAAGGGGCAAGTGGCGCGCATCGACGTAGGGGCACTGTTTCCTTGAGGCGTCATTGAGAGCGCAGCGAAGCAACGCAGAGGACTGACAATAACCCAGTGGACGGCGATCAGTATCCGCGCGCATATAGTTCACAAATATTGCACAAATACGAAAAATGAATATATTTAGGGCTTTTTTAAATATAAATCGTAAACGTTGATCATATAACCTTTTTATTGAGAGATCCGCCACCCTGATAATAGATCAGTTCTTGCTTTCCATCGGCATTGAAGTCTCCGACTGCAAGAAGTTTGTCCCACTCTCCTTTAAGAAGATTGGTTGTTAACCGCGTAAAACGCTCAGCACCAAGATTGAAAAACACCAGTAAACGACCGTTACTCAATCCACAAATGATATCGAGCAGTCCATCTCCATCTAAGTCCCGCATGAAAAAATCCGGCGACCAGTTTAACCGCTCTGCTTTGATGTCTACTTCATCCTGAAGCAGAGCAAGCGAGGTTATATCTGTAAAGGTGCCTTGGTCATTTCGCAGAAGCTGAAGATAGTTTCCCCCATAGTCGGGAACATATCTTGAGTGCTGGAACAGAAGGTCGAGGTCCCCATCATTGTCCAAATCGGCACTTTTTGTCTCCAGGTGAAGATTGGTATCAATGCCATAGACGCTCGGGGGTAGCGCTATCCGTTCATCGAAATTGAAGTGTCCATTCTTGTTTATAAAGAGCAGACTTGGCGTCGAACCATGACCAAACCCCGCAATCAGATCAGCAAACCTGTCTGCATTCACATCTACGAGATGGAGATCGAGAAGGAGATTGTTGCCTTCGTTTGCGTCGGATTTGGGATTGACCATCGGAACCGAAAGAAGGCGCTCAAGGAACGGATCGTTTGTTGCTGCGAACCGCCCGTCGGGCTGTTGCAATAGTATTACCGGCGGAAATCCGCCTCCAAAAGCCGACCAGTTTCCGATCAGGATATCGGCCAAACCGTCGCCATTGATGTCTCCAGCGGCCATCGCGTGCGCATCGACGCCATTGTCCGGCAACCCCTCTTTGGTGGTCAGGCGCGGAAATGCGTCCGTTACGGATCCTATTACACCTGACCTTTGTGCCAGCAGGACTGCCGTTCGGTGAGCTTTGGGGTCGTTATAGATTCCTGACACATTGTGAGCGACAAAAAATGCCGCCTGGCTTCCTGCCACTGACAATGATGCTGCCCGGCGGGCCCCGAAAACCGCCGGCAACTGACCATTCAAGTTGGCGTCGTAACGCAAACGACCATTGGAGTTCGATAGAAGCACATATGGCAGCGCAGCATAGGCAGGAGTACCTTATGCCTTGTTCAGCGGGATGACGACTTCGCGATAGCGGTCACCTTCAAAGTCGATCGATATGCTCGCCTGGGCAAAGATATCCGCAACCCCTCCAAGATAGATCTGGCCAGCGTAAGAGTAGGCTAGAACGGCGTCCTTGGTGGAAAATCTGTGGGCTTCATACGCGAATTTGAGTTCGACAAATGGAGCCACAACGGATGGAGGGATTGGAACGGTGTTCTGGGCCGAACCCGTTCCTCCACCACCACAACCCACCAAAAGCTAAGGGATCAGGGCCAGCACCGAATTGGGGATATGGCGATGCTTCAATGGCTGTACCGGAACTGGCAGACCCACACAGGATTAGTTTTTAGCGTAAGCGTCAATAAATCAACAATCAACGACCCCACTCAGTGGGCGTCGCTCTGCAGCCTTGCGAACGGTCCAAGCATGGGTGAGCGCACGGGCTGTGTTTGTCATCCGCGTCCTTCGACGGGCTCAGGATGAGGGGAAAGGGACCAAAGGTTGAGCGCTAGTTCCCCTCCCCCAGAAGGGAGAAGGGAGAAGGGAGAAGGGAGCGTTGTTTCAGACCAAATCAGCCCAAAGTTCGAGGTGATTGTCTCGATAGACCCGGCGCTGGGTTTTCAGGGTTAGCATTTCGGACAGGCCGGTCTCAGAGAGCAGGGCATCGACGCCCGCGCGGCCTGAGCCGGTCAGGCTTTCTGCCGCGTCCTGTACCTTTTGCAGCAGATAGAGCCGGTAAGGCATGACCGCGACCTGAACGGGCGTGCCGCGCCATTCAAACTCGACGTGACCCACCATACGCTCGCTCTTGCGCTCAAGACCATTGGTTCCTGCAACCAGATCGGGTTTGCTGTCCAGCCATTGGCGCGTGAATCCGACGCTGGCCCTGATCTCAGGCAGATAGTCCTCGGCAATAAACTTCAAGAGCGCAATCAGCGTGTCTGGCACGCCATCATTAGAAAACAGCTCCCCGCTCGCACCGCCATATTCGCCGGCGTCATGGTCGGTGCTGTTCATTCGCTCGACCCAACGCCAAACGCGGTAGGCACGGTTCTTCATCATGGCCAAAGGATAGGGGTCGCGGCCAAGGTGGGCATAAAGCGGCGCGATCAGGCCATAGTCGCCCAAGGTCGGACGGCCACCCAACAGATAGGGCGAATGGGCCAGATGGGCGTCGAGCAGGTCCAAGAACTGCTCATAGGAGGCCTCGACCAGTGGGATCGTATCGGCGGTCACGCCAAAGTTCCGCATCGCCTTGCGCATCCGAGCGCTGGCCATAGCAAAGACCTGTTCCCACTCCTCGGGTCCGGCACCGGGAGGGGCCAAGGCGGCGGAGAAGTCGTTGGCCAGAAAGGCGCGGTTGGTCTCATCAAAGTTCCAGCGATAGTGCATGGCGGGCCGCAGGAGGCCCTCGCCGCCAAATAGTTCGAAGATCTGGCTGATGACCTTATGACGCGGGGTCTGAGGATAGGCGGGATAGCGCGTCTGACCCTTGGCTTCAAACCAAGCGATAATGTCAGAGCCGTCCTGCACAAACTCGCCCTGCGGGGTCTCCATCACCGGCATGATCCAGCGATTGACGGCAGACACGATCTCGGCGCGGAAACGCGGCTCACCCACGGCATGGTTAGTAAAGCCAATGCCCTGCTTGATCAGATAGGACCGGGCCTTGCTGGTATAGAGCGAGCCGGGTGTGCCGTAGAGTTTGAAGTCGGTCATTTTTCCTCACAGGTTGCCCGCTATTTGATTGTCTTGATAATGGCGTCCATAGCGCCAATAGTCGAGTCAACGAAAGCACAGTTTGCACAGATGGATAGGTCCATGACCCAGAACCCTCTTCTTAGCGGCATGAGCGTCTATGGCCTCGACATGTCCTATTTCACCGGCAAGTTGCAGGCCTATCTGCGCTATTGCGAGATGCCGTTTGACTATGTCGATCTCTATATTGGCACCATGCGCAAGGTCGCCAAGGCCACGGGCATGGCCCAGATGCCCGCCGTTCAGTTGGCCGATGGCCGATGGCTGACGGACACGACCGCGACCATCGGCTGGATGGAAACCCAGCGCACCAACGCCGAAGTCATCCCGCACGATCCGGTTCAGCGCTTCTTTAGCCTGCTGGTCGAGGACTATGCCGACGAGTGGCTCTGGCGCCCCGCCCTGCACTATCGGTGGAGCTATGAGACCGATAGCCGCCTGATGGGCCGCCGTATCGCCGCCGAAATGATGCGCAATCTGCCCTTGCCGCTCAGCCTGCGTACCGCCGTCATCACCAAACGCCAGCAGGACAAATATGTCCGCGGCGATGGGATCACGCCAACCAATCGCTCCCATGTCGAAAGCATCTATCTGCGCAATCTGGTCTGGCTGGAAGCTATTCTAAAGGACCGTTCCTTCCTGCTCGGTGAGCGCCCAACGCTGGCTGATTTTGGCTTTATGGGGCCGATGTTTCGCCATTTCAGCCTAGACCCGACCCCTGCCCGGATCATGCGCGAGCAGGCCCCGGCCGTGTTCGAATGGGTGGCGAGGGTCTGGAATGCCAAGGCGAACCGGTTGGCCGACCAGCCCTTGCTCGCAGGGGTGCCGCAGGACTGGTCTGCGATCCTGCGCGATTGTGGGGCCAGCTATCTGCCAAGCCTCGCGGCCAATGCCGCCGCCGCACGGGCAGGCCAAAGTCATTTTGACTTCAGCCTAGAAGGGGCGGCCTACCGACTGCCGGTTAATCTTAATCGCGTTCACTGTTTGAAAAACCTGCAAAGCGCCTATCAGATCCTAGAGCTCGCGGCGGCCAAGACTGTGCGCGCCCGTTTGGAACAGGAGGGCGCGTGGCTGCCCCTCTGGGCGGAAACTCCGCCTGATATCGGCTTTGATCCGGAGGGTCGCTTACCCTTCCTGACTGCAGAAACGGCCTGGGCCAAGGGGGCCGCGCCCAAGCCCTTGCGTCGCTCCGTCCATGATGGGGCTGCGCGCTAGCCTATAGGGTCTTGATACAGCGAAAGCCGATATGGGCCATGGTTGTGTCAGCTTTAACCCCGATGCGGGCGGCAGGCCTATAGCGCTCGCAATATTCAGCAGCGCAAAGAAAGGACCCGCCCTTCAAGGCCACCAGCGCGCCCTCCTGATCCGGAGTGCAGCAGCCAGAGGCCTGATCAAACGGGCTGAGCGTCCATTCCCAGACATTGCCGATCATGTCGAACAGGCCATGGCCATTGGCGTCAAACTGGCCGACCGGACTGGTTCCAGCACCCTCGTCGCGTGAATGAAACCAAGGAAAGGTGCCCGTCCACACATTGGCCATCAGCCGCCCATCTGGCTTGAAGGTCTCGCCCCAAGCATATTGTGCCTCTATCAGCCCGCCCCGCGCGGCGGCTTCCCAATGGGCCTCGGTCGGCAAGGATAGGCCGTGCCAGTGGGCATAGGCCTTGGCATCGTCTAGGCTAATATGGACCACTGGATGGTCGTCTAGACCGGTCAGGTCCGTTCCGGTGCCGCGCGGGCACTTCCAACAGGCCTGCGCCTCATGTCGCCACCAGCGCCGAGGATCATCGAGGGCAATCGGGCCTTGGCTCGGGGTGAAGATACCCGAACCTGAGGGGTCAGACCGCTCGGCCAGAGTCACCCAGCCCGTCGCCTGTACAAAAGCGGCAAATGCGGCGTTGGTCACCGGATGGATATCGATCTCAAAGGCCTTGAGCGCTACGGACCGGATGGGTCGTTCCTCGGCATAGTGGGCGTCTGAGCCCAGCCTATAGGTCCCCGCGGGGATGAGAACCCGACTGGCGGTCGCGCTCAAAGCCCCTAGGCTCATACCTTGATCTTCATCTCATTCATGAAGCGCATGATCTCCAACGGGTTCATCGGCGCGGTATCGACATTGATCAGGACGCGCTCAATCTTGCCCATAAAGGGGTTGGGACCTTCATAGGCCGTAGAGACCCGGTTGCCGAGATCGGCCCCGACACAGAACCCGTCATAGCCGGGAGAGAACAGAACCCGGCCAAAGACATGCTCACCGACCTTGGCCCCGTTGATATAGAGCGCGCCGCTGCCGTCGAAGGGCCGCGACCTCATCTTCTGGACATATTTGACCTTGCAAGGCCCCTTGGGTAGCTTGACCGACGAGGTGATCTTGTCGACCCACGGCAGGAGGCTACTCTCATAGACCAGATAGCCCTTATCAACATAGAGCACATAGCCAGCGGGGCTGGAGCCATGGGCTACCAGAACACCATCCTCGTCGCCCTTGGGGCGGTCTAAAGTCACCTCGAACGAATGGCTCATGCCGCAGACGATGGGCGAGATATCTGACGGGATCAGGTCGATGGGCGGGCGAATATCCCAGACCTTACGCATCTTCTTCATGCGCGACTGAGACATCTTCATCAGCAAAGGCCGGTCATCGAGCGGCAGGACATTGTGCGCCACAGCCGCCGCATCCCACTTAGCGATCAGGCTCTTGACCACGTCCGGATGCTGGGCCGATAGGTCGTGTAGCTCGTTCGGGTCCTTGGACAGGTCGTACAGGCCCCAGGTATCTTCCTCATAGGGCTTGCCACGCGTATGGACCGAGACCAGCCGCCAATCGCCATCCTGATAGGCTCTGAAGCCGCCCAGTTCGAAATATTGCTCGGTGCGGGTTTTGGCCTCCTTCGAGGTCAAGGTGCCAAGGATGCTGGCGCCTTCCACCGACTTTTGCGGTTCCCCTAGATAGAGGTCCGGGCGCTTGACACCGCAGGCCTCTAGGACCGTTGGATAGAGATCGACAACGTGGACAAACTGACGGCGCAAGGCCCCCTTCTCATCCACCGACTTTGGCCAAGACACGATCAGGGGATCGGCCACGCCGCCCAAGGCCGCATATTGCTTATAGAGGCGGTAGGGTGTGCCAGAGGCATTGGCCCAACCGATGGGATAGTGCGGGAAGGACCCGTCCTCGCCCATATGGTCTAGCATCTCAGCAGCCTTTTCGATCGGCACTTCCCGGCCAAAGGCGGGGGCAAAGATATTGGGCGTGCCGGTTGTGGTCCCCTCAGCCGAGGCACCATTGTCGGAGAACAGCAGGATCAGCGTATCGTCACGAACGCCTAAGTGCTCAAGCTCAGCCATGATCTTGCCAATGGCCCGGTCGACGCCGGTGATCATCCCGGCATAGACCTCCATATAGCGGGCATAGACCTTCTTTTGCTGAGCGCTGAGCGTGTCCCAAGGCTCGGCACCGAAGGACAGGGGCGGCAGTTCGACCGTGTCCTGCGCAATGCCCAACGCCTTTTGCCGCTCTAGGCGCTGCTTGCGGATCACATCCCATCCGGCATCGAAGCGGCCCTTATGCAGATCCCGATCTTCAGGCTTAGACTGAAGGGGCGAGTGGGCACCGCCAAAGGCGACATGTAGATAGAAGGGCTTTTCCGGGGCCAGCAGCTTTTGCGTGCGGATATAGCCCGTCGCCCGCTCGGCCAGATCGTCGCTGAGATAATAGCCCTCACCGCCCGCCTCAACATGGGCCGTGCCATCAAAAAGGGCACCGGGGTGGAAATGATCGCTGGAATGGCCCTGATACCAATAGGCCCGGTCAAAGCCCCGGTGGGTCGGCCAGTTATGATAGGGGCCGTTGGGGCCGTTGCTCTCAGCATTGTTCACATGCCACTTGCCCGTCAGGAAGGTCGACCAGCCTGCATCGCGCAGGACCTCTGGCAGGGTTATGGCTTGGCGCGTCAGGTCGCCGCGATAGCCCGGATAGCCAGAATCGACATCGGCCAGCCAGCCCATGCCCGCAGAATGGTGGTTTAGACCGGTCAGCAAGGCCGCGCGCGTGCACGAGCACATGGCCGTGGTGCGGAAATTGACATAGCGAAGACCACCCTTTGCCAAGGCGTCAATATGGGGGGTTGAGACCTCACCGCCATAACACCCCAGATCGGCAAAACCGACATCGTCGAGGATGATGACCACAACATTGGGCGCGCCCTTGGGGGCCATGACCTCGTCTGACGCAGCCGGGCGTGAATCCTTAAAGGTCTTGCCAATCTTGGCCGCTTGGCCCGGCGGTAGGGCGGCAGGCGAAATGAGCGAGGAGGTCGCAGACTTGATGGCTGCGCCACCCGCCGCTAGGGCCACGGCCCCGCCAACACCCGCGCCAGCCCCGAGGAGGAGCGAACGACGGTCGATCTTTGGGCGATCGGATTTGGGTCTATCTTGGTCGGCCATGGCGCACCTCCGCTACAGCCCTCTTAGCGCGGCTGCTTGATATGTGACTTATAATTGCACCTTGGGTGCCAATAGACAATGGGCACTGCCAGCTCTGACAGCGCCCATTGATCCGTTTCTACGCCTGAATTTAGATAAACCGCCGACCAGCCGCGAAGGCCACGACCAGCACCGCTTCGGTCACTATCGGCTGGACCATATCAGGGGTCAGGCCGCCCATGGCCACAGCGATCCCGCGACCGGTCAAGGCCAAGGCCACCAGCAGCAGAGGTGCCGTCAACAGCTTGCCCTGCCCCTTAAAGGCCGCCCAGACGGCCAAGATTCCGACCGCACCAAAGAACCCGCCCATATCGGCCCGGATCGTCGCCAGACCTAATGGGCCCATAGCCGCAACACCAAGCTTGGCCGCAGGACCCGCGGGATTGAGCCAAAGCTGTGACGTTATCAACAGACCCAAAACACCAAGCAGGCCAACCAGGCCTCTCAAAACTGTCCGCCCCATAAAGAATCCTCCCGCTAAATAGATTATGGCGTCCAGTATGCCGCTTTCAGCGCTGATCACAATCCTTGTCGCGGGGTGGGAGAAAGAGTGCGCGATGGAGAGAACAAAGCCCTTTTCCCCCTTGAGGGGGAGCGGGGGTATTGATCCCATGTCTTTGCGCCGCGTTCCCCGCGAAGGCCGGGATCCAGTCGGCCGCTTCGCGCCGGAGTGAAAGGTTCTAACTCCCCGCATTCGCGGGGAACACGGATGTGGGGGATCAGCAAACAAGGCCCCCTACGGCCCTTCGGGCCACTTCCCCCAGAGGGGGAAGTACCGGCGAAGCCGGGGTACAGGGTAAATCCACTGCCCGATTGACTACTCCGAGGCTAAATCTTGAGCGATGCTTGACCTTGGGGCACACCCACCGCCGTTTCGTCTCCCTAGACTTTAGCTCGCCCAGTCCTCATTACAGACTATATGCAGTAACATGACCACGCCCCGCGTCACTGTCTGGTTCGATGACACCTGCCCGCTCTGTCGGCGGGAAATCGCTCTGATGCGCCGCCTCGACCATCGCGGCGCCATCGATTTTGTGAGCGTCGCTGAGGCCAGTTGCCCGATTGATCCGCAAGAGCTGATGGCCCGCTTCCACGCACAAGAGGCGGGTATGGCCATCGTATCGGGGGCCGCCGCCTTTGCGGCCATGTGGCGCGCCCTACCCCTCTTGGCTTGGCTCGGCTGGCTGGCCAAGGCCCCGCCGATCCTTGGGCTGTTAGAGCGGCTCTATCGTCTGTTCCTTAAGGTCCGCCCACGCTTGCAAGGTTTGGCGCGAAAGTTCGACTGATTGTCGTTTTTCAAGGGGTGATGCCCTCGGCTGTGTTAGCCTTCCCACAGCGCGTCATCGACACGCCCTGATCGGCTTGGCCCACCCATTGCGCGGGGCTGCCATACGCACCCCAAAAGATGCGTCTGACCCCAAAGACTTCCTCGCCGCCAGACACGCTGGCGCATGGGCCGCGCGCGCTCATCAAACCTTGGAAGGGACTGTGTCATGGCTAAGGGCCAAAAGAAGAGCAACAAAGAGGTGCGCAAGCCCAAGACCGAAAAGCCAAAGGAACTGGCCGCTCAACCCTCGTTCCTGACCCCTCCGACCAAGAAGAAATAGTCCATGGCTGTCGAAACGGTCCACATCGTCCAAGCCTATGTGGCCGGGCGCGGCAAGGGCCTGAAGGCCGAACCGGCTGTGGGCTGCAAGGATGCCGAAGAGGCACGGCGCAAAGCCGAACGGCTCTCGACCCTTCGCCTTGGCGTCGTCGCCTACTCTGTATCCGCGGACACAGAGATGGGCGATTATGACGAAAACCCCACCATCCTGTTCAAATCCGGGCAATTGCCGCCGCCCTTTGACGAAGCATGACCTTGGCGAGAGGCGATAAGATCGCTTAGGGTACGGAACGACACCGCGTTAAACGCGGCACGCAAAAGGGAACCGGTTATGGACGCAGCGATCACGACGGCTTTTGAGCAGGCGGTGAACCGCGATCTGGGCTTTGATGAGGTTCGGGCCTTGGCCCAATCGATCAAGGCTGGAACCGGTGAGCCCCGCGATCTTGCCGCGGCTCTTGCACGAGTGGCCTTCCTGACACCAGAGACCTTGGCCCGCACCTATGATGCCGCCGCTGAAGGCTGGCTTGGCGAGGCGGTCAAAGGCCCCGCTATCGACATTCCGGTCCTGGAAGCCGTCGATCCTGCCAAGCTCTCAGACCTTTGGTCCGCCCTCTGGTCCTTTGCCGATGACAGCGCGGCGGGTGCCATGAGCGGCGCCCTAGAGGTCACGACCCGCACGGCGGGCCTTTCGGCCCTGCTGCCGCCTGAACATGGCCCGCGCCTTGGCCAATCCTATCTGACCTATCCGATGGTACGCGAAAGCGCCGCCAAGGGCCTGCCCCCGCGCTTCGACCTAGAGACGCTCAAGGCCTGCCCCGCAAACTCCCTCGGCCGCGCCTTCTATGACCAGATCATCGACAATAGTTTCGATCTAGAAGTGCTGGACCGCGATGTCCTAGGCTTAGCCAACCTGCCGGCGCCGCACGACTTCATCAATACGCGGATGCTGCAGTCCCACGACCTGATCCACCTGCTCGCCGGCTATGAGGTGACGAGCCTGCATGAGGTCGGGATTTCCGGCTTCCAGCTCGCCCAGTGCGGCCATGGCTATTCGGCGGTGTTCTTAGCGGTCGTGTCGATCAACACCTCGCTGGCCCCCAATCCCGGGGCCTTCTCGTTCCTGATGGACATTATTTTGGCCGGTTGGACCCATGGTCGCCGCGCGCCGTCTCTGGTCTCCCTGCCGTGGGAAGAGGTCTGGCACCGGTCGATGGACGATATCCGCCAGTCCATCGGTCTTAGAGCGTTCGACAGCCCCTATCCTGCGGATATTATCGAACAGCTCCGCACCGCGGCCTAATCGTCGATAAGACCGCCTTACAGCACTGGCGGGCCGGACAATTTGGTGCCAGTCTCCTGCCTCGGCCTCGACAAACAGAGGTTGGCCTACTTTAGGCCATATGGGGGGAAGATGAGTAACCAAGAGACCGGCACGACGCAGCGCGTCAGTGCCTATAGCTACGGCGTCGTGATCCTGTTGATGGTGGTCTACACCTTCAATTTCCTCGACCGACAGCTCCTGTCGATCCTGTCAGAGCCGATCCGTAACGAATTGAACCTCAGCTATACCCAAATGGGCATGCTGACGGGACTTTCCTTCGCCCTGTTTTACACCACCTTCGGCATCCCGCTGGCCTGGCTGGCAGACCGGACCCATCGGGTTAGGCTAATTGCGGCGGCCCTGACCATCTGGAGCCTATTCTCCATGGTCTGCGGCATGGCCACCAACTTTGTCAGTCTCGCTCTTGCGCGCATTGGCGTCGGCATCGGAGAAGCCGGGGGATCGCCACCCTCCTATTCGTTGATTTCCGATTACTTCCCGCCTCAACAGCGCGGCGGGGCCTTGGCCATCTATGCCCTTGGCGTTCCCTTCGGCACCGCCCTTGGTTCAGCAGCAGGCGCACAGATTGCCGCCCTCTATGGCTGGCGAACCGCGTTCTTGGCCGTCGGTATTCCCGGTGTTTTGCTCGCCATTGCCCTCGTGCTCATCGTTCGGGAGCCCAAGCGCGGGCGTATGGACGTCATGGCTGAAGGTAAGACCGAGCATGAGCCGAGCGTGCCGCTGACCACTGCCATTGCCGCCTTCTTTAGCAACCCGACCTTAGTCATGACGGCCGTCGCCGCCGGTCTGACCGCCTTTGTTGGCTATGGCATCTTGAACAATGTGCCGGCCTATCTGATCAGCAACCGGCACATGACCCTGCCGGAAATTGCCATCTGGTGGAGCGCGCTGAACGCCATCGGCGGCGGCGTGGGGACCTTTGCTAGCGGCTGGATTGTCGATCGGTTGGCCAAGTTCAATCGGGCCGCCTATGCCCTGGTGCCCGCAGGTGCCTTCGTGGTCAGCCTGCCCTTCTATATCGGCTTCTTGATGGCCCCGACCTGGCAGCTTGGCATGATCTTCCTGATCATCCCGATCATCATGGGTACGGTCTATCTCGCCCCCGCCATTGCGGTTGTGCAAAACGCTGTTCAGCCGGGACAGCGCGGGACATCCGGCGCTATCTTGCTGTTCTTGCTAAACCTGATCGGTCTTGGCGGCGGTCCGCTCTATGTCGGTCTGGTAGCCGATCACTTCAAGCCTGAGCTTGGGGTTCAGGCCCTGCAATATGGCCTGATGGCGTTGGTGCCGTTCTATGTCATCACCGTCTTTGCCCACCTGGTATCAGCCCGCCTGATCACCAAGGACAGCAACCTCGCCGCCCAACTGGCCGCCAAGGCCTAGCCCCAGTTCCCCTCCCCCCTAAAGGGGGAAGGGGGTTACTATATTAGAGCAGGTCGCCACCAGCGGCGGAGGCCGTGGTGCCGAACTTCTGATAGGCGCGGATGACATTGCGCCCCACGGTCCAGCGGTGGACCTCGTCCGGTCCATCGACCAGGCGCTGTGAGCGGATGTGGGTATACCACCGAGCCAGAGGCGTATCATGGCTATAGCCGAGCGCGCCGTGAAGCTGGATGGCCGTATCGACCACCTTGTGCACCATGTGGGCGAGGAACACCTTGGCGATGGAATTTTCCTGCCGCAGGTCCATGCCCTTTTCAGCCTTATAGGCGATGTGGAGCAGCATTAGGCGAGCCATATAGAGCTCGCTGGCGCAGTCAGCCAACATCCACTGAACGCCCTGACGATCGGACAGGAGGCTTCCGAAGGTCGAGCGCTGGGTGACGTGAGCCGCCGCAAGGTCCAGAGCCCTCTGGGCCATGGCGACATTGTGCATGCCGTGACGCAAGCGCCCATAGGCCAGACGGTGCTGGCCCATATTGAAGCCATTACCCTCGCCGCCAAGTAGGTTTTCCTCAGGCACAATAAGGTTATTGATCTCGATCTCTGAGTGACCGCCGCCCATGATCGAGGTCAGCGGGCCATGCGCGGCCATGGTTGGGATATCGCGAATGATGCGATAGCCGGGATTGGGCAGTTCAACGATGAAGGTTGAATAGCGCTGATGGCGCGGTGCCTCTGGATTGGTCAGGGCCATGACCACGGCGATATCCGCTGCCGTGGCCGCTGACGAGAACCACTTTTCACCATTGAGGACATAGTTGCCCTTGCCGTCCTTGACCGCCGTGGTCTGCATGCCGGTAGCATCGGCACCGGCGGCCTTTTCAGTCATCGAATAGCAGACCCGCTTGTCGCCATTGAAAAGGGGCTTGAGGTACTTTTCCTTCTGGAAGGGCGTGCCGTGGGCCAGCAGGGTCAGCATGGTCGCGTCATCTGGACCTTGGCTGTTCATGGAGAGGGCGCCGAGATGGCTCTCACCCAGTTCCATCTGCACCAGAGCATTGGCTAGAGGGCCTAGGCCCATACCGCCATCGGCAACTGGAATGAAGGGAAGCCAAAGACCCTGGGCCCGCGCCTTGGCCCGAAGTTCCTTCAACAGGGACTTATAGTCGGCACCTGCCGCGAGGCGTTCCTCGGCCGGAATACACTCATCATGGACCCACTGACGGACCCGCTCACGCACGGCCTTGGCATCTTCTGGAATTTCGAAATCAATCGACATGTTTCATCTCCCGAGGAACCGGTGACCGATTGTTGATACTCGGCCTCATTGCGGTTGGTTCAGAGTCTATCGTGCCCCCGACATGAGGCGCGGTAAAGCCTGTCCCTGCGATATGTGACCTTTGCTAGGGTCTCTTGAAGATCGTTTGGCCTTCTTTGATCGTTTCGACGACCTTGATGTCCTTGATGGCCATCGGCGCGACCTTCAGCGGGTCCTGATCCAATATGATCAGGTCGGCCAGCTTACCCGGCGTGATCGAGCCCTTCTGGGCCTGCTCGCCATATTGGTATGCCGCGTTGATGGTCACGGCCTTGATGGCCTCCATCACAGAAATCCGCTCATCCGGTCCAACCACGACGCCAGAGCGACTGACCCGGTTCACTGCGGTCCAGATGGCCGTCAGGTGATTGGGTGGCAGGACCGGCGCGTCGGTATGGATGGTGAATTTTATACCCTTCGACAGGGCATAGCCCGCGGGGCTCATGCCGAAGGCCCGCTTTTGGCCGACGGTCTCGTTAATATGCCAATCGCCCCAAAAGAAGGTGTGCTCGCTGAAGAAGCTCGGAATAATCCCAAGCTCAGCCATCTTATCCACCTGATCATGGCGGATCATCTGGGCGTGGATCATGACGGGATGGACGTCACTCATGCCATATTGAGCCTCAGCCTTGGCCACGGAGGCCAGCATCACATCGGCGGCAGCGTCCCCATTGGCATGGAACAGGACCTGGACCTTGCAACGCGCGCCAGCGGCAAACCACTTATCGGCAGCAGCGGTCGTCGCGATCGGATAGCCACGATAATCGTCCGGCAAGCCGTGGGGTGGATGGACATAGGGCGCTGTGAGATAGGCGGTCTTGCCCTGCGGTGAGCCATCGCCGGTTAGCTTGACGCCGCCGATACGCAAGCGATTTTGATAGGCACCGATGGCCAAGTTGTCTCCCTGATTAGGGATGATCATCGGCTTGCCCCCCTCGCAGGTCAGGTCCTTGAGGCCGTCCCAACGCGCATAGGACACAACATCGAGGATCAGGGCCTTGCGACTGGCAGCCGCCTGCAACAGGGCCGTGTCACCAGAACTGGCGATCCCCTCTTGGGCGGTCGTGATGCCGAGGCTGGCATAGTAGGCTTGGACCTGACCCAAGATCTTGATCTGCTCATCCATCGGCTTGGGCGGTGTTAGGCGAAGGAGGGGAATGAGGGCCAGTTCTTCGAGGACCCCATCCGGGTCGCCCTGTGCGGTGCGGCGAATAACCCCGCCCATGGGATTGGGCGTCGTCTTAGTATAGCCCATGAGGGCCAACATGGCCGTGTTGACCGCGCCCAGGTGTCCAGACTGATGCAACAGGGCGATGGGGTGCTCGCTCGAGATCGGGTCTAGATCAAGGGCTGTGGGATGGTGCCCTTCCTTGAGGAGCGAGTCATCATAGCCCATGGCCAAGATCGGCGTTCCCGTTGGAATCTTATTGTCGGCAATATAGGCCTTCAGCTTGATGACAATATCAGCGATCGAGGTCACATCCCCGACGGGCGGCGGACTGAGGGTCGGCACGCCCCAGCGCGCGACCTGCTGGGCCAAGTGGGAATGGGGATCGATGAAGCCGGGCATCAGGGTCTTGCCCGCTAGATCGGTCATCTGGGTCTTGGGGCCACGCCAAGCCTTCTCAACCGTCTTGCGGCTGCCGACCGCTACGATCCGCCCGTCCTTGACGGCAACGGCTTGCGGCGAAGGATTGGCCGGATCGACGGTAATGATATCGCCGCCCGAATAGATAATGTCCGAGGGGCCCGAAGGCATGGCTTGGGCCGTTCCCACGCCCATCGTCATCAGAGCAACCAGCACACTGCCGATCATTGAACCTTGCAGCTTCATATCCATCCCTGACCTATTTTGAGAGATTGGACAGGCTCTGTGTTGCGGCGTCAACCGGTGAGGTGGTTCACCGGCCTTGGTTCAGTCCCGCACGAGGGCTAGCCACTCATCCTCGGTCATGACCTGAATGGCGAGGTCAGTCGCGGTCTTGAGTTTGGAGCCTGCTCCAGGACCGGCCACCACCAGATCGGTCTTCTTGGACACCGCCGACGCCACCTTGGCCCCGAGCGACTCGGCCTGAGCCTTTGCCTCATCGCGGGTCATCTTTTCCAGCGAGCCGGTAAAGACGATGGTCTTGCCCGCAACGGCGGTGTCCGTCTTGGGCTTTTCCGCCTCCAGCACCATCAGTTGCGCCACCAAACGCTCCACGGCGGCGCGATTATGGCTTTCAGCGAAGTGCCGGCTCAGGGTCTCGATGACGGTGGGACCGATTTGATCCATAGCATTCATCTCGGCAGCTGCGGCTTCATCGCCCAACGCGATGGCCTGAACCGCAGTCCAAAAGGCGTCCCACGAGCCATAGCCCTTGGCGAGCGTGCGACCCGTCTGTTCACCAACATGACGCACACCCAGCGAGAAGATCAGACGCTCCAGTGAGATAGTCCGGCGCGCATTGATCGCCTCGAACAGGTTGCGGGCACTCGTTTCGCCCATGCCGTCGCGGTCCTTGAGCTTTTTCAACAGGGCCTTGTCGCGGTCTTCAAGCAGGAAGATATCGGCAGGTTCGCGGACCAGTGCGTCTTCGAACAGGCTGTGAAGTTGCTTTTCGCCCAACCCTTCAATGTCAAAGGCGCGGCGCGAGACAAAGTGAATCAGGTGCTCGGTGCGTTGGAACGGGCAGGTCATCTCGCCTGAACAGCGCCGCACCACCGTCTCGGCCCCACTGACCGTGGTTTCTCGCACAAGCGCCGTGGCCAAGGCGCAGGGGCAGACGGATGGGAAAATATAGGGCCGCGAATTGTCGGACCGTTCGTCCAACACCACGCCAACGATCTGCGGGATCACGTCACCAGCGCGTTGGACAATGACCGTATCGCCGATGCGAAGGTCCTTACGCTCTATCTCGTCACCATTGTGCAAGGTGGCATTGGTCACCACCACGCCCCCGACGGTCACGGGCCTTAAGCGACCTACTGGCGTTACCGCCCCTGTGCGGCCAACCTGAAGATCGATGGCTTCCAGCACGGTACGGGCCTGCTGGGCCGGGAACTTGCGGGCCACAGCCCAGCGCGGCGAGCGGGAGACAAAGCCAAGCCGCTGCTGCCAGTCGAGGCGATCAACCTTGTAGACCACCCCATCAATGTCGAAATTGAGCTTGGGGCGCAGGGCTTCATAATCACGATAGGCGCCGAGCAATCCCTCTGCCCCAACTACGCTCTGGGTCTGAGGATTGGTCACAAAGCCCCAGTCAGCCAAGGCCTTCAAGGCCTGCGCCTGTCCCTGCGCAAAGGGCGCGCTGGTCAGACCCCAAGCATAGGCAAAGAACCGCAAGGGCCGCTGAGCCGTGATCTTGGGATCGATCTGACGTAAGGACCCCGCAGCCGCGTTGCGTGGATTGGCATAGAGCTTTTGGCCCGCCTCAGCAGCATTGCGATTGAGGGCGGCAAAGTCCTCATGGCCCAGATAGACCTCGCCGCGCACCTCGATGACGTCCGGCCAGCCCGAGCCCTTCAGTCGGTGAGGGATTTCGGAAATGGTCCGCAGGTTCTCGGTGACGTCCTCGCCAACCCGGCCATCCCCCCGCGTCGCGCCGCGCACCAGCACGCCCTTTTCATAGCGCAAGGAGGCAGACAGCCCGTCAATCTTGGGCTCAGCCGTATAGGCCACGGCCTCATCGCCTAGGCCTAGAAACCGGCGAACCCGGGCGTCAAATTCGCGGGCCTCGTCGTCGCTAAAGGCATTGTCGAGCGACAGCATCGGCGTGCCATGCTCGACCGCCGAAAACTGCTCAGACGCCGCGGCCCCAACCCGCTGACTGGGAGAATTTTCACGCACCAGCTGTGGGAACCGGGCCTCGATGGCGCTGTTACGCTGCTTGAGCCCGTCATAGTCCGCATCTGAAATGACCGGCGCATCCTCACGGTGATAGTGTAGATCGTGAGCCGCTAACTCATCGGCAAGCCGCATCAGCTCATCTGTGGCTTCCGCTTCAGTCAGGTTTTCGACGAGGATCTGGCGCATGGGTGCAGATTACCGACCCTGACGAGGATTCGAAAGCTTTGTTACGAGGTCGACTGAGTGAGGTCCCCCACCCTGGCTTCACCGGCACTTCCCCCCGAGGGGGAAGTGGCCCGAGGGGCCGAAGGGGGCCTTGTTTATCTATTGTTCCTCTTGCTAATCCTCTCGACGCACAAGGACACTACCCCATCAAGGCCCGCGCCGCGGCTCGGGCCGCTTCGGTCACCGCGGCACCGGACAGCATGCGGGCCAGCTCTTCTTCGCGGTCGGTGGGGTTTAAGATATCTAGGGTTGTGGCGACGGCTGCCACATCGCCGGATTTGGCGACGCGCCAGTGGGCGTTGGCACGGGCAGCGACTTGCGGACTGTGGGTGACCACCAGAACCTGCGCACTGCTGGCCAGCCGACGAAGGCGCAGGCCAACCGCATCGGCCACCGCCCCGCCGACGCCCTGATCCACCTCATCAAAGATCATCAGCGGCTGGTCCTGATCCATCCGCCCCGCCAGCGCTGCCTTGAGCGCCAAGGCAAATCGCGCCAACTCGCCGCCAGACGCAATAACGCCCAAGCCTCCAAAGGGCGCGCCAGGATTGGTCATGACTTCAAATTCGATCCGGTCGGCCCCGGCCGGACCACAGCGATCCTCAGTCAGAGGCTCGACCGCGACCCGAAACCGCGCCTTATCAAGCTTCAAAGGTGCAAGTTCAGCCTCAACTGCCAAGGCCAAGGCCTGCCCCGCCTTGATCCGGGCGGCTGTCAGGTCAGAGGCGGCGACAATATAGGCACTGCGAGCCCCAGCCGCCTTGGCGTCGGCCAAGCGCAGGGCCTCATCGGCAGACTCAATATTGCGCAGGGTCTGCGCCATCGACAAGCGAGCCCCCACAAGGTCCTCCACCGTCAGGTTCAGCTTGCGGGCCATGGCGCGTAGGGCAAAGAGCCGCTCCTCGGCCTTTTCCAGCTGATCAGGTTCAAAATCAAAGCTATCGGCCGCGGCATCAATGGCCGAGGCAGCCTCTTGGGTATCGACCAAGGCCCGATCGACGGCATTGGCCGCATCGGTCAGGCGTAGAACCGCAAGACTGTCGCTGGCCGCCCCCGATTGTACTGCCCGCTCCCGCGCCCGCTCCAGCGCTCGAAAGGCTTGGGCGAGGCGGTTGGCCAAGGCTTCTCCAGCCAGACCCTCTCTTGCAGCAGCAATATCGGTCAGGGCCTTTTCGGCAGATCCCAGCAAGGCCCGCTGGTCTGCCAGTTCGGTTTCTTCGCCCGGCATGGGGGCCAGAAAGTCCAACTCGGCTAAACGAAGGCTGATCTCCTCAATATCGGCCGCCGCCTTTTGCGTGGTCTCGCGCAGCTGTGTGAGCGCTTGACGCGCTTGACGCCACCCCTCCCAGGCTTGCGAGCAGGCCAGCGTCAGAGGACGACAACCACCGAAATGGTCGAGTAGCGGGCGGTGATTGCGCGGATCGAGCAGGCCAACGGTCTCGTGCTGGCCATGGACCTCGAGCAGGAGGTTACCCAACTCTTTCAGCACGCCGACGCTGGCGGCCTGATCATTGACAAAGGCGCGGGAGCGACCGTCTGAGCTGAGGACACGGCGCAGGATCAGTTCCTCACCGGGCAAAGAGGTCAGACCCTTCTTTTCCAGTACCGGCCAAACCGCATGAGCTTGGGGAAGATCAAAAATGGCGGTGACCACCGCCTGGGTAGCGCCACGACGCACGAGCCCGGCGTCGGCTCTGGCTCCTGTGGCCAAGCCCAAAGCATCGAGAATGATCGACTTCCCCGCACCGGTTTCACCGGTAAGCGCGGTCAAGCCTGGCCCCACGGTTAGGTCCAGGCTTTCGATGAGGACCACGTCTCTTATGATCAGCGCCGTCAGCATTGGGCCACTGTGGGCTGATTCTGCCGATCAGCGGCGATCAAGATCGTGGCCGCTCGGCTCAATCCTTACCGAACAGTCCGAACCAGCGCTTTTTCTTTTTGGTCTGAGGCACAGGCCCAGCCGGAGTGATCTCTTTGTCAGGCGAACCTGTTTCTGGGGGGGGGGGACCCTTTTCGGTCGCCGCAGCGGTCAGTTGAGGCTTGCGGTTAAAGAAGATGCCGCCAAAGCCCTTGCTGCGGGCTTCTGGGGTCAGGGCTGGGCGAACGCCCTTGCCTTCCATCAGCTTGTAAGCATCCGAGTACCAAACATCGCCGGGGAAGTTGTGACCAAGAACAGCGGCGTTGCGCTTGGCCTCATCGATCAGGCCGACGGTCAGATAGGCCTCAACCAAGCGATAGAGCGCTTCTGGGGTGTGGGACGTGGTCTGATAGCGATCAATGACCATCCGGAACCGGCCGATCGAGGCCAAGGTCTCGCCATTGCGAAGATACCAGCGGCCAACCGACATTTCCTTGCCGGCCAACTGGTCATGGACCATATCGATCTTCAGCCGCGCGTCCGAAGCATATTCTGAGCGGGGATAGCGCTGAACCACTTCGCGCAGGGCGGACAGAGCCTGCTCGGTCGAGGCCTGGTCACGACCCACATCAACGATCTGTTCGAAATAGCAAACGGCCTTCAGATAGTAGGCATAGGCTGCCGAAGGATTGCCAGGATAGAGGGACACGAACCGGTCCGCGTCGCCAATGGCTTCCTCGTACTGATTGCCTTGATAGTGCGCATAGGCGGTCATCAGGATCGAGCGGCGCGACCATTCCGAATAGGGATGCTGGCGTTCGACTTCGCGGAACAGGTTGATCGCCTCGTTCCACATCTTGGAATCAAGACGTTCCGATCCTACCGCATAGAGCAATTCCACCGGACGCTCTTCGTAGGCCATCGATGGCTTTTTTTGCTTTCCCGCGCAGCCTGTAACGCTCAAGGCGACACAGAGGGCAACGAGGACAACTGGCCAGCGGCCCCAGGCTTTATGAAGCACGAACCTTCACCCTTAGAAAAAGACGCCCCCGCCACGTTCTGAAAGAACGCAACTCGACTTCTACACGACGCAACGACCGGCGCAAACCCGCACTGGTTCCGACAAGGCTTTTGGACCGCTAGAAAGACTCGCGCCAGCAAAAACCGCACTCGGCACGACACAGGGCACTTGAAGCAGTCGTCGCTTTGCGGTTTGTCACACACAGGGTAGGGTTTTGATCCTCTATCCTAACCTCTCAATTTGCGTCCCGGCCCTGGAAAGTGACGACCCCAAATGTCTAGAGATAAGATCACCCCAGACGAGATGCATTACGACCAGATGGCGCAGGAGGCTCTGCGCGGGGTCGTAAAGGCCGCTTTGCAGCGCGCAGCATCGCCAACCGGCATCCCAGGCGCGCACCATTTCTATGTCTCGTTCAAGACAATGGCGGCGGGCGTTTCGATCCCATCAGATTTGCTGGCCAAGTTTCCTGAAGAGATGACCATCGTCTTGCAGCACCAGTTCTGGGATTTGGTGGTAGCCGAAACCCTGTTTTCGATCACCTTGAGCTTTGGGGGCCAGCCCAAGCGCATGACGGTACCCTATGTGGCTGTGTCGCGCTTCTTTGACCCCAGCGTGCAATTCATACTGCAGTTCGAGGTCGAGGTGCCCAAGGTCGAGCCGACCCCGCCCGCACCCGAAACCGCCGATGATCCCGCGCCCGAAGGACCCAAGATTGTTTCCCTCGACCAATTCCGGAAGAAATAGACCTATGAGCGAGGCCATCGCCCCAGAGAGCGCCCCTGAGAAAGTGGTCCTGACGGACGAACAGATTCTGGCGCGCTTCCAAGCCAGTAAGAACCCACCGCCCGGTTCGGCCCTGCTCGGCTTTCGGATGGTGGCGGTCAACCGCGAAGCCATGACCGTCGAGGTCGCCTTCGACGCCAAGACCGATTTTTGCAACCCGATGAGGCAGATCCAAGGCGGCTATCTTTGCGCCATGTTGGACGAGTGCATGTCTGTGGCCGGGATGGTAGCGTCTGACATGACCTGCGTTCTGCCCACCCTTGAGATGAAGACCAGCTTCCTGCGTCCGGGCCTGCCCGGTCCTATTCGCGGCATCGGGCGGGTGATCAAATATGGCCGCACCATTGCCTTTACCGAGGGCGAGCTCTACGACGCCGAAGGCCGATTGCTGGCCAAGGCCACCGCAACAGCCATCCCGACCCCCTTCACCAAGTTCAAAAAATAGGAACCGGACGGTGGGGCTATGGCGGGGTTTGGTTTGGCTTTTTCTCAGCGGCCTGATGATCCTGCGGCCGGCCCCTGCCATGGCAGACGAGGCGGGCCCCTTTTCAGACTGGGCCGCTGTCGTTGTCGCCGGGGACTGGCACGCCCATAACGGCGCGCCATCCGAAGTCTTTGACAATGCAAGGCGCGATATCGCCAAGTCGCTCGTCGATATCGGCTTTTCAGCGGACAATGTTCGCCAGCTCTCGGTCCGCCCAGAGCGCTATGCCAAGTCCGCGGCCCTACCGACCAAACCTCGCCAACTTTATGAGACCCTAGGTCAGCTGACCACCAAGGTGTCCGGTGGCTGCCTCGTCTACATCACCTCTCATGGCGCGCCGGAGGGCATTGTCTTTGGAGAGCAACTGCTGGCACCCGGGGTTTTGGCTGAGATCATCAACCGTACCTGCGCGGACCGGCCGACCGTGGCCGTGATCAGCGCCTGCTTTTCAGGGGTCTTTGTCCCCCCGCTCGCCGGGTCGGATCGCATGATCTTAACGGCCGCGAGGCCTGATCGTACCTCCTTTGGCTGCGGCGAGGCCGATGTCTACACCTTCTTTGACACCTGTTTTCTGCAGGAAATGCCTAAGGCCATGGGCTTTCCAGCCCTCGCCAATGGGGTGCGAGCCTGCGTCAGTGATCGTGAAAGCCGAGAGGGCGTGTCACCTGCCTCTGAACCGCAACTGTTCATCGGACCCCATTTGCGGCCCGTGCTTGCACTCTATCCCTTTGCCAAACCGAGCATAGCCCAACCTTCGCGATAATACGAATTGGGCAAGACAATCCTTTATTGCGGTCGATGGGTGGCCTAAAAGCCCTTTACCAAGGGGTAGGCTTGCCGAACGCGGCCTCTGAAATCGCTAAGGTTGAGGTAAGCGGATGTCACTGTCACCAAAGACGATCTGGACTGGCCTGCTCGCAGCAGCCCTTTCGCTGACTGCGGTTGTCAGTTGGGGCCAAGAGACCAAGGCAACCGGTGCAAACGCAGCCGTCGCGCCCGCGATCAATTCGGCTCCCGTAACCACGCCCTTAGCGGCAAAACCGGTGGCGCAGCCACGTCAATATCCGCGCAGACCCTATCGATCCTATAGCCAGGCGCGTGGGGCCGCTGCGCCCGCCGCTGCGGGTCTAACCGGCGGCGCTGTTGCTACTCCCGTAAAGGCGACGCCAGCCATCGTCACGCCTGTGGTCCCGACCCAACCGGCTCGTCCCGGCGCGCGTCTTGCCCCCGGAACCCCGATCGCTCCGGCCGAACTGGAAGCCTTCGTCGATGGGCTCGTTCGGCGCAGCATGGAGCGGGATCACGTTGCTGGCGTCACTGTCTCCATTGTCCAAAATGGCCAGATTGTCTTGAAGAAGGGCTATGGCCTCGCCCAGCTTTCTCCGGCTAAGCCGGTTAATCCTGACCAGACGCTGTTTCGACTGGCCTCCATTTCCAAGACCTTCACCTGGATCGCCCTGATGAAGGAGGTTGACGCCGGTCATCTTCGCCTTGACGCGCCGGTCAATCTCTATCTGCCCGAAAAGTTGCAGATCAAGGATCAGGGTTTCAAGCAGCCCATTCTCGTTCGGGACCTAATGAGCCACACCTCCGGCTTTGAGGACAAGGCTATGGGCCAGTTGTTTGAGCGCGACACCGATCGCATTCGTCCCCTCGCCACCTATCTGCGCCAAGAACGGCCCGATCGGGTTCGTGAGTCAGGGCAGGTCTCGACCTATTCGAACTATGGCGCAGCCCTTGGCGGCGAGATCTCATCCTATGTTTCAGGCAAGCCGTTTGAGAGCCTGATTGAAGGCGGCATTATTGGTCCTCTCGGCCTGAACCACACCACCTTCCGCGAGCCCTATGCGGCCCGCCCAGAGCTTCCCGCCCCCATGTCCCCCGCGCTCGCGGCGCAGGTTTCAGACGGGTTCTATTGGAACGGCGCGTCTTTTATTCCCAAGACCTTCGAGCATGTCAGCCAGATCGCGCCTGCCGGTTCCGCTAGCTCTACCGCAGCCGATATGGCCCGCTATATGCAGCTGATCCTCAATGGCGGCACAATTGATGGCCAAGTGATCTATAGCCCAACCACAGCCAAGGCTTTCCGCACGCCGCTGCGCGATCAAACAGCGAGCCAGAACGGTTGGGATCATGGCTTTATTGAATATCCGCTGCCTGGCGGGTTCAAGGGTCAGGGTCACGAGGGCGATACCCTTCTGTTCCATTCCAACATGGTGACCGTTCCAGACCTGAATCTCGGCATCTTCATCGCGACCAACACCTCCACTGGAGACGCTATCGCCGCGAGCCTTCCAGCCCGGATCGTCGAGCAATATTACGCAACGCCGACCTTAAAACCCTTCGCCGGTACGCCCGAATTGGCATTGCAGGCCAAGACCTATGAAGGCTCGTACCTGTCCACACGACGCGCCTATAGCGGTTTGGAGCGGTTCGTCGGTTCGATCATCAGGGAAGCCTCCGTCGAGGTGACCAAAGATGGAACCTTGCTGCTTAATCGAGACGGCACCATCAAGGCCTATGTGCTCAGCCGCCGCCCCGGCTGGCTGGTCAGTGTCAACGGCGTCGAAGAGATCAAGTTTGATATCGAAGATGGCAAGGCTGTTCGTTTCTACGATCCGATGGCCACTCAAGCCTTCGAGCGCGAGAGTCCATTGACATCAAGATCAACCCTAACCCTATTCGCCGCCTTGACAGCCCTTTGTTCGGTCGCCGCCATTGTTGGGCTGTTCACCCGCGATCGCCGCGAATTCCGTCAGACTCCGACCCAAGGCCGCGCGGGCCTGATGCAGACCTCCATTGCCGGATTGTGGCTCGCGGTCATGGTCATGGTCGGCCTTTGGGCCAATGTGGCCTCAGACATCAGCCAAGTCTTCTATAGCTGGCCCGGCAGCCTCGTGACCTTGGCCTCATCCTGTGCGCTCGTCGCCAGCCTGTTGACCGCCATCACCTTGCTAATGATGACCAATATCTGGCGTGGCGGTCGGCGCGTGGACAGTTGGACGAGCTGGCGCAAGCTGCGCTTCAGCATGTCGACCCTGATCTTCACGATCTTCTCTATTCTGGTCGCGATGCGCGGCGGTCTGGAGCCTTGGAACAGCTAAGGCCCTAGCGCAGACCCGGCGGCACCGGCAGGTCGCCGCGCCGGTCGACCCGGATGGTGATCCGTTCTCGTTCATTTGATTGCCGCTCGACCAAGAGCCTCGCCACCTGAGCGTCGTCGTGGAAGGCATAGCCCTTGATGGCGTCGAGCAAGGCCTTGGCCAGATTGTCAAGGTCCATCCACGGCGGATCGCCGACATAGTCCATCATAATCTCGACGCTATATTCGCCCCAAGCGGGTCTGGCACCGCGCCATTCCTTGCGGAAGAACTCATGAACCAGTGGCTTATAATATTTGGCCTGGGTGGTTAGCCCCTCGACCGTGATCTCAAGACCGCCGCCGATCTCGCGCGCGCGCACCTTGCCCTTGCCTGTCCATTCATCGCTCATGGGACAAAGTCATATCCTCATGCGCTCGATCTGCCCATCACCCTTTGCAGCCGCGCTCTGGGAGGTTAAACCCCACGCCAGACCCTTTACTGTGACACCCGCCCAAGGACCGTTGCCATGACAGCCACCCGCACAGAGACCGATAGTTTTGGACCGATCGAAGTCGATTCCTCGCGCTATTGGGGCGCGCAGTCGCAGCGCTCGATCGGGAACTTCAAGATTGGCTGGGAAAAGCAGCCCCTGCCGGTGGTCCGCGCCCTTGGTATCGTTAAGCGAGCGGCCGCTGAGGCCAACACCGCCTTTGGCCGTCTCGACCCCAAGCTGGCCCAGACCATTGCCGAAGCGGCCCAAGAGGTTATCGACGGCAAGCTGAACGACCATTTCCCGCTGGTGGTCTGGCAGACCGGGTCTGGCACCCAGTCCAACATGAATGCCAACGAAGTGATCTCGAACCGGGCCATCGAGATGCTCGGCGGTGAGATGGGCTCCAAGAAGCCGGTCCATCCCAATGATCACGTCAATATGAGCCAGTCCTCAAACGACACCTATCCAACGGCCATGCACATTGCCGCCGCCGAACAGGTGGTCAACGACCTTCTGCCCGCGCTCAAACACCTGCACGCCTCGCTACTGGCCAAGCAGGAAGAGTTTAAGGACATCATCAAGATTGGCCGCACCCACACGCAAGACGCCACCCCCCTGACGCTCGGCCAAGAATTTTCGGGCTATGCCCAGCAGGTCGCCAATGCCATCAGCCGCATTGAAATGACCCTACCCGGCATTTTGGAACTGGCTCAAGGTGGCACCGCCGTCGGTACCGGCCTCAATGCGCCCGTCGGATTCGCCGAAAAGGTTGCCGAGCGGATCGCGGCGCTGACAGGCCTGCCCTTCACAACGGCACCGAACAAGTTCGAAGCCCTCGCAGCGCATGATGCGCTCGTCTTTGGTCATGGCGCCATCAATTCAGCGGCTGCGGCCCTGTTCAAGATCGCCAACGATATTCGTTTCCTCGGTTCGGGCCCACGCTCCGGCCTTGGCGAGTTGTCCTTGCCAGAAAACGAACCCGGCTCTTCGATTATGCCCGGCAAGGTTAATCCCACCCAGTGCGAGGCCATGACCATGGTCTGCGCTCAGGTGTTCGGCAATCAGACGACGATGACGGTGGCAGGCAGCCAAGGTCATTTCGAGCTAAACGTCTTCAACCCCGTGATGGCCTATAATTTTCTCCAGTCCGTTCGCCTGCTGGCCGACGCCTCGATCTCCTTTACCGATAATTGCGTCGTCGGCATCGAGGCCCGCCGCGACAATATCAAGGCGGCGCTGGACCGGTCCTTGATGCTGGTCACGGCTCTAGCCCCCAAGATCGGCTATGACAATGCTGCCAAGATCGCCAAGACGGCGCACAAGAACGACACCACCCTACGCGAAGAGGCGGTCGGCGGCGGCTATGTCACGGATGAAGAATTTGACGCCATCGTGCGCCCAGAGACCATGATCGCACCGGGCTGATCCCATGGCCGACCTGATCAATTTGAACAGAGCTCGAAAATCTAAGGCCAAGGCGGAAAATTCTGCCGAGGCCCGGCAGAACCGCCTGCGCTTTGGCCAAACAAAGGCCCAGAAGGAGAATCTGCGTCTGGAGCAGGCCCGAGCCGCCCGCAGTCTTGACGGTGCTAAACAAGAAATTTAGCACTTTAGCTAATGTGTAAACGTCTCGTTTACCTTGTACTGGGAAATTACTGCCTAGCGACAAGGGTGCCAACCTGCGTCGCCTATGAAGGGCGTAAGGCGTGGAACAGTTCATCAATGTGCTACAGCGGTTCGGGATCGGCCGCCTAGCTGCCATTATCGGCGTTTCCGCCGGTGTGGCGGCTGCGCTATTTGCGTTGATTTTGAACTTCGGTTCGCCACCCCAATCCCTGCTCTATTCCAACCTCGATCTGAAAGAAGCCTCCACGATCACCGCCGCCCTCGATCAGGCTGGGATCAAATATGACGCTAAGGGCGACGGTTCGACGATCTTCGTTGCCCGCGACAAGGTTGGCTCAACGCGCATGCTCCTCGCCGGTAAGGGATTGCCGAGCACAGGTTCGGTTGGCTACGAAATTTTCGATCAGACCAACGCGCTGGGCCAAACCGATTTCGTCCAGAACCTGAACCGTCAACGCGCGCTTGAAGGCGAGTTGGCACGGACCATCCGCTCACAAGAATGGGTCAATTTCTCTCGCGTCCAACTGTCCATGCCCAAGCGTGAACTGTTCGAAGATGCGCCCCAACCGCCAACCGCCGCCGTAACGATCGGAGTCAATGGTCGCGCACCGACCGCTGAGCAGGTTCGTTCACTGCAAAATCTGGTGGCCAGTGCGGTTCCCGGCCTGATGCCTGAAAAGGTCACTATCGTTGATCAGAAGGGCAAGCTCTTGGCTGGTGGTCAGAGCGATAGTCTCGGTGCCGCTGGCGAAGAGCGCCGCAGTGAAGCCGAAGAGGCCATTCGTCGTAAGGTCCGCGATCTGGTCGAGGGTGTTGTGGGTCCGGGCAAGGTTCGCGTTAACGTCACCGCCGTTCTGGATCTGGCCCGCGTAACGGTCCAAGAGAGCAAATATGATCCTGATGGTCAGGTGGTCCGCTCGACCCAGACCGTCGACGAAAATGCTAAGGAAAACAAACCCGATAATACGGGTCAGGCGACTGTGGGTAACAACATCCCCGGCGGCGCGGGTGCAGCGACACCCGCAGACCCAACTCTGAATGCCAGCGGCCGGACTGAAGAGACCACCAATTTTGAAATTTCGAGCACCAACACCACCACCATCACCGAGCCGGGTCAGGTTAAGAAGCTTTCGGTCGCTGTGGCGGTCGATGGCCTTACCTCGGTCGGTAAGGACGCCAAGCCAACGCCCTATAAGCCGCGCACGGCCGAGGAAATGAAGCGGATTGAAGATCTGGTTCGTTCCGCCGTTGGTTTTGATCAAACCCGGGGCGACACAGTGACGGTGACCAATGTGCAGTTTGCGCGCGATGACGGTCTAGTCGGCGGAGTGGTGGCTGGCTCGCCCTTGGCTGGCTTTGACAAGAACGACATCATGCGGGCCGCTGAGTTGGGCATCCTGACCCTGGTTGCCCTGCTGGTCATCTTCTTCGTTGTACGGCCTCTTTTGGCCACGGCAAGGGGCGAGGGTAACGGTCGGATGGCCCTCGTCGGACAGAGCGGTGGGGGACAGTTGGCCTTGGCCAATCCAGACGGTTCGCGTTCTACCCTGTCGGATGGTGGCATCGACACCCGTATCGACATTGCCCGGATTGAAGGACAGGTGAAGTCTTCTTCGGTCCGCAGCGTCGCTGATTTTGTGAACAACAACCCAGAAGAATCGATCTCGATCATTCGGGGCTGGTTGCATGAGGCCACATGAGTCCTCGCGGCGGTAAAAAAGGAATAACGAAATCTCACGCGCTGACGGGGGCGGAGAAGGCTGCCGTCATTCTGCTGTCGCTGGGTGAGGATGCTCAGTCCATCTGGGAAGGTCTGGACGACGAAGAGGTCAAGGATATCTCATCGGCCATGGCCAGCCTCGGCGCGGTGCCATCGAGCGTGGTTGAAGACCTGTTGATGGAATTTGTCTCCGGTCTTTCGACGACCGGGGCCATCATGGGCTCTTTTGAACAGACCCAACGTCTCCTGAACGCGTTCCTGCCGTCGGAAAAGGTCGACTCCTTGATGGAGGAGATCCGAGGTCCGGCAGGCCGGACCATGTGGGACAAGCTGGCCAATGTTAATGAGGCCGTACTCGCCAACTATCTGAAGAACGAATATCCGCAGACCGTTGCTGTGGTGCTGTCCAAGATCAAAGGCGATCACGCCGCGCGGGTTCTGTCCGCTCTGCCAGAGGATTTTGCTCTGGAATGCGTGACACGCATGCTGCGCATGGAGCCAGTTCAGCGCGAGATCTTGGACAAGATCGAGCTCACCCTGCGCAATGAATTCATGTCCAATCTGGCCCGAACCCAAAAGCGCGATAGCCACGAAATGATGGCGGACATCTTCAACAATTTCGACCGCCAGACCGAGTCCCGGTTCCTCAGCGCCTTGGAAGAACGCACCCGTGAAAGCGCCGAGCGTATCCGCGCCTTGATGTTCGTGTTCGAAGACCTCGCCAAGCTCGACCCCGGCGGGGTGCAGACCCTGCTTCGCGCTGTGGAAAAGGATCAGCTGGGTCTGGCGCTCAAGGGCTCGTCAGATGGCCTGCGCGAACTGTTCTTCTCCAATATGAGCGAGCGCGCCTCGAAGATCATGCGCGACGATATGGAATCTATGGGCCCTGTGCGCCTGAAAGACGTCGATGCCGCCCAGATGGCCATGGTTCAGGTCGCCAAGGATCTTGCCGCCCGCGGCGAAATCATGATGACCGGCCAGGGCGGCGACGACGAGTTGGTCTACTAAGATGACCGACGTCGCCCCCCGCAAATTCAGCTTTGAAACGGTCTTTGACGAGGATGGCGCTATTGCCTACGCCCCGCCGAAGCACAAGCGGATCTTTACCCTCGAAGAAGTGACCCAGATCCGGGCAGAATGTTACGAAGACGGCCAGCGTTCCGCCCTTGTCGTGGCAGAGCAAGCCGCCGCCGCCGCGCTGCAGGGCATAGCCCACGCGGCCCACGCGGCCCTTTCAACCCTTGTCCAGATCGCCCATGACCATCGGGTGGAATCGGCGGAGCTGTCCCTCGCCTGCGCGCGGCAAATTGCTGACGCGGCCCTCGAACAGTTTCCAGACGCCCCTGCCCTTGCGGCGCTTGATGCTCTTGCGGCCGAGATTACGACAGGACCGCGCCTCACCGTTCGAGCCTCTAGCGATTTGGTTGAGCGGTTCCAAAAGACGCTGGATGAACAGGCCCAAGCCTTAGACATACCCGGACAGATCATCGTCAAGGCAGACCCCATGATGCCGCACGCCGCCTTCCACTTTGATTGGGGCGATGGTCGCGCAAGCTATGACCCAACCCTCACGGCTGAGCGGATCGCACAAGCCCTACACAACGCCTTGACCGCCGAGGGCATGCATGCCGAAGCGATCAATCCCCACGCACTACCTTCCACCATCACCCCCTAAGAGAGAGGTCTACCCATGGCCAGCGACACGCCCCTGACCCTCGACGAGTTCGACCCTTCCGATGGGTTGGCGTCGGATATTCCAATGGATAACGACAGCAAATCCGCCAGCGACCTTTCCACGGTTTTTGATGTTCCCGTAAGCATTTCGGCGGTCATCGGCCGGGCCCAACTGTCGGTCGCTCAGCTCTTAAAGCTGGGCGCAGGTAGCATTTTGGAACTGGACCGTAAAGTCGGGGAAGCCATCGATATCTACGTCAATAACCGCCTGGTTGCCCGCGGCGAGATCGTCATCGTCGATGAGCGATTGGGCGTGACCATGACGGAAATCATTAAGGACGGTGACTCGCAGCCCTGATCGGTTGTGAGTCATTGAGGAGAAGATTATGCGGCTTCTAGTCGTCGGACGATTGAGCGGACAGCTTTCCGCAGCGGTGCAAATGGCCATGGCCACGGGCGCAAAGGTGGCCCATGTCGACACCTGTGCCAAGGCAACCCATGCCCTGCGCGCTGGGCAGGGCGCGGACCTGTTGATGGTTGACTATGACCTCGACATTGCCGGGCTGATCGCTGCCAATGAAGCAGAGCGCATTCACGTGCCCGTGGTGGCCTGCGGGATTGCTGCCGATCCACGTCGCGCCGGTGATGCTATCCGCGCTGGCGCGAAAGAGTTCATTCCCCTGCCGCCGGATGCCGAACTGATCGCTGCGGTTCTGGCCGCAGTAGTGGCCGAAGACAGCGCCTTGGTCGCGCGCGATCCATCGATGACCGCCGTCATCGCTCTGGCCGATCAGGTTGCTGCGTCCGACGCCTCGATCCTCATCACCGGCGAAAGCGGCGTCGGTAAGGAGGTCATGGCCAAATATCTGCACCAGAAGTCAAAACGTTCAGCCCGCGCTTACATCTGCGTCAACTGCGCAGCCATTCCGGAAAACCTGCTCGAATCTGAGCTGTTTGGTCACGAAAAGGGAGCCTTTACGGGGGCCATTGCCCGCCGCATCGGTAAGTTCGAAGAGGCCGATGGCGGCACGTTGCTGCTCGACGAAATTTCCGAAATGGATACGCGCCTGCAGGCCAAGCTGCTGCGGGCCCTGCAAGAGCGCGAGATTGACCGGGTCGGTGGCACGCGCCCTGTAAAGGTCAATATCCGCATTCTCGCCACTTCGAACCGCGATTTGGCCGAGGCTGTGAAGGCCGGTACCTTCCGCGAAGACCTGCTCTACCGCTTGAACGTGGTCAATCTGCGCCTCCCTGCCCTGCGCGAGCGTCCCGCCGATATCTTGGCGCTAGCAGACCATTTCATCAAAAAATACTCGGCTTCCAACGCCATAGCCGAGCGCCCGCTTTCCGAAGAGGCTCGTCGGCGGCTCCTGTCCCACCGTTGGCCAGGCAATGTGCGTGAACTGGAAAATGCCATGCATCGCGCCGTCCTACTGTCCACCGGTTCAGACATTGCCGAGCCCGCCATTCGCCTTCCTGATGGTCAACCCATGACCGCCCGTGCCAGCTCCGATCCTGTGGCTCAGACCGCGAGCCGCGCCGCCCAGGCCGCATCAGCGGCCATGGCAGTTGTCGGTTCGGATACCTCACGCGGCTTTGTCGGCCTGACCGTGGCCGAGGTTGAGCAGCATCTGATCATCGACACATTGAACCATTGCCTTGGTAACCGGACCCACGCCGCCACGATCTTGGGCATCTCCATCCGGACCCTGCGCAACAAGCTAAAAGAATATGCCGAGTCCGGTGTGACGGTGCCTGCTCATCAAGGCACGGGAATCTCTGCGGCCTAAGGGTCGTCAAACGACGCCCGTAACAGACTTAGAGTGATTTAGGACATAATGGCCCAACTGGATCTCAATGCCCGCACGGCATCTGCCCCCACAGCCAAAGAGGTTTGGGGCTGGCTGAGCCGCGGCGATGTGATCATGGCCATCGGGGTTGTCGGGATCATTGTCCTGCTGATCATCCCTGTGCCTCCAGTCCTGCTTGATCTGCTGCTGGCCATTTCAATCAGCATGTCCGTCCTGATCCTGATGACCGCCATCCTGCTCAAGCGGCCGTTGGATTTTACATCCTTTCCAACGGTTCTTTTGGTCGCGACGCTCTATCGTTTGGCGCTCAATGTCGCCTCGACCCGCCTAATCCTCGCCCACGGGCATGAGGGCGTACATGGTGCTGGTCAGGTGATTGCGTCGTTCGGGGCCATGATGATGCAAGGCAATTTCATCATCGGCGTGATCGTCTTCGCCATCTTGGTCTTGGTAAACTTCATCGTCATTACCAAGGGCTCTGGCCGGATCGCCGAAGTCGCGGCCCGCTTCACCTTGGACGCCATGCCCGGCAAGCAGATGGCCATCGATGCGGACCTGTCGGCGGGCCTTATTGATGAAAATGTCGCTAAAAAGCGCCGCAAGGAACTGGAGCAGGAATCCACCTTCTTTGGGGCCATGGACGGTGCGTCGAAGTTTGTACGCGGTGACGCTGTCGCCGGCCTAGTCATTACCTTCATCAATATTATCGGCGGCATCCTGATCGGGGTTTTCCAGCACAACATACCGATCAGCCAAGCCGCATCGACCTACACCATCATGACCATCGGTGATGGTCTGGTCAGCCAAATCCCTGCCCTGGTCATCTCGCTCGCCGCCGGTTTCCTCGTGTCCAAGGCCGGCGTTGAAGGGGCTGCAGACATTGCCCTTGTCACCCAGCTGAGCATGAACCCGGTCAGCCTTGGCATGGTGTCGGCAGCAGCTGGCGTGATTGCGCTGGTCCCCGGCATGCCGATCCTGCCCTTTGCGGCCATCTCCATCGGTTCGGGCCTTTTGTCATGGCGTCGGTCGCAAGACACGATGGAGCCTGAACGCGAGGAAGGGACTGCGGCAGGTCCGATTGAGGACGAGGAAGAACCCATCGCCCGCTCCTTGGCTATCGACGACGTCAAGATTGAGCTGGGTTACGGCCTGCTGAACCTGATCAACGACCTCGAAGGTCGCCGCCTGACCGACCAGATCCGGGCCCTGCGCCGGACGCTAGCCTCCGAATTTGGCTTCGTCATGCCGTCTGTGCGCATTCTCGACAATATGCGCCTGCCCAACCAAGGCTATTCGATCCGTATTAAAGAGATGGAAGCGGGCGGCGGCGAGGTTCGGATTGGCTTCTTGATGGTCATGGATCCCCGCGGCGGTCAGGTCGATCTTCCCGGTGAACATATGCTCGAACCGGCCTTCGGCCTGCCAGCGACTTGGGTGGACGAAAGCTTGCGCGAAGAGGCCACTTTCCGCGGCTACACCATCGTCGATCCGGCCACCGTCTTGACCACGCACCTAACCGAAATCCTTAAGGACAATATGACAGACCTTCTGTCCTATTCCGAAGTCCAGAAGCTTTTGAAGGACCTGCCGGGTGAGCAAAAGAAACTGGTCGACGACCTAATCCCCAGCGTCGTTAGCGCAACGACCGTTCAGCGCGTTCTGCAGGCTCTGCTCAAGGAGCGGGTCTCGATCCGCGATCTGCCGACCATCCTCGAAGGCATCGGCGAAGCCGCGCCGCACAATAGTTCCGTCGTCCTGTTGGTCGAACAGGTCCGGGCGCGTCTGGCCAAACAGCTTTGCTGGCAGCACAAGGGCGAGGATGGGGCCCTGCCGATCATTACCCTGTCGCCAGAATGGGAACATGCCTTTGCCGACGCTCTGGTCGGTCCGGCCGATGACAAGCAACTGGCCTTGGCCCCCTCGAAACTTCAGGACTTCATTCGTCTGGTTCGTGAGAATTTCGAACGGGCTGCGCTCAATGGTGACGCAGCCGTCCTGCTCACTGGCCCCACAATCCGGCCCTATGTGCGCTCCATTATCGAGCGGTTCCGGGGTCAGACCGTGGTCCTGTCACAAAATGAAGTCCATCACCGCGCTAGGTTAAAGTCTGTTGGCCAGATCTAGCGCCATCCTTAACGTTGCGAACGGCCTCTGCGCCTGATAGCGAAGAACCGGCGGGAAATGACCGCCAGATCCTGGACTGACCATGCGCGCGCCGATCACAACCAAGTCGACCAGTCTGAAATCCTTGATTTGGGACATGCTGACCTTCGAGAAGCTGCTGACCCGTGAGGTTGTGCACTTGATCTATTGGGCTGGGCTTGGATTGTTGGCCCTAATGGCCTTTGCCATCGTCGGCGGTGCGGTCGGCCTTGCCTTGCGCGACGCCACCCTCGCTGGTCTGCTCATTGCGTTACCCGTGCTGGTCGGCGGATTTTTGGTGGTGGGGGCCTTGGTCCTGCTTTGGCGCGCCGCCTGCGAGTTCTATTTGGCGATCTTCCGGATCAGCGACGATCTTCACGCCATGCGCCAAGCCAGTACCCCGGCCGATCAGGACTAGCCTCTAGCGCTCGTCCTTAGCGAGGACGCCTTAGCCCCAACTCATCGAGCGCCGCGGTCTCACGCTGCTGCTCCAGCTTGGCGGCCTTGACCTTGGCCGCTTCGGCCACGTGCTCGTAGCGTTTGAGATCTTCAAAGGCGACGCTCAGGGCATCGCGCGCACCCGCCTCTTCGACGAGCAATTCATCGATGGTCAGTTGAATCTCAGTTTTGCGCATGCGCACCGCATAGGTGAACCCCAGCTGCATAAAGCCTGCCTCGACATCGGCTTCGGCGTGACGGGCTTCGGCTTCAGATTCTGCCTCCAGCATAACGATGCGCATTTCAGCGTCGACGCGCCGCCCGACAATCTCGGCGAGCCGCTTTTGCAGGGTCTGCACCTCATAGTCCGAGATGCGGATCAAGGACTGGACCCAGCGGCTCATGCATTATCCTGATTGAGGATATCGGCGAGCAAGGAAAAACAGTCGTCCAGCGACGTCGCCTCGTCCTTATCTTGACCCAGAAACTGTTCGAGCGCGGGATTTAGCCGGATGGCGCGGTCGATCTGGGGATCAGTGCCCATTCGATAGGCCCCAATACGGATCAACTCTTCCATGTTGGAATAGGCCGACAGGGTTTGGCGGGCATTGGAAACGATCTCGCGTTCATAGGGCTGCTGACAGCCGGGCATGGTCCGCGAGATGGACTTCAGGACGTTGATAGCGGGGAAACGTCCCCGCTCGGCAATGGCCCGCTCCATAACGATGTGGCCATCCAAAATACCGCGAACCGCATCAGCGATGGGCTCATTGTGATCGTCACCATCGACCAGCACCGTAAAGAGACCGGTGATCGGGCCACCCTCAGAGCCATCAGGCCGCACAGGACCAGGTCCCGCCCGCTCAAGCAGCTTTGGCAATTCGGTAAAGACCGTCGGCGTATAGCCCTTGGTCGTGGGCGGCTCACCGGCTGCCAAGCCGATCTCGCGCTGGGCCATGGCAAAGCGGGTGACGGAGTCCATGAGGCACAGGACCTCTTGATCCTGATCACGGAAGAACTCGGCCACGGCCATGGTCACATAGGCCGCTTGGCGACGTTTTAGGGCAGGCTCATCCGACGTCGCGACGACGACCACAGCCCGCGCGAGACCGGACTCGCCAAGGGTCTCTTCGATAAATTCTCGGACCTCTCGGCCGCGTTCACCGATCAGGCCCACAACGACAACATCGCAGGTCGCTTCGCGGGCCAGCATCGACAGGAGCACCGACTTGCCCACGCCCGAACCGGCAAAGACCCCAAGTCGCTGGCCTCGGCAGCAGGTGGTAAAGACGTTCATGGACCGGACGCCCAGATCCAACCGCTCCCCCACTCGGCCGCGCGCATGGGCACGCGGGGGTGCCGCGCGCAAGGGATAGGGCACTTGGCCTTGAGGCAGGGGCCCCTTGCCATCAATCGGTTCGCCAAAGGCATCGATGATCCGCCCCCGCCACGCAAGGGTCGGACGGATGCTGGCCCCCTCGGAGAGGATACGAATCTGCGCCCCTGGCGCGACGCCCTCGACCGGACCAAAGGGCATCAAAAGCGCCCTCGCCTCGCGAAAACCAACCACCTCAGCGGCGAGGGGAACATCACGAAGGCGGGTAATTTCAACCCGCGCGCCGACGGCCAGACGGGTTAGCCCGCCCTTGGCCTCAATGAGCAAGCCATTTACCGCGGCGACGCGCCCAAAGACCACCAGCGGGTCTATGCGCTCAACAGCTGCCACAAGGTTGCGCACTTCATGTTCCTCTAAAATTTAACGATAAAAAAATTTTATCGTCAGTTTGATTTTCCACCCTTGACCTTAAAGGGGAGTGAACACCCGGCCATCAGAAATTAAAAGTCTGTGATTCCAATAAACAAAATGGTTAATGCAGCCCTTGCGCGGGCTTTGCAAATCACCCTAGAACGAAATGGCCGGTCATTCAAAGTTAACCAAGTGTAAGTGAATGGCAGGCAAATATGGTTAAGAGTTTACTGGGGGCGGATTTTATTATTCCGCGAAGCGAAGCCGCCTTTGGGCGGGGAGGGGTCGATGCGCGTACTGTTGATTGAGGACGACAGCGCCACAGCGCAGAGCATCGAATTGATGCTCAAGTCCGAGGGCTTCAACGTCTACACCACCGATTTAGGTGAAGAAGGCGTCGATCTAGGCAAGATTTACGATTACGATCTGATCCTGCTCGATCTGAACCTTCCCGACATGTCCGGCATGGACGTTCTGCGCACCCTGCGGGTCGCGAAGATCAACACGCCGATCATGATTCTGTCTGGCACCTCGGAAATCGACACCAAGGTCAAGACCTTCGGCAGCGGTGCTGATGACTATATGACCAAGCCTTTCCATAAGGACGAACTGGTCGCTCGCATCCATGCCGTGGTCCGCCGCTCTAAGGGCCACGCCCAATCGGTCATCCGCACCGGAGACATTACGGTCAATCTGGACGCCAAGACCGTCGAGGTCTTCTCTCAGCGCGTTCACCTGACCGGCAAAGAATATCAGATGCTGGAACTGCTTTCCCTGCGCAAGGGTACGACCCTGACCAAGGAAATGTTCCTCAACCACCTCTATGGCGGCATGGACGAGCCAGAACTGAAGATCATCGACGTCTTCATCTGTAAGCTTCGCAAAAAGCTGGCCTCGGCTGCCAATGGCCAACACCATATCGAGACCGTCTGGGGCCGGGGCTATGTCCTGCGCGATCCCAACGAGATGCTGGAAGTCTCCGCCGCTTAAGGCTAGGCCCCAGCATTACGGACCTACAGAAAAACCCGCCTTCCCCTAGGCGGGTTTTTTACATTCTGTCTTGAGGACACGGCCCCAACGGCTCGGCCTGCCGGTTAGGCAGCACCATCTCTTGTCTTCTCCAATGGCTCAAAATCAATTTTGTCCGTGACAAGACCACCAGAGTCGCCAAATATCCAGCCGCCCAGTTTAACCTTTGGTTAAGACCTGCGAAGAGCGGTAGAGCGGCCCTAGGGGAGTTCAGTTCGGTCACCGATCCGCGCACCCACGCAAAGAGGGATGATGATAGAATTCGATCCAAGACGGACCGCAGTGCGGCTGACCCCACGGCTCGTGGTTGGGATGGCCGGTATGGCCGCCCTCGCCTTGGCATGGCAGCTCAGCGCCTCAGAAACCGAGAAGGATGCAGCGCGCCAAACCGCCACGGCTCACCTCAGCGAATTACAGCACGAGGCCTTTACCCAAGCCGAAGCCCAGCCAGGCTATAGCCGCCCGGAAAATATCCCCGTTCAGGTGCGCCGGGGCGAAACCTTCGAGGCCGCTGTCCGCCACGCAGGGGTCAGCGACAGTGAAGCGCGCGAAGTGGTCAAGGCGATCGGCTCGACGTTCGACACGGTCAATATCAAGGCAGGCCTCGCCTTTGACGCCGCCATAGCGAGGCCGCGCGATCAACGCGGACCCGTGCGGCTGGTGGGCCTATCCATGCGCACAGGCCCGGCCTCAGCCTTAACCCTGTCCCGAACCTTTGACGGCGCGCTCAAGCTTCGCCAATTGGAAGAGCAGATCCGCTCTGAAACCACCGTTGCCCAAGGCCAGATGCAGGACTCGCTCTATGAAAGCGCCACCCAGGCCGGGGCCACCCCTGCGCTCACCGCCCAGGTCGTCAAGCTGTTCAGCCATAAGCTGGATTTCAGCCGCGACATCCAACCGGGTGATAATTTCCGTATGGTCTTTGACCGTACCCTGACCGAGAGCGGCCGCACCGTCGAGACAGGCGAATTGCTCTATGCCGAAATCGAGGCCAAGGGCGGCACCAACCGCTTTTATCGGTTCAAAGAGAACGCCAAGTCGGCCACGCAATATTTCGATGAGAATGGCAAGAATATCCGCGGCTTGCTGTTGCGCACGCCCGTCGATGGCGCCCGCATGACCTCAGGCTTTGGCGTCCGCCGCCATCCGATCTTGGGCTATAACCGCATGCACCAAGGCATAGACTTCGGGGTCGGTTCAGGCACCCCGGTGATCGCAGCCGGTGATGGCGTGGTCAAAGAGGTTCGATGGAACGGCGGCTATGGCCGCTGGGTCAAGATCCAGCATTCAGGCGGCTGGGCCACCGCCTATGCCCACCTGTCCCGCTGGTCGCCCAAACTGCGCCCAGGCTCACGCGTGCGGCAGGGCCAAGTGATTGCCTATGTCGGATCAACCGGCTCCTCCACCGGTCCTCACCTGCATTACGAAGTGATGCGCAACGGTGCCAAGTTAAACCCCAAGGGCGCGAAGATCCCGCAAGGCTCCGTGCTCTCGGGTCGTAACCTCGCCGCCTTCCGCACCGAAAAACACAGGATCGACGAGATGCTCACGGGCAAGGGCGCACGCATTGCCTCGGTTAACCCCTCCCCCTCAGACAAGGAAAAGGCCAGTCAGGGAAGCTGACTGGCCTTGGCCTATTGGGTCACCATAGGATCGACGGCTAAGATCTAGCCCTCGTCCGTTGAACCCGACGGCTTTGTCGCTTCAAGGTTACGCGGTGGCCGACCACGCCGGGGCTTGGGCCGAACCTCTTCATCGGCAACATCAGCTGAGGCCGCAGGGACGGAGGCGGGCTCAGGACGCGCCTGCAGGAACGCAGGCGCATGGCTGGTCGATCCATCCTGCGAGCGCAACACGGGCGACGCCTCTTGCATCGGTGCCGATTGGGTCAGAGGCGTCGCCTCTGGCTCAACGACCGCCAAGGGATCTGAAGGCCGCTCGCTATAGCGTTCGCGGTTTTCGTAGCGGTCACGGCGATCATCACGGAACGGACGTTCTGGACGATCCCCTTGGAACCGTTCGCCCTGTGGACGGTCTTGCCGTTCAGGTCGATCCTGACGGTCACCTTGTGGGCGGTCGCCTTGAGGACGATCGCCTTGAGGACGATCACCCTGTTGGAAGCGCTCGCCCTGCTGGCGCGGCTCGCGGTCACGGTCCCGGCCAAAATTGCGGTCACGATCACGGCGAGGCTGGTCTTGACGACCCTCTCCGCGTTGGTCCTGACGCGTATCTTGACGAGGTTGCTCTTGACGCTGCTCTGGTCGCTGATCAAGGCGCTGGTCCTGACGCGGTTGCTCGTCGCTGACTTCAGCCTCTTGCATCTCGACCTGATAGTCGCCGTTCTCGTCCTCAAAATCGATATCGAAGCCCGACGCAATCGAATCACGTCCAAGAATTTCAGCCGCCGTACGGTGAGGCTGAACCGCCCTCAGAAGCCGGAAATAATGCTCAGCATGTTGCAGGTAGTTTTCGGCCAGAACCCGGTCACCCGCTGACGACGCATCGCGGGCCAGTTGCTGATACTTTTCGAAGACGTGCTGCGCATGGCCGCGAATCTTAACCCCATCAGGGCCATTAGATTCGAAGGCCCTATTGGCATTCTGCTGCGGCTTACCACCGCCTCCGGTATTTCCACCGCCGGGCCGACCGCGGCCACGCTGCCGCTTCATTCCTTTGAAATCTCTCATATCTTATCGGTGACCTGGTTCGCCGGGACGCCTGAACGGCCAAGAGGGACGTTATAGGGGGGCCTTGGGCTGAAGCCTCTGTCGGGACTGGGGCTAACCCCGAATGTCCTGTTTGAAAACGTGGGTGGTTCCTTGTCCCCTATCCGTCGACAACGGCCTTCGCAAAGAGCGAGGGTAACATTGACGATGACCGAGTCTGTCGGAGGTCAGAGGCGATTGGGTTTGAACAACCGCTTTCTCCTAAACGCCGACTTATTGGGTGGAGGCCTTAAAGCTCTAGCCAATAGCGGCGGCTTTTCCAAGGATATTTTTCACGCCCGTAACAACACGGTCGCGATTGGATAGATCACGGACGGTGCGGACCCTCTGCGCGCCAGCCTCGCGCATCAGAGCTTCTACCGATTTAGACTGATCATAGCCAATTTCGATGGCGAACCAGCCGTCCGGTTTCAAGACCCGCATGATCTCACCGGCCAGCAATCGGTAGGCATTTAACCCGTCTACGCCGCCGTCGAGGGCCAGCATCGGCTCGTGATCTCGCACCTCGGGCTCCAATGTGGCGATGACGTCGGTAGCGATATAGGGCGGGTTCGACACCACGATGTCGTAGGCCTCATCCTGTTGGCCCTCGGCCCAGTTGGCATGGGCAAAGCTCACCCGATGCTCCAGCATGACCCGCGCCGCATTCTCGCGCGCAACTTCAAGAGCCGCAAGCGAGATATCGATGCCGATACCCTCTGCCAAGGGAAGCTCGTTGAGGATAGCGAGGATAATAGCCCCCGAACCCACGCCCAGATCAAGGATGCGAACCCGCTTATCCATGGGTGCGGTCTTGACCACCAGATCAACGATCACCTCAGTGTCGGGACGCGGGGTAAGAACGTCAGGCGTTACCTTCAGCTCAAGGGTCCAAAAGCCCTTGCGACTGATAATATGGCTCACCGGCTCACGCGCTTCGCGGCGCGCAAGGTAGCCGTCATAGGTTCGGATCTGCTCTGGGGTGAGAGGCCGATAGGGGTCAGTGACAATGTCGGTCCGGGTGGCACTGGCAGCGACCTCGAGCAGCAGACGCGCATCAATGGCCGGGCTTTCAATCGAGGCGGCGGCCAGCCGATGGCGTGCGGCCGTCCAAGCTTGAACCAAGGTCAAACCTTGCGATGTATCAAAACCAGTCATAGGCAATGAGCACTCACTCTTAGGCGTTCAGACACGAGACATGTCCAATAGGACGTCATCTCCCAGCTGGATCATTCCACCCAGGGTAACAGATAGATAGACGCCGCAAAAGCGGTGGCCGTAGGCGTCGAACAGGGCCGATACCAGATCAAGATCGCGTTCGCCGGTCACTGGATCAACATGGGTCGCCGCACAACGGACAATCGGCTTGGTCATCTTGGCCTCAGCCTCACCCATCGTCACAGTCTGGCCAACCCGATCCATTTCCGCCCAGGCCGGCCAGCCCTCGACATAGAGATTGGCGCGAAACCGTAAGGGGTCGATCGGCACGCCCAGCCGCGCCTCAAGGTCTCGTACACTGGCCAGATTGATCACCGAGACATAGCCGGTCGGATCATCCATGAACCTGTGGCTCTGAGGTCCTTTTAACAACCGCAAAGGACCGGCGACCTGATCATCGAGAAGCCGGGTTAGCCAGTCGCACAGAGCGCTAGAACCTGCATCGGTCGTCAGGTCGGCCGATAAGGGCTCCATGCCATCGGCTTCAACCGTCAAATGGCCGCGCGCCTCGTCATAGGCCGTGCGGGCACGCGCGACCTCGGCGATCTTAGCCAGAACCGTGAACCGGGTTTTGGATATGTGGGACGGGGCAGCAGGATCAAAGCCGCTGGGACCATCTTCAATGGCGAACAACCGGTCACAGGGAAAATAGGCCCCCGCCGTCAGGTTCACCCGTTCTAGCCGCTCTGGCGTAAAACCCTTGATCGGATGACGATAGAGGCCCGTGACGATCCCACCCATCGCTTTAGCCATACTCATCTTCGAGCGAGGCGAGGCGCTCGGCCTGATCTTCGGCGATCAGGGCCTTGATCATCTCATCCAGGCCATCGCCCTCCAGCAACTTGGGCAGGCTATAGAGTGTCAGGTTGATCCGGTGATCCGTCACCCGGCCTTGCGGGAAGTTATAGGTGCGGATGCGTTCCGAACGGTCACCGCTGCCGACCTGGCTTTTGCGGCTATCCGCGCGAGCATTGTCCAGGGCCGTGCGCTGCATGTCATAGAGCCGCGCCTGCAAGACCTTCATGGCCCGCGCCCGGTTCTGGTGCTGCGACTTTTCCGAACTGGTCACCACGACGCCGGTGGGCAGGTGGGTGATTCGCACGGCGGAGTCGGTCTTGTTGACGTGCTGACCACCCGCGCCGCTGGAGCGATAGGTGTCGATGCGAATGTCAGACTCGTTGATCTCGATCTCGACATCCTCGACCTCAGGCAGAACCGCGACCGTGGCCGCAGAGGTGTGGATACGCCCGCCCGCCTCGGTTTCTGGCACCCGCTGGACCCGGTGCACGCCGCTCTCAAATTTCAAACGGCCAAACACACCGTCGCCATTGATCGAGGCGATAATTTCCTTAAAGCCGCCCGCATCGCCTTCGGAGATGGACTCCACCTCAACCCGCCAGCCCCGAAGCTGGGCATAGCGCTGATACATCCGAAACAGGTCCCCGGCGAACAGGGCCGCCTCATCGCCGCCGGTTCCGGCGCGTACTTCGAGAATGGCCGAAGCGTTCTCGTCCTTGTCCTTGGGCGCCAGCAGCAGTGCCACTTCCCGCTCTAGGACCGGCAAGCGAACATTGAGGCTCTGAAGCTCTTCCCGGGCCATGCTGGCCATGTCGGCATCGCTGCTGCCGATCATCTCTTGCAGATCAGGGGCCTCGGCGCGGGCGCGGGCGAGGGTTTCCACCGCCTCGGCCACTGGACGCAGTTCGGCATGTTCCTTGGACAGGCGCACGATCTCAGCCCCATCCGCGGCCGCACCCATCCGGGCTTCAATCTCACGATAGCGGTCGAGAACAGCCTCTAGCTTGGCCTGAGGAAGATGCACGCAAGGTCTCCGACTACGCCGCCAAACGACGGGGGGATTGCTTTAGCCTAATCGGCACGATTTGGCCAAGGGTGGGGCTAGGGTAGGGCTAGACTTGCGCCTGCAAGACCGCCGCGCGAGCCTCGACCAGCTCGACGATGTGGTCGATCATATGGTCATTGTCCATCTTGTGGTCGGGCTTGCCGGCCGTATAGACCATGCCCGCACCCCTACCGCCGCCGGTAAAGCCAATGTCGGTATAGAGCGCCTCGCCGGGGCCGTTCACGACACAGCCAATGATCGACAGGCTCATGGGGGTGACGATATGGGCCAGGCGCTCCTCGAGTGTCTCAACGGTCTTGATGACGTTGAACCCCTGCCGCGCGCAGGACGGGCAAGCGATGATATTGACGCCGCGATGGCGCAGGCCCAGCGACTTAAGAATATCAAAACCGACCTTGACCTCTTCGACCGGATCAGCGGCCAAAGACACCCGGATCGTATCGCCAATTCCAGCCCAGAGTAGAGAGCCCATCCCGATCGAGGACTTGACCGTACCGGTACGCAGGGCCCCTGCCTCGGTCACACCTAGATGGAGCGGACAGTCGATGGCCTCGGATAACATCTGATAGGCCGCAACAGTCAAGAAGGCGTCAGAGGCTTTGACGCTGATCTTGAACTCGTGAAAATCATGGTCCTGCAGGATGCGAGCATGGTTCAGGGCGCTTTCGACCATGGCCTCAGGGCAAGGCTCGCCATAGCGTTCTAGAAGCTCGCGCTCAAGAGACCCGGCATTGACGCCAATGCGGATCGAGCAGCCATGGTCCTTGGCCGCTTGGACGACGTCACGCACACGGTCCGCCGAACCGATATTCCCCGGATTGATCCTCAGGCAAGCCGCGCCAGCCTGAGCCGCTTCGATGCCGCGCTTATAGTGGAAGTGTATATCGGCGACCAAGGGCACTTTGACGGCCTTGACGATGGTCTTGAAGGCCGCTGTCGATTCCACATCGGGGCACGAGACGCGGACAATGTCGGCGCCAGCCTCTTGTAACTGACGGATCTGATCAATGGTCGCGCCCGCGTCAGAGGTCAAGGTATTGGTCATGGACTGGACACTGATGGGCGCATCGCCCCCAACCTCAACCGAGCCAACGCGGATCTTGCGCGTCGGACGCCGCTGAATCATCCGCCAAGGACGGACATGGGCCAGCCCAGCAGCATCCGGGCCCTTATCGCTGTGATCGTGTGCGCTCATGATTGGATATAACTAAGCCGTCTGACGGCAAAACCCAAGCCTATCGTCATCGCCCGGACATCAATTGCCCAAAGAGGCTGCTGCCACATTGCCTAGCCGTGACAGAGGGGTCATGGCGGCGGGGAGCTTGCCCGTGAACTCGCCGTTTACATAAACATCAAAGGCGACGGGATCAGACACGTCCAAGGTAAGACCTGCGACCATCGGGGCCCGGTAGGCTTCACCAGCGGCCAGTTGACGTGCAAAATAGACCGAACCGTCAGCGCCCTTGATAATGATCGACGAGCTCTTGCGGGCTTGGATCGTCACCACTGACTGCTGAGGTGCCGCCCCATAGACTGTGCCACGGGCGTTGAAGGCTGCGCGCACCGGAACCGTGGCCTCTGGCGCCAAGGGCGTCACGCCGCCTGCTTTTCGCGCCGCAGCCAAAGCCTTGGCCTTGGCTTGGGCAATATCCACCGACCCGCCCGCCGCCGTGGCCTGCGCCAGACCCGGGGTGACATAGGCCGTTGGAAGGGTGGATTCGGCAGGAGCAGGGAGGGGCTCGCCGATGCTGACAACCGATTGTCCCAGAAGATGCTGATCACTGACCGGTAGACCCGAAGCCGCCATGGCCAGATCCGGCACGGTTGTTGCGGGCACCGCGGGTTCCTTCAGAGCGCGCTGGGTAACATTCCAAATCAGGACGGCGCTGAACACCACAAGGGCGACAATGGCAATCAACCGAACGCGAGGGTCCGACTGAGGCTGCAGACCCGACGGCGCACGAAGAGGACCGGTCTCATCTGGAACTTCTCGGCGAAACCGCTCAATGACATGCAACTCGTCGAGGCCAATCGCCTGCGCATAGGCGCGCACATAGCCCAAGGCGAAGGGACGGGACGGAAGCTCATCAAACCGCATGCCTTCGATCGAGACCAGATAAACCCGACGCACCCGCGTCATCTCTGCGACTTGAACCGCTGTCAGACCTTGAAATTCCCGTCCTGCGCGCAGGCCATCCCCGAGGGTAGGGGCCAGGTCAAAGTCAGCCATGGTGAAACTGGTGCGGGGGATTGAAGCGGCGGACTCACGGGAAGCATCATCGCTAGGCACCGAACCGGGCTCACCACCCGTCAGGTTGCCGAGGCGCGATGAAGACGGGCCCATATCCAATGCCATTAACCGCCAATGCCCCAACTCGATAGGGCTACGTCAGAGCCATCTAACGCTAACCCGCATCAAGATTTGATCAAGATCAAAACTCACCATTTTGATAACACGCTTAGCGTTACAAAACGACGACTTAAATCGATACTGATAGCTTTCGAGCGAGGGTTTCAATTTCATTTCGGACCGAACCTGCCGACCCTTTCAATAGGTTGAGCACACCGCGCCGCGCCGCCTCGCGGTCGCAGGACAAGACCATCCGTTTGACCGGACCGATGCCGGAAGGGGGCATGGACAGACGGTCATACCCCAAGGCCAGCAGAGCAAAGGCCTCTAGGGGCCGCCCCGCCATCTCGCCGCAGACCGAGACTGGCGTGCCAGTTTCGTGGCACGCATCATAGATCGCCTTCATCACCCGAAGGGCGGGCGGAGAGAGGGGATCATAGCGGTCAGCCACCCGAGGATTTCCCCGGTCGGCGGCGAACAGATATTGCATCAGATCATTGGTGCCGACCGAAACGAAATCGGTTAGGGGCAGCAGCGCATCCAGATGCCAGATCAGGGCCGGTGCTTCAATCATGGCCCCGACGCGTAAGAGACCGGGCGCCGTCCGCCCTCGCCGCTCAGCCCAAGCAATCTCATGGTCGACCAGAGCGCGCGCGGCTCGAAACTCCTCAACGCTGGCGACCAGCGGGAACATAATCCGCAGTTCGCGGCCCCGAGAGGCGGCAATGAGGGCTCGCAGTTGCAGGCGCAGCAAGGCGGGTCGGTCCAGTCCCATGCGGATGGCGCGCCAACCGAGGGCTGGATTGTCTTCGCGCTCAGCCTCCAGATAGGGCAATACCTTATCACCGCCCAAATCGAGGGTCCGGAAGGTCACAGGTCGCCCCTCTGCCGCATCCAAAACCCGATCATAGAGTGCGGTCTGAGCATCTAGGCGCGGCAATTCCTCAGCGACCATGAACTGAAACTCGGTGCGAAAAAGGCCAATGCCCTCCGCGCCGGTATCGTTCAAGATATCGAGATCGACGGCCAGACCGGCATTCATCAAGAGTGTGATCTTAACCCCGTCGCGGGTGATAGCAGGCGTGTCACGCAGGCGAGCAAACTCGGCCCGTCTCTGCGCCCGAACCTCCATCCGCGCACCCACAGCCTCGATAACATCGGCCCGAGGGCGCAGATAGGCCTCGCCCGACTCGCCATCGACAATCACCGGATCGCCTTCGGACACGCGATCTCGCAGGCCAGACAGACGTCCAACGCAGGGTATGTCCAAGGCCCGCGCAACAATGGCCGCATGGCTGGCCGATGAGCCCTCTTCCAACAGCAAACCCTTGAGCTTGGTGCGGTCATATTCAAGCAGATCGGCGGGGCCGAGATTACGCGCGATCAAGATCGCGTTTTCAGGCAGGACCCGCACCGCCGCCCCATCGCCCGAAAGGTGACGCAGCAGGCGGTCATTGAGGTCTTCGAGATCGTGCAACCGTTCGCGCAAATAAGGGTCGCGTGCTTGACCCAGCCGAGCGCGATGCTCAGACCGCACCCGTTCAACCGCGGCCTCTGCCGTCAAACCAGACCGGACCGCCTCTTCCAAGGATCGGTTCCAGCCTCGATCATGAGCGAACATCCGATAGGTTTCGAGCACGTCATAGGAGGCCCCAACCAGCCCATGACCGTCCAGCATACCCTCCAGTTGAAGCTGCAAGGCCTCTATGGCCTTTTGCAAACGCAAGGACTCTGCGGGCGCATCATCGGACAAGAGGTCCGAAGGCATGACCGCCGTTTCGTGCAGAACCGCCCGGCCGTAGGCTAAGCCATCTGCAAACTTGGTGCCCTTAAGCCGCTCAGGCTTGTGGGGGGCCAGTTCGACATTCTTAAGCTCGGCCTCGTTGAAAAGTTCCCCGCCCGCGACCATCTCGGCCAGCACCATGGCGATGATCTGAAGGTCCTCGACCTCCTCCTCGGCATAGGTCCGTTCGGTACGGTTTTGGACGACCAAAACGCCGATAGTGCGACCACCGCGCAGCAGGGGCACACCCAAGAAGGCGTGGAAAGGATCTTCGCCCGTCTCTGGACGATAGGAGAAGTTCGGATTGTTGGGCGCGTCAGAGAGGTTCAAGGGCCGACCTAGCCGCATGATCTCACCGACCAGACCTTCGCCCGGCTTTAGGGTGGTGTTGTGCACAGCGGAGGGGTTCAGACCCTCGGTGGCGAACAGTTCCAAATCATTGGTCGAACGCCGAAGATAGATCGAGCAGACCTCGGCGACCATCGACTGAGCAATGATCCGCACGACCATGTTCAGGCGTGCCTGCGCCGGACCGCCGCTGGCCATCGCTTCACGAATCTGGCGCAGAAGACTGCGCGGACCCCGTATGGCTAGACCCGGCGTGGGCATGCTGATCGATGGTTCCCTAACTTGAGCCTTTAGCGACTGTGCCTTTTAGACAATTTGAACGAAGGCTTGATGACCAAGCGTTAGGATCAACCGATTAGACCGACCTTCTATAGGCATTTTTTAGAATAAAGCAGGCTCATGCACAAAAAGACAACGCGGTGATCCCGACCGTTGGCCCCTAAGCACGAGACTGTGATGAGCGTGATGACCTAGAGTTGATCCAGGCCGTAGGCGGCATGAAGCGCGCGGACGGCCAGTTCGGTATAGGCGGCATCGATCAGCACGCTGATCTTGATCTCCGACGTCGAGATGACCTGAATATTGACACCCTTTTCCGCCAAGGCCCCGAACATGGTCTTGGCCACGCCCGCATGGCTGCGCATGCCGACGCCGATAACGGACACCTTGGCTACATCTTCGTTCAGCGCCACATCTTCAAAGCCAATATCGGCCTGAGCAGCGCGCATGATCTCGATAGTACGGGCCGCATCGCGCTTGCCGACGGTAAATTCCATATTGGCTGCATCGGTCGTGCGCGCCCGCGACTGGACGATCATGTCAACATTGACGTTGGCATCGGCTAGGCGTGAAAAGATCTTCGACGACACGCCCGGATGGTCCGGCAGACCAAACAGGGTGATCTTGGCTTCATCGCGGCTATAGGCGACCCCGCTGACGATACGCTTTTCCACGATCTCCTCCTCGTCACAAACAATGGTGCCTTGGCCGGGGGCTTCCCCCGGCTCAACAAAGCTAGACAAAACCCGCAAGGGCACTTTTTTGGCCATGGCCAGTTCAACCGAGCGGGTCTGTAGGACCTTGGCACCCAGCGAGGCCATCTCCAGCATCTCTTCATAGCTGATCTTAGCCAGACGCCGCGCCTTCTTCTCGATGCGCGGGTCGGTCGTATAGACGCCGTCGACGTCGGTATAAATATCACAGGCCCCGCCAATGGCAGCGGCAATGGCAACAGCGCTGGTATCAGAGCCACCACGGCCGAGGGTGGCGATGCGGCCATCCCGCGTCACACCTTGAAAACCGGCAATCACGGCCACTTCACCTGCGGCAAAGGCCGCTTCGAGATTGGCAGGGGGAATCTCATCGATCCGAGCGCGGCCATGGGCATCATCGGTCAGGAGCGGTACTTGCCAGCCCATCCATGAGCGGGCTTTGAGGCCCATGTGGCGAAGGGTCATGGACAGCAGACCCGCCGTCACCTGTTCACCAGAGGCCACAACCACATCATAATCATCTTCCGAAGGGGTCAGCCCTTCAGCCGCTGCACCAGCGCCATCGGTCCAAGCAACAAGCTGGTTGGTCTGACCGGCCATAGCCGACACCACCACCGCAACCTGATGGCCCGCCGCCACTTCAGCGGCCACAAGTCGGCCCACCCGCGCGATCCGTTCCAGATCCGCGACAGAGGTCCCACCAAATTTCATCACTAGACGCGACACGTTCGGCTCGCCTTTCCTTCGTCGTTTAACTTGCCAGATGGGCCTAAGCCCTCCATTTCCAACAAGAAGGGTCGCGTTCTAGCGGCGCAATGGCTTTACGGCAATGCAGGACGGTGTTTTTGATGCAAACCCCAAGGACTGAACAGGCGCAAGGATGGAGCGTCGATCCGCAAGAGGTCGAGCGTTTTTCACGGATTGCAGCTGAATGGTGGGACCCAAAGGGCAAGTTCGCCCCTTTGCACCGGTTCAATCCGGTACGTCTGTCCTTCATACGCGATCAGGCCCTGCAACGGTTTGATCGGGACAGTTCGGCGCGCCAGCCCTTCACAGGTCTTAAACTGCTCGACATTGGCTGCGGCGGGGGACTGCTGTCTGAACCCATGAACCGTCTGGGTTTTGACGTCACCGCCGTTGACGCGTCTGAGCGTAATATTAAGACCGCCTCTGCCCATGCCGCTGAACAGGGGCTAGACATTCACTTTCGTTGCTCGACGGCGGAAACCTTGCTCGAGGAGGGCGCAGGACCGTTTGACCTGATCTTGAATATGGAGGTCATCGAGCATGTGGCCGATCCAGGCGCCTATCTGCGCGCCTGCTCGCAGCTTCTCGCCCCTGGCGGCCTGATGATCGTCGCAACCATAAACCGGACGCTCAAGGCGCTAGCTCTGGCCAAGATCGGAGCGGAATATATCTTGCGCTGGCTGCCCGCCGGAACCCACGACTGGAACAAGTTCCTTAGGCCTGACGAGCTACAAGCTTTTTTGGCCAGCGAACCGGTTCAGGTCGAAGGCCCCTTCGGCGTCACCTTCAATCTCTTGAACGCCAAGTGGGTCCGTTCGGGCGACAGCGATGTGAACTATATGATGACGGTCCTAAAACCGGCCCTCGTCTAGACAAGCTTGTCGACAAACAGGGCGGTGCTGGTCGGCGGCGTTGCGACCGCTGCCCCATAGGCCGTCGCCTTGGTCTGATTGTCTTTCAAGGCCCTCAAGAAGGCATCGAGCGCATCCTTCAAAGGCGAGCTTGCGGGGGCATCGGTCTCAGCGGTTTGATCGGCTGAAGGCGGTGGAGGCGCAGGAGGACGCCGACCCGCCGCACCCGGACCTTCAGTTCCCCCGGGGCCGTCATCCTTGGCCCCCCTGTCATTATCACCATCATTATCACCGCCGGTTCCGCCGCCTTTGGCCGCGACCTTGGTAAAGAAGTCCGACAGGAGCGTTGCTTGATCTTGGCTTATGGCGCCCGCATCAACCTGCTTGGACAGGAGATCTTGTAGTTTTTGGCGGTTGTCCGCGCCCTCGGGCGGCGGCGGCGGCGCACCTTCAACCGACGACCCCGGCGCACCCTGCCTGGCGACCTGCGCGCTCTGCTGGATCGGCGCGATGGGCATGTAGCGCATCATGGACGAACTGGTCGCGGCGATCGACATCACCATCTCCTCGGTGGCAAGTGCCACCCGGCCCTTACTTCAGGACATGCTTAACAGGGAGGCTTGAATCCGATCCTAAATTATATGGTTAACAAAATGTTAATAGTCACTGATATCAATTGTGAAATCGGCTTCGGATTAAGGTTTTGAATTAGGCATTTTCGTCTAAAACCATCGGCTCATTAGACGCGATCGACCGCGACAGAGCCGAAGCGCCATAGATCGCGGTCTTTTCCTGCGCCTCTTTTAAGTTCTTAACAAAAAGGGCCAGGGCCTCATTCAATACCGGGTCTGGTTTGAGCGCCGCGCGTGAGCGTGATGCTCTGGTTTTCTTGCGCCGGACGGTTCGCGTTTCGGAGGCGGTTATAGTTTCCTCTTCCTCGTCGCCCTCTTCCTCCGCTTCCAAGCCCTTGCGGATCATCTCGGCGCTGGACAGTTCTTTGGGGCCGCCGCCCATCTGGGTTTGCGTGGCCAGACTGGCGAAAAAGGTCGATAGGGCGTTGGCCTGTTTCTGATTCAAACTGCCGGCCTGAATCTGATTGGCCAGCATCGATTCCATACGGGCAAGGTTTTCGGTGCGCGATAGCGGCGCCAAGCGCTGGCTATTGTTGGCGTCAATCGACAGGGCTGGGCGCACCGGCAGCGGTGCCACCAACGGGATATAGGCTGGACCCGCCGTCCCCACTGCATTGATCGACATGACCCTGTCCTTTGAAAAAAGGAACCTGAAGTGAATCTATATCAAAATATTAGAAGACAAAGTGTTAATCCGAAACCCTAAAACAGAGTAGATGACACCGCCTAAATAGCTAAAAAAGACAATATCGCTTGGTCTTACGATCAGTTGAGCTTCTGTTTTTCAATGGGCTTTGGCGGCATGGGCAGGACCGGCACGCCATCCTCTACCAAGGCCTTGACCTCTTTAGGTGAGGCCTGCCCGTAGATGCCTCGTTGTTCAGAACGGCCCTCGAGGATGGCGCGGGCCTCAGACGCAAAGGCGTCGCCAACATCGTCAAAGTGGGTCTCGACATGGTCGCGCATGGCCTCCATAGCCTGCATAGCCATAGCGTACTGGTCCGCAGTTGTTGTGCTGACCACTCCCTTCTTGGCCCCAACGACGGCAGGCGCCATGATCGCCTTGCGCACATCGGTTGACCCACAGACCGGACAGCCAATCAGACCGCGCGCTGATTGGTCATCAAAATCATCCGATGCGCCGAACCAGCCTTCAAACTCATGTTCCAAGGTGCAAGCCAGAGTGTAGCGGATCATAGATCAAGCCCGCTAAAGGCGCGGTCATGGATCAGGGCGGGAATGGCCGAACGGGCCTTGGCGATTTCAGTCAGATCCAACACGGCGCTAAGCACGCAGGGCTCATCATGATCGACGCTGGCAACAACCTCGCCCCAAGGCGCGATAATGATCGAGTGGCCCCAGGTGGCGCGGCCATCTTCGTGGGTGCCGCCCTGCGCGGGGGCCAAAACAAAGCTTCCCGTCTCAATGGCTCTGGCCCGTAGCAAGATTTCCCAGTGTGCGGCACCGGTAGGCCGGGTAAAGGCCGCAGGTACGCTGATCAGACCCGCACCCGCCTTGGCTAAGGCGCGGTAGAGATAGGAGAACCGCATGTCATAACAGATGGTTAGACCCATTTTGACGCCTGGTAGGGCCACCACAGTTGCGGCCTCTCCGGGGGTATAGACCGAAGATTCGCGATGGCGCTCGCCTGTGGGCAGATCAACATCGAACATATGGATCTTGTCATAGGAAGCGACAATCTTGCCCTCAGGCGAAATCATCAGGCTGCGATTGGCCGCCAATCCATCGGGCCGTAGAACCAGCGCCGATCCGATCAATAGCCAAATCTTCAGTTCTGCCGTCAAAGCCACGAGACCCTGCACACAGACATCCTCCTCTGTCCGACGAAGGGCCGCGAACATGGCATCACGATTGCGCTGCAACAGGTTGGTGCCCTCAGGCGTCAGGACCAACTGCGCGCCCTCGGCGGCCGCTTGCCGGATCAATGGCTCAGCCTGCGCCAAGGCCGCGGCCTGGGTCGCGGGCGTTCGCATCTGGATCAGGGCAACAGCCAGCCTGCTCATGCAGCGAGCATCGCATCCAGCTTGCCGTCACGCTCTAGCGCCATGATGTCGTCACAGCCGCCGACATGCTTTTCGCCGATAAAGATCTGCGGATAGGTCGAGTGACCCGAGCGCTGCATCATTTCCTGTCGAAGGGCCGGGTCCATGCCTGCTTCGATTTCCTGATAGCTGACGCCCTTTTGGCGCAGAAGGCCGATCGCACGGGTGCAATAGGGGCAGAAGGGCTTGGTATAGATGGTCACGGCGGTCATGACGGGCCTTTCGAAGAATGATGCTTCCTATATAGGGTGATTTTCCGCCGTGCGCACCCTTGCGACCACCGCGACATCGACAGCGCGGGCCCCTGCCCTCAACAGAGCCTTCGCGCTGGCCTCAACCGTGGCCCCGGTGGTCAAAACATCATCAATCAGCAAGACCCTTCGTCCATTGATCTGACGCTGGTAAACGGGCGCAACGATGAAGGGCCCCAATGCCGTGATTGAACTCAAAGGGAATGCAGCAGCCATCACAGACCGGATCGTCGTGGAAACTCACCTTCAAAAAGGCGGCTGTTGCCAATCCCGGCCGCTGCGACGGCCTTTCGGCGACTTAACGAGGGGGAATAGCAGATCGTGCAGGGCGCGAAGACTATGTCTCATTTCCGAAACCGGCTTTGATGATATAGGCCTTGAACCATGAGCGCCCCTCCTCGACTGTTCGACCGTTCCTTGCACCGCGCCCGACTGGACCGCGCCGCTTTGGATTTCGCCGCTGCCGATTTCCTCAAGGCCCGCGCAGCAGGCGATATGGTCGAACGGATCGAGATCATCCTGCGCGATTTTGCCGTCTGTGTTGATCTTGGGTCGCGAAATGGAATTTTTTCGCAGATATTGTCAACCAGTGATGCCCGCCCGCGCGTTGGATCCGTGATCGAAACCGACCTTTCGGCTGCCATGCTGGCGGGGCGAGACAGCCTTCGTCTGCAGGTCGACGAGGAGGCCCTGCCCTTCGGTGTCGCTCGGCTGGATCTGGTGGTCTCAAGCCTGGCGCTGCACTGGGTCAATGACCTGCCCGGTACACTCATTCAAATCCGCCGCGCGCTGAAGCCCGACGGCCTGTTCATGGCCGCGATCTTTGGTGGCCAGACCCTGACCGAGCTACGCCAATGCTTGATCGAGGCGGAGTCGGAACTGAGCGGCGGCGCTGGCCTGCGCATTGCGCCCTTTGCCGATGCCTATGATGTGGCGGGCCTATTACAGCGTGCCGGTTTTGCCCTGCCTGTGGCCGATGTCGATCGGGTCACCGTGCGCTATGACCACCCCTTAAAGCTGATCCAAGACCTGCGGCGCATGGGCGAAACCAATGTCTTAGCGGATCGGCAGGGCAGGCCTCTGACCCGCGCCGTGCTGGCTAGAGCCGTGGGGCTGTATCAGGACCGGTTTAGCGATCCCGATGGCAAGGTGCGCGCCACCTTTGATATCTTGACCATGACCGGCTGGGCACCCCACCCGGATCAGCAACAGCCCCTTAAGCCTGGATCGGCCAAGATGCGACTGGCCGACGCCTTAGGGGCGATAGAACAGTCTGCGGGCGAAAAGCCCGGCGAGGAACCCTCATGACCGAACTATCCGTTCTCGACCTATCCCCCCTGCTGGGTGCCATGACCGGCGCCGAAGCGGTGCGTGAAACCATCGCCATGGTCCAGATCGCTGAAAAGCTCGGCTTCAACCGGTTTTGGGTAGCAGAACATCACTCGATCCCAGCCTTTGGTGGCTCGGCCCCCGAAATCTTGATCGCCGCCATGACCCAGGTCACCAGCCGCATTCGATTAGGCTCAGGCGGGGTAATGTTGCCCAACCACTCGCCGCTTAAGATCGCAGAACAGTTCATGGTGCTCGAGGGTCTGGCTCCGGGGCGGATCGATCTGGGTGTCGGGCGGGCGTTGGGGGCGGATATGCGCACCGGCTCGGCCCTTCGCTCGGCCGGATCAGAGGCCTTCCCGCAATATTTTGCCCTGCTCAACGCTTGGCTGCTGGACTCATCCGGCAAGGAACCCTTCCCCGACCGCCATCCGGCCAGCGGCATCATTGCCCAGCCGCGCGGGCCGTCCCATCCGGATCTTTTCATACTCTGCACCTCGGTAGACAGCGCGACCTTCGCCGGTAAGGCCGGGGTCGGCATGGTCTTTGCCGAGTTCATCGCCCAGAGCGACGCTGCCCCCGCCATCGCCGCCTACCGCGCGGCCTTTACCCCCTCGCCCTTTCGCGACAAGCCTTGGGCAGGGGTTGGGACCTCTGCCTTTGCCGCTGATACGCCTGAAGAGGCCCAGAGGCTCGATGCCCCGCGTCAGGTCTGGGCCTTGGCCTTTCTAGAAGGCCGCCAAACCAGCTTCCCCAGCCTCGAAGCGGCGCATGCTAAGCTCGCCGCCCTCGGGCCTGACCCCCGGCTGGCCGAAGTATCGCGCCGTTCGATTGTCGGCGATGGCGCCCATGTTCGCGCAGCCCTCGCAGCCAAGGCCGCCCACACCGGCGCGGACGAACTGTTCATCATCAGCTACGGTCCCACCCGCGAAGACCGCGCCCGCTCGCTGGAACTGATCAAGGGGTAGGGGTATCCTCGTC
>JBBARR010000013.1:56316-70746 GCA_040399645.1 Caulobacteraceae bacterium | reverse complement strand
GGCAATGCCACAAATTACCCGAGAGACGTGGCCGAACTCGCCCTCGCCCACACGATTGGCGACGCTGTGGAGCGCGCTTACAAACGCTCCGACGCTATCGAGAAGCGCCGCTTGCTCATGATGGATTGGGAGGCCTTCACGCAATCAGTAGTGACGCCACCGCCCACAAAGGTTGATCAGATCACAGCCTCCAAGGCTAAGCTCTAGACAACCGCGCTACGAGCCGCGGAAAAGATGGCAGCACGCCTAAATCGCCGCGTAAATATCAACCCAAGAGAAGACACGCTCTACGCTAAAAACAAGCGCCTAAGGTCTCGAATGTTTTGACCACGTACAGCTAAGATCTTCCCCTTCTGGGGGAAGTACCGGCCAAGCCGGGTGGGGCGCACTTCATTCATTCTCATCCTGAGCCCGTCGAAGGACGAGGATGGCTCACCGCAGCCGATCAAGCGCGCCTTGCAGGATGTAGGCGGCGGCCATCTTGTCGACCAGTTCGGCGCGACGCGCGCGCGTGGTGTCGGCTTCGTCGATGAGGAACCGGTTGACGGCGGCGGAGGAAAGGCGCTCGTCCCAAAAAGCAATGGGGATGTCCTTGATGCGCAGGATGTTGCGAGCAAAGGCGCGGCTGGACTGGCAGCGCGCGCCCTCTGTCCCATCCATGTTGACCGGCAGGCCGATAATGATCGCGCCGGCCTCTCGGCTGTCCATCAGTTTGAAAAGGACCTTCAGATCGGCGGTGAATTTGGTCTTGCGGATCAATTCCAGTGGGCTGGCGATCATCCAACTGGCATCAGATACCGCCACGCCGATGGTTTTGGTGCCCAGATCAAGGCCCATGACCGGTGCAAAGCGCCCCGTCGCGGCGGGAAGGTCGAGAAGATCAAGAACAGCCATGGTGTGGGCCTAGACCTCGGCGCGGCATTTGCCAAGGGCAGGGATGTCACGCAGAAGGGCTGAATGTCGCGGAATGACACTTATATGCGCATAAGACTTGTCAAAGCGCGCGCCCTGCGGGTAACCCGTGCGGTAGGGCTGATTTGGCCCCACTCCTAACTCTAGACCGCTGAAGAGAGGCTCCCCATGGCCATCGACGCGGCGACCGTTCGTAAGGTCGCCAGACTTGCCCGCATCCGCGAACCCGAAGAGCGCCTTGAGCCCCTAGCGCAAGAACTCAACACCATCATCTCGTGGATCGAACAGTTGGAAGAGGTTGACACCGATGGCGTCGAGCCGATGACCTCGGTTGTGGCTGTGGACCTGCCTCTGCGTGACGATGTGGTCACCGAGGGCGGCGACACACGCCGTATCTTGTCCAATGCACCGAAGTCCGCTGACGGCTTCTTCATCGTGCCCAAGGTGGTGGAATAGATGAGCGACCTAACCAAACTGACCCTCAAGGCGGCGTTGGCAGGCCTGAAGGCCCGCGACTTCTCGTCGGTCGACATTACTAAGGCCCATATTGAGGCTATCGAACAGGCGCGCGGCTTGAATGCCTATGTGCTGGAAACGCCGGACAAGGCTCTGGCCATGGCGGCGGCATCGGATGAGCGACTGGCACGCGGTGAGGGCGGGGCCCTTGAAGGCGCGCCGCTTGGTATTAAGGACCTGTTCTGCACCGAAGGCGTTCGTTCCACAGCGGCGTCCAAGATCCTTGGCAACTTCGTGCCTGCCTATGAGTCCACCGTCACCAGCCAGCTTTGGCGCGATGGTGGCGTGATGCTCGGCAAGCTGAACCTTGATGAATTTGCCATGGGTTCGTCCAACGAGACCTCAGCCTTTGGGCCGGTGATTAATCCTTGGCGGCGTAATGGCTCCGAAGCGGCCTTGACCCCTGGTGGCTCATCAGGCGGTTCAGCGGCAGCGACGGCGGCCGATCTTTGCCTTGCCGCCACGGCGACCGATACGGGCGGCTCGATACGCCAGCCTGCCGCCTTTACCGGAACGGTCGGCATCAAGCCCACCTATGGCCGCTGTTCGCGCTGGGGCATTATCGCCTTCGCTTCGTCCCTCGATCAGGCGGGTCCCATCGCCAAGACCGTCGAGGACGCCGCCATCATGCTACGCTCCATGAGCGGCCATGATGTGAAAGATTCTACGAGCTTGCCGGTCGAAGTACCTGATTTTGCGGGCTATGTTGGAAAGTCCGTTAAGGGCTTGCGCATCGGTGTGCCTAAGGAATATCGCATCCCAGGCATGCCCGCCGAGATCGAAAAACTTTGGGCCGATGGGATTGCTTGGCTGAAGGATGCGGGCTGCGAGATCGTTGAGGTTAGCCTGCCCCATACCAAATATGCCCTTCCCGCCTACTATATCATCGCCCCAGCGGAGGCCTCGTCCAACCTGGCTCGCTATGACGGCATGCGTTACGGCCTGCGGGCGGGCGGTCCGTCCTTGACCGACGTCTATGAAGAAAGCCGCGCCCAAGGCTTTGGCGAAGAGGTTAAGCGCCGCATCTTGATCGGCACCTATGTGCTGTCGGCGGGCTATTACGATGCCTATTATCTCAAGGCCCAGAAGGTTCGTCGCCGGATTGCCGACGATTTCGATCAGGCTTGGCAGTCCTGCGATGCGCTCCTGACCCCGACAGCGCCTTCGGCGGCCTTTGGGTTGGGCGAGCAGTCGGACGATCCGATTGCGATGTATTTGAATGATATTTTCACCGTGACGACCAATCTGGCCGGTTTGCCGGGCCTGTCGCTGCCCGCTGGTAGGGACGCGCAGGGCCTGCCTCTGGGCCTGCAATTGATCGGACGAGCCCTGGATGAGGGAACCCTGTTCTCTTTGGCCGGAGCACTGGAAAAGGCCGCTGGCTTCACAGCCAAGGCGGACAGGTGGTGGTGAGCATGAGCGAGAAATCCAAACTGATTCAAGGCCGCACAGGACCTTGGGAAATCGTACTGGGCTTGGAAATCCACGCTCAGGTGGCTTCGAACTCCAAGCTGTTCAGCGGCGCGGCGGTCGGCTTTGGCGCGGGACCCAATGAGCAGGTGGCCCTCGTCGATGCCGCCATGCCCGGCATGTTGCCGGTGATCAATCGCCATTGCGTCGAGCAGGCGGTGCGCGCGGGGCTTGGCCTCAATGCCCAGATAAATCTGTGGTCTCGCTTTGACCGCAAGAATTATTTCTATCCGGATCTGCCGCAGGGCTATCAGATCAGCCAGTTCAAGGACCCGATCGTCGGCGAAGGGATTGTCGAGGTCGAGCGCGATGACGGCACGACATTCATTGTCGGGGTCGAACGGCTACATCTGGAGCAGGATGCTGGCAAGTCGATCCACGATCTGGACCCCAACTTCACCTATGTCGACCTCAATCGCGCAGGCACGGCCCTGATGGAGATCGTGTCCAAGCCGGATATGAGAAGTTCAGACGAAGCAGCCAGTTACGTCAAAAAGATTAGAACCATTCTTCGCTATCTCGGCGCTTGCGACGGCGATATGGAGAAGGGGAACCTGCGCGCCGACGTCAATGTCTCCGTGCGTCGTCCAGGCGCAGAGCTGGGCACGCGCTGTGAGATCAAGAACGTCAATTCCTATCGCTACATCCAGCAGGCCATTGAATATGAGGCCCGCCGTCAGATGGAAATCTTGGAAGATGGCGGTTCCATCCATCAGGAAACCCGACTGTTTGATCCGACCAAGATCGAGACCCGCTCCATGAGGTCTAAGGAAGAGGCGCACGACTATCGCTACTTCCCCGATCCCGACCTCTTGCCTCTGGTGCTCGATCCAGCGTGGGTCCAGTCGATCAAGGACAGTCTGCCGGAACTGCCCGATCCAAAGCGCAAGCGGTTCGAGAGCCAGTACGGTCTGTCTCACTATGATGCTGGCGTTCTGGTCGCCGATCAGGCGCGGGCGGCCTTCTATGAGCGGGCCGCAGCGGGGCGCGATGCCAAGCTAGTGGCCAACTGGACGGTCAATAACTTGCTCGGTCGTTTGGCTGAGAATGGCGGCGACATCGAAACTAGCCCCATCCCACCAGAAGATATTGCCGGTCTAGTCAAGCTGATCGAGGACGGGGTCATCTCATCTAAGATTGCTAAAGAGGTGTTCGACCATATGTGGGCCGGTAAAGGCACCCCTGCTCAGGTGGTCGAGACCTTCGGTCTGGTTCAGATCACCGATACGGGTGCCATCGAGGCCTCCATCGATAAGATCATGGCCGCCAATCCCGATAAGGTGGAGGCGGCGAAGGAGCGGCCTCAAGCCTTAGGCTGGTTCGTCGGTCAGGTCATGCGCGATACGGGCGGCAAGGCAAATCCGGCGGCCGTCAATGAGATCTTGAGGGTGAAGTTGGGGCTCTAAGGCCTCGCATTGAACAGATTAAAGGCCCTAGAGTTTGCGCTCTGGGGCCTTTTTCTTGTCTACCATCCGCCGCGGATCACATCGAACACCATGCCTGTCGTGGCAGCGACGAGCAGATAGTCATTATCGGCTCGCACCCAGACGAACCCGCGCGGCGGGGGACGCAGGCGATAGTGCCCATAGTCGTAGACAACATAGGTTCGCACATAGGGGCTCACATATTGCCCGCGCTGCCAGTGGCGGTGACGGTGCTCATTTTGCCGGTTGTCATAGCCATAGGCGTGGGGAGGCGTGAGAGAGCGATCATAGATGTCGTTGCGGCTATCGCGCCGATCATCTCTCTGCTCCCAACGCGCTCCGTCTGGGTCGCGCCGCTCTGGATCGGCGGCCGCCAAGGACGGGAGGGCCAGTGAGGCGAGGCTAGCGACTATCAGCAGAGGCTTCAGAAGACGGGTCATGGTCTTGTTCCTAAAGGGTCGTCCCTCGATCACCTTGACCATGCGGCGCCACATCTGAACCCAACCTGAATGGGCAGGTTAGCCTGAGTTGGCTGAAAAGATGGTGAAGACTGTTTTTAACTATATTTTCACGCGGCGAGTGTTTGGTGACTCTGTAGACATCGACGCCTTCGGGCTAAAAGGGCTTGCGGCGCTCAGAACGGGAAACGACGTCATGCAATTCTATTCAGAACCTTCCGCCATAGCCGGTATGCCTATGCCCGCCATGGACTGTTCTGCGGATGAACTGTTCCGCATGGGCATGCTCTATTCAACAGGCCAAGGCGGTATGCCGCTGGACTATGTGTCCGCCCATATGATGTTCAATCTCGCGGCCATGCGCGGCTCGCTCGAGGCGAAGATTTACCGCAAGGAACTCAGCCAAGAGATGGACCATGCCGATGTCGCCGAGGCTCAGCGCGCGGCACGCGAATGGCTCAACCACGCCGGATGGCCCCACGCGGCCTAAGCTGCGGACTTGACGACCCTGCTTTGCTCAGGCCAAGGCTTTTGCTGGCCCCTTGCGCGTATGGCGTAGAGGCAGGGATTAGCGCATGTATCGACCCGGACCTTTGAACCTGATCACCGATGTTCCGGGCATTGTCGTTGGCCATGCCACCGATGAGCGCGTGATGACCGGTGTTACCACGGTACTTTGCCAAGGTGACTGGACCGGCGCGGTCGATGTGCGCGGTGGCGGTCCCGGATCGCGTGAGACAGAGGCGCTCGCTCCCGAAAATTTCGTCGATGTCATCCATGGGGTCGTTCTGACCGGGGGGTCAGTGTTTGGCCTTGCGGCTGCCGACGGCGTGACCACAGCCCTGTCTCATCGCAATGTGGGCCTTAGGCTCAAGCCAACAACCCCAGCCATTCCCATTGTTCCCGCCGCCGTCCTGCATGACCTTGGCAATGAAGGCGACAAGGATTGGGGTCTCAACCCGCCCTATGAGGCGCTTGGTCGCGCATCAGTAGAGGCCGCCTCCAACCGCTTTGCGCAAGGCGCTGTAGGCGCTGGGCGAGGGGCCATGGCGGGTCTGACCAAGGGCGGTATTGGCTCGACCTCGCTGGATCTTGGGGATGGCCTGATCGTCGGGGCCATTGTCGCAACCAATCCGGTCGGCTCGGTCCTTATGCCGGATGGCCAGACCTATTGGGCCTGGCCGTTTGAGATCGATAATGAGTTTGGTGGCCATAGGCCTAGCGCAAGCGATCCGGTCACCGATCCCTTACCGGAACTTGGCCGACTGCGCGCCGCAGGACGCCTGACGCCCGGTGCCAATACGACCCTCGCGGTGGTTGCCGTCTCCGTCAGACTGACCAAGGCCGAGGCTAAGCGCTTGGCGATGATGGCTCAGGATGGATTGGCCAGAGCCATTCGCCCCGTCCACGCCCCCTTCGATGGGGACACGGTCTTTGCTTTGACCGGCGGAACAGCCGACATTGGCGAAGGGCCTGAACGGCTGCTCCAACTGACCCGGATCGGTTCGGCGGCCGCTGACTGTCTGGCCAGAGCCATTGCCCGCTCAGTCTATCTCGCCAACAGCGCCTCTATCTGACCTAAGCGTTTGTTTGAGGGGTGCCCCAACGTGACCCCTGAGGTTTCGCTTGCCTGATCCTTGGTACGGCCACAGATTTGCGTTGCGCCTTGAGCGCCAATGCAATGTTGAGTGCGCGCAAAGCGCCGGGAGGACCCTATGATCCAGATCGCTGACTTCGAATGCCTGCTCTATGAGGTGCAGGACCATGTCGCCCAGATCACCCTCAACCGGCCTGAGCGGCGCAATGCCCTGAACCCGCGCGCCTATGGTGAGGTTGAGGCGGCGTTCAAACATGCCAATGCCGATCCAGAGGTTCGCTGTGTCATCGTTACGGGTTCTGATCCAGCCTTCTGCTCTGGTGAAGACGTCAAAGAGATGATGACCGGAGAGGCCCCCAAGTCTCCCCGCCCGGTGCGCGTCCGGTTTGAACCGACCCCCGCCGCCATGGCCGCTATTGACTGTGAAAAGCCGGTCATTGCCGCCATTAATGGCTCTGCGGTGGGGTGGGGCATGGAATTGGCGCTCTATGCGGATATTAGAATAGCCTCAGAGAAAGCTGTATTTGCTGAACTCTTTATCAAGCGCGGATTGATTTGCGATGTCGGCGGTCTGTGGAAGTTGCCCTCGATTGTCGGTCCAGCCAAGGCGGCGGAACTGCTCTTTACGGGCGATCCCATCAATGCGGCGGAGGCCGAAAGGATCGGTCTGGTCACCGAGACGGTACCTCATGCAGACCTGATGTTCCGCGCCAAGGCCATGGCGGCTCGTATCGCGGCCAATCCTCCGCTCGCGCTGCGTTACATGAAACAAGGGCTGCGCCGGACCACCAACGGCGATCCTCGCGAGGTGGGCAGTTGGGCCATCGAGATCATCTACCGCCTGTTTGAGACCGAAGATCACCGTGAAGGCGTAAGGAGCTTCCTAGAAAAGCGCCCAGCGGTTTTTACGGGCCGATAGGGGCGGCGGGCTTGCTGACATAAAGACTGGGCTCATATCGAGATAAATCGAACTCTCCTCTTCTGACCTAGGGGCCACCATGTTCCAAAATCTGATCCTTGCTGCCGCCCTGACCCTTTCGCCCTATCCAGTAGAAGAAAAGTCGATCCTAGAAATCAAGGCCGATCTGGCGTCTGGGCGGGCCCAGTCGGTGGATGTGGTGCAGGCCTATCTGGATCGGATAGCTCGTCTGGATGGCACCGGTCCCGAACTCCACAGCGTCATCGTCATCAATCCTCAGGTCCTCGCTCAGGCCAAGGCGATTGATGAGGCGCGCGCAGCTGGCAAGCCGATGGGGCCTTTGGCCGGAATACCGATCCTGATTAAGGACAATATCGAAAGTTCGGATGGCACGGCGACAACGGCGGGGTCTTTGGCCCTCATCGAGAATGTGACGGGGCGAGACGCCCCTTTGGTCAAGCGCTTGACTGAGGCTGGGGCCTTGATCCTTGGCAAGGCCAACCTGTCGGAGTGGGCCAATATCCGGTCCAGCAATTCGATCAGTGGATGGTCCGCCGTCGGCGGCTTGGTCAAGAACCCCTACAGTCTTGATCGAAACAGTTGCGGTTCATCGTCGGGCACGGGTACGGCCATCGCGGCGAGCCTTGCGGCGGGCGGGATTGGCACCGAGACCGATGGATCGGTCACCTGTCCTTCGTCTCTGATGGGGCTGGTGGGGCTGAAGCCAACCGTTGGGCTGGTGTCTCGCACCTATGTGGTGCCCATATCTCACAGCCAAGATACCGCTGGACCCATGACGCGGTCTGTGGCGGACGCGGCCATTCTATTGAGCGCCATGGCGGGGTCTGATCCGGCCGACCCCGCGACCCTAGAGGCCGATCATCACAGGACTGACTATCTGGCGGCGCTAGAGGGGGCGAGCCTGAAGGGCAAGCGTTTGGGTGTTCTGCGCTATGCCTCCGATATCAGCGCGCCAGTTAATCTTCTGTTCGAAGCCGCCTTGACCCAGATGAGGGCGGCAGGAGCCGAGATCATCGAAATAAAGGTCTATCGGCCAAACCCAGCCATGGATCAGGCTGAATTCCTGATCTTGCTGACCGAGCTAAAGGCGGACCTCAACCACTATCTGGCCAGCACCCCAAGGACGGTCAAGACCCGCACCCTCGAAGACCTGATTGCCTTCAACGCCGCTAGCCCGCGCGAAATGGCTCTGTTTGGTCAGGAACTGTTCGTGCAGGCCCAAGCGACGAAGGGTCTTAACGATCTGGCCTATCTCAAGGCCAAAGTGACGGCCAAGACCCTCGCGGCGGACCAAGGGATTGATGCCCTCCTGGCCAAATACAAGGTCGAGGCGCTGGTGTCAGAGACCTATGGCCCGGCTTGGCGAACCGATGTGGTGGGCGGCGACCATGCCTCCGGTCCCATCAGCAGCCTAGCCGCCGTATCGGGCTACCCCCATCTAACCGTCCCGATGGGGCAGGTGAGGGGCTTGCCCGTCGGCCTGTCCTTCGTGGGGCCCGCTTGGAGTGAGGCACGGCTCTTGGCCCTCGGCGCCGCCTATGAATCCCTCTCCAAAGCCCGCAAGCCACCGCACTATCTGCCGTCGATTGAAACCACTCCGGACGTGGCTACGGCATTTTCACCAAAGCCCTAAGGGCGACATGCGGTCACGTTGACCCTCTAACCCTAAGCGCCCAGCCTTTTTTTCCATTGCCCGTCCAAGGCGCAGGGAGAAGGCCATGATCAACCGTGCCATTAGCTCGGCCCTAGAGCCCTCTGTTCGCACGCGCCTTGCGAGTTTGATGGTTGAGCTGGAGGCGTTCGAACAACTGGAACTGTCCGGCTTTTCAGCCGGTCCTGTTTGGCTTGGAGACCAGGCCCTACCGTCTATGCTCAAACTGACTGGCAGCGCGTTGCACCAAAGGGTCGCAGAATTGGCCCTGGTGGTTGCAGGACCGCAGGCTTCCTCGACCTTAGAGGCTATAGGCCTTGCCGGGGCTGAGCTGGATGCCGGGGCCAAGGCGACCGCCAAACATCTGTGTGTTCGGGCCGCGACCATCTATTCCGGCAACAGCGAGACCCAGCGCAACGTCATCGCTCACCAACTCCTAGCAGGCCTGTAACCGCTCTCTATCGATCACTAAGTCGTGGTCCATAGGCCCTAGCGTGAACCCATTATATCCGTCAGGCTGCCCAAACCAAAAATGACGGTCGCAAGACCGCAGCCTTCCAACGCGGGGGCCTTAGGGAGAGATTGAGCATGACGGACGCGACCTTGGACGGGCCGATGGCACCTGGAGTGCCGCTTGATGACCAACAGGTTCCCCTCGTTTCTGATGGCTATCGACGCTACGCCATGGTCGTTTTGTTGATCATCTACATCCTGAACTTCGTCGATCGCAGTGTGATCAGCATCTTGGTCGAGCCGATAAAGATCGAGCTTGGCCTGATGGATTGGCAGCTTGGTCTGCTGACGGGGCTGGCCTTCGCCATCTTCTACACCCTACTGGGACTGCCCATTGCTCAGTTGGCAGAGCGCCGTAATCGTCCCGCCATTATCGCTGTGTCATTGACGGTCTGGTCCTTGATGACAGCGGCCTGTGGCCTAGCTCAGAATTTTGCCCAACTGCTCTTGGCCCGCGTGGGTGTCGGAGTTGGGGAGGCGGGCTGTACGCCTGCCGCCCATTCCTTGATCGCTGACTATGTGCCGCGTGAGCAAAGGGCCTCGGCCCTTGCCTTCTATTCCTTGGGCACGCCCTTGGGATCGCTGGTCGGCTTGGCCGTTGGGGGTGTCGTCGCCGATGCCTATGGATGGCGCATGGCCTTTATCGTCTGCGGTTTGCCGGGGGTACTTTTCGCCCTCATTTCCGCCTTCACCCTGATCGAGCCTCGCATGAAGAAAGCGGTCGCGGCAGTTCAGGCTGCAACAGCGCCAAAGGTGACCTATCGCCAAGCGCTCAAGACCTTGGCCAGCAAGAAGACCTTTGGACTTGTGGCGACGGCGGCAGCGTTAAAGGCCTTTATCGGCTATGGCCACGCCCCCTTTACGGCCTCGTTCTTCTATCGCAATCACACCGAGGAGATCGCCTCTTTGGCCGCGATGTTTGGCTTAAAATCAGGCGGTTTTCTGGGTCTAGCCCTTGGCCTTGTCGGCGGCATTGGCGGGGTGATCGGGACCTATATTGGCGGTCAATTGGCCGATCACTTTGCCAAGAAGGACCTACGCGGTTGGATGGTGGTTCCCGCTGTTGCGGCTCTGATCAACATCCCGATCTTCCTGTTCGCCATCAATCTGCATAGCGCCGTTCTGACCCTTTTGATCTTCATAATCACTGCGGCCTTTGGATCGCTCTGGTACGGACCGGTCTATGCCACGGCCCAGAGTATCGCTCCGGTTAATACGCGGGCGACCGCCTCAGCCGTCATGCTCTTTGTCATCAATTTGATCGGCCTAGGCCTTGGGCCCCTAGTCGTCGGCCTGATGAGTGACGGGTTTTCGGTCGGTTTAAACCTAGGCACAGCCGAGGGCGTGCGTTGGGCACTGATCGTCTCGATGGGCTTCAACCTGATCGCTGCAGGCTGCTTCTGGGCAGCGCGCAAGACGATCGCGGCGGATATCCAAAGCTAAAGCTTTAGGACCAGCTTGGCCATGATGTCGCGCTGAATCTCATTGGAGCCGCCATAGATAGATGCGGCGCGGTTATTGAGATAGCTCGGCACAATGGTCAGGCCATTTTCAGGGCCGACAAAGGGCGTGTTGGCGCGGGGCTTACGGGCCTCGGGCTGGCTCACCGCCGCATAGTAGCCAAGCCCCTCAACGGCAATCTCATCGAGCCGCTGCTTAGCCTCAGTGCCTTGGGTCTTGAGCATGGACGAGGCTGGGCCAGGGTTCTTACCCGCCGACAGGGCCGCCATAACGCGGTGCTCGGTCATTTCGATGGCATTGACCTCAACCCCGGCTATGGCCAGCTTGCGGCGAAAGTCGCCATCATCGATCAGCCGTCCGCCGCCGTCCGCGGCCTCTTCACGTGCCAAGGCCTTGAGACGGTCGAGATTGACCTTCAGGCCGGCCGCCGACCCACCGCCGCGCTCGAACTCGAGCAGATATTTGGCAACCGTCCAGCCTTCATTCTCTTCACCGATGCGGTTGGCGACGGGAACGCGGACATTGTCAAAGAAGACCTGATTGACCTCGTGGTCGTCGGCCATGGTGATAATGGGCTTCACCTCGATGCCGAGCGTGTTCATTTCCAGCAAGAGGAAGGTGATCCCAGCCTGTGGCTTGCCATCGGTGCGGGTGCGGACCAGACAAAACATCCGGTTGGCCCAGTGGGCATGGGTGGTCCAGATTTTAGAGCCATTGAGCACATAGTGATCGCCGTCTTGGACCGCCCGCATCTGCAGGCTGGCCAGATCCGATCCTGATCCGGGCTCTGAATAGCCCTGACACCAATAGTCCTCACCGGCCAAGATGCGTGGCAAATAGAAGGCCTTTTGCTCTTCGGTGCCGTAACCCATGATCACCGGACCGACCATCTTTAGGCCCATGGGCGAGAGGCTTGGAGCGCCAGCGCGGGCGCATTCGGCGGCGAAGATATAGCGCTGCATCTCGTTCCAGCCGGTGCCACCATATTTCGCAGGCCAAGCGGGGGCGACCCAGCCCTTGGTGTGGAGGATCTTCTGCCAAGCCAGATTATCGTCCTTGTCACTGAAAACGCTGGTGGTTCGCCGCCCGGCGAGCCGCAGTTCAGAGGTCAGGGATTGGTCGAGAAATTCACGGACTTCGGCTTGGAAAGCACGTTCTTCCGGCGTCAATTCGAGATTCATGGTCTGGTTCCCCCTACGGCGCCATTTTACGACGTGAGACTTAGCGCTAGCCTAGTAGCGAACAAGTCCCTGACCAAGAGGCTTAAAGAGATAATCCGGCAAAAATCCGCTAGGAGGCGCGATCATATTACCATTGCTACAGATAGTCATGACCTTCCCGGACAGATCCATCCCCTCAAAGCCATCCTTCAGCAGAAAGTTTGACCATGACCTTTCCCTTACCAAATCTCTCCAATGATTTGACCGGCCGCGTTGCCCTCGTGACCGGGGCCTCATCGGGCCTTGGCTGGCGCTTTGCCAAGGTGCTGGCAAAGCAGGGGGCCAAGGTGGCCGTCAGCGGTCGCCGTCTAGAACGTCTGGAAGCCTTGGTGGCCGAGATCAAGGCAGATGGCGGCGAGGCTGCAGCCTTCGCCGTCGATGTGGCTGATGCTGACGCCATGATCGCCATGGTCGGTAAGATTCAAGACCATTTTGGGGTCGTCGATATCTTGGTCAACAATGCGGGCATTCCGGACGCGCAGCGGGCACACAAGATGTCGTTGGAACTGATCGACAAGGTTATGGACGTTAATCTGCGCGGCCCGTTCGTCCTGTCCTGCGAGGTTGCACGCCGTCTGATCGACGCCAAGCTTCCTGGCCGGATGGTCAATATTGCCTCGGTGGCCGCCTTTGAATATCGCGGTGGCGGTGCGGCGCTCTATTCGATCACCAAAGCAGGCGTCATCCGCATGACGGAAGCTCTGGCTGTCGAGTGGGCACGCTTCCACATCAACGTCAATGCCATTGCACCTGGCGCCTTTGCCTCGGAAATGATGGATGGCATGCTGTCGCGCATGGGCGACATCACCAAGGGCTTCCCCCGTCAGCGCCTCGGTGATCCGGCTCAGATGGACAGCACCCTGGTCTATCTGGTCTCGCCTGCGTCGGAATTTGTCACCGGCACCTTCATCAAGATCGATGACGGCCAAGGCGGCCGCTAAACCTTCACACGAAAGGATCAAGGCCATGCTTAAGCTCTATGACCATCCCTTCTCGCCCTATGGCCAGAAGGTGAAGATCGCCCTTCGCGAGAAGGGCGTGGCCTTTGAAGCCACCTTGCCTCAGGGCGTCGGTGCAGGCGGTGCCGAGGGCGCCTTTATCCAGGCCAACCCGCGCGGCGAGGTCCCGACCCTGATCGATGGCGAGGTTCAGATCTTCGATAGCACCATCATCTTAGAATATATCGAAGACCGCTGGCCGACCCCGGCGCTGCTTCCGGCCTCAGCCGCCGAGCGGGCACGGGTGCGGATGCTCGAAGAGGTGATGGATACCCACTATGAGGCCATCAATTGGGGGCTTGGCGAGCTTCGATCCTTCCGGCGCGCGACCGGAGCCCAAGCCGAAGCCATCGAGGCCAAGGCCGCCGCCCAAACCCAAGGCTATTTCAGCTGGCTAGAGCGCCAGTTGGGGGATCGCCAATGGTTCAACGGGGAGCGCTTCGGTTGGGGTGACCTGTCCGTGGTGCCCTATGTCAACGGCTCGCGGGGCTTTGGCCATCATGTGCCCGCAGGGACAAGGCTGGTCAACTGGTTAGATCGGGCCAATGACCGCGCCAGCGTAAAGGCGACCACTAAGGATGTGATGAACCTGCTGAAAAGCTCAGCCCCCGATATGGGAGCGGTGGCCAAGATGGTCGAGGATGGTCTGTTCAAGCGCGAATATCGCGATCACCGCTTGGAATGGATGATCAAGGTTGGCGGGCTCGATATCGTCGCCAAAGGGCTGGAAAAGGACAATATCCGTTTCAGTCCTGATCTTCGCTGAGAGCGAAGGTTATGCAATATACAACCCAAAATAAATAAAATTAAACCTAAACCTAAACCTAAACCTAAACCTAAACGCAAAGGCTTGGATGTGCGGTGACGCTATGGCGTGGAGACAAAATATGATTATTTTCAGAGGGATGACTAAATCATCTGCGTCTATCTGTCTGCAGGTTCCGCTAGAAAACGCCTTGATCCGTCAATCTCGCAGGCAGAATGTGAGGGGTCTAAAGGCCATTGCGGTTCAAGGTGAACCGCTCTAAGCCAAGGAATATCTGCCGTGACGCGCCAATATGTTTGCCCGGCCTGATATGCGACTAATCGCTTACCTGAACAGCGGGATCCCTCGGTGGCCAAATGCGGCAAGTGCCGTGAAGCGCTCTTTTCGGGTGCGCCGCTCGAGGTCACCGGCGCGGGGCTGTCCAAACACCGAAGAGATACAAAAGGCGGTGCCGTGCTGGTCGATGTCTGGGCCCCCTGGTGCGGCCCTTGCCGAGCCATTGCC
>JBBARR010000013.1:0-56216 GCA_040399645.1 Caulobacteraceae bacterium | reverse complement strand
TGCCGTGCTGGTCGATGTCTGGGCCCCCTGGTGCGGCCCTTGCCGAGCCATTGCCCCGCAATATGCCGCAGCAGCAGGACGTCTGGAGCCGAGGGTGCGTCTTCTCAAGCTCAATTCGGAGGCAGAACTTAATACTGGGTCCGCCTTGGGGGTGTCTGGCATCCCCGCCCTAATCCTGTTCCAAGACGGCGTCGAGGTGGGTCGCAAGGCCGGCCTGATGAGCGCCGAGCAGATCGTTAACTGGACCCAGCAGGTGATTGGGAGTTGAGGGGGCATCCTCGTGCTTCAACTGTCGATGCACGCGGAAGATATAACCCCAAACTTCCCGCCCTTAACCTAAGGGGAGCATGGATTTTGGACCCAGAGGCTGGCAACATAACAGCTATAGAAAAAGCCCACGAGGAAACAGCCCCATGAAACTTGATTCCACCATCAGTGCCGTCATCACCGGCGGTGCCTCTGGCCTTGGTGCCGCTTCGGCGCGCTTGCTGGCTTCGTATGGGGTGAAGGTCGCGCTGTTTGATTTGAACGAAGATCTGGGCGAGGCCTTGGCCAAGGAACTGGGCGGGGTCTTTTGCAAGGTCAATGTCACCTCCAGCGACGAGGTTGATGGCGCCTTTGCCAAGGCGCGCGCCGCTATTGGCCAAGAGCGTATTTTGCTGAACTGTGCGGGCGTCGGCGGGTCGGTCAAGACCGTGTCGCGCGACAAGCAGACCGGCGAGATCAAGGAATATCCACTCGATAATTTCGAGCGCATCATTCAGGTCAATCTGATCGGCACCTTCCGCTGCATCACTAAGAGTGCGGCGGGCATGGTCACCTTGCCCCCCTTGCTCTGCGGTGACCGGGGCGTGATCATCAATACGGCGTCGGTGGCTGCCGAAGATGGTCAGATCGGTCAAGCGGCCTACACAGCCTCCAAGGCCGGGATTGTCGGTATGACTCTGACCGTGGCCCGCGACCTGTCCAGCGAATCTATTCGGGTCAACACCATCTTGCCCGGCATCTTCGACACCCCCTTGCTGCAAAGGGCTTCAGAAGCGGTGAAGGCCGGACTGGCCGCTCAGGTGCCGTTCCCCAAGCGTCTTGGTATGCCTGAAGAATATGCCCATCTGGCCCACGCCATGATTACCAATGGTTATTTCAACGGTGAGGATGTGCGTCTCGACGGTGCCATCCGCATGGCACCGCGCTAAGGCACCGCGCGATGACAGATGATCTGCGCGTCCTGTCCGCCATCAAGGTCCTTGATCTTTCAAGGGTGCTGGCAGGACCGTGGAGCACTCAAATCCTCGCCGATTTTGGAGCCGATGTGGTCAAGGTCGAAGCGCCGGGGCGAGGGGACGACACCCGCGCCTGGGGCTCGCCGATCGCCGCTCTGGACCCGAGCCGCAAGGTCGCAGGCGAAAGTGCCTATTACCTGTCGACCAACCGCAACAAGCGCTCCTTGGCCGTTGATCTGGCCGATCCCAGAGGCGCTGACCTGATCCGCAAGCTGGCGGCTGAAGCGGATATTGTCGTTGAGAACTTTAAGGTCGGCGGGTTGAAACGTTACGGTCTCGACTATCAGACCCTGTCAGCGATCAATCCTCGCCTGATCTATTGCTCGATCACCGGTTTTGGTCAGGACGGTCCCTATGCTGACCGACCCGGCTATGACTTTGTTGCTCAGGCCATGGGTGGGATGATGAGCATCACCGGCGAGGCCGATGGGCCACCGATCAAGACCGGCGTTGCGGTCGCGGACCTCTCCACCGGGCTCTACGCGACCATCAGCATCCTGATGGCCCTGCGCCATGCCGAGCGAACAGGGCAGGGGCAGCATATCGATTGCTCCTTGCTGGACACCCAACTCGCCATGCTGGCCAATCAGGGATCTAGCTATCTGGTTTCTGGCCAGTCGCCCAGCCGTATGGGCAACACCCACCCAACGGTGGTGCCCTATCAGGTCTTTGACGCCGCCGACGGACCTATGGTGGTTGCGGTCGGCAATGATGGCCAGTTCGCAATCCTTTGCAGCGTATTGGGCGTAGCCGAGCTCGCCAGCGACCCGCGCTTTGAGACCAATGTTAACCGGATTGCCCATCGTGATGCCCTCGAGGCAGTCTTGCAGAACCTGATTGGCCAAAGACAGGGGGGAGAACTCATCACCGCCCTCACCGATGCCGGTGCGCCTGCTGGCCCGGTAAACAGCGTCAAGCAGGCCCTTGATGATCCCTTCGTTAAGGCGCGCCAAGCCGTGCACCATTTCACGCGCGAGGACGGCTATCAGATCCCGACCATCGCCTATCCGGCCAAGCTCAGCTGCACCCCTGCGGCCTATGACCGCGCGCCGCCGCGCCTTGGCGAACATACTCATGAGGTGCTGCGTGATTGGCTGGGTATGGATGATCCAGCCCTTGCGGCCTTGGACGGGGCAATTGCTGACCTAGATGGCGCCAAGACACCGACTTGATGACCGCCTACGAAGCTGCTCTATGACCAGATAAGCGCCACGTAAGGGGCCGCGTCGTTTCTAATTAACTTCATAGATTCAATATGGAATGCCCATGTCTGAAGACGCCTATGCCAGCATCCGCGAAGAAGTGGCCAAGCTCTGCGCCCAATTTCCGGGCGAATATTGGCGCACTAAGGACCGCGACCGCGCCTATCCGGGCGAGTTTGTCGATGCCCTGACCAAGGCGGGCTATCTGGCCGCCCTGATCCCAGAGGACTATGGCGGGGTGGGTCTGCCCCTCTCAGGCGCTGCGGCCATTTTGGAAGAGATCCAGCGGCAAGGCTGCAATGGCGGGGCCTGCCATGCCCAGATGTACATCATGGGCACGCTTCTGCGCCATGGGTCGGAGCTGCAAAAACAAACCTATCTGCCCAAGATCGCCAGCGGCGAACTGCGTCTTCAAGCCTTTGGGGTCACCGAGCCGACCAGCGGCACCGACACCCTATCACTTAAGACCGTGGCCCGCCGCCAGGGCGACCGCTACATCATCAATGGCCAAAAGATCTGGACCAGCCGCGCCGAACATAGCGACCTGATGCTACTTCTGGCCCGCACCACGCCGCAAGACCAGGTGGCCAAGCGCACTGATGGCCTCTCCACCATTTTGGTCGACATGCGCGAGGCCAAGAAGGGTGGCATGACCATCCGCCCGATCGAGACCATGATGAACCACTCCACCACTGAGGTCTTTTTTGACAATGTCGAGGTGCCGGTGGAAAATCTGGTGGGCGTTGAGGGTCAAGGTTTTCGCTACATCCTGTCGGGCATGAATGCCGAGCGCGCCCTGATCGCGGCAGAGTGCATCGGCGATGCCAAATGGTTCATCGACAAGGCCTCGGCCTATGCCAAGGAGCGGGTACTTTTTGGCCGCCCGATTGGCCAGAACCAAGGCGTTCAGTTTCCCATTGCGCGGGCCTATGCCCAGATGAGGGCTGCGGAACTGATGGTCCACGACGCCCTGCGCAAATATGAGGCTGGGGAAAATGCGGGGGCTGAGGCCAATATGGCCAAGATGTTGGCGGCGGAGGCCAGTTGGGCGGCGGGCGAGGCCTGTATCCAGACCCATGGTGGCTTTGGCTTTGCGGCTGAGTACGACATTGAGCGCAAGTTCCGCGAGACACGGCTCTATCAGGTGGCCCCGATCTCGACCAACATGATCCTGTCCTATGTCGCCGAGCATGTCCTCGGTCTGCCCCGGTCTTACTGATGGACAGGGAATGGAGCGCTTGGGTCGGGAGACAAGAGGTCACCCATGATCGTGCCGATATCGGCGCGGCGACCCGCTGGCACGCCATGTTGGACAGTGAAGGGGTGATGGGCTCGGCAGTGCCACAGAGCTTCCACTGGGGCCTTTGCCTACCCGATGCGCCGAGCGCGCAGCTTGGTCCAGATGGTCATCCCCATCGCGGTGGGTTCCTGCCGCCGGTGCACCTGCCCAGGCGCATGTGGGCGTCCAGCGCCGTGGCCTTTCTAGCGCCGATCCCAGTCGGTAGCACCGTCACCCGCACCTCGACCATCGCGGCTGTGACGCAGAAATCAGGCGGCACTGGCCAACTGGTCTTTGTTGAGGTCGATCATAGCCTTACCGTCGATGGTCAAGAAGTGCTGCAAGACCACCAGACCATCGTCTATCGCGAGCCGGCCAGCGCCCCCATGCCGCCATCGGCTCCGGTCAAGGCGGATCTGGACCTGTCGGCGTGGCCTTGGCAACGCAGCGTGACGCCGAGCGAGCCCCTGCTATTTCGGTTTTCGGCCCTGACCTTCAACGCGCATCGCATCCATTATGACCTGCCCTATGGGCGCGAGCAGGAGTTCTATCCCGGCCTTGTCGTGCAGGGCCCCTTGACCGCCAGCCTATTAATCGACCTCTGCAGCCGACATCTGGGTGATCAGCCCCTCGCCAGCTTCAGCTTTCGCGGTGTGTCCCCCGCCTTCTGCGGCGAGGCCCTGCATCTGGTCGGACGCCAAGAGGGACGGGATGTGACGCTTAGCGCTCTAGGGGCCGACGGACGAGGCGTGATGAGCGCCAAAGCAACGGTAAAGGAAGTCCCATGATGATGATGGCCAAACCCTTCTGGCGATCCTTGCTGTTCGTCTCCAATCCCAAACATGTTGCCAAGGCCGGGGAGCGCGGCGCGGACGCGATCATTCTTGATCTGGAAGACGCTATTACCCTTGCTGACAAGCCACGCGCCCGCGTCCAATTGGCCGCGACGGTGGCGATGATCAGGGCTCAGAACGTTGATGTTCTGGTGCGGATCAATGGGCCTTGGCTGATGGCCATAGACGATCTGAAGGTCGCTGTGATGGCGGGCGTATCGGCCATTGTCGTGCCCAAGGCCGAAGGGGCAGGGCGTCTGCAGGTCCTATCCGACTTGATCGGTGAGATGGAGATAGAGCGGGGCCTGCCCATCGGTACCGTCGCGCTCGTCCCGCAGGTGGAATCCTCTCAAGCCCTTATCGCGCTAGACGCCATGCTAGCCGTCGAGCGGGTCGCGGGCCTAGCCCTTGGCCCAGAAGATTTCTCGCTCAGTCTTGGCGTCAAACCGACGGCGGAATGTCTGGACCTGCCCTGCCAGATGATCGCGCTGGCAGCGGCGCGGGCAGGCAAGATGGCGCTGGCGATGCCGATCTCGATTGGCGCCTATCAGGACCTTGAGGCTTGGGCGGCGGCGGCGTGTCGAGCGCGGGCCATGGGCTGTACCGGGGCCATGGCCATCCATCCAGCTCAGGTCGCGGGCATTGCCACATCCTTTGCGCCCAACGAGGCCGAACGGGCCGAGGCTGAAGCCATATTGACCGCCTGGGATCAGCGCGGCGACCGGGGCGTGATTGCCCTTGGCCAAAAGATGATCGACCTTCCCATCGTTCAGCAGGCCAAGCGCCTGCTTGGACGCCCCCTCTGACGTCTTTGACGGAGACCAGACTATGAGACGCACCGCCATTGTTGCCCCCCTTCGCACCGGCGTTGGTAAGTTTCTCGGTACCCTCAGCCCTATGCCCGCAGAGGTTCTGGCTGCTGAGGTGATCAAGGCTGTCGTGGCTAAGAGCGGCATTGATCCGGCCCGCATCGACGATGTGGCCTTCGCCCAGAGCTATGCCAATTCCGAGGCCCCCTGCATTGGCCGCTGGGCGGCGCTTGAGGCGGGCCTGCCGATTGAGGTTCCCGGCTTTCAGACCGACCGGCGCTGCGGCGGCGGGCTTCAGGCCTTGGCGACGGCGGCAATGATGGTCCAGACCGGCGCGGCCGACGTGGTTTTGGCGGGCGGCGTCGAGAGCATGTCCAACATCGAATATTACACCACCGCCATGCGCGGCGGTGCCCGCTCGGGTAATGTGCAGCTGTTCGATCGACTGGAGCGGGGGCGCGAACGCTCCCAGCCCGTCTGGCGCTTTGGCGTCATCTCCGGGATGATCGAGACGGCCGAGAATCTCGCCACCGACTATGGCATCACACGCGAGGCCTGCGACCAGTTCGCCGCCGAAAGCCACGCTAAGGCCGCTGCGGCCTGGGCTTCTGGTCGGTTCGCAGATGAGGTTGTGCCGATCAACGTGCCGCAAAGGCGCGGCGATCCGATGGTCTTTGCCTCGGACGAGGGGGTGCGTGGCGATACGACGGCCCAGAGCCTGTCGACCTTGAAGCCCATGCTCAAGGGTGGGGTCTCCACCGCTGGCAATTCCAGCCAACAGAACGACGCGGCGGCGGCTTGCCTCTTGGTTGCGGAAGATAAATTAGAGGAATTAGGCCTTGAACCAATTGGCTACTTCGTTGGATGGGCAGCGGCAGGGTGCGATCCCGCACGGATGGGCATCGGCCCGGTTCCCGCTGTCAAGCGCCTGTTCGAGCGCACCGGCCTTGGCTGGGACGATATGGGGCTTGTGGAGCTGAACGAGGCCTTTGCCGCCCAGTCCTTGGCGGTGATGAAGGGCTGGGGCTGGGAGGATCGCTCGATCCTCAACGTCAATGGCTCGGCCATTTCGCTAGGCCACCCCATCGGTGCCACCGGCGTTCGCATCGCGACGACCCTGCTGCACGAAATGCAGCGCCGAGGCGTGCGCTATGGCCTAGAGACCATGTGCGTCGGCGGCGGCCAAGGCGTCGCTGCTATCTTCGAACGGGCTTAAGGATAGGCGGGGCGGCCCGGTGCCGCCCCTTAATTTTTATTCTGCGCTGGCAGTTTCGAGCAGGCTTAGAGCCTCGGCATTTAGCGACAGGTGCAGGGCAGCGGCGAGGTCCTTGAACTGCTCCATGCTGGTGGCCGAGGCAATAGGGGCACCAAGCGATGGGCGGGTCATGAGCCATGCCAAGGCCACCTGCGCCGGGGTTGACTGGGTAGAGGCCGAAACCGCGTCCAGAGCGGCCAAGATGCGGTGGCCATGGTCGTTAAGATAGGCCCCCATCTGGCGACCGCGCACGCTCTTTCCGAAATCCGCCTCGCTGCGGTATTTGCCGGTCAAGAAGCCGCTGGCCAGCCCGAAATAGGGGATGACGCTGACCTCTTGCGCGATACAAAACGGCTGAAGGTCGGTCTCGAACTCGGCGCGGTGATAGAGGTTGTAGTGCGGCTGGATCGTCTCATAGCGCGGCAGGCCATGGGCGGCGCTGATGGCGAGGGCCTCTGCTAGGCGCGCGCCGCTATAGTTGGAGGCGCCAATGGCCCGCACCTTGCCAGCCTTAATCAGGTCTTCAAAGGCTTGCAGGGTCTCTTCTAGGGGCGTTTTGGTGTCGTCCTCATGAGACTGATAGAGGTCGATGACATCGACCTTCAAGCGCTTTAGGCTTTCGTCGCAGGCGGCCATGATGTTAGCGCGTGAGAGGCCCGGACGGGTCGGTAGTTTGGCAACCTTGGTAGCGATGACCAGCTTTTGGCGCGCACTGGCACCGCGGGCCGCAACCCATTGCCCAATGACGCTCTCGGACTCGCCGCCCTGATGGCCCGGAACCCAAGCCGAATAGACATCGGCAGAGTCGATCAGGTTGATCCCGGCATCGACGCAGCCGTCGAGCAGCGCAAAGGAGGTGTCTTTATCCGCCGTCCAGCCAAAGACGTTGCCACCAAAGGCCATGGGGGCAACCGAAATGTCGGATCGTCCAAGTTTGCGAAGGGTCATTTCAGAACTTTTAGAAGGAGGATTGAATTTAAAAGCGGCGCTAGATCTTGCGGGCGCGGACCTTGGCCAGGTTGGGCTCGTCGCCCAGAAAGTCTTTCAGTAGGCCAAGCCGTGCATTGCAGGCGGGACAGCGTACGGACTCGTCTTCGGCCAGATCGGTTGACACATTGAACCCGGTGCCGCAGGGCTTGCAGCGCCATGGATAGACCACGGGGGCGGGAACCTCGCGCTTGGGCGCTCTGCTGGGGCGAGGCGAGAAGGCGGTGGGCTTGGGCGCAGAGACAGGCTCAGCCACCGGCTTGGGCGGCGGCGGGTTCTTTAAGCTCAAGGTCGGGCGGCGAGGTTTATCCGTCATGGTCATTGCAGTCTGTTCAAGGCTAAGGAGCTAATGCCTTAGATAGATGGCGTTTGAAAGGGTTGATAGGACTCTGGCGCGGCAATTTGGCTTATATTTTAAGCTTAAAAGGCTCGGCAGCCGTTCGAATCGTCCGATAGTTAAGGATGTGAAGGGCATGTCTCGGTGCCATCAGCACCTGGAGCGCCAAAAGGACCTGTGAGATCCGTGTCAGATTCTGAGAACACCATCATCGAACCTCTGTCGACGCAGGCCACGGGTCCAGACCGCAGCTACCTGTTGGAAGGCCCGATTGGCAAGACCCTGCTGATCTTTGCCCTACCCCTTCTAACAACTAATTTCCTGCAATCTCTGTCGGGAACCTGGGGCGCGATTTTGGTCAGCCATACGCTCGGCCCCGGTGCCCTGACGGCGGTGGTCAATGCCAATGTGTTCATGTTCATGATGATGGGCATTGTCATGGGTGTCTCAGGCGCGGCGGGCATTGCCGTGGGCCAGTCGCGCGGCGCGGGCGACATCCAAGCCATCAAGCAGATCGTTGGCACCTCCATTAGCTTCATTATCGGTGTGTCTTGCGTCATTGCCCTCGCAGGCTGGCTGCTCGCACCGTCTATCGTGCACCTGATCCGCATGCCTGCGCCGTCGGTCTCGGACGCCATTACCTATCTGCGCATCACCTGCCTGACCATGCCCAGTATCTTTACCTACATCTTTTTGATGATGCTGATGCGCGGCAGCGGCGACGCTAAGACGCCCTTTCGCTTTACGTTGGTCTGGATTGGATTGAATCTGGTTCTGTCACCGATCCTCCTCACGGGTCCCTTTGGATTGCCAAGGTTCGGCATTGCCGGGGTGCCGCTGGGCAGTCTGGTTGCCAATCTCGTCGCCCTGACTGCCTTGGTCTTGCACATCTATCGCAAGGACATGGTCATGGCCTTGAAGGGCGATGAGCTTCGCTATTTGAAGCCGGACCCCGCCCTTTTGATGATGCTGGTCAAACGCGGCGCGCCGATGGGCGCTGAAACCCTGTTCGTGCAAGGCGCCTATTTCGTCCTTCTGACCATCGTCAATTCTCATGGCGCCATTACGGCTGCGGCCTATAGCGGGGCGGCGCAGCTTTGGGCCTTTGTTCAGATGCCCTCCATGGCATTGGCGGCCTCCATGTCGGCCATGGCGGCGATGAATATTGGCGCAGGACGCTGGGATCGGGTTGAGGAGATCGCGCTCAAGGGATGCCTGATCGCCGGATCCATGACGCTGTTTGCAGCCGTTCTGATCCACGGACTGGGCGATTTGCCCCTGACCCTGTTCTTGCCCGAAGGGGGCGAGGCCTTGGCAAAGGCGCGCGAGATCAATCAGATCGCTATATGGGGCTGGATCGTTCTGGCCGTGACCTCTGGCCTGTCAGCGGTGGTGCGGGCCAACGGCGCGACGGCGGCTCCTACCATCATCTATGCAGTGACCATGTGGGCCTTCCGCGTTCCCTTTGCCTCCATGATGCAAAGGTGGCTCGGCGAGTCTGCGATCTGGTGGAGCTTCCCGGTCGGAACCGTTTCTTCGGCCGTTCTTGCCTTCCTGTTCTTCCGGTTTGGCAAGTGGCGCGACAACGATCTGATGTTGGCGCGCCGTCACCGTCACCCCGCTTGAGGGACCGGAACCTTTAGGCCCACTTCGGCCAAAACCTCTGCCGTATCGCGCCCGATCTGAGGCGGTTCGCGGCGGATAGTGGCAGGGGTCTTGGAGAAGCGCAGACCCGGCCGCATGGCGCGGTAGGCCCCTTCGGTTTCCAGTTCGCGGGTTTCGAACAGGGTTTCTTTCAGCTGCGGGTCTTCGAAAATGTCGTGGATGGTGTTGGCCCGCATGGCCGGGATCGAGTTGGCGGCGCACAGTTCGAGCCAGGTCTCGGTACTATAGGTCCCAGCTGCCTCTTCCATCATGGCGTAATATTCGGCGACGCGGGCCTTGGCCCCCTGCTTGGATAGGAACCGTTCGCTCTCATAGGCACCCGGCAGACCACCCAATTCCATGAACCTCGCCGACTGGATGTTGTTGGCGGGCAGGACCGTCATGAACCCGTCCTTGGTCGCATAGGGCTTGCGATAGGGGGTGATGGTGGTGGTGTGTCCATAGTTGCCGGTCGGCGGTACAAAGGTCTGATTATAGAGATGCTCTGCCATCAAAAAGCCGGTGAAGGTTTCCAGCATCGGCACAGCAACATACTGCCCTTCGCCGGTCTGTTCCTTATGACGCAAGGCCGCCAAGGTCGCGATGGTGGCAAAGAGGCCGCAGGTCTTGTCTGCGATGATTGAGGGCAGGGGGCGCAGCTCAGCCTCTGGATTGACCAGTTGGTTCAGGCTGCAGGCACCGCTGGCCGATTGGATCAGGTCGTCAAAGGCCTGCAGACCGGCATAGGGACCTTCTTCAGCATAGCCCATGGCCTCGATATAGACGATGTCCGGCTTGATCGCCTTGACGTCGTCATAGGAGAAGCCCAGCCGCGCAATGGCTGCCGGACGCATATTGTGGATGAAGATATCGCCAGTGAGGACCAGTGCGCGCAAGGCCGCCTTGCCGTCCTCGCTCTTGAGGTCGAGCGCGACGGAGCGCTTGTTGCGATTCAGGGCGATGAAGGAGGGACCCATCTCCTTGAGGTTCGGGGGCTTACCGTCTTTGCGTTGGCGATCGCCGCCCGGTTCTTCGACCTTGATCACGTCCGCGCCAAGATCGCCGAGGGTCTGGGTCGCATAGGGGCCAAGCACAAATTGCGTCAGGTCAATGATGCGAACGCCGTTGAGCGGGCCCTTGGCCTCAGTTTGCTTTTGGGTGCCGTCCGCCATGGTGTGTCCTATCATCTTGCTTGTCTGCCGAGAGCGCGCGGCCCCCAACGCTTTTGCTTAGTTTGTACCAAGAGACGGGCGCGGGAAAAGCGCCAAATTCATTAGGCTTGAAGCCTAGCCCTTGGCATGTGACTTTTAGGGATAAAAATAACCTAGGGAGAGAGACCATGACCGACCTGTCGGGCAAGATTGCATTGGTAACCGGAGCCGCAAGCGGTATTGGCAGGTCATGTTCGGAGCGACTGGCAAAGGCGGGGGCAACCGTCGTCCTGACTGATCTGCAAGATTCCGTTGGCAAGGCGGTTTGCGCCGCCATCAATCAGAGCGGCGGCAAGGCGGTCTACCTGCATCAAGACGTGACCAGCGAAGACGAATGGATCGGCGTGATCGGCCAAATCCGTTCCCAGTTCGGACGGCTTGATGTGTTCGTCAACAATGCCGGGATCGGCATTGGCGGTCTGGTCACCGAAACGACCCTCGAAACCTGGCGCAAGCAGCAAGCGATCAATGTCGAGGGTGTGTTTTTGGGCGTCAAGCACAGCCTGCCTCTGATGCGCACCAGCGGCGAGGGCGGCTCGATCATCAATATGTCGTCTGTCGCAGGCCTTAAGGGCTCGCCGGGCATGAGCGCCTATTGCGCGACCAAGGGGGCGGTGCGGCTGTTCTCCAAGTCGATTGCTTTGGAATGTGCCGCTGCAGGCGACAAGATCCGGGTCAATTCGGTCCATCCGGGCATTATCGACACGCCGATCTGGGATTCAATCTCAGACACGATGCTGACCGTCGTCAAGCAAGAGGGTGCAAATCGGATCGATCTTGATGCCATGACGGCCATCACCACGCCTCTGGCCCGCACAGGCGTACCTGCCGAAATTGCTGAAGGCGTGCTGTTCTTAGCCTCGGATGCCTCGAGCTACATCACGGGCAGTGAGTTGGTGATCGATGGGGGGCTAACGACGCGGTAATTTCGGCGCCCAAGGCCCTCTACACCGCTGGCCACGAGTTGCCCCAGAGGGTAAAGATCTTTGGGCCCTACCCCCCCCCTTTTTTTGGGGGGGAAGTGCCGGCGAAGCCGGGGTAGGGGGTGGCGCCGCAGGACGAGCCCACGCCTCACGCCGCCGTGAAGCCGCCATCAATGACCAGTTCCGACCCCGTCATGAAGCTGGACTCGTCGGACGCAAGGAACAGGATCCCATCGGCGATTTCGCGCGGGATGCCGAGGCGCGCGAGGGCGTGGCGCGAGATGATCAGGTCGCGCATCTCATTGCCATTTTCAGCCTCGTGCAGGGCATTGGTCACCATCGGGGTCTCGATAAAGCCCGGATGGACCGAATTGACGCGAATATGGACCGGGGCCAGTTCCAAGGCGCTGGCCTTGGTCAGCATCAGGACCCCGCCCTTGGAGGCGCAGTAGGCCGTGGCTCCGGCCATGCCGACCTTACCAAGGATCGATGAGAGATTGATGATCGATCCGCCGCCGCCTTTTGTCATGGCTGGCACGACCGCCCTCATGCCCAGGAAGGTGCCGTCCAGATTGATCGAGGTGATGCGCCGCCAGTTTTCGAGCGTGGTTTCGGCCAAGGGCGCGCCGCCGCCGCCGACACCGGCGCTATTGACCAGAACATCGATGCGGCCAAAAGCCTCAAGCGTGGCCTTGACCACCTGATCCCATCTGGCCTCTTCGGTCACGTCTTGGGTCAGGAACTGGGCCTTATGGCCTTGGGCGCGCAGGTCGCTGGCGAGCGCCTCGCCCGCTTCTGTCGCCAGATCGGTCAGCATCAATGACGCGTCTTCGCGGGCCAGACGTCTTGCGCTTTCAGCCCCCAGGCCCGAGGCGGCCCCTGTAATGATGGCAACCTTGCCTGCAACCCGACCGACCATAATCCGCTCCCTTTGAGGTCTGATGCCCCTTGAAAGCCTAGATGACGCGCTGGACCTAGGGTCGGTCAAGGACGATTAGGCCCGCCTCCTTAAAAGGCGAGGGTTATGCCGGTCATCAGCACCTTTGAGTGCTTGTCGGTTGAGCTTTCCGTATCGCCGGGATCTTCGCCGTGTGTTCCGCCCCTGAGGAACTGAAGCGGCAGATAGCCATCAACGAAGATCACTTCGGAGAACAGCTTCACATTCGGCGAGGGGAAGGACGCGATCCCGGCCACCCATTGGTCCTGATGCTGCCAAGGGGATCCATCGGGGCCCGCACTGAGCGTACTGAAATCGGCCGAGAGGTGCCGCGGCTTGTCAAACGCGCGGGTGCGGTATTTGACGCCCGCATCGTAGATGCTGATGCGGCTGGCCTTATAGATGTTCAGCGGCGCATTGGGATTGTGCGTGCCCGGCATTGGATTCACTGTCGACACATACTGGCCCTTGAGGGTGATCTGGTCCCAGGCCAGGGTGCTGTAGAGGGCATAGGCGGGATTGGCCTTGGAGCAGGCCCCGAAGTGGGTGATCGGGAAGGACTGGCAATAGGAGCTGCCCTTTTCGTAGGATAGCCCCGCCCGCAGGGTGCGGTTTTGTCCGCCGAGGTTGGTCGTATAGTTGGCATCCAGCACATAGTTGTTCAGACGGCTGGGGACGTTGGTGCCATCGACGGGGCTGTTCAGGCCCCGAAAGGCCGAGCCGCCTTCAACGGCCTCCGCCGACAGGTTCAGGCCGTTTTTCGAGTAGCCGATCAGCGCCCCATAGGCGAGGCCTGCAAAGGTGTGGCCATCGGTCCAGAGCGAGAAGGGATTGACCGTGTCTGTTTGACCCAACGGCGTATCGAACCCACCGATCATCCCATAGACGGGCGAACGGTTCAGGTCGCCGATCAGGGCATAGCCACGCCGCAGTTGGATCTGATTGCGCGACAGGGCGGTAATGGTGCCCGCGCCAAAGCTCTGTTGCGGATCGTAGAGCAATTCGACATAGGCCGTGAGCCAAGGATTGACACTGGCCGTGACGTGAAGCTGCGCCGAGTGGATGGCAGCTGGCCTCGGAGACGGACTTGCCAATATGGTTGGCACCGGGTTGACGCATGAGATAGCCAAAATCGCTATCGAAATTGGTCGATTGATAATCGGCTATAGCCGTTACTGCGCCGCCCAGGACCACGCCGCCTGGCTTTAATCTGCCGTTCTGCTTTGCCGCCAAAACGGCCAAAGGCTTGGACTTGCCCGCGGTGGTCGGATCGAGGAGTTCGTAGCTGAGGGGGCTGTTGATCATGATCACGCCCCTATCGGCCGCTTGAGCCTTTGCTGGAGCCTTCGCTGGAGCCTTTGTCTCTGTCGCCTTAGACTGCTGAGCCTGCAAGGCGGTGAGGTCACGCCGAAGGACTTGGTTTTCCTGTTCCAAACGATCCAGCCGCCTGACCAGATCTTCTGTGCTTTGCGCATGGCCAAGGGTCGGAACCAGAAGAAGTCCTAAGGCCAATGTCGCGGCCTTTTGCCCCGTGGTCGTCAGGGGTACGTCTGCTCGAATCAAAGATTAGCTTTAGCTAATTTAACCTATCTGCAGGGGCGGTGCTAAAATAGGATCGAATTAAGGCGGATCAGGGGGTAATTACGCAACTATGGTAAAATATCAATCACGAGAGGATTGGAATTTACGACCGATCAGTCTTGTAGGGGCGCTAAGGCCTGTCGCAAAGCCTTATAGACCGGCGGAATGTCCTTATGTTTCATCGGCAAGTAGGTGGCTTTGGCGCGCGCAAAACGGGCCTTCATGTCGGCCAGAATATCGGGATGCAGACTGGCGACGCTGTAGTTTTCACCTGGATCAATGCTGAGATCATAGAGCTCTTCGAGGTTCATCAGGCCGAAAGGCAGGTTCAGGTTCCGATAATAGGCCCGGTCGACATATTTCCAGCGCTGGGTGCGAATGGCGACGACATTCTCATTGTCAAACAGGATAATCTCCTCATGGGGCGAGGTGCCCCCCTTTAGCAGAACCGGGGTCAGGTCCTTGCCATCGATGGTGACATCGGCGGGCAGAGGCACTTTGGCCATGGCGCAGAGGGTGGGCAGGATATCGACGCCAGAGGCTATGGACGCCACGCGCCGTCCTGCGGGCAAGGTGCCGGGCATGCGGGCGATGAAGGGCACGCGCGAGGCCCCATCATAGCCCCCGCCGCCCTTGCGTTCGCGCAAGGGACCCGATGAGCCCTCATACCAAGGGCCATTGTCGGAGGTGAAGAACACGAGGGTATCGCGATCGATCCCGAGCGCCTTGAGCTTGGCCATCAGGCGGCCCATCAGGCTGTCAATCTCGGCAACCATATCACCAAAGCCGCCTGCCGCGCTCTTGCCCTTGAACGGCGCGCCGGCGATTGCGGGGAGGTGAGGGGTGCTGAGCGCGAGCTCGACCAGGAACGGCCGGTGATGATGGGCCTCGATAAAGGCTTCGGCCTTGGCATAGAACTGTTGTTGCAAGGTGGGCAGGTCGGCGGGCATCGAGACCACCTCGTCCGAACCCGCGTGGGACTCATAGAGCGCCAGTTGCTTCATGTCGTGGCTATAGGGGATGCCAAAATAGGTATCGAAGCCGTGCTTGGTCGGGGGCCATGAGGGGCCGATGTGACCAAGGTGCCATTTGCCAAACAGGCCCGACACATAGTCCGTCTTCAGCGCCTTGGGCAGGGTGACTTCGGTCAGGGGCAGGCCCCTATCGTCTGCCTGCTGGATGACCTCATAGCCAAGGCCGGTGCGGATCGGATAGCGGCCGGTCAAGAGCCCTGCACGCGAAGGGGTACAGATATTGGCCGGGGCATAATAGTCGGTCAGGCAAACCCCCTCAGCAGCCATCCGGTCGATATTGGGCGTCTTGATCAGCTTGCCGCCAAAGGCTCCGACGTCGCCATAACCAAGGTCATCGCAAAGGACGATCACGAAGTTGGGCTTGCGCGGCAGCTCCGGAGCCTTGGCCAAACCCGTCAGGGCAAACCAGGCAAGGCCGAGGGCGGTGGTTTGAAGAAAATCGCGGCGCTGCATGGTCTGTCACTTTCCGGATCTGTTTTGGGCTAGGGTCGCATCTTGATGCGGATTTGCATAGTCAAACACGCCATCTTGGCCTTCGGCGCGCCTGACCCTATGGTGGCGCTTGAACTCCGATTTGCTGAAGGGTTTGTAGATAGCCCAGCGGCGTGCGGAAGCTGACATCTAAAGCCCGCAATGACGGGTTAAAAAATAATATTAGGGAATAAATTCAATGAACAGGTCGATTTTCCTAATGTCGTGTGCGGCGGCTGTTCTCAGCCAAGGCGCGGCGATCGCAGCCCCTAAGGCCAAGGTCGAGAGCCCTGATGTACAGGCCGCGAAGATCGTGGGTCAAATGTCACCAGAAGATAAGCTCAATCTGGTCCATGGCATTATGCCCCTACCGATGTTTCCAGGCACGGTCATTCCTGCCGGTGTGACGCCGAGCGCGGGCTATGTCGCCGGTGTGCCGAGGTTCGGCGTCCCTGCCCTGAGAGAGACCGATGCCAGTCTGGGCGTTGCCTATGTCTTTGGCTTGAGGGGTGATGGCGCGACCGCCTTGCCATCCAGCCCGGCACTGGCCGCCAGCTGGAACCCCGATCTGGCCTATCAGAGCGGTGCCATGATCGGGCAAGAGGCATGGCGCTCCGGCTTTAACGTCCTGCTGGCTGGCGGTGTCAATTTGGCGCGCGACCCCCGTAATGGCCGCAATTTTGAGTATCTGGGCGAAGATCCCCTTTTGGCCGGAACCATGGCAGGCGAGTCCGTGCGCGGCATCCAGTCCCAACATGTCATCTCGACCGTCAAGCATTTCGCGATCAATGATCTAGAGACCGGTCGCCAGTTCCTGAACGCCAAGATCTCTGAGGCCGGCCTGCGCGAGAGCGACCTCTTGGCCTTCGAGATCGCCGTCAAGCGCGGTGACCCGGGCTCGGTCATGTGTTCCTATAATCTGGTCAATGGTGCCTATGCCTGCGGCAACGACTTCTTGCTCAACAAGGTGCTCAAGCGCGATTGGGGCTTTAAGGGCTGGGTCATGTCCGATTGGGGCGCGCTCCATGGTCTTTCCGATGCCTTAAGCGGCCTTGATCAACAGTCGGGTCAGCAACTGGATAAGGCGGTCTATTTCCATCTGCCGCTGCAAGAGGCGGCCAAGACCGACAAGGCCTATGCCACGCGCTTGGATGATATGAACCAGCGCATCTTGCGGTCTATGATTGCCGTTGGCGTGATCGAGCATCCTCCGGTCAAGACGCCGCTCGATCGTGAGGGGGGCGCAAAGGTTGCCCAAACCACGGCGGCGCAGGGCATGGTGTTGCTGCGCAATCAGAACAACCTCTTGCCTTTGACGGCCTCGGCCAAGCGGATCGTCGTCATTGGCGGCCATGCGGACTTGGGTGTCCTGTCAGGTGCCGGATCGTCTCAGGTCGCGCCGCGTGAGGGGCCCTCTGTGACCGACGTTCTGGGCGGGGAGGGACCGCTGTCCTTCATTCGCCGGGCCATGTACATGCCCTCATCGCCTCTGAAAGCGATCCGGGCGGGTGCGCCGCAGGCCAAGGTGACCTTCGATGACGGTCGTTATCCGAGCGCCGCCGCTGATCTGGCTAAGAACGCCGATGTGGCCATTGTCTTTGCCACCCAGTGGATGATGGAGGCCTACGACTCGCCGGACCTGTCCTTGCCCAGTGGGCAGGATGAGCTGATTGCGGCGGTCGCGGCAGCCAATCCCAACACCATCGTGGTTCTGGAAACCGGTGGTCCTGTGGCGATGCCTTGGCTCGATAAGGTCGGTGCGGTGGTCGAGGCCTGGTATCCTGGCATTCGCGGCGGTGAAGCCATCGCTGATCTGTTGCTGGGCAAGGTCGCTCCGTCGGGCCGTTTGCCCATCACCTTCCCGGCCTCGATGGTCCAGACGCCCCATCCGATCTTGCCGGGGATCAATGTCCCTGAGGGCCAACAGTTCGATGTCGACTATGTTGAGGGCTCTGACGTCGGCTATCGCTGGTTTGCAAAGACGGCGGCCAAGCCGCTGTTCGCCTTTGGCTATGGGCTGACCTATACCCAGTTCGCCTATAGCGATCTGGTCATTAAGGCCGGTGATAAGCCGAGCGTCAGCTTCACAGTGAAGAATACGGGTGCCAAGGCGGGCACGGACGTGCCTCAGCTCTATCTGACCGCTTCTCCGAACCGCACGCAGCAGCGTCTGGTCGGTTGGTCTCGGGTGGAGTTGGCAGCCGGTGAAGTCAAGCAGGTGACGGTTCTGGTTGATCCCAAGATGCTCGCCAACTGGGATCAGACCGCTGGCGCTTGGCGCGTCGATGCCGGGACCTATCGGTTGGCGGTCGGGGCCTCGGCCGCGGACCTGGCCTTGAAGGGTACGCTGGTGTCCAAGTTGCTTAAGCTCAAGCCTCAGTCCTAAGGGGCGGCGCTAGTCGCCCTTAAAGTCGGGGATGCGCTTTTGCAGATAGGCACTGACGCCCTCCTTATAGTCATTGGACCGGGCCATCAGCAGATACTGGTCCCGGTCCATAACGCTGGTCGCCAGATTGTTGGCATTAATGGTCGCATTGACCGCTTCCTTGGTCATGCGCACGGGGATGGGCGGTAGGGCCACGACCTTCTGTGCCCAGCGCAGGGCCGCCGCCATCGCCTCGCCCTTTGGGGTGACCTCTTCGGCCATTCCCCAACTCAGGCAGGTCTGGGCATCAGCAGGCTCGCCAAACATCACGAACTGCTTGGCGCGAGCCGGGCCAACCAGATTGGCAATGCGTGGAATGCTGCGCCAACTCATATTCATGCCGAGCGGGATTTCCGGCAGGCGCATATAGGCCCCTTCGCCCATGATCCGAAAATCGCACGAGACCGCCAAGGCGCAGCCTCCGCCGATACAAAAGCCCTCTATGGCTACGATGGTAACCGCTTCGATCTCTTCCCAGGCCTTGCACAGGTCTGGCCCGATCGAATAGAGCGCGCGAAGTTCGATCAGGGTTGGCTGCGCGGCGACCCGGGTCTTGGCGACGTTAAGGTCCGCGCCGGCTGAGAAGCCTTCGGATCCTCCGGTTAGGATCACCGCCCGGATATCGTGGCGCAGCCTCAGGGCCTGCGCCACCTCGATCAGTTCGCGCATGTGTAGGTCATTAAGCGCGTTCTTCGCCTCGGGCCTATGGAGGCTGATCGTGGCAATATGGCCCGCGCGCTGCGCCTTGATGTGAGTCCATGCGCGGTCAAAGACGGGGTCTTGGGCCATGTGCGAATCTCCTGAAGGGGGCGTCATCTATCAAGGGGCTGGTCTAGGCCTATTTTAGACGCGATCGCCGTTCGAAGATATCTCGCATAAAGGCAATCCGCGCGTTCCTGCCTAAAGGCGCGTCGGCAATCGTGGTTTCGAGCGGCGGTCAGTGCCTTTTTTTGCGGCGGCCTATGGTCTGGGCGAGATCAACCGATCCAGCCGTTGAGCCTGTCTTTATGCCCGTTAATTCACCGTTTTGATCACGGTTTGAGCACCATCAGATTAAATCCAAACCAATTTCCTGTCGAAATTTGAAATATAATTTTGTATCAATCTGTCAAAAATGAATATTTCCGGGTTATTTAGACATCTTTCGATGCTTTCTGAAGCATTGATCGCCTAATTTTACCACAGATACGCGATTGTCACAAAAATCCGGCCGCAGGGTTTGACACCCCGGAAGGCTGAGGTAATTTTGATCTGTCATCACAAAAGTACGTGCAGTTCAAAAACAAAAATTTCTATAGACGCTATTAAATATGTTTTAATGGCAAATAGAACAATTATGACGCAATTAATAGAGGATTAAAGTTCTGACTAATCTAGTCTATACAAATAATTATTTTATCAAAATTGTAAATATCTCTCAAATGTTTTCAAATTTTGCAATTTTTGGGCATTAAATGAAATTTTATCGTTAAAATCTCTAAACAAAAATCTTCCAAACGATCGATTTTTGGAAGGTTTGCGAACGATCGAACCGCGTTCCGGCGCGTTTAGAACCAACTGGCTTTTGAAGGCCGAAAGTAAAACGAGGGGATAATACTATAATGACAATTCAAAACCGCACAGCATGGCTCGCTGGAGTTTCTTTGGTCAGTGTGATGACCGCAACCGGCGCATTGGCTCAGACCGCAGCCGCAGGGGCAGCCGGTCTGGAGGTTGAAGACGTGATCGTCACGGGCACGCGTCAATCCGGCTTGAAGGTCGAGGACAGCCCTGCACCGATTCAGGTCGTTGACACGGCTGCTCTGATCCGTACCGGTCAAGTTGACCTGCGCTTGGGTCTGGCCATGGTCGTTCCCTCTTTCAATGCGCAGGCCTTTGGCGGTGATACGGCCAATCTGACCCTGTCGGCGCGCCTTCGCGGCCTGTCGCCGAACCATGCGCTGGTGCTTGTCAACGGTAAGCGCCGTCACACCACCGCCAATTTCGCAGTTCTGTCGGGGGCCTATCAGGGGGCCGCCGCAACCGACCTTAGCTTTGTCCCGATGGGTTCGGTGGGCCGGGTAGAAGTGCTGACCGATGGCGCGGCGGCCCAGTACGGTACCGATGCGATCGCCGGCGTTATCAACATTATCCTCAAAAAGAACACCTCGGGCGGCACTCTGACCGCTTCGGGCGGAGAATATATGGATGATGGCGGCAAGACCGGCTCTATCGGCTTCAATATGGGCACCGCCCCAACCGAAAACAGCTTTCTCGATATCACGGCTGAGACCAAATATCACGGCTTCTCCAATCGCGGCATCGCCGACCAGCGCCTCGCCAATCCTAAGAGCCCATCCTATTCAGCCGCCAACTACGCGATTGAAAGCCTGATCCCAGGTTTTCCCAATATGAACCTGATTTCCGGCGATGCCGAATATCACCTGCATAATTTAGGCTACAATGCGGGCGTGAGCTTGGCCGGTGGTGTGGATGTCTACGCCTTTGGTTCCTACGGCCACAAGGATGCGTCGGCCTACGAGAACTATCGTCGTTACAACAAGATCCAAGGCGTGCAAGGCGCAGGCGATCGGCCCTTGCCACTCGGCTTCTCGCCGCGTGAGCGCATCATCGAAGATGATTACGGTTTCACGGCTGGCATCAAGGGCACGCTCGCCGGATGGGACGTGGATCTGAGCTCGACCTACGGCAAGGACAGCATCGAAGTCCGTGTTGAAGACTCCGCTAATGCTGACCTCTACAAAGACACCTCCACCCTTACGACCAAGGGCTTCACGCCCTATTCGTTCCACGTAGGTGCTTGGGTCACCACCCAGCTGACCAACAATTTCGACATCCGCAAAGATTTCGAAGTCGGTCTGGCCACCCCGCTCAGCGTCGCCTTCGGTGCCGAACAGCGCAAGGAAACCTATGAGATCGGTGCGGGTGACCCAGCTTCGCGCTATAAGGCTGGCTCGCAGTCCTATCCCGGCTTCTCTTTGACCGATGCGGGTAAGCACAACCGCAACAACTGGGCCATCTATACCGATCTGGCCACCTCACCGATCAAGGCCTGGACGGTCGACGCGGCTTTGCGCTTGGAGCACTTCAGCGACTTTGGTGACACCACCGTCGCCAAGCTGACCAGCCGTTATGATTTCACCGAATCCTACGCGGTTCGCGGCACGATCAGCTCCGGCTTCCGTGCGCCAACCTTGGCAGAATCCTACTACTCTGCCACCAACGTGTCGCCGACCTCGGCCTTCGTGCAGTTGGCCCCGAACTCCAGCGCCGCCCGCCTTCTGGGTATCGATAAGCTAAAGCCTGAAGAGTCGATGAACTACAACATCGGCTTGGTGGCTCACCCAATCCCCAAGATGACGGCGACGATCGATCTCTATCATATCGAACTGACGGACCGGATCTTTGGTTCCAGCTCGCTCTACGGCACGCGCGGGGGCGTCTCGACGTCGCCTCAGGTCAAGGCCGCCATCATTGCTAACGGCAATGTTCTCGACGCTGGCGTGACCAGCACCGGCATCAACATCTTCTCGAACGGCATTGATACCAAGTCGACGGGTCTGGATGCGGTCGTTTCCTACCCGACCGACTTTGGCGCCTAAGGCCATGTCGATTGGAGCCTATCGGCCAACTTCAACACCACCAAGGTGACGAAGGTAAAGTCTCCGCCAGCCTCTTTGCTGACGGCAAGCGTGCCCTATCCAACCGGCCAGACCATGTTCTCGAAAGATGCAAAGTCCCTGCTAGAAAAGGCTTCGCCCAAGTACAAGATCGGCTTGAACGGTCTCTATCGTTTGGCGGACCTAACCGTCAGTGTTACCGAGACCTTCTATGGTGAGAGCTCGTCCTATGCTGATCCAGGCTCAGGGCCTCTGCAGCAAACCTCGATTGGTGCGCTGGCCATCACGGACTTGGAAGTCTCCTACAAGCTTCCCTTAAACGTGACGGTGTCGACGGGGGCCAGCAACCTGTTCAACAAATATCCGGACAAGGTGTCGCCCGCCTTTGTCGCGGCCTGCGTCGCGTCCGGCAGCGGTTGCGTGGCTCAGTACCCCTCCTACTCGTCCATCGGCATCAATGGGGGCTACTACTATGGCCGTCTGACCTGGAATTTCTAAATCTAATCAGAGACTTAAAACAGAGGAGCCAGCCCCTCGGGGCTGGCTTTTGCGTTAGGGCAGGGCGTTGGGCGTCCAAGACTGTCCCAAGGCCGCTAAGAAATCTGTGACTGCCACGGATGGCTGGCTGTTGGCCAAGGTAACGGCGCTCATGGCAAAGCGCGCACCATCGGGGAAGGGCACGGCCTTGAGCTGGCCCGTCGCCAAATAGGGCCTTGCCGCCGTCGCCGGAAGCACGGTCAAAAGGTCGGCTCGACTGGCCATTTCGATACAGACCGATTGGTTCAGGACCCGATATTTCGGAAAACCGAAGCGCTGATAGAGCTCCAACTGCTTGGGTGGCAGGCCCGATTGATAGCTGGTGTCAAAGCCTGCGACCGCCCAGTCAAAGGCCAGCATGGCCTCCAGTGACTGGTCGCTCTGTTCGACGCGGTGGCCGGGCCGGAAGACCGCCAGATAGGGCTCAGAGCCGAGAGTTTGAATATTGAGCAGTTTGCGGTTCGACAGGCCCTCGACGGTCTTGGGGTGAAATAGCATCAGCTGCGCGCGGCGCTGGATCAGCTGTTCACTGGCCAGTGCCGGCGGCATGGTTTCGATGTGAACCTGGACCTCAGGATGGACCTGCCGAAACAGAACCAGTGCTCCATGCATGAAGGTATCAATGATGGCCGGCCCGCAGATGATCGAGAGTTTTTGATCTGGGGACTGCACGCTGGCCTTGATGTTCTGTCCATAGGCGAGGAGATCTGCCGCCGTGACCGCCAGACGCTGGCCTGCCTCGGTCGGCAGGACGGAGCGGGTGGTGCGATCGAACAGCCGCACATTCCAGTTCTCTTCGAGGGTACGGATGCTCTTGGTGATGGCCGAGTGGGTCATGCCCAACTCTTTGGCTGCGCGCGAAAAACTGCGTAGGCGATAGACCGCTTCAAATCGGCGGATCAGGTTCAGGTCAAACGACATGTTCCAATTGGTATCTAATCAGCGCCAATTATTCAATTACTGAGTAGTGTATGGCTGCCTAACACTAGCGCCTAGACTGGGATTTGGGGTACGACATGACCGTTCAACAGCTTTTAGGCGTCAATATGGGCGTCCTATCGATCGTCATATTTTTCAGCCTGATCTCGGTAGAACTGGTCTCTATCAAGCTGTTCAAGGCCAAGGGCGAGGTTCCGGCTAAGGACAGTATCATCAGCATTGGTATGGGCCTGCTCAGCGACCCGATGAATGCCCTGTCAGCGGTCATTACCCTCGGCATCCTATCCTTTGTGCAGCCCTATCAAATCCAGAAACTGCCGCTGAACTGGACCATGTTTGCGCTCTGCTTTGTGCTCGATGATCTGCGCTTCTATACCCATCACCGCATCGCCCATCGCTGCCGCTGGGTCTGGGCCATGCATGTGGTTCATCATTCCAGCCAGAACTACAACTTCCCCATTGCCCTGCGTCAGGCCTGGACCAAGCATTTTACCGGCACCATGTTGCTGAAGATTCCGCTGGTGCTGATCGGTTTCGACCCAGTGATGGTCACCTTCTGCGGCGTGCTCAATGCCACCTATCAGTTCTTCCTCCATACCGAGACCATCGATCGGATGCCGCGCTGGTTTGAATATATCTTCAACACCCCGTCGCATCATCGGGTCCATCATGGCAATAATCCGCGCTATCTCGATACCAACTATGCTGGGGTTCTGATCATTTGGGATCGGCTTTTGGGCACCTTTGCTGAGGAGGATCGCGAGGACCGTCCGGTCTATGGACTGGTCAATAATCTCAATACCTTCAATCCGATCACGATCCTGACCCATGAATATATTGGCATTGCCAAGGACGTGGTTCAGCGCGGCCTGACGCCTTTGCAGCGGCTGGCCTACATCTTCGCGCCGCCCGGATGGAGCCATGATGGGTCGCGTCTGTCGTCGCTCGACATCAAGCGGCAGGCCGGACTGATTGCGGCAAAATCCATTCCTGCTGAAAAGGCGGCCTGAGCCATGCCTATCCCCTATGCCCTTTCCGATGGTTTGGTTGGTGTTCTTGGAATGTGGGGGCTGTGGTCTTTGGCGCGGCGCGGTCAGCTTCTGGCCGGGCTTGGCCTTGGCCTCTTTGGTCTGGCCGGGTTAATTGGCCTGGTTAGGATCACAAGCGGCCTGATTGCGCCCATGGCCGTGCTTCACAAGACGGTCTCGCAGCTAGGCGGGCTGGCTGGACTGGTGCTGATCCTAAGCGGCTTGGTGCGTCATCTGGGTCTAAAGTTTCCTGCGCTTGGCGTTGTTGCCGCAGCCGCGGTCGCGGTGGCCATCGCCGTTCGGATGCCTGCTATTGGGCAGGGGCTTTTCGCTGCAGGACTGTTGGCTGGTTTCGTCGTTTTGGCCGCGGCGCCGGGGTCCGTGAGTTTGCGGGTACAGTCGGCTCTCGCCTTCGGCGTGATGCTGCCCAACGTGCTTTTGCTGCGCAGTGCCCCGGCCGTGAACCCTGATCTGCGCTGGCATGCTTACCATCTGATCGTCGCCCTTTGGCTGGTACTTTTGCCCTTCTGCCTGGCCGAGCGCGCGAAGGCCGCGCCCCAGACCGCCTAACAGGCGATCAAATCGGGACCAGCCCTTTACTTTCAAGCGCGATATGGCCGAAATGGGGAAACCAAACAAAAATCCCGGAGAGGATCCCCCTATGAGCAGCCAGACACAGTTCGGGTTTAATCCCAATGACGACCTCAACGACCTTCGCATGAGCGAAGCCTCAGCCCCGCTCTATGAGCACGTAAAGCGCTTCATCGCCCAGACCGTGACCCCGATGCAAGACGAGTTCCGCAAGCTCGGTGAAGGCAATCAGGATCGTTGGAACTTTGCGCCGGGCCAACTGGACGTTTTGGAAGTGGCCAAAAACAAGGCCAAGGCGGAAGGCCTGTGGAACTTCTTCCTTCCCGACGCTGAGACCGGCGTGGGCCTGAACAATCTGGACTATGCCTATATAGCCGCAGAGCTGGGCAAGGCCCCGATGGCCTCTGAGGTCATGAACTGCTCGGCGCCCGACACAGGCAATATGGAAGTGCTCGAACGGGTCGGTACCCATGAGCAAAAGGAGCGTTGGCTCAAGCCGCTGCTGAACGGCGAAATCCGCTCGGCCTACGCCATGACTGAGCCCAATGTCGCCTCGTCAGACGCCAAGAATATCTCCACCAGCGCCGTCCTCGACGGCAATGAGTGGGTTATTAATGGTGAGAAGTTTTACATCTCCGGTGCCGGTGATCCGCGCTGTAAGATCATGATCACCATGGTCCGCACCAGCCCTAATGCACCGACCCACCAGCAGCAGTCGCAGATCTTGGTGCCTATCGACACCCCGGGCGTCCATATCCTCGGCCCCATGCATGTCTTTGGCCAAGACCACGCCCCACGCGGCCACATGCACATCAAGTTCGATAATGTCCGGGTCCCGAAGGACAATATCCTACTCGGCGAAGGCCGTGGCTTTGAGATCAGCCAAGTGCGCCTCGGCCCTGGCCGTATCCATCACTGCATGCGCACCATCGGCAAGGCGGAAGCCGCGCTCGACATGATGGTCACCCGCGGCGTGTCCCGCGAAGCCTTCGGGCGCAAGCTGGCCTATCTCGGCGGCAATGTCGAAATCATCTCCCGCGCCCGGATCGAAATCGAGTCCATGCGCCTGATGGTGCTCAAGGCTGCTAAGGCTATGGATGTTTTGGGTAACCGCGAAGCGCGCGTCTGGGTCAGCATGGTCAAGGCCATGGTGCCTGAGCGGGCCTGCAAGATCATCGATCAGGCCATGCAGATTCACGGTGCCACGGGCATCTCGCAATGGACCCCACTGGCCGGTCTCTATGCTGACGTGCGTCACCTGCGCTTTGCCGATGGTCCCGATGAGGTCCACCACATGGTCGTCGGCCGCAACGAGATCCGCCAATATGAGGCTGCTGCCGCCAGCTAGGCTCTAAAATAAGCCCCTCACCCAACCCTCGCCCCTTGGCGGAGAAGGTTGGGTGAGGGGGACTTCACCAACCCATCCCCTCCACCATGGGACACGCGCCATGAGCTTCATCACTCCCCTGATCCTTTCCGGCCCCTTGCGTCAGCCTCACCAGATGTTGGCCGATCAGGAATATGGTGGCCATAGCTCGATCCATGATGACGCCATGGCGGAGAAGTTGGGCTTTCGCGCCGGTCCTATTGAAGGTCCCACCCATTTTAGTCTGTTCCCACCCTTGTTGGCCCAAATCTGGGGCCAGGCTTGGTATGAGCGGGGCTGTCTCTCGTCTCACTATCTGAACATGGTCATTGAGGGCGAAGAGGTTCAGGCCTTTGCCGAGGTTCCGCCTGCTGGGGCGACCTCCACCCGAGTCTGGGCGCAAAAGGCTGATGGCACCCAGGTGCTTGAGGCCAGCGCCAGTATCGGCCCAGATTTTGGCCAGACCTTGCTAGAAAAGCGCATGGCCGACCTGCGTGCGCCTGAAAAGCTCCTGATCCTCGAAGATCTTTACGTTGGTATGACCGGCGCCGTCGATGAAAAGGTGCGGATGGAGCCAGACCAACATATGGGTGCGCTCTACCCGTTCAGCCTCAATCAAAAGCTGGCGGTCATCACCGAGACCTCACTTTGGTATTTCGATCCCGCCTCATCACCTTGGGGGCGGGCTATCATTCCTTTGGAGATGATCAGCGTTTTGGCTGAATATTCCAGTCGCCAGGCCGCTTTCCCAGTCAAGGGACCGGCTGTAGGCCTATTTGCCGATCAAGAAATCCGCCTGATCGATGGTCCGCTATTTGTCGGTGAAGATTATATTATCCGCCGCGAGATCGCCGCCTTGGCGCAAAGCCGCCGGACCGAATCCTATTGGGTTCGTACCCGTATCTTCGACGCGAGCGGCAAGAGGCAGGTGGCGGAGATGCTGCTCAACCACGCCACCTTGAAACATTCCTATGCGGGCTATGCCGAGGCGGGTTGAACCAGCAGATGCGGGCCGAGGTCCAAGATGGACCTGGCCCCGGTTAGGGCCATGGCGACACGCATTTCACGTTCTATCAGTCCGAGTAGGTGGCTGACCCCGGCCTGCCCATGGGTAGCAAGCGCGTAGATATAGGCGCGGCCAAGAAGGACCCCTTGGGCTCCAAGGCTTAGCATCCGAACCACATCCAGACCGGTTCGAATGCCGCCATCGGCCAGCAATGTGATTTGACCACCCACCGCGCCTGCAATGGCCGGAAGGGCGCGGGCCGTCGATAGGGCACCATCCAACTGCCGACCGCCATGGTTAGAGACGACCAGACCATCGGCACCGAACTTTACCGCGTCCTTGGCGTCCTCTGGGTCCAGGATACCCTTGAGGATGATCTTACCGGGCCAGAAATCGCGCACCCACTCAATGTCCCTCCAACTGATCGAAGGATCAAAATTGGCCCCAATCCAGCCCATATAGTCTTCCAGCCCAATGGCCTTGCCCAGATAGACTGAAATATTGCCAAGGTCATGGGGGCGTCCCAGAAGCCCGACATCCAACGCCCATTGCGGCTTGGTCATTGCCTGAGCTATCCGGCGCAACGGGGCCATGGGGCCGCTCATTCCCGCATGGGCGTCGCGATAGCGCGAACCGGGCACCGGCATGTCGACGGTGAAGATCAGGGTGGTGATCCCTTGGGCCAAGGCCCGCTCTAGAACGCTCTTCATGAAGCCGCGATCCTTGAGCATATAGAGCTGAAACCAGATCGGCTTGCTGACCGCGGCGCTGACCTCTTCGAGCGAGCAGACGCTGACGGTCGAGAGGGTATAGCCAATCTGCGCCGTCTTAGCGGCTCTGGCCGCCTGCACCTCACCGCGCCGAGCATAGATCCCGGCCAGCCCAATGGGGGCGAGCGCGATGGGCATGGCGAGGTCTTGATCAAACAGGCGGGTCTTAAGGCTTATATCGGCCACATCGCGGAGCACCCGCTGGCGCAGGGTCACATCGGACAGGTCGCTGATGTTGCGGCGCAAGGTGTGCTCGCCATTGGCGCCGCCATCGAGATAGTCGAACAGGAAGCGCGGCAACCGTCGCCGCGCAGCCTCGCGATAGTCTGTTGGCGCTGAAATGATCATCGGCTCGGTCCCGTTTCGTCGATCTGCCTGAGACTAGACCGGTTTGGCGATAGGTTTTCTATCCTTTTGGACGCGATCCTAGAAAAATCCGTTTCACATTTGCGCAGGACAGGTCAGCTTGGCATCAACGCGATGGGTCTAATCCGGCCTTCGATAGAATTTTGGGGCAGGGTGCGCGCCTTGCCCATGACAGGAGCTTGGCCATGACCGAACAGACCCCCTATGTGCCGCCGAAAATCTGGTCCTGGAACAAGGACAATGGCGGCCAGTTCGCCAATATCAACCGGCCGATTGCGGGTGCGACCCACGACAAGGAGCTGCCGATTGGACGCCATCCGCTGCAGCTCTATTCCTTGGGCACACCCAACGGCGTCAAGGTCACGGTGATGCTCGAAGAGCTGTTGGCTCTGGGCCACAGCGGCGCGGAATACGATGCTTGGCTGGTTCGGATCAATACCGGCGACCAGTTCAGCAGCGGCTTTGTCGCGGCCAATCCCAATTCCAAGATCCCTGCTCTAGTCGACCGCAGCGGCCCTGAGCCCATTCGCGTCTTTGAGTCCGGCGCGATCTTGATGTACCTCGCTGAAAAATTTGGTGAGTTTCTGCCAACGGGCGGCAAGGCCCGCGCCGAATGTCTGTCTTGGCTGATGTGGCAGATGGGCAGCGCGCCCTATCTGGGCGGCGGCTTTGGTCACTTCTATGCCTATGCGCCGTTCAAGATCGAATATGCCATCGACCGCTTTGCCATGGAGGTGAAGCGTCAGCTCGACGTGCTCGACCAACATCTGGCGACGAACCAATATATGGCCGGTGATGACTATACGATTGCCGATATGGCCATTTGGTCTTGGTACGGTGCTATGGCCAAGGGTATGCTCTATGAGGGCGGTGAGTTCTTGCAGGTCCAGACCTATTCCAACCTGATCCGCTGGACCGACCAGATCGCTGAGCGTCCCGCGGTCAAACGCGGCCGCATGGTCAATCGTCCCTTCGGTGATCCGGCCAGCCAATTGCTCGAGCGCCACGATGCCAGTGACTTTGATCTGCGCACGAGCGATAAGCTGAACGCGCAAAGCTGATAGACCCTGCGACCCTCGAGCGAAGGGATTGACCCCCCGTTAGGGTTGGTCTAGTAGCCGCAACAGGGTGCCGGTTCTTTGCAGAGTCGGCACCCGCAATTTGCACCGGTACCGGGAACACAGTGCGAGCAGCTTGCTGCTCTAATCTGAGGCTATCCCTGTAACTGTAAGCGGCGAGTGCGACGTGCGGGTATTTCGGCAACGAAATACAGCCACTGGATCGAGGCCCTAGGGCCATAGTCTGGGAAGGTGTGCGTCAATCGATGACCCGCGAGCCAGGAGACCGACCGGTGCAGGTCGCTCATGCCGTGGCTCAGGGACTGGCCAAGGCGCGAAATGATCTCGTCAGAGCGACGAACGAGCGGTGGGAGCCGTATCGGACCGTGAGGGTGAGCGTCTTTGGGCGTCGGTTCATCAGCGCGGACCGACCGTTTGCGCGGACGCTCCTGCCATTGTCGCAGGCTGCCCGAGGTTGTTTTTGATGAGCCGTTCTTTCCTGTCGTCGCTGCTGGCGACGGCTGTTCCCCTCTGGCTCTGTGCCAGTCCTTCCCTTGCTGCTGATAGCGCTGCTGAGTTGATCGTGACCGCCAGTCGCTCTGGCATCGCCGTTCCGCAGCATCTGCTGGGTTCTTCCGTAACGGTGCTGGATGCCAGTACCCTCGCTGAGCGCCAAACGCGAGAGGTCGCTGATATTCTCCGCGACGTCCCGGGCCTTGCGGTCAATGTCTCGCCTGGTCTTACCCAGATCAGAATGCGTGGCACAGAGGCCAACCACACGCTGGTTTTGGTCGATGGGATTAAGGTTTCCGACCCCTATTATGGTGAATTTGATTTCGGCACCCTCATTGCTGACGATGGTGCACGTATTGAGGTTCTGCGGGGTCAGCAGAGCGCGCTCTATGGCTCTGACGCCATCGGCGGCGTCGTCCACTACATATCCGGCAGTGGCCAGCATGCACCGGGCGCGAGCCTGCGGGCCGAGGCCGGGTCCTTCGGAACCTTCAACAGCGCCGCCCGCTGGGCCGGTGTCGAGCAGGGTCTGGACTATGCCTTGAGCGCCTCCGTAAACACCCGCGATGGGACGCCCAACAGCCGTACCGGCTCACGCAAGCTGGGCAAGGATGCCTTGGCCACGACATTTAAGCTGTCCTATGGCCTAACCGATCGTCTCAAGTTGACTGCCGTTGGGCGCTATGGCGCGGTGCGAGAGGACTTCAATAACAGCGACGACAATTCGCGCTCCAAGACCTTCGGCTATATCGTCGACTCTCCCGGTACATATTATCGTAACAACGCCCTTTATGGTCTGGTCCGTGCCGATTGGTCTGGATTGGACGGGCGCTGGACTCAAGCCCTTACGGTTCAAGTCGCCGATACGGATCGCAAGGGGTACAGCGCGGACAAGCGGACCTACGGAGATCAGGGTAAGCGCCAAAAGGGCTCCTACGAGACAAGTCTTCTACTCGGCTCTGGGCCGGTTCAGGACCGCTTGACGTTCGCCATCGATCAAGAGCGCGAGCAGTTTCGCAATACCGATCCAAGTGGATTTGCCTTTACCGGCACCAAGCGCCTGAATAATACCGGGATCGTCGCCATGATCGACCACACAGTCGGCGACAGGCTGGCCATCGGGGCCTCGATCCGGCGCGATTTGAACGATCAGTTTGCGGATGCGACCACCTATCGGGTTCAGGCCAGCTATCAGGCCTTGGCTGAAAGCCGGCTTCACGCCGCGGTCGGTTCGGGAATTAAGAACCCTGGCTTCTACGAGCTCTTTGGCTTTATGGATGGACGCTATATTGGTAATGCGGCGCTCAAGCCTGAGCGCTCCGAGGGCTGGGAATTTGGTCTTGAGCAGGCCTTGTTCGACCGGATGGTCGTGCTTGACGCAACAGGGTTCGATAGCCGTCTGAAGGACGAGATCTACACCACCTATCCGGCCCCGACCTATGTCGCCACGCCAGCAAACCGCAAGAGCAATTCCACCCAGCAGGGCGTAGAACTGACGGCTGTGGCGCGGTTGGCGCAGGATTGGCGGCTGAACGGCGCCTTTACCTGGTTGAAGGCCCGGGAGGTCGGGCTCGAAGAGGTGCGTCGTCCGGCCAATATCGGCAGTCTTGCCCTGTCTTGGCGTCACCCCAGCCAAGTCGGCGGCGTGGCTTTAGTCGTGCGCTATAATGGCCAACAGACCGATGTGGCCTATACGAACCCCAACTATGTGCCGGTTCGCGCGCGGCTTAAGGCCTATACCTTGGTCAACCTCAACGGTGACTATGCCCTATCACCGGCGATCAAGCTGACCGCGCGGGTCGAGAACCTGACCGACCAGACCTACGAGGAACTGTTCAGTTTCCGGGGGCGAGGCAGGGCCGCTTTTGTCGGCGTTAGCAGCCGCTTCTAATCTGACCCATGGCGCAGGCTCGGCAACGGGCTTGCGCTACACCTTCGCTTGTTTTGATTGGAGATGATCATGACCAATAAAATCAGTTCCAGTCCGCCTATTGACGCTCAGTGGTCGCTGCTTTGGCCTTCCGTCCTGCTGGTGACAGCCCTTGCAGGCACGACCGTAATTAGTGGCGCGATGCTCTTAGTTGCTGTCGCGACCTTGGCCGCGGCGACGATGACGCGCCGCGCAGCCATCATAACCCTCTTGCTGTTCTGGGGCGTCAATCAGGTCCTTGGTTTTACCCTTCGCGGCTATCCGCACAATCTATTCACAGTGGGATGGGGCACGGCGAATGGTCTGGGCGGCGTCTTGGCCTTGATCGTCGCGCAGATGATCCTGAAACCCGGTCAGGCGGGGCTTCGTATGGTGCCTACCTTTTGCCTTGCCTTCATCGCCTATGAACTGACCCTGTTTGGCTTTTCGAGGGTCACGGGCTGGGCCTGTCCCTTTACAGTCGACGTGGTTGGCGCCGTTGCCACCAATGAGGCCTTAGGGTTTTCCGGTCTTTGGCTTGCCTATTTCACGCTGGGATTGATCCGGCACCGACCGATGGCGGTGTCTCGTCAGCGTGCGCGATGAGCGGGCCACGAATCGTTTCTTTGCTTCCAAGCGCGACCGAGATTGCTGTGGCCTTGGGGTGCGAGGCACAACTGTTTGGCCGTTCGCACGAATGTGACTTTCCACCAGCGGTCCAAGCCTTGCCGGTCTGCACCGCCACCAAGCTCGCCAAGGGTCTGCCTTCCCTAGAAATCGAGAACCGAGTTCAGGCCATCGTTAGCCAGGGTCTGTCTTGCTATGAGGTCGATGCCCAGCTCTTGCGATCCTTGCGGCCCGACGTGATCTTGACCCAGACCGCCTGCGCCGTCTGCGCCGTCACGCCTCGCGATCTGGAGGAGGCGCTCAGCGCTTGGTCAGGCCATGCCCCAACGCTGCTGTCCTTTGCGCCGGATCGGCTGGTGGACGTGTGGGGCGATCTGCGCGCGGCGGGAGATCTGTTAGAGGTTCCGGCAAGGGCTGAAGCTGCGATCGAGCAGTTGCAAGCGCGGTTGGAGGCCATTGGCCGCAAGACCCGCGGGGGGGCTAGGCCTACCGTGGCGGCGATTGAGTGGGTAGACCCGCTGATGGCGGCCGGGAACTGGGTACCGGAGCTGATTGAGCTGGCGGGTGGTCAGAGCCTATTTGCCGCTATCGGCCAGCACTCGCCTTGGCTGGAATGGGATCAACTCTGCGCCGCTGATCCCGAGGTCATCGTGCTAATGCCCTGCGGTTTTACCATAGAGCGGACGGTTCAAGACGTACTGGACCTGGTCAAGGACCCGCGCTGGCAAGGTCTTTCTGCGGTGAGGCGCGGCGCGGTCTACATTGTCGATGGCCATCATTACTTCAATCGGCCGGGCCCTCGGCTGGTTGAGTCTGCTGAAATTCTCGCTGAAATCCTACATCCCGATCTGTTCGACTTTGGTCACAGGGGGCCGGGCTGGGTTCAAATGGCCTTTCACCAAGAACATTCTATTGGCGATGCTATAATCTTGTGAGACCCTTTGCCACAATAAGCGCGGGGAGACAGGTCGATGAACGCACCGACAACGACGTCAGAGGCTGTGGCTTGGCACCTTCAGGGCAATTGGGCACCGGTCTTTGATGAGATCGAGGCCGGGCCTTTAGAGGTCACGGGCGAGATACCCAAGGACCTGTTTGGTGACTATGTGCGCGTGGGCATGAACCCCCGGTCGGGCCATAGTGATCACTGGTTCTCGGGCAATGGCATGCTCCATTCGGTCCAGCTCGAAAATGGTCAGGCGCGCTATCGCAACCGCTATGTCCGCACGCCCTATTATGAGGCCGACATGACCATGATGTCGGGCATGTTTGATCCGGCAGCCTCCCCAGCCAACACCAACATCATCCGGCATGCAGGCCAGTGGCTGGCCTTGGAAGAGGCCCATTTGCCGTGGGCTGTGGACCGAGATCTCAATACGCTGGGCGCTCACGATTATGGTGGCAAGCTGACCGGGGCCATGACCGCCCATCCGCGCGAATGTCCGGAAACGGGTGAGCTTCTATTCTTTGGCTATCAACTGGCCCGCGCGCCCCACCTGACCTATTACCGCGTCGATCGGGACGGACAGATGGTAGAGGCCGAGCCGATTGACCTGCCCAATCCGGTGATGATGCACGACTGGAACGTCACCCGAAACCATGTGGTCTTTATGGACCTGCCAGTGGTGTTTGACCTTAGCGCGGCCATGCGCGGGCAAGCGCCCCTGTCTTTCAAACGAGAGGCAGGTGCGCGGCTGGGCGTCATGAAGCGTAATGGGGCCAAGGGGCAGGTGCGCTGGTTCGAGATCGACCCTTGTTATGTTTTCCATCCCGTCAATGGCTATGAGCAGGGCGACAAGATCATCATCCATGTCTGTCGCCAGCAGCAGGCCATGGTCGGCGGGTTCTCCAATCTCTATGGCGGCGAAGCCACGACCGGCAAGATCTGGCGCTGGACCATCGATCTGGCCAAGGGGACGGTCAGCGAAGAGCAGATCGACGATGCGGCCTCGGACTTCCCGCGCGTCAATGACAGTCTCGTCGGCTTAAAGGCCCAGTTTGGCTACACGTCTAGCCTCAATGAGCGCGCTTCCTCCCTGACGTTAGGGCAATATCTCTACAAATATGACCTCGATAGCGGCCAAAAGCAGGTGCGTGATTTCGGCGCTTCGAACCATCTGGGCGAGCCGATCTTCGTCCCTCGGCCCGGTGCCAAGACCGAAGATGACGGCTGGATCATGGCGCTAAAGCATGACGAGGCCATCGATCAGTCCGCTCTGGTCATTTTGAACGCGCAGGACTTTGACGGCGAGGCCGTTGCCACCATCACCATGCCGCGCCGCATTCCTTACGGCGCGCATGGCAACTGGATGTCGCGGTAGGTGAGGGGGCTAAACCCCCTTTGAGGCCAGTACCAAGATCGTGGCGATCAGATTGACGCTCATCATTATCGTGCCGAGGAACAGGTTGGTATCGACCTTTCGGATCTGACCGCTAATATTGAACGCGAACGGTTTGATGCCGTTGACGTCAGAAAGGCTGCCTTCAAACCGCTTCATGTTGAAGAGGGTCAGATAGAAGGTCAAGCCCCAGTTGAAGTTCATTAGGGCTGCGATCAGCACGTGCCCTTTAAAGGTCGCGCCCCACAGAAAATAGAGGATGAACAAAGACACGCCCGTCTGAGCCAGTACTTGCCAAACCACATGGAACCGGGCGTGGGGTGGCCATAGGGGATTGGTCGCGTGGGTTCGGTTGAAGTCTGCCCTCATGGGACCAACGCCGGTCATGACAGCGACAACTGTGATCAGGATCTCTGCAACCAGGTCCATTTTATCTCTCCCTTTTGGCACCTAGGCCTCTCGAAGAAACGCTAGCCGATATATTTGGGATTGTCCTCATAAATTGACTGGGCGCTGCGTTGGATCAAAAGCGAGGCCACGGCGGCCCCGATAGCGGTCATGCCAGCTAGGAGGAAGGCTTCCAGATAGCGGCCTTGTGCTGCCCTCAACATGCCTGCGCTGATGGCGGCAGTCGCAGCTCCGGCCTGATGGCCCACAGCGATCCAACCAAAAACGATGGGCCCGTTGCGCTCGCCGAAGATGTCGGTGGCGAGCCTTATGGTTGGCGGCACGGTGGCAACCCAGTCCAAATCATAGAAGACAGCAAAGATCGCCAAAGAGGTGAGCGAGAAATCTGTGAAGGGCAGGACCATCAAGGACAGGCCCCGAAACAGATAATAGACGAACAGTAGCTTGCGTGGGTCATAGCGGTCGGTTAGCCAGCCGGACATGGTGGTTCCGACCAGATCGAACAGTCCCATCAGGGCCAGCAACGAAGCGGCCTGTGTCGCGGGCAGGCTATAGTCTGCGCACATGGCGATCATGTGGACGCCAATCAGCCCGTTGGTGGTTAGGCCACAGACAAAGAAACTACCAAACAAAAGCCAGAAGGGCCGCGTCTTGGCGGCTCGGCCCAGGGTCAAAAAGGCGAGCTTGAGCACACCCGCTGGCTGAGGGAGGGGCCACCAGCACATAGTCCTCATCGGCGCCGCAAGGCTGTTGGCCGATAGAGGCCGGGGTTTCGGGTACCAGAACCCAGACGATCATGGCGAGGACCGCCATGGTTCCTGCAATGACGAGGACTAAGGGACGCCAGCCGCCGCGCTCGGCAATGGCCGCCATGCCGGGCAAGAAGATTAGGGACCCCGTCGCGCTCGCGGCCATCAGAAGGCCCGTCATCAGGCCGCGCTGGGTGACAACCAACGATTGACCACCGTCGCGCCCAGCACCATGGCCAACGCGCCTGAGCCAAGTCCGCTCATTAGGCCCCAGGTGGCCAGATAGTGCCAAGGCTCGGTCATCAGGCTGGATAGGCCCGCCGACACGGACAGAAGGCCGAGGGCGATGGTGGCCGTCCGGCGCACTCCAAATGACTGCATTAGGGCCGCAGCAAAGGGCCCGGTCAGCCCATAGAAAAAGATCCCAAGCCCGGCTGCGGCCGACACTAGACCCCGGTCCCAGCCAAAGGCCTTTTCGAGCGGCACTATCAAGACGCCCGGCGCAGCCCGCAATCCCGCAGTCCCCATCAGGGCCAAAAAATCGCGGCCACAACGATGAAGGCGTAGTTGCGGCCGAAGGGACGGTTCACGACAGCCGATCTCTAAAGTCGGTATAGTCGAACTGCCTCACCATCCGCAGGGCGTCGGTCTCGCTGTTCCACAGGGCGATGGAGGGCAGGGGAACGCCGTTGAAGGTGTTGGTCTTGACCATGGAATAGTGGGCCTGATCGAGGAAGGCGATGCGGGTGCCAGCGGGCGGGGCTACAGTGAAGCGATAGTCGCCGATAACGTCGCCTGCTAGACAGGATGGGCCGCCCAAGCGAACGCTCATCCCCTCATCCGGCTCATTGAGCATGGCGGGGCGATAGGGGGCCTCGATGACGTCGGGCATGTGACAGGTGGCGGAAATGTCGGTGATCCCGACCGCGACGCCATTGGTAAAGCCATCCAAAATTTCGCCGATCAGAATGCCGGTATCCAGAGCGATGGCCTCGCCCGGTTCGAGATAGACCTCAATATCGTACTGCTTGGTGATTTGCCGCAGAAAGGCGACCAGCTCTTCGCGCTGATAGTCGGCGCGGGTGATATGGTGTCCGCCGCCCAGATTGACCCACTTGATCTTGGGCCAGAGCCCCTCGAGCCTTGGCGCGATGGCGTCCCAAGTGCGGCGCAGGGGTTCGAAATCCTGCTCGCACAGGGCGTGCATATGCAGACCGTCTACGCCCTCGAGATGCTCTTCGCGAAGCTGTGAGATGGGAAAGCCGAGGCGCGAGCCGATCTGGCACGGGTCATATTTCGCCACCGACCCTTCGCTATGTTCAGGATTGATCCGAAGGCCGATCTCGAAGCGCTCACCCTTGGCACGGGCGGTGCTGATCTCGTCTTGAAACCGCGCCAACTGGTCGGGGGAATTGAAGATCACTGTGTCGGACAGGTGCAGGATCTCGGCCATGTCCTCGCGCCGATAGGCCGGAGAATAGGTGGTCAGTTCACCGTGATAGTGCTCACGCGCCAGGCGCGCTTCCCATAGGCCAGAGGCGCAGACCCCGGCCATATAGTCCCCGACCAGATCGGCCAGAGCCCACATGGAAAAGGCCTTGAGTGCCAGAAGAACCTTGGCATTGCCTCGGTCACCGACATCTTTGAGCACGGCCAGATTTCGCCGCACCGCCGCCTCGTCGACGACGAAGCAGGGCGAGGGCACGCGACCCAGATCAAATTCAGCAAAGGCCCCGGGGCTGCCCGCTTGTGTTTCCATCGCCATCTGACCGATCAGAAGTCCAAGGGCGCAGGAAGCTCTTCAATCTTCCAAGGCAGGCCATGTTGGTTCAAGAGGTCCATGAAGGGGTCGGGATCGAGCTGTTCCATATTGAACACGCCAGCCCCTGCCCATTGGCCGGTCAGCATCAGGGCCGCTCCGATCATGGCCGGAACGCCGGTGGTATAGCTGATGGCCTGAGAGCCGGTCTCGGCATAGGCCTCCTCATGATCGCAGATATTGCGAATATAGTAGGTCTTTTGCTCGCCGTTCTTAGCGCCCGTGGCGATTGTGCCAATATTGGTCTTGCCGCGTGTGCGAGGTCCCAGCGAAGAGGGTTCGGGCAGCAGGGCCTTGAGGAACTGCAACGGGATGATCTCGTGGCCCTCGAACATGACCGGATCGATCCGCGTCATGCCGACATTGCCCAGCACTTCGAGGTGCTTAAGATAGGAATCGCCAAAGGTCATCCAGAACCGGATGCGCTGGATCTCCGGATAGAACTTGGCCAAGGATTCCAACTCCTCATGATACATGAGGTACATATTCTTTAGTCCGACCTGCTCGAAATCAAAGGTCTGCTTGTGAGCCAGAGGCGGGCCCTCGATCCACTGACCCTTGGCCCATTGGCGTGAGGGTGCGGTCACTTCGCGGATATTGATCTCGGGATTGAAGTTGGTGGCAAAGGGGTGGCCGTGGTCGCCGCCATTGCAGTCCAGAATGTCGAGCGTCTCGATCGTGTCGAGCAGGTGCTTCTTTGTATAGCCGGTAAAGACCGAGGTTACGCCAGGATCAAAGCCCGAGCCGAGCAACGCCATCAGGCCTGCATCCTTGAACCGGTCCTGATAGGCCCACTGCCAGCTATATTCGAACTTGGCCTCGTCGCGCGGCTCATAGTTGGCGGTGTCGAGATAGTGCACGCCAGCGGCCAGACAGGCATCCATGATGGCGAGGTCTTGATAGGGCAGGGCTAGATTGACCACCAGCTTGGGCTGAACCGCCTTGATCAGGGCAGTGGTTGCGGCCACGTCATCGGCATCGAGCGCAACGGTATCAATGGTCACACCGGTGCGTGCTTTGACCGAGGCGGCAATGTCATCGCATTTGGACTTGGTGCGGCTGGCCAGCGTGATGTGGGAGAAGATCTCCGCGCTCATCGCCATCTTATGGACCGCCACCGAGCCGACGCCGCCCGCTCCAATAACTAGCACTTTACTCATGATTGCCTCTCCCGCCGCCCAACAGGCTCTCGCAGCTTAGTCGCCCGACCGCGACGAGGGGGTGTTAGCATAAGGGGCGCGCGGGCGCTAACCACCTTTGACGTGTCTTTGTGATCCCGATTTTACGTTGCCGTCATGGCGCAGGTCTATCGGCCTTAAGGCCCCCTAACGGTGAATGGAAAATAACCTGTTGGATTTGGCTAGGTCATTAGCTTAGCGTGGAAAAACAGAAAAATTGGGAAGAAGCGAGACGATGAAAACATCTCTTCGAGTGAGTGGATCGGCAATTGTTTTAGCGGCGGCCTTGGGCCTCTCGGCGCTGGGCAGCGCCTCGTCGGTTAAGGCCGCAGCGCCAGAGGTGGTGAGCACCGCCTCTGGACCGGTCAAGGCCACGGTTCGCGGCGACATGACCACCTATTTCGCCATTCCCTACGCCGCGCCGCCCGTCGGTGAACTGCGCTGGAAGGCTCCGCAACCCGCCGCCAAATGGACGGCAACGCTTGAAAAGACCAAGTCCTCCGCGGCCTGCCTACAGCCCTCAATGGCGATTGGTCGGGCGGCGAGCGACAGCGAAGATTGCCTCTATCTGGATGTTCACCGTCCCTCAGGTGAGGGCAAGTTCCCAGTGATGGTCTGGATCCATGGCGGCGCCTTCACAAGCGGTAGCGCGGGGGGCTATGCCGATCCGTCTGCTCTGGTGACAAAGGGCGTCATTGTCGTGGCCATCAACTATCGCTTGGGCGCGCTTGGCTTCTTGGCCCACCCGGCCTTACGCGATCAGGACGGCAGTGCAGGCAACTATGGCATTATGGACCAGCAGGCAGCCTTGCGCTGGGTTCAGGCCAATATTGCCAGTTTTGGCGGCGATCCCAAGAACGTCACCATCTTTGGCGAGTCCGCCGGCGGTTTCAGCGTTCTGAGCCACCTGGCAGCCCCCGGATCAGCGGGTCTGTTCCAAAAGGCGATCATCGAAAGCGGCGCCTATGGTGTTGCCGAGCAACTGACCCAAGCTGATCTGGAGGCTAAGAGCACAGAGGCCCTGACCGCGACCTTGACCAGTGCGGGCCCTGACAGTCCAGCAGCCTGCGCCGGTTCTGATTTGACGGCGGCTTGCCTTCGGGCCATGCCCGAGAGCCTCGTGCGATCCAAGCTGCTGAAGGCCTTCACCACAGTCAACTCAAACGTCGTTCCCTCGGTCGACGCCAAGGTCCTGCCCCAGACCATCAAGGCGACATTTGTGGCGGGCAAGAACAACAAGGTGCCCCTGATTAATGGCTCGAACGAAAACGAAAACGACATGTTCGTGGCCATTGGGGAGATGATGGCGCGGTTCTCAGCCAAGCCCCCAAACTTTGATCCAACCAATCGATCCTTCGTAATGAGCCAAGAGGCCTATGACAAGGGTGCCGCAGACCTAGCGGTCAAATCAGGCCATTCGGTCGAGGACATCAAGACGAAGTACTATCCCCTATCGGCCTATGGTGGCGATCCGGTTATGCAGCCCAGCCTTGCCGCAGGTGTTGCGGGCACCGACAGCATCTTCTCGTGCAATGGCATCAATGTCTCGTCCCGCGTGGCGGGGCAGGGCTCTCCGGTCTGGATGTACGAGTTCCGCAATCAGAGCGCTCCGCCTCTGGTCGGAGCGCTGGGCGGCAAATATAGCCTTACCTATAAGCAAGGGGCGGCTCACGCGGCCGAACTGCCCTATCTGTTCAATATGTTGCCGATTGGCGGGCCTGAGCAGATGGCTCTGAAAGAGGCCATGACGCGCTATTGGACCAATTTTGCCCGTACAGGTACGCCCAACGGCAAGGGTGTGCCGGAATGGTCGGCCTACAAGTCTGGTAAGATCCAAGCGCTGGATATTGCCGATGATGGCGCCATCAAGCCCATGCCCGCCAAGGCCTTCCGCACACAGCACCAGTGCGACGGGGCTTGGGTCAATCTGACGTTCTAAGAATTAGCCTCCTTCCCCGCGCCACGTCGGGGAAGGAGCGCCTTTGGATTTCTAATCTAAAGTTCGTCTAATTCAGGTCCGCCGCCGCCTTCTTCAGGTCTGGCGCATTGGGCGAGCGCATAGCAACGCCGCCCTCCATCCCGGCCTTGAGGGCTGCAGCGGCGCCTTCATGTGCCATGATCTTGCTCAGGACAGCCTGGCCCGCGCGGTTGAACCATTCGCGGTTCTCGACCACGTGGGTGCGTGAGGCGCGGTAGCCTTCGAGCATGCCATTGACCTCTGGCATCACGTAGCGCGCGACCAGATCCCAGCTGCGCAGGGTGTTTTCGCGATTGGCCCAGTCGTGCGCAAAGCCCAGAACCGTGCCAAAGCCGCCCGATGAGCTGACCATCTTGCGGATCGCTGCGACCAGATCATCGGGCGTTCCGATGACGGCTGCGGCACCCTCGACAAAGGCGGTCTCGTGCAGGGCCTGCTCGGCGGTCAAGAAGGGCTGAGCGTCTGGACGCATCAAGGTGCCGACCTGATATTCATTGTGCCAGAGCTTCAGGCCCTCACCAGCCTGAGCACGCGCCTCTTCGCGGGTCTCAGCGATGTGCCAAGACATCAGTACGCGCCAGTTCTTGCGATCCACGACATTGCCATGTTTGGCCGCAGCCTCTTCGGCAAAGCCCCACTGGGTTGGCAGGGCGGCAAGGCCTGCGTCGGAATTGGAGCCAATCGACAGGACGCCCATGCCGTACTTCCCCGCCAGCGTCATTCCCGAGGGGCTGATCGACGAGGCCGCGACCATTGGCAGTTCCTCTTGCACGGGGAACAGTTGCAGGCGGGCATCTTGCAAGGTGAACCAGTCGCTGGTGTGGGTGACACGTTCACCCGCGAGCAGTCGGCGGATCACGCCGATGGCCTCATCTTGGCGGTCGCGCTGGGTCATCGGGTCGATCCCCAGCATGTGGGCGTCTGACGGTAGGGCACCGGGGCCAGTACCGAAAATCACCCGCCCGCCGGTCATATGATCCAACTGGACCATCCGCTGCGCGACATTGAACGGGTGGTGATAGGGCAAAGACACAACCCCGGTCCCCAGGCGAATACGATGCGTGCGCTCTCCGGCAGCGGCTAGGAACATCTCGGGCGAGGCAATCATTTCCCAACCGGTCGAATGGTGCTCACCGCACCAGAACTCGTCATAGCCCAGCTCGTCCAGATGGGCCGCGAGCTTAAGGTCATTGCGAAACTGCAATGTTGGGTTCTCGCCAATCGGATGGTGAGGAGCAAGGAAGGCGCCGAACTTGAGGCGAGACATGGCAGGACTCCGGGTCAAAACTTAAAAAGAGAGAAGGCAAAGTGTGTGATCAGGAGCATCGGATGGGCGTTCGCACACTGAGGGCAAGGCGACATGCCCCGTCGATCACCGACATCGTTTCCCCCACCAGCGCCCGTTCAACCGAGCCTAATCATTGATAACAATCATCTGGCCCGACGGGGGGTATGTCAACTGGATAGGGAGGGAGTAGGGGGGCTGTTGGTTCTAAGCCGCAACCGACAACCGCACACCCAAGGCTTTGGTCAGGGCCAACAGGGTGGACAGGGTTGGATTGCCCTTTTCGCCCAAGGCCTTGTAGACGGCGGCGCGGGTCAGGCCGGTTTCTTTGGCGATCGTTTGGACGCCTCGCGCGCGGCCAATATTGTTCAGGGCGGCACGGATTTCGTCGCTATTGCCGCTTTCCATCATGACCTTGAGGTATTCGACAGCATCTTCAGGCGCTTGGATGAAATCGACGATATCGAACGGGGTGGTTTCCGAGGTGGTTTTCAAGGTCATGTCAAATCTCCCTCCCCAATTTGAGGGCCGTCTTCAATGGTAAGGATGGTTTTAAGGACGATGTCCAAAGCGTCTTGGTCGACCGAAATTATGCCGTCTGATTTTTCTGCGATCTGCTTGAGTTTGGCTCCAGAATTATCGTAGATCCATGCCGCATCGGCTTCGTTGAGAAACCATTTCATCTGTTGTAAGGACCGGCCATAACGGCGTCGAACGTCGTCATCAGCGACGTGATGGCCACCCTTGGCGACCCGCAACCTAATGCGCTCGATTGACCGGTCAGGGCTATCAAGCACAACGTAGATCAGCCAAACGGCAAAGCCGAGTCCTTTTGCCATTCTGACTAGGCGTCTGTATTTATCTGTCGATAGAACGGTTTCAACGCCAATCGTCTTGTGAACCTGGATGGAGGACTCTAGCCAGGCCTCAATGCGTATGACGGCCGCTAGATTAGCGGCGACCGGTTCCAAATGTTCCACATCACGAATGCGCGCCGCGAGAAGATCAGGATTGACAATCCAGACCGAGCGACCGTCCCATTCAAGCTTAACATTTTCGTAGACACTGCTCTTGCCTGACCCGTTCGGGCCGGCGACGATCAAGAAGATCGGCTGTTCAGACCTTGCTTGGGGCACGATCTATCGCACAAGAGACCTTTTTGTTGTCCCGGCGCGCCTTCTCGACATTGCGTGTGAACACATAGGTCAGATCTTTGCCGAAGGTCTTGCTACCCCCATAAATCGTCCGGATGGTCACGAATTGGCCGGTATCAGGGCTGCGGACGCGGCTCTCGACGACAGACGAAAGATTTTTGCGGTCGCCGGACTTCATGCCGGACATTTTGGTAACGACAACCTTGCTCATAGCCACTCCTATCCTGCCTTGAAGATAACATTCCATCGGAACACCGGCAACACAGTTGATATTCGGTTTAGTGTTCCCCACCCCACCCCCTCTTTCCTCTTGAGCCCCCACGCCCCTCAGCCTAAGCCTTAACCGAGCGAGCGGAGTTTCGCCGATCAGGGGGCAAGCATGACCGACTATCTGGCCGTGGCGCAGCAAGCGGCGCAGTTTATTGATGGGCAGCAGATTGAGGGGCGGGCCAAGTGGCGGCGGGCCGATCAGGGCTCAGGGTCGGACTATAGTCTCTATCACGGCTCATCGGGCATTATCCTGTTGCTGCTCGAGCTTCATGCCGCAACCGGCGATCCGGCGGCACTGGCCAAGGCTATTGCGGCGGGCGAAGAGGTGATGACCCATCTGGCCCGCGTCGATTATCTGTCGGTCAGTGTGTCGCGGGGTTGGCCCGGCTATGGCTTTGCCATGAGCGAGTTGGCGCGGGCCAGTGGGCGGGACGATTTTCGCGCCCTTGCCGGTCAGTGCCTCGAGCATCTACGGGCGCAGGCGAGCGATCTGGGGGCTGGGATCGGCTGGATCGAGCCCATGCCCTTTTCGGACATTACCGGCTTTACGGGCGAGAGCGAAATCTATGACCAATCGGTCGGGGCGGCTGGGGCGGGGCTGGTCCTGCTCTATGGCCACAGGCACGGCCTTCACCCTAAGGCTCTGGACTGGGCGGTGGCCTGCGCAGACCGATTGCTGGAGGTGGCCGAGCCGACGGCGGATGGCCTACGTTGGCTTATGATGGCCGACATGCCCTTCGCCTTTACCGCCCCTAACTTCGCCCATGGCGGCGCGGGCGTGGGCTATTTTATGCTCGAAGTTTACCGCGTCACTGGCGAGGAGCGCTATCTAGAGGCGGCCAAATCGGCAGCCCGCTATGTGCAGAGCCGCGCCAGCACGGTGGGCGACGGGCGGCTGGTCTGTCACACCGAAGAGGCCCGCAACCCGATCTTCTATCTGGGGGCCTGTCATGGTCCCGCCGGGACCGGCCGGCTGTTCCTTGAGCTCTATGCGGTCACAGGCGAGGCCGAGTGGCTGGAAGAGGCCCGCGCCCTGACCCGGGGCATACTTGCGCTGGGGGCACCGGAGGCCCGCTCCAAGGGACTGTGGGCCAACCATAGCCAATGTTGCGGCGATGCGGGCGTGGGCGAGTTCGCGCTTTTGATGGCTGAGCGGACCGGCGATGAGGCCTATCTGTCGCTGGCCAAACGCTGTGCCGACGTGATCGTGACCAATAGCCGCCTTGAGGGGGATCGTCGAAGCTGGATCCAGGCCGAACACCGCGACCGCCCCGACTTCCTAGAGGCCCAGACTGGCTATATGCAGGGCGCGGCAGGCATTGCCAGCTTCCTTGTGCACCTGGCCAGCACCCTCAAGGGTCAACCCGTCAAACTGGCCCTGCCAGACTGGCCGCAGGTGGGGTTGGTTCTATGGACCCGTCAAGATCCGGGTTGAGACTGCGGCCTTTTTCACCGCTGCAGGGCTGAAATAGAGGTCGTCCCAGCCCTTTTGCGAATAGAGCCGGGTCTGGTCGGCGGCATGGGGTGAGCTTGGGTTGGTGGACTGGGAATAGGTCAGCACCCCTTGGCTTATGGGGCCCTTATCGGTGAACTCAACCGCCATGATCCAGCTGGAGCCGTGACGGATCTTGGTCCAGCCCTGTTCGGCCCTCAGGTCGACGGGCGTGATGACATTGAAGATCCCCTCTGGTCCGGGGCCGCCATGGTTGGGGATGCGCTCGCCGCCCGCTCGGGGTTCGTTCTGAATCTGGCCGAGGGCGGCGTTCATCGGGATGTTGAGCGCGCGCAGTTGCTTGACGCTGTCGACCAGAGCAGCCAGCACCTTGGGACTATCGACGTCCAGGCTGTTGGGCGTATTGACCGGATCGGCTGGATCGAAAGGCACCTTGAAGATTAGCCCGTTCTTTTCGACAAAGAGCCGGAATATGTGCGCGCCCCGACTGTCCAGATTGACCTTAAGGTCCCACGCGGCCAAGGCCTCGCAGGCCTCGGTCAGGTCCGGCTGAGGCCCAGCCGCAGCCTTTCGGCACAGGGCAACCAGCGGATCGCGGGTCAATTCTGCGCCAAGATTGCGGTTGCCGAATAGAACCGCTTCTACGGATTTCAAATCAAACTTCGGGGCCCCAAGCCCGTCCTGTCCGCTCAGACGATCATCGATCTGTTTTAGGGCTAGACGAGTGCGCAAGGAGCGCGTGGTCGCCTCTTCGCCAAAGATGCGGCCATATCCGGCTAAGGGCTGCTTGGGGTTGGACAGCCAATAGCTGTCGTTCGAGTTACTGACATGATCGCTGCGAAAGATCTTGGGCAGGGCAGAGGCCGGATAGATGCCGGTGGTGACTGCCTTGGGGTCGCTGTCCCAGTCGCAGGCCGAGCGCGAGCCATCGAGCACAGGAATACGGGTGTCTTTCCAAGCTTTGCGCGCCAGGTCAGAGGCCGAGCAGGCCTGCGCCTTCGCGTCGGTAACATAGGGTAGCGGGCCGATGTCGCCATAGAAGGCTTCGCCGCCCGTATCCACGGCGGTGGTGTTGAAGCCGGCGGCTTGATACTGGCTCAAGGCCCCAGCCAATTGCCGAACATTGCGCGCTTGGAACATGGTCAAATATTGGTCGATGCTGCGCAGGCCCACGGGCGCGTCACGCACAGCATAGGCGCGCTCAGCCGTCCAAGGGTTGATCAGGCTCTTCACCATAGGCCCATAGCGGGTGTCATAGAGTGTGCGGGTCATGGGCACCAAGCCACCATCGGTCTTGACCTGAACAGTGACTGTGGTCCTTTGCATCGGCACGGACTTGCCATCCAGCATGTAGGCTGTCGGATCCTTGGGGTCGAGGGTCAGCTCGAACAGGCCAAAGCGGCGGGCGGTCGAGACCGTATGGGTCCAGGCCATCCACTGATTATGGCCGATGCCGGGGAAGGGCGTGTTCTCAAGGCCTGCGCCAACAATATTCAGCTTGCCCGGAATGATCAGGTGCATCCGCGCAAAGCGGTTGATGCCGTCCCACGGATAGTGCGGATTACCGAGCAGGACGCCATGGCCTGACTTGGTCACCTCTCGGCCGAGGGCGTAGGCATTGCTGCCATTTTGGCCCTCTGGAACCGGCGAGCGCTCGACCGGCGCGTGGGGCGCGACAATGTCAGGAATTCCGGGCGGTGCGGCGGTGGCGACACCAGGCAGCAGGGTCGGGATCTGTCCGACGACCATCACCTGCCAATAGTCCCGTTCGGTATAGGTCCTTACCCAGGCCGCGCCCTTGCATCGGGCATCGGGTAGGTTCGCAACGCCGGTATCGCGCACATAGCGGTTAATGCCCGCAACAAAGCCCTTGATCAGATCGCGCGCATTGGAGGAGGGTTTAAATCCACCGGGCACATCGCCGGCGAGCTTGGCGTCCAGTTGGCCAGTCTTAAGCAGCCTTGCGTGATAGAGATCGCTGACAATATTGGCATCGCGCTCGCCAGGACCCAGATAGCGCGAGCGTTCGCCGCTGACCGTCATGATCCGCTCGGCAAAGTCACAGAAATTGTCTTCGGCCGCCGCGTAACCGGCCCCGTAGCCCAGCCCGCCATAGTCCTTGGCGGTGACGTGGGGCGCGCCGTAGGCCGTGCGGGTTAGTTCGGCCTGGTAGGTCTGATCCTTGGCGTTCGCGCCGCCGGATATGGCCAGCGACGCAATCAGGGCTCCAAGACCCAGTTGGCGGATGTGCATGTTGTTCCCCCCGTGGCCACCTCTTGCGGCTCGCATCGCGGCGAGTTCGGTTTGAGGAGCCCGTTAGATCCGGTTGTCCCGGTTAGTCTCTCACTATTGGGCGCTTTTGATCCAGCGTCTAGGGCGCGTGAGGGACGACCCTACAGCCCGGCTAGGACGCCGCCGTCGACATAGAGGGTCTGGCCATTGACGAAATTTGAGGCGTCAGAAGCGAGGAACACAGCGGCCCCGACCAGTTCCTCGACCCGGCCCCAGCGTCCGGCGGGTGTGCGGCCACGGATCCATTGGTCGAAGGTCGGATCGGCGACGAGGGCGGCGGTCAGGTCGGTCGCGAAATAGCCGGGGCCAATGGCGTTGATCTGTAAGCCATGGGTTGCCCATTCGACGCACATGGCGCGGGTCAGCATCTTCACGCCGCCCTTGGCCGCCGCATAGGGTGCAGTGCCGGGTCGGGCGACCTCGCTCATCAGGGAGGCGATGTTGATAATCTTGCCCCGCCCCCTTGGAATCATGGCGCGGGCCACCTCGCGGCTGACCGAGAAGACGGAATCCAGATTGGTCGACATGACGGCGCGCCAGTCAGCATGGTCCAGATCGAGTAGAGGCTGGCGGTGCTGGATACCGGCATTGTTGATCAAGATGTCGATCGGCCCGATCTTTGCCTCGCACTGGGCGATGGCGCTGGCGACCCGTGCAGGGTCGGTGACATCAAAGGCGCAGGCTTGGGCGGCGATCCCTTCGGCGGCAAGACTGGCCGCTACAGACTGGGCCTGATCGGCATTGCGGGCATTGATGATGATTTGAGCACCGGCGGCACCCAGGCCGCGCGCGAGGGCCAGACCAATCCCTCGGCTAGAGCCAGTGATGAGGGCTGAGCGCCCCGTCAGGTCAAAGAGCTCTGTGCTCACCTTGGCCACAGAAGTGGGTTCAAGGGGCCTTCGGCTTGGTCTCCGGGCGGGGTTTCAGCCAGCCAGAGTATGTGATCGTAATAGCGCGCGCCGCTAACATCCTGGCTCACCCGCGTGCCGTCGGCATACCAGATGATGGTCATCACCGAGCGTAGAAGGGGGGTAGGATTGGGCGGAGCGCGATGCAGGGTCCAGCCGCGATGGAAGGTGGCGTCCCCCGCCTTGAGCGCGCCGTGGGTCTGGGTAATCAGGCCCATATGCTTGACGATCTCGTTGAACTTGGCCTCGGATTCATCGCCGATAATATAGCGCCCAAGGTCGCCGTGGGTCTGGCTGCCATTGGCAAAGGTCATGGTGCCAACATCGGCGGGCACATCGACCAACGGCATCCACATGGTGATGGTGTCGGATGTATCCAGCGGCCAGTAGGTCTGGTCCTGGTGCCAAGGGGTGTGGCCGCCGCCAGGTTCTTTGAAGAGGGCCTGATCGTGATAGAGCCGCACGCCTGTGACCTCCATCAGGTCGGCTGCAGCCTTGGCGAAGCGAGCGGAAAAGACGAATTGCTTGGCCGCCTCCTCGCGGGTCCACAGATTGTGGGCCTGAAGGAACGCCTTGCCATAGGTGTCGCGCTCCTCCATCGGCGGTATGCGCCGGGTCATGTGCGCCACCAGGGTCTCGAGCGTTGGACCAAAGGCGGCAATCTCTTCGGCGCTGGCCAGTCCCCGGACAACCGCGTGCCCATTGGCTTGAAATCCCGCCACCGTGGCGGCGTCGATCTCGTGCAGGCGGTCTAGACCGCTGGGGGAAGGAAGGTCGCTGCTCATCTGGGTCATTATTGCACAATCGGAATGGCGCCGGACACCGGACGGGCGCTGGCGGCCTGTTCGGGCAGGAGCATGGCCAAGCTGCCAGGACGTTTGTGAATTCGTGCAACACCATCGGCGATATCGAAGAAATTGTCTTTGCTAAACAGGGTTGGACGGGACGGCATGTGCAGCTTTTGGTCCATCGCCTCCAAGGTCTCACGCCAGCCTTCGCGGCCATAGGAGGGCCACTGGATGCCGTTCTGCATGAAGGCAATATCGATGAAATAGCGCTTGCGATCGCCGCCGCCCGGTTGGGGCCGACGGGCATGGACAAGGGCCGAATGGGCAAAGACGACGGAGCCAGGTGGGATATCATTGACCACAACCGTGCCCGGAACCAACTGGTCACCGAGGAAGGCCATGGCGTCGCGTCTCATGACCGAGCGATGGCTCTTGGGCAGCAGCAGCAGGTCACCGACCGTACCGTTCAGACCGTCCAGATAGTGCAGGACATGCAACTGGGTATGGCTACGATTGGTCTGGGGGATCTGCTCATAATCATGGTGCCAAGCGATCCCGGCCAAACCCGGATCGTGGCGCGCGGCGTGGCAGTGATGGAAGGTGAAGCTGTTCCCGCCCATAATATCATCGGTAATGGCCAAGGTCTTAGGGTCGACTATCAGGTCGCAGAGCCGGTCATATTTCCAGATATTACTGCCATCAAAACGCGGCTCGGCCTCGACATAGCGGTCGATCTCCTCAGCTACGGCGGCGGCGCGATCAGGGTCGATCATGGCTGGCTTGATCAGATAGCCCAGCTTACGAAACTGTTCTTTGTCATCATCTGAAAGCATGCCGCGCCTCTTCCCTTGACCTTTTTTTAAAACCTAACACGACGGTTGCGCTTGTCAGGTGAATTTTGCTGCAAGTTCGAGCATTTCAACCCGCACCCATTGGAAGGGAGAAGCGCAATGAGAATGCGCTCATAAAATAGTGTGATCGGATGATGGCGCGTCACCCACACCTCCATTTGGGCTATTCGGCTGACGAGCGGGTCCAAAGCGCCTACGTCTTGTTCATTCGTCCCCAGATGGCCCCTCTGTCTGAAAGCGTCAGGACGGCCCTGCTCAACGGCGGCGTAGCGCATCAATTGATGCCGCCCGTAGAGGCCGCGCCTGACCTTCAATCTGACACCGATTGGACCTTTGAGACGGCCTACACCCTTTGCCCGGACGGCGAGGCGCGGGTCTTTGTTCATACGCCCATGCCGGGCGTGACCCCGGCCATGTGGGACTGGTGGTTCGGCTGGCACGGCGATGAGGCGCAAAAATATAAGCTCTGGCACCCTCAGGCCCATGTCCATGCTGCCTGGGCAGATGGACAGGGCGATCTTGGTGACTATGTTGGGCGCACGTCACGGGTTGTCGAATATGTCGGGTCGGCTCGAATGGCCCTGTCCATCCGCTTTGTGCAGCCCAGGGAATTAGGGCTGGACGAGGACCAGCTCAAGGCCTCTGGCGAGGTGGCCATTTGCGCGCGAGTTGCACTGGCCGACGGCCCGGCCGAGACCGGCTGGATGATCCATCATCTGCGCCCAATCGCCGACGGCTGTGAGATGCGTTCAAGGTTCTGGATCGGCGGCAGCAATGTCAGGCCTAAGGCAATTTCAGGGGGCCTCGGCCGTCTGCTCGGAGGCCTCGCCGCCCGCTTGGCGCCGATCAAGGCCCAGCAAGCCAGCGACCTGCTGATCCACTGCGCCCAAGAGATGAGCCACTTAGCTTTGTTATTACCACAGATCTATGAGGCGTTCGCTAATCGCGCCGGGGGATCAACAGCCGATCGCTAAACTCGCGACCTAATGGTCGAGGGTTGAGATGTGGTGAATGCTCTGGTGGGCCTCCAACACGTCTAGCCCGCAATACTTGGCCTTCCACTTGTAGAGGTTCGCCGAGATCAGACCGTGCCTGCCGCATAAATCTAGCACCGCAGCGCCCGCTTCCTGCTCGCGTAAAATTCCAATAATCTGCTCTTCCTTAAATCTTGATGGCATCATTTGTCCTTTCCTTCCTTGGAGCGGACACTCATCATTTTTGGACGAGTTTCATGGGGTCACGTCAAGCCCGCTGGGTGTTGCGTTTCAAATTCGAGGGTGACGACTTAGCCGTTCATCTGGGCAATGTCGGTGAGCATATGGCGTTCAACCCATCACAAAGGCTCGCGCGCCGGCGAAACTCATGCCAGGATACCTTAAAATAGTAGAGGGAACGCCTGATGGTTCGGATGTGGCGAGTGGCGGCGATGTTGTGCATCGCCTTGAGTGTGACGGCCTGTGGCCGTGCGGGGGTCGACGCCAAGCGGATTGAGACCGCCAAGGCCAGCGAGTGGCTGACCTATGGCCGCAGCTATGACGAGCAGCGCTTCAGTCCCCTGGATCAGGTCAACAAAGAGACCGTAAAGCGGCTGGGCGTGTCCTGGTGGGCGAGCTTCGATACCGACCGCGGGCAGGAGGCGACGCCGCTGGTGGCGGACGGCGTGCTCTTCACCACCACCACCTGGTCCAAGGTGTTCGCCTATGACGCAGCCAGCGGCAAGTCGTTGTGGAGCTATGATCCGAAAGTTCCGGGTGAAAAGGGCTTCAACGCCTGCTGCGACGTGGTCAATCGCGGTGTCGCCCTGTGGAAAGGCCGGGTCTATGTTGGCGCGCTAGACGGCCGCCTGATCGCCTTGGACGCCAAGACGGGAAAGGTCGTCTGGTCGGTGCAGACCACGGACCCCAAACTTCCCTACACGATCACCGGCGCGCCGCGGGCGGTGAAGGGTAAGATCCTGATCGGCAACGGCGGGGCTGAGTATCCTGTGCGAGGATATCTGTCCGCCTATGACGCCGAGACCGGCAAGCTGGACTGGCGCTTCCACATGACGCCCAATCCCAAGGGCGAGCCCGATGGCGCAGCCTCGGACAAGGTGATGAAGGACTTCGCCTCTAAGACTTGGAGCGATGGTGCCTGGAAGCTGGGCGGCGGCGGCGCGACGCCCTGGGACGCCATAACCTATGACGTAAAGTCGAACCTCGTTTTCGTGGGCACCGGCAACGCCGGGCCCTGGAACGGCAAGATCCGCACCGGCGGCAAGGGCGACAACCTGTTCGCGGCCTCCATCGTGGCGCTCAACCCCGATACCGGCGAATATGTCTGGCACTATCAGACGACGCCGCGCGACGACTGGGACTTCGACGCTGTCCAACACCTGATGCTGGCGGACCTGCCGATCGACGGCAAGACCCAGCGGGTGGTGATGCAGGCGAACAAGAACGGCTTCTTCTATGTGCTGAACGCAGCCAGCGGCAAACTGGTCTCTGCCGAAAAGTTTGTCAGGGTTGATTGGGCCGAGAAGGTCGATCTGAAGACCGGTCGCCCGGTTGAATCGCCGACCGCTCGTTATGAGAACGGGATCGAGCAGGAGCAAACGCCAGGCGCGTTGGGCGGCCACAATTGGCAGCCGATGGCGTTCAATCCTAAGGAGGGCCTCGTCTATATCCCGGCCCAGACCCTCTACATGGACTACACAGACCCCAAGGAGTTCTCGTTCGTGCCAGGGGCCTGGAACCTGGGCTTAGGTCATTCGACCTTGTCGCCGACCCGGGTGCAGCCGACTCCGTTCGGCGAACTGATAGCCTGGGATCCCGTCGCCAAGAAGGCGCGCTGGAAGGCCGCCTTCGCCGAGCCCTGGCGCTCGGGCGTGCTGGCCACGGCCGGCGGGCTGGTTTTCCACGCTGCGGGACATGAGTTCATCGCTTTCGACGCGGCGACCGGCAAGGCGCTGTGGCGCTATGACGTCGGTGCCGGGGCCATCGCGGCCGCTTCCACCTACGCCATCAACAACGAGCAGTACGTGGCCCTGATGGTTGGCTTCGGCGGCGCGGGCGGCATGGGTGGCGCTGAACCACGCCGAGACGGACGCCTCCTGGTCTTCAGGCTAGATGGCAAGGTGGTTCCAACCCCATTCCCGGCACCGGTCGTTCAGCCGCCGCTTGACCTTACCCAGGCGACGCCGTCCAAGGGCAACATCGTCAAGGGGGAGGCGCTGAGCAATCAGTACTGCGTGACCTGCCACGGCGTCGGCGGCTATCTGCCGGTGCTGTCGCGCTCGCCTGTGATCCTGGATCCGGTGGGCTTCAAGGCGATCGTGATCGACGGCGCCTTGAAGCCGCACGGCATGGCGCCGTTCCGCCGCTTCTTCAACGAGGTCAGCGCCGAGGATTTGCGGGCCTACCTGTTGAACCAGGCCAAGAAACCCGCGCCCGCCGCTCCGTCGCAGATGACGCACGGGACCTAGGATGAAATGCGCCGGGGCGGCTTTGCCCGTCCCGGCTGCTTTCGCTATGGAGGTTAAATCTGTAAGTCGTCAGAACATTCGAGACGTTGGGTGCTTGTTTTTAGCGCAGAGCCTGTCTCATCTTGTTTTGATATTTAGGCGGCGATTTTGAGGTGTTGCAAGCGCCGATGTTCGATGGTCGACACAGTGTGTCTGGCGTCGGGCCAAAACAGACGGCTGCCATGGCCGCGTCGCTTAAGGTAACGCAATTGAATTGGGGGAAAGGTAAGGGGCTATGACTTCGCACGCCACAACCGAGCCTAAGCGAATTTTCGAGGTCAAATCTAATCGAGAGTGACCACGTCCCCCAACCGAATTGTTCCTGCCTTCCCGATCACGGCATAGACGCCCGCGCACGCAAATCGCGCCTCGCCAATCATGGCTTGACTGTTGTGCTCGACAAGGGTGCGAATGATCTCAATGTCCTGCGGTAGGTCGCCTTGAGCTTGGGTCGTCATCACGCAACGTGGGTCTAGCATCGCCACCTGTAAGGTGGTTCCCGAACCGATTGCGAGCCCTCGGCCCAACCAGTCATTTTCAACGAAGCCGACGGCTGTGGTGTCCACAATCACGTTCATACGAAAACGGCGGGAATCGAAGCGGCTATCTGGACGCAACTGCGCTAATCGCCGAAGCGTCGAGGTGGTGATGACGGTCATCGGAAAGAGGTCGAAAAACGTGGTCGCAGGCACCGGGGACGGCGCGCCAGCTTGGGCGAAGAACGCCGCGCCGAGCTTTTGCTGGACGGTGACGTTTTGACGGCCGGCAGGATCGACGCCCTCCACATCAGGATGATACTGGTCAATCGTGAAATCGGCCGGGGCCGCGACTGCCAGGCGAACCTTCCGTCCGAACAGGTCCGATAGGGCGTTTTGTGCATGACCGCCTTCGTTCGTCACGATCTCGCCACCGGGCAGGGTGATGCGCACTGGAGGAAGCGTCTGACCGGCTTTGGGCGGATCGATGAAAGCCGCTGTGCAATTGAGGATACTTCCGAAGTGCCGCACGTTTTTGGCGCTGACAACATGCCCGGTCGCTTCGTCAATCAGCGCGTAGGCGCGGTCGCCGACGACGCCCTCAGATGTGATAGCCGTCAAGTTCAGGCGCTCGCCGCCCATGGATTTTACTGGAAAACGCCAGAGTTCGCTGACCACGCCGACTTGGCTCGCCAAATGCCCCTCCATTTGTAAAATGCACAGTAAGCTAGCGGGTAGGGTCACACGGATGTCGAGCCCGGTCCACCAAGGTAATCGTCACCTGCACCAGCTGAACGAAGAAACACAAGGTTTCATAGCTATACTCCGAAGGTTCGCTCTGGGTCAGACTGGCTCCGCTATTGCAATAAGGCCGGTATGAGGTGACGACGTACACCCGACGCCGGTGGACAGGTGCGGACAGCTAAGAGTGGCTGATCGCCTCGTGTATCTAAACACAAACGATTGTTCCAGCGTCTACACATGACTGCGGACGGGTCTGTGGCGTTCCGTAGCGGCAGAGACAAGGCGTCCTGCGTCGGCATCCGCTTTTATGACTGTTTGCTGATAGGCTGGTTTTGGCTTGATGGTCCTCAAGCCAATCACATATTCGATCCAGTCGCGGGCATCGCCGATATGTTGCTCAAGCGTTGGCAAATCGTTGATGCATAAAAACTTGATTGCAGGCGATGCGGCCGCACCAATATCGGCCCTGACCTGATCAACAGTCCGGTCATCGAACATCCCAACCGGCAGGTGAAAATGATCGAGCATGTCTAGGATAGCGGCGCCGCCATCTCGAATACAGGCATGATTGTGGAGCGCTTGGGGAAGGAACTGCTCGGTGCAGCGAAACCGGTAGGCCATATTTTCGAGAAAGATATCACGGTGCTCTGCGAATAGCTTTTCCATCACCGATCGCAGCATCGGATGCACGACGTGGGCGCTCAGAAAAATATGATCCGCATCATAGCCAATCAGGGCGGCCGACTTAATCTGGTTGAAATGATTAAGCAACGACACTTCACTACGTTTTATAGCGCAACGCTCCAGATCGCCATGATCTGCCCAGTGACCTCGAAGCACGGGCCCCTTAGGCGTAAAAAAGTCGTCGGGTTTAACAGGCGTGGTCACGAACACGTCGTCATTGAAATACAGAAACTGCTCGGCGAGGCCGCTAATCCGCCACAGCATTGTTTCAATGCTGATCGAGTTGAAGGTCGGCAGGACATGTTCATAGCCAGCGAAAATCTCGCGGTGGTCGATAACGGTTATCTTAGCGCGAAATGCCGATGAGAGCTTTGTCAGGCGCGGCTGTTGGTCATCAGTAATGATCCAGACACGGCGAATCCACGGCGCATTGAGTTCGATCGACCGAAGACAATATCCCAACTCGTCGCTATCGATCCAGCGGTGCGGGTTGATGGCGTTACCATGCAAAGGCTCTTCAGCTGCAGACATAAAGCGCGCACGCTTTTCGTAGTGGGCGAACGCAGATCCATCTACCCAAGTTATCACGGCATCAATATCATCCATCGACGGCTATTTCGCAGAAAATGGAGTGCCACTCAAGGACCCTTTGATAATACAATGACTTTATTATTCAGTGAGTAACCGCCAGCCACTGAGTGTTCCGTGTTGATTGTTGGTGTGAAATTTGAGGTGGTCCCCGGATTTTGGACAGGGAGTTAAGCTGGTATCATCTTGAAAAAGGGTGAGACCTGATA